>NZ_JAUOSC010000002.1:0-637063 GCF_030548285.1 Gilvimarinus sp. 1_MG-2023
ATTTGTCAGGAACAAATTAGGACAGCCCGGCAAGGGCTGGCTCGAAGAGCTGGGGCGCAGGGAAGCGCCCCGTCCACGCCGGACCTCGGTTCGGCCTGGCACACATAAAAAAAGGCTCTTCACTTGCGTGAAGAGCCTTCCTCTTTAATGGTGCCCAAGGCCGGACTTGAACCGGCACGGCTTGCGCCACTACCCCCTCAAGATAGCGTGTCTACCAATTCCACCACTTGGGCAAAGGGGAGATGCATTAAGCATCAAATCTTTCTAAGCGTTTTGTGCGAGAGTCCCGACACGCTACGCGTGGTCGCTACCGGCGGCAACTAACGGCTCCTGCCTATCGTTGCATTTGTGTATCCCTACACATCATCCTCTCACGCGACAAAGCTGGCCCCGTGAGCGCCGCGAACGCTTCGGGTCCTTGCACATCCATGTGCATCGTCTACCCTTCCACCGCTTGGGTGAAGGGGGGATGCATTAAAGCATCAAATTTCTATTTGAAAACTTACTCGGCGGGTACTGCGGGTACGTCGTCGGTGCTTTCTGGTACGTCTACGCTGGGTACATCAGACTGGGCTTCTTCAGCCGCTGTCGGTACGTCGCTCATCGCGGGTGCGGATTCTATCATGGCTGGAATTGCTTCGTCAGGTATATTTGCACTGTTTTTAGCAATGATGGCCAAACCAAAACTGGTGCAGAAAAAGACGAAAGCAAAGATCGCAGTGGCACGGGTGAAGAAGTTACCACTACCTTCACTACCAAATACCGTTTGCGAAGCGCCGCCACCAAAAGACGCACCTGCAGAGGCACCTTTGCCCTGCTGCATTAATATCAAGGCAACAATACCCAGTGCGGTCAGTATATGTACGATTAAAACAATTTTTTCCATTTCTCTGCTCTCTAGTTTGAGCTGTTTTCTATAAACAAGTGAGTTGTATCAATATTCAGTATTTATCACCCAGCCGTATTGGCGTGACGACAAATAGCCAGAAATTCTTCGGCATTTAAAGAGGCGCCACCAAGTAAGGCGCCATCAATATCGGCCAGAGCAAATAATTGTGCTGCGTTATTTGCTTTCACACTACCACCGTAAACAATGGTGAGCTGCTCGCCCCGCTCGCCAAACAGTTGGCGAATATGGGCATGTACTTCGGCGGCCTGTTCTGGGGTGGCAGTTTTACCCGTTCCCACGGCCCAAATAGGCTCATAAGCCAGCACGGCTCTTGCCACCGCATCAATGCCTGCCAGATTTATAACGGCACTTATTTGGGCGGTTATAAAAGCCAATGCATTGCCCGCCGCACGATCTTCGGCGCTTTCCCCAACACACAAAATTGGGATTAAGCCTGCCCGCTGGGCAGCGACAAATTGTAACGCCACAAACTGATCCGTTTCCGCTCGCAAGCGTCGGCGTTCATTATGACCCACAATAACGTATCGGCTATTCACGTCAGCTAGCATAGGACCGGAGACCTCGCCGGTAAAAGCGCCGCTATCGTCCGGGTTTAAGCTTTGCCCACCCCAGGCTATCGCGGAGCCTTGCAGGGCTTCTGCAACCTGTGGCAAATAGATAAATGAGGGGCAAATCGCCACATCAACTTCGGCCAAAGGCTCCCAACCGGCCAGTATATCGGCCAATAGAAGGGTATTTTCCTGTCTCGAACCGTACATTTTCCAGTTACCGACAACTAATCGGCGACGCTGTGCAGTTGATTCGGACGCCATAACATACCCTCCGTTAAGCGGCCGCCAATGGTAGCCGAACACACTAAAAGTTACAACGGGCGTAAAAGCGAAATAACCACCAATTGGGGTAAATTCATCGGTATTTGGTTAACTAAGCGCATCTTCCACAACTGTGGCTAACTCTTGAGCTAAGGTTTTTACTTGCGAACGATCTTCGCCTTCCACCATCACTCGCACCACCGGCTCGGTGCCCGAGGGGCGCAGTAAGACCCGGCCGCGGCCGGCAAGCTTTGCTTCTGTTTCTGTAACGGCGGCCTGAATGGTTTTATCCTGGGCCAAATCTATATTTTTAACCCGATGCACATTCACCATCGTTTGGGGCAACTTCACCATACCTTGCTTGGCGCTGTGCAACGTTTGGTCCATGGTGCTTATCGCCAGCAGTATCTGTAGCGCTGAGATAATACCATCGCCGGTGGTTGTCACATTACCACAGACAATATGCCCGGATGACTCACCGCCCAGTGCCCAGCCATTTTTACGCATGGTTTCAATTACGTAGCGATCGCCAACCTTGGCACGCGCAAATGGTATACCCAGTGCCTGTAGCCCTAGCTCGAAACCGAAGTTACTCATCAAGGTTCCCACCACGCCACTGCAACCGCCGCCGTACTCTTTTTGATAAGCGGCAATAATGTATAACAGCTCGTCACCGTCGACAATTTCGCCTTTATGATCAACAAAAACCAGACGGTCACCATCGCCGTCAAATGCAACCCCCAAATCAGCACCGACCTCCAGCACTCGCTCCTTTAAAGCCTCAGGGCTGGTTGAGCCACAGCTGCGATTGATATTGGTACCGTTGGGTTCGGTGGCGAAAGGAATTACTTTAGCACCCAACTCGGAAAATACCGCAGGGGCAATATGGTAGGTGGCGCCGTGGGCGCAATCGACCACTATATGCATACCGCTTAAATTAAAACCCCAGGGCATGGTGCCTTTGCAAAATTCGATATATCGGCCTGCGGCATCAGTAATGCGTCGCGCTTTGCCCAAACGCTCCGAGGTAACCATGGGTTTTTCCAGTTGGGCCTCAATTGCCTGCTCGATATCATCCGGCAATTTTGTTCCCTGGGCGCTGAAAAACTTGATGCCGTTATCATAGTAAGAATTGTGTGATGCACTGATAACAATGCCGGCCTGCGCCTGAAAAGTACGAGTGAGGTAGGCAATACCCGGCGTGGGCATAGGCCCTAACAAACCGACATCAACACCAGCATTAATAAGCCCGGCCTGCAGTGCAGACTCAAACATATAGCCCGAAATACGAGTATCTTTACCAATAAGAATTAAGCCCGGGCCGTCGTACCTGTCCACCAACACACGCCCTGCCGCCCAACCAAGCTTGAGCATAAAATCAGGGGTAATAGGCATTTCGCCAACGCGGCCGCGAATACCATCGGTACCAAAATACTGTCGACTCATGAGTTGTTATTCTCCATTTGTAATGCTTGGTGCACAGCTAAGACATCGCAGGTTTCCTGCACGTCGTGCACTCGAATAATATGCGCTCCGCGGGCGGCAGACTCTAATGCTAGCGCCAATGAGCCAGGCAAACGCTCACTTATCTCACGCCCCAGCAATTGCCCCAGCATAGACTTACGCGACATGCCCACCAGTAATGGACAACCAAAGTGATGAAAGTGTTCAAGCTCGCGCAATAACGTCAGATTGTGCGCGAGAGATTTGCCGAAGCCAAAACCCGGATCCAACAATAGCTTATCGCGAGCGATCCCAACATCGGCGCACGCCTGTAGTCGCTCGGTAAAAAAATCGTCTACTTCACTAACAACATCGTCGTAACACGGAGCATCTTGCATATTGCCCGGCTCACCGCGCATATGCATAAGACACACTGGCAGTCCTGTCGCAGCGGCTGCTTGCAGTGCGCCGGGTTTGCGCAGGGCGCGCACATCGTTAATCATCGCAGCGCCCACCGCGGCACTATGACGAATGACGGCGGGGCTGCTGGTGTCCACCGAAACCGGTGCCGATAATTTTTGCACAATAGCCTCGACCACCGGCACAACTCGATCCAGCTCTTGTTGCTCACCCACAGGTTTAGCCCCAGGGCGGGTGGATTCACCGCCCACATCAATGATGCTGGCGCCACCGGCCAGCATAGCTTCAGCTCGATGCAGAGCCAAATCGAGAGCGAGCTGATCACTCTGATAGCAGTTGCCACCGTCAGAAAAGGAATCGGGGGTCGTGTTAAGAATACCCATCACGCGCGGGCGCGATAAGTCGATACGGTAAGATGCGGCGGCAAGCTCGCCGGTCAATGCTGAGGCTGGTTTCATGCAGTGTGTTTCTTACTGAAAAAAATAACCCCGCCGCAGCGGGGTTATTGAACAGATCAATTTAATTAGTGATCTTTAGCCGGACCGCCAATAGGACCGGTTTCACCATCTTTTGATTTTTCGGACTTGTCGTCATCGCTAGCGCCGCCATCCATATGGCCGTTAAAGTCACCGTCGTGCCAGTCCCGTGGTGGGCGCACTTTACGACGCGCCATCAAATCGTCAACTTGTTCGGAGTCAATGGTTTCGTACTCCACCAAAGCCGCCTTCATAGCTTCCAGAATATCGCGATTCTCATGCAGTAATTCTTCCGCTCGCTTGTAACAGCGATCGACAATATCGCGCACTTCTTCATCAATGATTTTGGATGTAGCCCCCGAATAATTCGGCGAGCCTGAACCCGGCATCACGCCTTCGTCTTCACCGTAATGCAGCGGACCTAACTTCTCAGACAGCCCCCACTTAGTCACCATATTGCGTGACAGTTCGGTGGCCCGTTCAATGTCATTGGATGCCCCGGTAGTAATACCTTCGTCACCCAGTGTCATTTGTTCGGCGATACGACCGCCAAATAAAGTACAAATTTGCGACTCAATCGCGCGGCGGCTCAAGCTGTATTTGTCTGACTCAGGCAAAAACTGAGTGACACCCAAGGCGCGGCCTCGTGGAATGATGGTGACCTTGTGGATCGGGTCGTGCTCTGGCACTAAGCGCCCGACAATGGCATGTCCGGCCTCGTGAAAGGCGGTGTTTTCCTTTTCTTGCTCGCTCATCACCATGGAGCGGCGCTCGGCCCCCATCATGATTTTATCGCGTGCCTTTTCAAACTCTTCCATGGTTACCAAGCGCTTGTTGGCACGGGCAGCAAACAGGGCCGACTCATTCACCAGATTGGCCAGATCAGCGCCGGAGAAACCTGGAGTACCGCGCGCGATCACCGATGCCTCAACGGTATCGGAAATGGGCACTTTGCGCATATGCACTTTCAGTACCTGTTCGCGGCCGCGAATGTCCGGCAACCCCACGACCACTTGGCGGTCAAAACGACCGGGACGCAGCAGTGCTTTATCGAGCACATCGGGTCGGTTGGTGGCGGCAATCACAATAACGCCTTCGTTGCCTTCAAAACCGTCCATTTCCACCAGCAATTGGTTCAGTGTTTGTTCGCGCTCATCGTGGCCACCGCCGTGGCCGCCGCCACGGTGGCGACCAACCGCATCGATTTCATCGATAAAGATAATGCACGGTGCCTGCTTTTTCGCTTGCTCGAACATATCGCGTACACGAGAGGCACCGACACCGACAAACATTTCGACAAAATCAGAGCCGGAAATAGAAAAGAAAGGCACCTTGGCCTCACCGGCAATGGCTTTGGCCAACAAGGTTTTACCCGTGCCCGGCGGGCCCGCCATTAATACGCCGCGGGGGATTTGGCCACCCAGTCGCTGGAATTTGGTGGGATCGCGCAGGTACTCGACTAGCTCCTGCACCTCTTCTTTGGCCTCATCCACACCCGCCACATCGGCAAAGGTGGTTTTTACTTGATCTTCACCCAGTAGCTTAGCCTTGCTCTTACCAAAGCTCATAGGGCCGCCACGACCGCCACCGGCACCACCTTGCATCTGTTTCATAAAGAACAGGAAAACGGCAATAATAATCAGGATGGGGAAGCTGGCCACCAGCAGCTGGTGCCACAAGCTGGGCTCTTCGCGCGGCAATACGGTGATTTTCACATCGTGATGGCGCAAATCAGGCATTAATTCTTCGTCGCGAATCAGTGGCAAGTTAGTGGAGAATTGCTTGCTGTCGTCCATAACGCCGCGAACCTGCATCTCCTGGATGGTGACTTCGCGCACGCGATCCTGCTCTACTGCCGTGACGAACTCGGAGTAGGTAATGTCATTGGACTGAGTCGGTTGATTAAATCCCTGAAATACGCTGAACAGCACGGCGGCAATAATCAGCCATAAAATCAGGTTTTTGGTCATATCATTCAAGGTTGAACCCTCTTTACATCATCTTTGGGCTCCTATTGAGCCCTTGGGGCGAAACGTCCCCAGCGAAATTCATTCCGCCAATTGTATGAGTATAGCCTTCATGGGCACTGTTTTGAGAATAACAGCGTCATAAAAACCACAGCTTTACCCTTTATAACCCTTGTGCACTAGCCTTTAAAGCCCTTGGCGACGATATAAACTTCGCGTGAACGAGCCCTTGAGGCCTCAGGCTTGCGGGTGACAACCTTGCTAAAAGCGCCACGCACATCGGCCAACCAAGGCTCAAAACCCTCGCCCTGAAAGACTTTGGCGACAAAATTGCCACCGGGTTTCAGTATTTGACTGGCCATATCCAGCGCCAACTCCACCAAATACATGGCCTTGGGCTGATCGACAGCACCTACTCCACTCATATTGGGGGCCATATCGGATATTACAAGGTCTACCGGGGAGCCATCGATGGCGCTCATTAGTGTGTCGAAAACCTCATTTTCGGTAAAATCACCCTGAATAAACTGAACTCCGGCAATGCTATCCATCGCCAGAATATCCGACGCCAGTACCTTGCCGTGATCTCCCACCCGCTGGGCGGCCACCTGCGACCAGCCGCCGGGTGCGGCGCCCAGGTCTACCACGGTCATACCCGACTTAAAGAGTTTGTCTTTTTGATCCAGCTCTACCAGTTTATAACTGGCGCGCGAGCGATAACCGTCGCGCTGGGACTGTTTAACGTACTGGTCGGAGAAATGCTCCTCCAGCCAGCGCTTGCTGCTTTTGGATCGGGCCATAGTAATGTCCTGTCCGAATCTTTCGATGTTGGCTGAGTCGCACAATGCGTTACAATACGCAACCGCCACAAGCGGATACTCATATTGATTGTAAAAGGTACCCTTATATGCCCCTGAGCGCCGATAAACGCAAACAGTTCCGTTCCTTGGGACACAACCTAAAGCCGATTGTCACCGTTGCCGGTAACGGCCTATCGGAGGGGGTGTTGGTCGAGCTGAACCGCGCTCTGGATGACCACGAACTGATTAAGGTCAAGCTGGCACTGATCGAACGCGAAGACCGCTATGAAGTGATCGAAGCGCTAAAAGCCCTGCCGAAAACCGAATTGGTGCAAACCATCGGTAAAGTGGCCCTGCTCTATCGCAAAGCCGCCAAGCCCAACCCAAAACTGTCGAATTTGATGCGCTGAACGCTGAACGCTGAACGCTGAACGCTGAACGCTGAACGCTGAACGCTGAACGCTGAACGCTGAACGCTGAACAATTTTGCTGCCGCGTCACTCGCCTCTGTCAAGGTCTAACGTTGCATCTTGTTTTTACATTCTGCGTACCGCGTTCAGCATTCTGCATCCCGCCGGGGGCTACGCCCCCTAAATATGCTCCACCGAATCAATCTCGTACTCGACGTCACCGCCAGGGGTTTTCACTAACACCACATCCCCTTCTTCTTTGCCGATTAGGGCGCGGGCGATGGGAGAGCTGATTGAGATTTTGTTCTGTTTCACATCCGCCTCATCGTCGCCAACGATACGGTAGGTTTTCTCTTCATCGGTCTCGACATTGACGATAGCAACCGTGGTACCAAAAATTACCTTGCCGGTGTGCGGAATACTTTTCACATCGATCACTTGTGAGTCGGCCAGTTTGCCTTCAATCTCTTGAATACGACCCTCACAGAAGCTTTGTTGTTCACGCGCCGCGTGGTACTCGGCATTTTCTTTAAGATCGCCGTGCTCGCGTGCCTCAGCAATAGCTTCGATAATGCGCGGACGTTGAACTTTCTTCAGCTCTTCTAGCTCGGCGCGCAGGGCATCAGCACCCTCTACCGTCATAGGGTATTTAGTCATTGCGCTGCCTCCTTGTGCAGATCTTGCAAGCGACGAACCTGAATATCTTTTCCTTGCTCCATGGCCATGCACACGGCTTCGCCGCCGGCTAAGGTCGTGGTGTAGTAGACTCTGTGTGCCTCAGCGCTGCGGCGAATAGATGCCGAATCGCGCGTGGCCTGACGGCCCTCGGTGGTATTAATAATCAGATCGATTTCATCGTTCTTAATCATATCGACAATGTGCGGGCGTCCCTCGCCCACTTTATTGACGGTTTCCACCGCCACACCGGCGTCACTCAGCACTTTCGCGGTACCGCGAGTAGCCACCATGGTGAAGCCCAAGCTCAGCAGCTCTTGGCTGACAGCCACGACCCCAGGCTTATCGACATCGCGCACACTGACAAATACTTTGCCGCCGGTAGGCAGTTTGCTGTTGGCGCCCAACTGACTTTTGGCGTAAGCCTCGCCAAAGGTTGCGCCCACACCCATGACCTCACCGGTGGATTTCATCTCGGGGCCCAGAATGGGATCAACTGCGGGGAATTTATTAAACGGGAATACCGCTTCTTTGACGCTGTAATAACTTGGCACAATCTCACTGGTAAAGCCTTGCTCGGCCAGTGAAGTGCCCGCCTGACAGCGCGCAGCAATTTTCGCCAGAGAAACACCCACACATTTGGACACAAACGGCACGGTACGAGAGGCGCGCGGATTGACTTCAATCACATAAATTTTGCCGTCTTGGTAGGCCAATTGAGTATTCATCAAGCCGATCACACCCAGCTCCAGCGCCATGGCTTTAACCTGCTCGCGCATTAAGTCTTGCACGTCAGCGGGCAGCGAGTATGGCGGTAGCGAACAGGCCGAGTCACCGGAGTGCACACCACACTGCTCAATATGCTGCATGATGCCGCCGATAACCACTTGCTCACCGTCGGACACCGCATCAATGTCCACCTCAATGGCAGCGCTCAGGAAGTGATCCAGCAGCACAGGTGCGTCTTCGGACACTTGTACCGCCGAGTGCATATAGGTGCGCAGCTCTTCCTCTTTGTACACAATTTCCATGGCGCGGCCACCCAGTACATAAGATGGGCGAACCACCAGCGGATAGCCGACTTTTTCCGCGCTGATCAGCGCTTCTTCCAGTGAGCGCACAATGGCATTGGGCGGCTGCAACAAGTCCAGCTTTTCAATCATCTGCTGGAAGCGTTCGCGGTCTTCGGCGCGGTCGATGGCATCGGGGCTGGTACCAATAATCGGTACACCTTCGGCCTCCAGGGCGCGGGCCAACTTCAGTGGAGTTTGGCCGCCGAACTGCAAGATCACACCCTTAGGATTTTCTTTTTGCACAATTTCCAGCACGTCTTCGAGGGTAATAGGTTCGAAGTACAAGCGATCGGAAGTGTCGTAATCGGTTGATACGGTCTCGGGGTTACAGTTCACCATAATGGTCTCGTAACCGTCCTCACGCATGGCAAGCGCCGCATGCACACAGCAGTAGTCAAACTCGATACCTTGACCGATACGGTTAGGCCCGCCACCGATAACCAAAATTTTGTCTTTGTCTGTCGGCTCGGCCTCGCACTCTTCATCGTAACTGGAGTACATATACGCGGTAGAGGTGGAGAATTCAGCCGCACAGGTGTCCACGCGCTTGTAGGTCGGGCGGATATTCATGTCGTGACGAGCCGCGCGAACCTTAGCCTCTTTCACCCCAAGCAATAATGCTAAGCGCTTGTCGGAAAAGCCCTTGCGCTTAAGCAGACGTAAATCGTCATAGCTCAGGTCGGCCAGTTTAGCGGCGCGCACTTTTTGCTCCAGCTCAATCAACTCACGGATTTGTTCCAAAAACCAAGGGTCGATACTGGAGGCTTCAAAGACTTCATCTACGCTCATCCCCAGACGGAAGGCATCACCCACATACCAGATACGCTCGGCGCCCGGGGTGTTGAGTTCGCGACGAATGCGCGCGGGGGTTTCCTCGGCGTTTAAGTCCAACTTAGACTCAAACCCGGCTGAGCCCACTTCCAAACCGCGCAGGGCTTTTTGCAGTGACTCTTGCAGGGTACGGCCGATCGCCATCACCTCGCCCACCGATTTCATTTGCGTGGTAAGACGGGCATCGGCGTCACCGAACTTTTCAAAGGTAAAGCGCGGTATTTTAGTGACCACGTAATCGATAGACGGCTCAAATGAGGCCGGTGTGGCACCACCGGTAATGTCGTTTTGCAATTCATCCAAGGTGTAACCTACCGCCAACTTGGCCGCAACCTTAGCGATGGGGAAGCCGGTTGCCTTGGAAGCCAAAGCCGATGAGCGCGATACACGCGGGTTCATCTCGATCACAACCAAACGGCCGTTTTCCGGGTTAACCGCAAACTGCACGTTAGAGCCGCCGGTTTCCACACCGATTTCACGCAGCACCGCCAGCGAGGCGTTACGCATAATTTGCAGTTCTTTATCGGTCAGAGTTTGCGCCGGCGCAACGGTAATGGAGTCGCCGGTGTGTACGCCCATAGGGTCGAAGTTTTCAATCGAGCAAACGATAATGCAATTGTCGGCTTTATCGCGCACCACTTCCATTTCGTACTCTTTCCAACCGAGCAACGACTCGTCGATCAACAGCTCATTGGTGGGCGACAAATCCAGGCCGCGGGTACAAATTTCTTCAAATTCTTCCCAATTGTAGGCGATACCGCCACCGGAGCCGCCCATGGTAAACGACGGGCGAATAATGCAGGGAAAACCAAATTCTTTCGGCACTTTCAGCGCCTCGTCCATGGAGTGGACGATTTTCGCGCGCGCGCACTCAAGGCCAATGCGCTTCATTGCCTTATCAAACAAGTCGCGGTCTTCGGCCATATTAATGGCCTCTTCTTTGGCACCGATCAACTCGACGTTGTACTTCTCTAAGACGCCGTTTTTGGCCAAATCCAACGCGCAGTTCAATGCGGTTTGACCACCCATGGTCGGCAGCACGACATCCGGGCGCTCTTTTTCAATAATTTTGGCAACGGTTTCCCACTCCACCGGCTCAATATAGGTGGCGTCGGCCATAGCCGGGTCGGTCATGATTGTGGCTGGGTTCGAGTTTACCAGAATCACCCGGTAGCCTTCTTCTCGCAGGGCTTTGCAGGCCTGTGCGCCGGAGTAGTCGAACTCACAGGCCTGGCCAATCACAATGGGGCCTGCGCCCAAAATCAAAATGCTGTTAATGTCGGTACGTTTTGGCATGTCTGTCTCGCTTGGCGAATCGGTTTAAAGGTTGCTCGGTGGTTAGACTGGGCTCAGCCCTTGCGTCACCGTTTCGCGTTTTCCATCAACTCTACAAAGTGGTCAAACAGACCATCGGCATCGTGCGGGCCGGGGCTGGCTTCCGGGTGTCCCTGGAAGCTAAAGGCCGGTTTGTCGGTGCGATGAATACCCTGTAAAGAGCCATCGAACAGCGACTTGTGGGTCGCCGTCAAATTAGCCGGCAGGCTCGACTCATCCACCGCAAAGCCGTGGTTTTGCGCCGTGATCATCACCCGGCCAGACTCTAGATCCTGCACCGGGTGATTGCCGCCGTGGTGACCAAACTTCATTTTCGAGGTTTTAGCACCGGAGGCTAGCGCCAGCAGCTGATGCCCCAAACAAATACCGAACACCGGAATGTCGGTTTCGAGAATTTCTTTGATTGCGGCGATGGCATAATCACAGGGCTCCGGGTCGCCCGGACCGTTGGCGAGAAACACGCCATCGGGGTTCATGGCCAAGACTTCGCTGGCGGGGGTTTGCGCCGGCACTACGGTGATGTCGCAGCCGCGATCGGCCAGCATGCGCAGGATATTGCGTTTTACACCATAGTCGTAAGCGACTACCTTAAAAGTGCCCGTCTGTGCATCCGAGTGACCCTCACCCAGCTGCCAGCTGCCTTCGCGCCAGGGGTAAGATGTTTTACAACTCACCTCTTTGGCTAAATCCATGCCTTTAAGGCCCGGGAAGGTCTTGGCCGCTTCCAGGGCTTTGGCTTCATCCACGTCGCCGGCAATAATACAGCCGCTTTGCGCGCCCTTGTCGCGCAACAGGCGGGTCAGACGACGGGTATCGATGTCGGCAATACCCACCACATTCTTGGCCTTGAGGTACTCATCAAGGCTTTGTGTCTGACGGAAGTTGCTGGAGCGGGCCGGCAAGTCGCGGATCACCAACCCTGCCGACCAAATGGTGTCGCACTCTTCGTCTTCCAGCGTGGTGCCGGTATTGCCGATGTGCGGGTAAGTCAGCGTAACGATCTGACGGGCGTAGGAAGGATCGGTCAGAATCTCCTGATAGCCTGTCATGGAGGTATTAAACACCACCTCACCAACGGACAAGCCGTCGGCACCGATGGCAGTACCTTTGAAGACGCTACCGTCTTCAAGGACCAGTAATGCGGGTCTGTGGGGCCCTGTAATCAAGTCAACCTCCTAAAATTTCACTTTCTTTATGCCGAGCGAAGCGACCACACCTGGCGGGTGCGTTAGCGGGGTTACTGCTTCGTCGGAATAATTAAAGCCCGGCCGCAAGTTGCAAAAAAGCGAGATGAAACATCGGGCTTCATCTCGCTTATTTATTCACTGTTCTATGGCGACCACTGGCGCGGCTTGTGGCTAATGCAACTAACCGCGCATTTTAGGCCAAATGAGATGCTTTGTCCAACCAAATTGGACATTTTCGCAACAACTCAGCGGTATAGTTGGCGCGCCCGGAAGTCTCCGAGGGCAGCGCCAACATCAAGCTCCCGCCCTCCCTTAGCCAAGCCGGTGGCCGCCGCCAACTGAGAGTAGTGATCGGTATGCGTCTGACCGGACAACGCCAGAGCCCACAAACCCAACTCATAACTCGCCTCAGGCAGCCAGATGTCGGGCAACTCATAATTGGCAAAGGCCATGGCGGGTGTTTTTTGCTCATAAGGTTTTTTCCCATCCTTAAACTGCAACACCTCAAACATGGGTCTTAAGCCCGGCAAATGATCGCCAAAATAAACTACCAAAGTGGGCCGATCGCGAGCCTCCACAAAGGCTTTGATTTTCTGCATAGCCCGAGCCGAACGCTTGGCATGATAGATATACTGACGCCAGTTATCCAGCAACTTACCTTCTAAGCCCGGCAAAGGCGCTATGGCATCGCGCTCGGCGTTATCGAGTACGTCGCGCTTATCAAACGGCCCGTGCCCTTCCATTGAAATAGTAAAGATAAATTGCGGCTGCTCGGCTTGAGCCAATAACTGCACTACGCTATCTGCGAGCGAATCATCCGAAGGCCAGATTCCGTCTTTGTCGATGTGGGTCATATTTTGGCTGGCAATAAAACGCTCGAAACCAAGCAGAGGCAAAGCGCGATTGCGCTGCCAGAAACCGGCCTTATGCGGATGTATTGCTGTGGTGTTATAGCCCTGCTCGGCTAGCGTCCAGCCGATAGAGTTGAACTCGTCGTGCACCACGGCCGCATACGGAAAGCTCTGAGTGCCCAAGGAATGAAAAGGTATACCGGTCAATACCTCGAATTCTGTGCGGGTGGTATTGCCGCCAAAAGTCGGCACCGCGAGAGCGGTGACCAACGAGTCCCGACTCAGCTCGCAGTACTCGGGTACAAACTGGCAAGTGTCCACACCTTGCAGTATCGCCGGATCAAAAAAGCTCTCCGCCAACCAAAGCACAATATCGGGCTTTACTTGCTCAACCTCTAACGGCTGATCCAAGCCATACTGCGCTACTAATTTACCGACCTGCTTATTGTCGTATGGCGGCAAGGTAAAGTGGGCGACCCGGGCACTGGTTACCAACGAAGCTATCAACCCTTGCTTGAGGGCGAGCTCGCTGACAATCCAAGGCTTGGCGCCGTGGGCTGTGTCTGAATAAAGCGAATCGACGCTTTTTTCAGCCTGCGCCAGATAGGTAAAACCTAATAAAGAAACACCCAGCAATGACCAGGATACCGCGTGACGCATAGGCCTCTCGTAATAAAGACCGATGCCAATTAGCATCAACACCAATGCGAACGCGACATAAAACCAAACACTGATGTATTTAGAAGCTAGGGTCCACGCCGACAGCGCTTGCTCAATCAGAAAAATATCGGGGAAAGTCACCGGCTCCCCCAAGTGGCTAACTTTGGCGGCATTGGCGGCAAAAACCATAAACATCAATGCCAGCGCTAAAATGAGGGCGACCAACGGACGGCGCGTCAAGCCCAGCGCAGCCAGGTAAGCCAAGCTAACCGGCAGTATGTTGGCCGTCAATTTAAGCCCGCTTTCGCCCCACGCCACCGAACCATCAACCAGCACAACACTGACCGCTAACAGCAACAAAGCACAAGCGATAAAACCACAACGATAAAACAAGTGCGACTTTCGCAACAACACAAGACTCCTTTCTCACAAGAAATAATTTGGAAGGCGTAACAATAGAACGCGCGCAGCGCGCGACGGGGACACTTTAACTTAACTTGAGAGCGGGAATTGTAACGAATTTGTAACAATAAAAACAGAGTACAGGCGCACAGAGCGCGCCCTATTAAAGCTGATTGTGTGGCACTAGTATTTCATCCACCGAACGATAACGCTCGCGCAACTTCTCACCCAACACCACCGCAAAGCCAAAACTTAAGTGATGTTTATCATAGGCGAAAGGCTCACGACCAGCATAGGCCGAGCAACTTGATTCATTACACATTAAATCGAACTTATTAACGTAGTATACATCGGCAAGTGCCGTTATAGCCCGATAATTTTCTTCTTGCCGATGGCGGACTTCGGTCGCGCGTGAGTAGGAAATATACTCAGAATTGCTGCAAGCCTGTAAATTTTGCTCAGCTTCTATGTAATAGGAGCAATCCTGCTTAAGGTTAAGATATCCGCCTAACAGAATAACTTGGATCTCGGGGTTATGGCGCAGAATTTGTGCAACAACCTGAAACTCAATCGCCTTATTGCGGGCAAAAGGTTTGTTGGAACTCAGTACAATGTAATCTAAACGGCGGGAAAATTCTGGTGAGGCGAGTTGCTGCAGTCGTTTTACGCACTGCCGATCATCAGGCATCGAGGCATCAATATTTTTTATAAATTCCTCGCAACCGTTAACCGTGCCAAAGGAAATAATATTGTGCTGCTCATTAGCGTAGGCTGTGCGCCAAATATTATAACCGTCCGGTTCGTGTGAATTACCAAATACAAAGGTTTGGGTAGACGCCTCTAAGTGACAGCGACCAGAATTATCTAGAGTCAGCAGGTTGCAACCATCAGCCAACCACTTAAAGCGCCGACTCTTGCCCTCACTGATCGCCTCAGGTGTTAGCGTTTGCGGCTTTCCTAAAGGGTTGCCGTGTGTCATCCAGGTAACAGCGCACACACTGAGCGTGACCAATAATAAGCCAGCCGATACAGGCCCAAGTCGATAGAACCTTCCCGCGCCGCCATAGCGAAACGGTTGCTCAACGAGGCGCCAACTGATAGCCCCCAGCCCCAGCGACAAACCGAATAATAACCACTTTGTGGTTAGATTTACCCCTCCTACACTGAGATATAGCGTAAGCACAATCAGCGGCCAGTGCACCAAGTAAGCCGAGTAGGAAATTTTGCCGATAAACACCACCACCGGGTTCTGCAACAGCCAACGAGTTGACATCACACTGCCCGATAATATGAGCATCATAGCGCCGAGTGCTGGCAACAAAGCGGCTACGCCGGGGAATGCGGTATCTTTCGAGAAAAGTACAAAACTAAAACCAACCGCAACCAGGCCCAGCACCGACAATACATTACGCACCAATACAGGTAGCATTCGCAGCGGACAATAAACAGCCAAAGCACCGATAACAAACTCGAAGGTTCGAAGCGGCATCCAATAAAACGCGGTGGACGCCTTTCCCATTGCCAAAAACCACTGACTGGCCAATAGAGACACCGCTCCAATCAATAGTAAGAAGAGCAGCCGCAATGCAACCGACTGGATTCGCAGCAGGGCCAACAGTAACGCTGGCCAAATTAAATAAAACTGTTCTTCAACGCTCAGTGACCAAGTGTGCAACAAGGGTTTTAAATGCGCATCCAGGTCAAAATAGCCAGATTCAAACCAAAATAAAATATTGGAGACAGACAGCAAGGAGGCTACTGCGGCCTTTACCGTCATCAATAAGTGTTCGGGCGTCAGAATAAACACCGAGGCCGCCAATGTGGCCAACACCGTTACCATCAGTGCCGGGGCCAATCGCTTAAAGCGCCGCGCGTAAAAGCGTTTAAAGGAGAATCGCTCTGCCGCTATATCTCGCTGAATATTGGCGGTAATTAAAAATCCGGAGATGACAAAAAACACATCAACCCCGGCATAACCACCGGTTAACCAGCTCGCATCGATATGGAAGAGTATGACCCCTAATACCGCAAGCGCACGCAGGCCGTCTATTTCGGGGCGATAGTCTATATGTTTAGGCAGCACAGTTTAGCTCACTTGAGGTTTAACACATCCTGCATGTCATAGAGCTTTGGCTCTTGTGTCAGCAACCAACTGGCCGCCCGCACCGCGCCATTACCAAACGCCAAACGGCTGGAGGCTTTATGGGTAATTTCCACCCGCTCGCCATCGGCCAAAAACATTACCGTGTGCTCGCCCACTACATCGCCGCCGCGCACCGTGGCAAAGCCGATGGTGTCGCGCTCGCGCTCGCCGGCAATGCCCTCGCGACCATAGACGGCCACCTCTTTTAAATTGCGCCCGGTGGTGTCGGCAATCACCTCCCCCATGCGCAACGCGGTGCCTGAAGGCGAATCGACTTTATGGCGATGATGCGCTTCGACAATTTCGATATCGGATTCGGCCGCCATCACACGCGCGGCAGTTTCCAATAATTTAAAACAGAGATTGACACCGGTGCTAAAGTTCGCCGCCAAACACAGAGGAATTTGCGCTTGATAAGACAGCAGCTGCTCTTTTTCGGCATCGCTAAAACCGGTAGTGCCAATCACCATGGCTTTGCCGTGCTCGGCACACAGGGCCGCATTAGCAAGCGTAGCCTCGGGCGTGGTGAAATCAATAATGGCATCGAATTGATCGACCACATCAGCCAGGCTGTCCGTTACGATCACACCGATTTTACCTACACCGGCAAGTTCACCAGCATCCGCACCCACCAGTGAGCTGCCCGGGCGCACAATCGCCGCGGCCAATTGCGCCGAGTCTGATTTAACGGTTGCTTCAATTAAAATTTTTCCCATGCGGCCGGCGGCGCCGGTCACGGCAATACGTGTCGCCATTGTGTTACCTTTTACTCATTCGTCTTATATTAATTCGTCGTTCTCATCTTCAAACAGATGACCCAGCTTGCCTTTTTTCGTTTCCAAATACTTGGCATTGTGCGGGTTGCGCCCGGTTTGATGGGGAATACGTTCAACCACTTTCACCCCCATATCTTCCAATGCTTTTACCTTGCGCGGATTGTTGGTCATCAGTTTAAGCGCATCGATGTTCAGGTGCGACATCATTGGCCTGAGAATACTGTAATCGCGCATATCCGCACCAAAGCCCAATTGTTCGTTGGCCTCAACGGTATCGGCACCGCAATCTTGCAGGTGGTAAGCCTTTACTTTATTGAGCAGACCAATGCCGCGCCCTTCTTGACGCAAATAAAAGATAGCACCGCGCCCGACAATAGACACCTTGTGCATCGCCGCTTGCAGTTGTGGGCCGCAATCACAGCGCATACTAAACAGGGCATCGCCAGTTAAACACTCGGAGTGCACCCGGGCTAATACCGGCTCTTCCGAATCGATATCCCCCATCGTCAGTACAACGTGCTCTTTATCGAGTCCACTGTCGGCGAAGCCATGCATAACAAACATGCCCCAGGGGGTCGGCAATTTGCAAGATTCAACAAATGTTACTGTCACCAAATATTCTCTATTGATTCTCTCGGGCCTAAGCCCTGCGTATTACAGGCGCGATTGTAAAACCAGCACCCCATTCTCCGTGCGCATATCCACCAACCCCAAATAACTGTTGCCCAGTAAAATGGTGCGCGGAGATGTGCCGGGTATTACCACAGCCTCTACATGTTTTACCTCAACCAGCCCGACCGACACACTGTCGAGCCAAAGGCTATAGGCCGAAGCGACACCGTTAGCGGTCGAAACCTGCATGGGTTCACCGGCCAAGTAATTGATGCCCAGCTGCTCGGCATGTTGCCCGCTCATGGCAACGGTAGTGGCGCCGGTGTCGACCATAAATTCCACCGTTAAACCATTGATGCGTCCGGAAGTCGAATAGTGCCCACCCTCTCCACTGCTGATGCGCACCTCAACCATTTCGGTCTCGGTAAAGCTTGTTGCAATTCGACGCTGCAGGGTTAAGTTGTAGGTTTCCCCTTGATACTCCACCTCGGCGCCAGTGCGCGAGGAGCGAATCAAGGTGACGCCCTCCGGGCTGGTTTGGCCCGCGCGCAGCATACGCTGCTTGCCGTCAATCTCTATTAATGCGGTGTCTTTAGCTAGCATTTGCGCCGATATATCGGCCCCAACCGCAAGCTGTGACAACCCCAAAACGCAGCCCACAATCATTACCTGAGCCATACGCTTTAGAGCAAAATCAAATGTACACATAGCAATCCCTCCGCTGGCAAATTTCCTTATCACGCAAAATACGCCCAACCCCAAACGCACAACTGCATCGCCAAGAGGGCGTAAAGCGCGGCTAGCACATCGTCAATCATAATGCCCAGCCCACCGCTGACCTTTTTATCGGCAAAGGACACCGGCCAGGGTTTGGCAATATCAAACAGACGAAATAAAACAAAACCTAAAACAATCCAGCCCCAGCCGGCGGGCGCCCAGAGCATGGTAATCCAATAGCCAATGATTTCATCCCAGACAATCCCTGGATGATCGTGCACGCCCAGTGCCCGGGAGCTGCGATCGCACCAGTAAACACCAACCGCAAAGCCTACGATTATCACGGCAATATACAGTGCTAAGGGTAAATCACTGATTAACCAGTACAGCGGAATCGCCGCTAACGTACCGAAGGTGCCCGGTGCTTTGGGGGCCATGCCCGCGCCAAAACCAAAAGCAAAGAAGTGGTTGGGATTGGTGTACAACTGGCGCCAGCTGGGTTTGGGGAGTGAGTTAGTCATAATTTAAAAGTGCTGATATCCGGTTATTGAACTTTGGTAGACATCGCCTTGCCACTGGCAATGAACACCCGCACCACTGAGAATACGTCCGATCACTGTCGCCTCCAGTTTGCCCTCGGCTTGCAACATCGCAAGGGCTGGCATATTCTCGGCCGCCACGGTAAAGACCAGCTCGTAATCATCCCCACCGGAGGTGGCAAGTCGCACCGCATCGCTTTCGCCTGCTTCTGCCAGCGCTGCACTCATGGGTAGTTGATCTAAATCCAGTTCGGCGGCGACATCGCTGGCCTGACAAATATGATTTAAATCGGCCAGTAATCCGTCGGATATATCTTGAGCGCTACTGGCTATTTTGCGCAACAGCTGCCCTTCTGCGACTCTCGGACTGGGCCGATAATAACGGTCGCGCAAATAGTCACGGCGGCTATCGGTGCTGTCGTCGTCCAAAACGGCCAATGCGGCGGCGGCATCGCCCAAGCAGCCTGTCACTAACACAAAGTCTCCGGGCTCGGCTCCGTCGCGGCGCAGCGCCTCGGCAGGCGGTACCTGACCCAGCATGTGAATACCCACCGACAACGGACCCTGCGTGGTATCACCACCAATCAGCACACAACCGAATTGTTTGGCGCAGGCTTTTAACCCACGGCTAAAAGTCGCCACCCAGTCGCGGCGGCACTCACTGTCCCATTCGCTCGGCAAGGTCAGTGATAAGGTAAACCACTGGGGCTCGGCCCCCATAGCGGCCATATCACTTAAATTAACGCGCAAACTGCGCTCGGCGATCAAGTCCGCAGGCGCAGTCGCCGGAAAATGCACATCGGCCACCAAGGTATCGGTGGCAACCGCGAGGTGTTGCTCCACCGATGGTTGAATCAGAGCGGCGTCATCACCAATTCCCAGCAATACCGAGTCCGGCAATATTTCATCCGGCGCTGGTTTCAGGTAGTGATTAATAAGCTCAAATTCGCCGGCCGCCACAACTTATCTCTTATTGCGATTGGCGGACACTTCCAGCCCGCGCGTTTGCTCGGCGGCGCGATCGAGAACACCGTTCACAAATTTATGGCTGTCGGTGGCGCCGAATTTTTTCGACAGTGCTACCGCTTCGTTAATCACCACTTTGTAGGGCACATCGATGCGGTACTTCAACTCGTAACAAGCCAGACGCAACACCGCTTCGGTGACCGGGTCCAGCTCTTCATCATTGCGATCTTGCAGGTGCGGCGAGTAAATGGCCTGCACCTCATCAAGCCGCGCCGGCACCTGATGCAATATTTCATGAAAATAAGCGACGTCGACATTTTTCATGTCGTATTCAGTGCGAAAGGACGCCTCGATAATATTGACGCTATTGCCGGACATCTTCCACTGATACAGCCCTTGCACGGCATAGTGCCTAGCTTTGCGTCGGGCCGATGGTGAAACATTATTGCCGTCTGTCATTACACTTTACCCAACAGAGAAACCATTTCGAGTGCGGTGGAAGCCGCCTCAACACCTTTGTTGCCCGCTTTAGTCCCTGAGCGTTCGATGGCCTGCTCGATGGTGTCGACCGTTAACACACCAAAGGTGATGGGTACACCGGCGTTGAGCGACACTTGCGCTAAGCCTTTGGTGCACTCACCCGCGACGTAATCAAAATGCGGGGTGCCACCGCGAATCACCGCGCCTAGGGCGACAATGGCATCGTACTTGTTTTTGGCGGCAATCTTTTGTGCCACCAACGGAAACTCAAACGCACCCGGTGCGTAATAAACAGTAACCTGATCGTCACTGATACCGTGCCGACGCAAGGTGTCCAGTGCGCCGTCTTTTAGGCTCTCTACCACAAAGCTGTTCCAGCGGCTGACAATCAGGGCGTACTGCCCACTAGAGGCGGAAAAATCGCCTTCGATGACATTTATACTCATAGTTCTCTCACTTACGGTTCAATTCAATTCGTTTTTGCGACATTCGAGTCGGTTTAATTGCTTTCTGGGCTGACGTAGTCCACCACTTCCAAGTCAAAGCCCGACAGCGCAGAAAAGCGCATCGGGGCCGACATAACCCGCATTTTGCTCACGCCCAGGTCGCGCAAAATTTGCGAGCCGGTGCCCACCTGTTTGTACACCACATCGGGACTGCGGCGCTGCTGACGACCAGACAACAACCAGTCGATCGACTCTTCTACGTCGCTGGTACACTCATCGTGGCAAATTAACACCAAAACACCACACCCCTGCTGGTTAATATGCTCCAGTGCGCCGCCGTAGGTCCAGGAACTCGCGCCATCGGTGGCGGGCCGTTTAATGGCGAGCAAATCGCGGGCGGTATCCATCACATGCACGCGTACCAACGTCGGCTCATCCGGTGTTATCTCGCCTTTAACCAAGGCAAAGTGCAAGTCGCCGCGCGCGGTATCGCGGTAGGTATGCAGGGCAAAATCGCCGTATTGGGTTTGCACCGAGCGCTGATTAATACACTCCACTGTCTGCTCTTTGGTCGCGCGGTAGTGAATCAGCTCGGCGATGGTGCCAATTTTTAAGCCGTGAACTTTGGCAAACTCTTCCAGCTCAGGGCGGCGTGCCATGGAACCATCTGGGTTCATAATCTCGACAATCACCGCGGCGGATTCGAACCCCGCCATACGCGCCAAGTCACAGCCGGCCTCGGTATGACCTGCGCGGCTCATCACCCCACCGGGCTGCGCCATAATCGGGAAGATATGCCCCGGCTGCACAATATCGGCAGGTTTAGCATCACCCGACACCGCTACACGCACAGTGCGCGCCCGGTCAGCCGCGGAAATACCCGTGGTAACGCCTTCGGCCGCCTCGATAGAGGTAGTAAAATTAGTCGAGTGTTTGGCTTTATTGTCCTGCACCATTAACGGCAAGCCCAGCTGGGTGCAGCGCTCGGGGGTTAGGGTCAGACAAATAAGGCCGCGTGCATGGCTGGCCATAAAATTGATATCTTCGGCCCGCACCTGCTCGGCCACCATAATCAGGTCGCCTTCATTTTCGCGGTTTTCATCGTCCATTAAGATAATCATTTTGCCTTGGCGCAGATCATCCAATAATTCGTCTACAGTATTTAATTCCATCACTTATTAAAGCCGTGTTCGGTTAAAAATGATTCGGTAATGCCATCGCTGGCAGCGGCTGCGTCCCCTTGCAGTAGACGCTCAAGATAGCGCGCCAGTACATCCACTTCCAGGTTCACCAGACTGCCGGCCTGATAACTAGCCATAATCGTTTGCGCCAGAGTATGGGGCACAATATTGAGCTCAAAGGTGCAACCTTCAACCTTATTGACGGTAAGGCTGGTGCCATCTACCGTAATCGAGCCCTTGTGGGCAATATATTTCGCCAAGGCTTGCGGCGCCCGAATGGCAAAGCGCTCCGAGCGGGCGTCTGGCTGGCGGCTGACCACCTCGCCCACACCATCGACATGGCCACTGACGATATGACCACCTAAGCGGGTGGTAGGCAACAAGGCCTTTTCTAAATTAACCCGCTGGCCCACGCGCCATTGTTCGATGGTGGTCAGAGCCAAGCTTTCGCGCGAGACATCGGCGCGGTAGCCATCGCCTGGCAACTCCACCACGGTCAAGCATACGCCGTTAGTGGCGATGGAATCACCTAACGCCACATCAGTTAAGTCCAGCTGGCCGGTGCGAATATAGAGGCTAATATCACCACTTTTAGGGGTGATGGCTGCTATTTCGCCGACCGCTTCAATAATTCCTGTAAACACACTTTCGCCTTAGTCGCTTAAGAGTCAAAATCCGGAACCGCGGTAATCCGCCAGTCCTGGCCGATGGCCCGCATATCTTTAATGTCCAGCGGCAACTGCCCCGCCATGGCATCGATTGGCAGCTCAAACAACCCGCGCGCTTTGTTACCCAACAACTTGGGTGACATATAGATAACGAGTTCATCTAAAAGCCCTAAACGCAGGAAGCTGCCCGCCACTTTGGCGCCTGCCTCAACCAACACCTCGTTGATCTCGCGCTTGGCCAATTCTTGCACCACCGCCAGCGGACTGACCCGACCCTCGCGCGCAGGCAACACCAAGTGCTCGACATGATCGGGCCAACCGGCCGGATCAACTTCTTCGGTGTGTATCAGCAGTATAGGCGAGGTAATTTGCACCAGTGTCGCATCCGGGGTTAACCGACCGGTGGAGTCCAGAATTACTCGCAGCGGCTGGCGAATATCGCCCTCAGCTGGGGCCTCCAACCAATCTTCCCGGCGCACCGTCAACGAAGCCTTGTCCAATAATACGGTGTCCACACCAGACAAAATCGCGCAACTGGCGGCGCGCAGGCGCTGCACATCCTCGCGCGCGCGCCGGGCGGTAATCCACTGGCTTTCGCCGCTAGCCATTGCCGTGCGGCCATCCAGGCTCATGGCCATTTTGCAACGTATAAAGGGACGGCGGCGCGTCATACGACGCACGAAGCCGCGGTTAAGTGCCAGAGCTTCATCTTCCAACACTGGGCCGGCAACCGGAATGCCGGCCTCAGCAATCAATTCGAGCCCACGACCCGCCACTTGTGGATTGGGATCCTCCATGGCATAGACGACGCGAGCGATGCCGGCGTCAATAATCGCTTGGGCACAAGGGCCGGTGCGGCCGGTGTGACTGCAAGGCTCTAGCGTGACGTAACAAGTGGCGCCGCGGCACGCCGCGGCGCGCGCGCTCAGCGAGTCGGGGGCGAGCCCGGCCTGTGAACAGGCATCGCGCATCGCGTTGATTTCGGCGTGGTGATCACCAGCACGCTGGTGCCAGCCGCGACCAATTACTTGACCGTCGCGCACCAAAACGCAACCGACCGCCGGATTGGGGGTTACGGTATAAATACCACGGCGAGCGAGGCTGAGCGCCTCGGCCATGTAGACGCTATCATTCATGTGGGGGTTCGTCATACTTCAGAGCCTAGACCCTAGGGCGTATCGAGCGAGTCCCGCTCCTGCCCCTCAAGGCGGTCAATCTCTTGGCGGAACTCGTGCAAGTCTTTAAAGCTGCGATAGACCGAGGCGAAACGCACATAAGCGACTTCATCTAGGTTGCGCAACTCATCCATTACTTTTTCACCCAGTCGGCGCGATTTAACTTCGCGCTCGCCGGTGGCTTGTAGAAAGTGCTTAATATTAGCAATCGCGGTTTCAATGGCCTCAACCGACACCGGACGCTTTTCTAAGGCGCGCTGCAGGCCTGCACGAAGCTTAGCCTCATCAAAAGGCTCACGAGTGCCATCTTGCTTGATGATACGTGGCATCACCAATTCGGCAATTTCGTAGGTGGTAAAGCGCTCGTGACAAGCGAGACACTCACGTCGACGACGCACCTGATCGCCCTCGGCGACTAAGCGGGAATCGATAACTTTGGTTTCTTCGGCGCTGCAAAACGGACAGTGCATGAAAAGGCCTCACTTGGCGCAAGTTGCGCGCATATTAGCACAAAAGTTCGGCATTCTTAATTCTTTTAGTTGTCTGCTCTGTACCCCCACCCCACCCCAAAAACGATAAAAACCGCCCTGAGGCGGTTTTTATTTCGAATCTGGCCTAATTACTTAAGAGGGATCGTCCGCAGCAGCGGGGGCAGACGTCATTTGCTGCATCGCATTGTTGTAGCCAGACACTTTCACCCAGTAAACAATCCACAGAATCAGTGATGCCAAACCGAGAAACATACCCAAAATCGGAATTAAAGTAAGCAGCGCAAAAATTGTGTAGAGCAAACCGATGGTTTTAGCGCCTTCAGAAGGGTCGGGGGTGCCATTTTCGGTGTGTTTATTGTTAATGGCCTCTGACACTTTTAAGACAGTGAAGATAATCCAACCCATGTTAAATAACGGAATCAGGTTTAACCACACCAAACCCGGCTCCATTTTGCGGTTTTGCGGTCCAGCCAAACGCAAAGCTTTGGACAAGCTCAGCATATACAACACAAAAATGACAATGAATATCAGCAGAAAAACCAGCCCAACACCACCAAACAGCATTCCCATCGCATCATTATTCATATTATTCTCCAAATCCTTATTACATTTTTTTTGTCAGAGATGACCGAACTATTTTTACCAATATCCCGTTCAAGGGCAAGCAAAAAACCTACATCCGCTGGCGCATGGCCTCAAACAAAAACACCCCGGTGGCGACAGACACATTTAAGCTGCTGACCGTGCCCGCCATGGGAATTTTCACCAAGCCATCGCAGGTCTCGCGGGTTAAACGGCGCAACCCGGCACCTTCGGCGCCCATCACCAATGCCAGCGGACCGGCTAAGTCGGCACTATAAATGGTATCGGTGGCCTCACCTGCAGCGCCTTTGACCCAAACACCACGCTCTTTAAGTTTGGTCAACGCACGAGCCAAGTTGGTTACAGGAATAAAAGGCACCACTTCGGCGGCGCCGCAGGCCACTTTGCGCGCTGTGGGGTTAAGGCTCGCGGAGTTGTCTTTGGGAGCAATCACCGCGTGCACTCCGGCCGCATCGGCCGAGCGCATACAGGCGCCTAAGTTATGCGGATCAGTCACACCATCGAGCACCAGAAAAAAAGGTGGCTCGTCTAAGGTGTCGAGCAGCTCGTACAAGTAATGCTCGTCGTATTGCTTGCCCGGACGGGCCAAAGCAATCACCCCCTGGTGATTGGCGTCGGCCGCCAGTGCATCCATTTTTTTGCGCGAGGCCTCTTCAATGGCAATGCCATTTTGCCGCGCCAAGCCCAACAGCTTTTGCACCCGCTGGTCGCTGCGCCCCTGCAGCATCATCAAGCTCAGCACTCGCTCGGGCTGACTTTTTAACACGGCCTGTACGGCATGCACGCCGTACAACGTTTCTGATTTACTCACGTTCTTCTACCTCAGAGGCGGGGTTGGGCCCGCCGTATCTATCTTTCCAAAACAGCATGGCATTGGTGCGTCTAAGGCTTCTTTTTAAAGCGCGCCAGCGTTTTCTTAAATCCAGCTGCTGCCTTCGCAAGTAGAGATCGGTTCTTTTGCGCTGCAGGTTTTTGCGTCGATCGAACCTGCGAATTTTGCGCCTGTGAATCAGCTTGCGAGCCGGCGTTAGAGCCATTTTTCGATCTCCTCTTGCGTGGTTTGGGGGCATCTCCCGCTTTGTGCCGCGATTTGTGACCGCCATTAGAAGCGGGACTGCGTCCACCCTTTCCTGACTGCCCCTTACCTCGACCCTTACCTTTACTGGCCGGCGCCTTGCTGGCCCGACGTTTGTTTTTAACCGACTCCAGCTCAAAGTCAATTTTGCGTTCGTCCAGACTGACCCGCACCACGCGCACCGAGAGCTCATCTCCCAAACCAAATACTTGGCGAGTGCGCTCACCCACCAAACGGTGCTTGGCAGCATCAAAACGGTAGTAATCGTGTGGCAGTGAAGTTACATGGATTAATCCATCCACGTAAATATCCACCAGCTCAACAAACAAACCAAAGCCTGTCACTGAGCTGACTACGCCCTGGAATACATCGCCGACTTTGTCTTGCAGATATTCACACTTAAGCCAGCTGACTACATCGCGTGTGGCCTCATCGGCGCGGCGCTCAGACAGTGAGCAGTGCTCCCCCAACGCCACCATGGCAGGCACATCGTAGGGGAATATTTTTTCCACCGGAATAGGTTTAACACCCTCAATCCGCACCACGTGTTTGGACTCGGCCTGCGAGCGCACTACCGAGCGTATGGCGCGGTGAACCAGCAAGTCGGGGTAGCGGCGAATCGGTGAGGTGAAGTGAGCGTAAGCATCGTAGCCAAGGCCAAAGTGGCCCTCGTTTTCCACCTGATAAACAGCCTGACGCAAACTGCGCAACATAACGGTTTGTATCATATTGGCATCGGGGCGCTGACCCACTTGCGACAATAGGTCTTGGTAGTCACCTGAACTCGGCTCATCACCACCGCGCAAACCCAGGCCAAGCTCGGCCAAAAATTCACGCAGGTTTTCCAGCTTTTGCGCCGTTGGCCCTTCGTGCACTCGATAGAGTGCATTTAAACCATGCTGATCGAGAAAACGCGCTGCTGCGACATTCGCACAGAGCATGCACTCTTCGATAATTTTGTGCGCATCGTTGCGTCGCACCGGTACAATTTCGTCAATCTTACGATCTTCGTTAAATTTTATGCGGGTTTCAACGGTTTCGAAATCAATGGCGCCGCGCTCTGAACGCGCCTCGCGCAGCTGCTTATACAGCTCGTTCAGATTGTGGATGTCACCTAAACGATCGGCCAATCTGTTTTTCAGAGCTTCATCACCGGACAATACGCCACCAACTTCGGTGTAGGTCAGGCGGGCGTGAGAGTGAATAACCCCTTCGTAGAACTTGTAACCACTGACCTGTCCACGGGCTGAAATGGTCATTTCACTGACCATGACCAAGCGATCAACGTGTGGGTTAAGAGAGCACAGGCCATTGGAGATTTTCTCCGGCAGCATGGGCACGACGTGATCGGGAAAGTACACACTGGTGGCGCGGTGCTTGGCGTCGGTATCCAGCGCCGAGCCGGGTCGAACGTAGTGCGACACATCGGCAATGGCGACAAACAAACGCCAGCCACCGCCTTTTTTCGGTTCGCAGTAAACCGCATCGTCAAAATCGCGAGCGTCTTCACCATCAATAGTGACGAAAGGCAGATCGCGCAGATCTACCCGGCCCAGTTTATCTTCTTCAATCACCTCAACAGGCAAAGCCTCGGCTTCGGTTTGTGCTTCAAAGCTCCACTGATTGGGAATGCCGTGCGCCTCAATGGCCAGCTCAATTTCCATACCGGGGGCCATATGGTCGCCCAGCACTTGCATCACGCGCCCTTGGGGCGGACGGCGTTTATCGGGCTGGCGGGTTACCTCAACCACGACAATCTGGCCAGATACCGCGTTCATTTCATCACCCTGGGCAATCATTACATCCTGGGTGATTTTATTGTTCTCGGGGCTCAGAAATTGCACGCCATTTTCTTTAATAAAACGACCTGCCAAGGTTTTGGTGTTGCGCGACAGCACTTCAATGATCGCACCTTCTTCGCGGCCGCGATAACTCTCGCCCTGCAAACGCACGAGTACTTCGTCGCCATCAAACACTTTTCGCATTTGGCGGTTATGCAAATAGATGTCATCGCCGCCCTCGGCGGGGATAGCAAAGCCGTAGCCATCGCGATGGCCTTGAACTCGGGCTCGCACCAGATCCATTAAATCAACGCGGGCATAGGCGCCACGGCGATTGCTGATTAATTGACCGTCGCGGGCCATAGCGATTAAACGGCGACGTAGCGCCTCAACATCTTCTTCGGAAGTCAGCTCCAGTAAGTCAGCCACCTCGGGGTGGGTGCAAGGGCCGGGCTGGCGATCCAGCAGTTCGAGGATTAACTCGCGGCTGGGAATGGGGTTGTCGTATTTTTTCGCCTCACGATCGGCGTATGGATCCGCAGGCGGAACTCGGTTTTTACTCAAAAGAAAGACTCCAATAGGGTCTGAGAAATAAATTTTCCCCATTATAGGGTATTTGAGCCAGACTGAATAATCTTTAACCCAAACGGGCTCTAATGGCCGCTGCCAATAAGTGACACAGCCGACATAAGCCCCACTATACGGGATTCGACATTTGTCGCCGCCGGCAAGTCGCGCTAAGCTCTTGCAGGAGAGATTCACAGGATGCGTACACTTATTTGACCGGCGACAGCGACATATGGATCAGCATATATTAGCCATAGACCAAGGCACGACCAGCTCCAGGGCAATTGTGTTCGCGCCCAATGGCGATATCGTCAGCGATGCACAGCGCGAGTTTGATCAACACTTTCCCGCCGACGGCTGGGTAGAACACGACCCGCAACAAATTTGGCGGGTGACCTCAGCGGTGTGCCGCGAAGCACTGGCAAAGCTACCCCCCGGCACAGGGGTGGCCGGTATAGGCATTACCAATCAGCGCGAAACCACTGTGGTTTGGAACCGCGCCAGTGGCGAGCCGATTTACCCTGCGATTGTCTGGCAAGACAGGCGCACAGCAAAGCAATGCCAGACAATGCGAGCGGCGGATCAGGAGGCCGATATTACCGAGCGCACCGGTCTACTGCTAGACCCCTACTTTTCCGCCACTAAAATCGCCTGGATTCTCGACCACGTCGAGGGCGCTCGCCAACAAGCCGAAGCGGGCGAGCTGGCCTTTGGCACCATGGATACTTGGCTGATTTGGCAATTAACCGGCGGTAAAGTTCACGCTACCGATGCCACCAACGCCTCACGCACCTTACTGTTTAATATCCACACCCAGCGGTGGGATCAAACACTGCTCGACGCTTTTGCCATACCGGCGGGTATTTTACCCGAGGTATACGATTGCGCCGCCGACTTTGGCTTAGCCATCGAAGGCCTGGGCGGGCAACATTTACCTATTGCCGGTGTGGCAGGTGATCAGCATGCCGCCATGGTTGGCCAAGGCTGTTTTAAACCGGGCATGATCAAAAGCACATACGGCACTGGCTGTTTTGCCCTGATGCACACCGGCAGTGACGCCAGAACCTCCCGCAATCGCCTACTGACCACAGTCGCCTATCGCTTAAACGGCAAACCACAATACGCACTGGAGGGTTCTATTTTTATGGCCGGCGCCACCGTGCAATGGCTGCGAGATAAGCTCGGCATAATCAACCATGCCAGTGACACCGAAGTATTAGCCGCGAGTTTATCATCCAATAAAGGCGTGTACTTAGTACCGGCTTTTACCGGCCTTGGCGCACCGCATTGGCAACCGCAAGCCCGAGCGGTTATTTGCGGCCTAACGCGCGACAGCGGTCGGGCCGAAATTGCCCGTGCCGCCCTGGAGGCGGTGTGCTACCAAACCCACGATTTACTGCAGGCAATGACCGCCGATGCCGGCCACCGCCCCGACACTATTCGGGTCGACGGCGGCATGATTGCCAACAATTGGCTAATGCAAACTCTTACGAATATTACCGACACTCCGGCCGAGCGACCCCACGTAATTGAGACCACAGCACTGGGCGCCGCGCGTTTGGCGGGCCTGCAACTCGGAATTTACCCCAGCCTGGAAGATATCGCATCCGACTGGCAACTAGAGCGACGCTGCGAGCCGGCCATTAACCCGGCCGAGCGCTGCGCCATGCTTGAGGGTTGGCAGCGGGCTATTAATCGCGCCCGCCAGGACGACAAACCGGCAGATTCAGCCTGCCAACAAAACTAACAAATTTACATTCACATAACTTAGGGACATTTGTATGAAAGCTTATCCGTTGTTATTCGCCTGCGCTTTGACTGTAGCCGCCTTACCCCTCCACGCCGAGACGCCCACCATTAAACCGGGGCTGTGGCAAAACAGCATTGATTTTTCGACCGAGAGCGGTGAGCTCGAAAAACAAATGGAACAAGTGCGCCAACAGCTGGCACAACTACCTGAAGCCCAAAAGCAAATGATGGCAAACATGCTGAAATCGCAAGGGCTCGATTTTGACCTGGACTCGCAAACATTTAAAACTTGCCTGAGCCCTGAGCGCGCGGCTGAAGGCCAGTTTACCGTTTCGGAAAAGAACGATTGTCAGACCGACGAGGTAAGCAAAGTCGACGGTAAAACCGTGTTGAATTTTAGTTGTGATGGCGAAAAAAACAACGGATCAGGTTCAGTAACCTTTCACAGCGATGAGCACTACGCTGGGCAATCGCAATCCACCACCGAAATTAACGGCAAACTGGAACAAATCACCGTAGAGCACAGCGGCAAATGGTTGGGCACTGACTGCGGCAACATACAGGCCCACTAAGCGGGGCTATCGTGTAACTAGCCGCCCAATGCGATAAACAATATTCGCATTGGGCGGTATTATTAAGCCCTGAGGTCAACTGCCCGCATCAGCGCACGTATGCGACAATCGAAATAAAGTGGCAAAAGGAGCCCGCTAATACAAACATATGCCAAATACCGTGAGCATATTTTAATTTTTTAAGGCCATCGAGCACATAGAAAACCACCCCTACGGTATAAGTGATACCGCCGGCAATTAACCAAGTCAGGCCCGCCGCCGGAAACCCTTCGGCCAAATCCTTGTACACCACCACACACACCCACCCCATCACCAGGTAGATCAGTATTTGCAGCCATTTAATGCGCCTTTTCGGCAGTATATCCAGTAGTAAACCCGCCAGCGCCAAGCCCCAAATCACCGCCAGCATAATCCAACCGGTGGTGGCGCCGATCGTCACCATCATAAAAGGTGTGTAGGTACCGGCAATCAGTAAGTAAATGCACACATGGTCGAGCTTGCGAAACACCGCTTTCACCCGCGGGGAGCGGAAGCTGTGGTAGAGCGTGGACATGGTGTAGAGCAAAATCAACGTCACACCAAACACAGCGAAGCTGGCAATCAGTGCCGCATCCCACTGTTGAATACTGATTGTAAGCAGTGCGCCAAACCCCACCAAAGCCAAAACAGCCCCGATAAGGTGAGTAATGCTATTGATTCTTTCGCCATCGTACATGTCTTGACACCCATCGTTGTGAACATCGCCATTAAAACTTCGATAGTTTATCAGGCTCTATACAACAATAAAGTGACTGTAAAAGGTAAGTTATGGCCCGACGCGCGGCCCGCCCTACCCAGCCGGCGGTGCCACTAAGACCACGCTGCGGTTTGCCGGCGACACGCGCCCGCCATCTATGGCGGCGGCTATGTGCTCAATCACCGGGCTGGCAACACCATGTGCGTCGTCCAGAAAATAAGCGTGGCCTTTGCGGTCAAAGCGATTATTAAAATCATCACAATCAACCTCATACACACGGGTAGGCAATTTGCTTAAATCTTCCGGGCCAGTCATCCCGAGTCGGCGCGACAGCACCTTGTGGCGAACATTGGCAATTTTAGAGGCGGGCATAGCGTAATCGTCACTGGCAAAATACACCACGGTGTTGCGGGCCGAATCGACAATATAGCGACCACTCTTCCCCTGCTCTAAAATTTCATTTTCTAAATCCGCCGCCACTAAAAAAACGTTGCGAAAAAGCTGGGGCATATTTCCGGCCGAGTGTTTCTCGGCCCATTCGCGCAATGCGTTATTCAGCACCCGCGAACCCATTGAATGAGCCAGTATATTCATTCGCCGCAAACAGGGCTCTTGCTGTTGAGCCGGGTCGCGGCGCCAGTCATCAAATTTACCCAGCATACGGGAAAAAGCCAAACCGCTGGCATCGGCTGCGTCTTGGTCATCCCAGTAATCATCGGCAAACGCGGCGACCGAGTCGTCATCACAGGGCCATATTAAAGGCACAACCAACACCAACTCCGGAGAATGGGCGTCCATCAACCGCTGCAACCTTTCGGCGTTGGTAAAAACATCCGGCTCCATATTGTTATTAAAGCCGTGCACATACAGCAGCAGCTGAACCTTTTCGGGCAGCTGTTTTAACCGACCAAAGAATGCCTTGCTTTTAATCTCGGTATATTGATCCTGACCTGTGCGTTCACAAAAATACAGATACTGCGAAACAGCGGTATTTTGATAATCAAAACTGATGTTGCGATTGGTGCGCGAGCGGGCGGATTGCTCGGGGGTGCGATTAGTCACGAATAGCATGCCTTGCCTCCTGATCCTTGTGTGAGCAACAAAATTAAACCGTCTACTAGTGGTGAGACGCAACGCCGAGTCGCATCATTACAGGCACTCTAAAAATTACAGAGTTAATCGCACGGACCACTAGTGTCAGAGCTTCTCCTTATAACCCCTGAGATAACTCGCAGACATGTATAGCATGTTTTTTGTACAGAACCCAATAATTGGACGACAATCCAATCAAACGCCATTTTGGACGCCAAAAAGCGGCGCCAACCGAGGTACTCGAACAGCGAGTTTGGCTGGTAAGGTGATAGGCAGAACAGAAAGGCACCTAACGATGCCTTGCGTAGATATTACTCAGTGGTCGTGATAAAGGTTTTTATCAGCGGGGCGTTTGGTACTTTTCTTTCCACTCGGCGTAGGGCATTTTATAAATCACATCGCGCGCCTGTTCTTTGTCAAGCTCAACACCGCGCTCGCTCGCCGCTTGTTGATACCACTTACCCAAACAGTTGCGGCAAAAGCCCGCCAACTCCATTAAGTCGATATTCTGCACATCTTTGCGCTCATCCAGGTGTGCTAATAAACGGCGAAAAGCCGCCGCTTCGATTTCGGTTTGTAGGTTTTTATCCACTGTGAGCCCTCAAAAATACCCAATATCCAACGAACAACAGCATTGACCGCCTTTACTGTACGGCCCGCTTTGGCAGCTACTGCCCGCCCCTATTGCCACCGGAACCCTGCGGCCCTTTAGGCTTAGAGTTGGCACCCGAGCGGCGGCGCGAATTGCTAATTTTACCCGAACTATTTCCCCCGGGCTTTTTGGCCAGCGGCCCCTTGCCGGACTTGGCCGCCGGTTTTTGCGACTGGCCGCGACCGTCGCCTTTTGTCTGTTGCCGGTTGGGGCGGTTTTGGCGCGGCTTTTTTGGGCTGCGCGACGGGCGCGGCCGGGCATCGAGACTGGAATCCGGCAGCGTATGTATAGGCTCAAAACCAACGTGCTCTTCGCGCGGGATAATTGTTTTTGTCAGCCGCTCAATTTCGCGCAGCATATCAATTTCATCGGCGCATACCAGTGACACGGCCGCCCCTTCGGCGCCGGCGCGCCCAGTGCGACCAATGCGATGCACATAGTCCTCAGCTACTTGGGGCAAATCAAAATTGACAACCTGAGGCAGCTGATCAATATCCAAACCGCGCGCGGCAATATCGGTAGCGACCAGAACCCGCACTTTACTTTGTTTAAACTCGGCCAGCGCCTTTGTGCGAGCGTTTTGGCTTTTATTGCCGTGAATGGCCGCTGCACGCAAGCCGGCGGCGTCCAATTGTTTTACCAATTTGTTCGCGCCGTGCTTGGTTTTGCTAAACACCAGCACCTGCTGCCAATCGTTGCTCTCAATTAAATGAATTAACAGCGGCGCTTTTTGCTTTTTATCCACCGGGCACAACCATTGCTTGACGCGCTTGGCGGTGCTGTTGGGTGGGCTAACCGACACCTCGATAGGATCATTCACCAAAGATTTTGCCAGCTCGCGAATGTCTTTGCTGAAGGTGGCTGAAAACATCAGGGTTTGACGATTATCGGGCAGCAATTTCAAAATTTTGCGTATATCGTGAATAAAACCCATATCGAGCATACGATCGGCTTCATCCAACACGAGAATTTCCAAATCTTTAAAATGGAGTGCGCCCTGCTGATGCAAGTCCAACAACCGCCCCGGCGTAGCAACCAGAATGTCCACCCCGCCGCGCAACCGCATCATTTGCGGGTTAATTTTTACCCCGCCAAAAACCACTGTCGACTTAATCGGCATGTGCTGACTATAAATCGCCACATTCTCACTAACCTGGGCCGCCAGCTCCCGGGTGGGGGTAAGCACCAATGCACGCACCGGGTTGCCTTTAGCCTGAGCTTTAGGTCGGGCACTACTACCTCCGAGCAATTCCAGCATCGGCAAGGTAAAACCCGCCGTTTTGCCTGTGCCCGTTTGGGCGGCCGCCATCACATCCCGACCTTTTAACACAGCGGGAATGGCTTGCGCCTGAATCGGCGTTGGGGTTTCATAACCTTGGGCGGCAACGGCCTTTTGAATGTTGGGGCCGAGGCCCAGTTCAGTAAATTTCATGGCATATTGCTCGGGATGAATTGCTCGGAAAGCGGCACTTGGAAAAGGCCGCGAAGCATACAGCACCGGGCTAAAAATAGCCACAGGCGCGGCCTAACAGCACATTACCCCAGCAGAACACCGCGACCTCACATTAAACTCCCAATGGGCAGCGCCGCTTCGCCCCAATTCGAGCGGCTTAGCCGTCTATTGGCAATAAACCGGCCGGCGATTACACTGTGGTAAAAAGGGATAACAATGACGGCTTATATCGAAAAGTATCTATCACCAGAGGTAGATTGCGCGTACGAAGGCTGGTCTGTACAGCGCCTGCAAAACCTTTTAAACCGCAAGGAGTTAGCGCGAATGCCGGTTATTGCATCCGACCACCAATTGGTAGGCAGTGTTGGCAGCGCCGACATCTACCAATTGATGAATCAAGAAGAAACCTACCGTGCGCAACTGGTTAACGACAACTTCCGCCGCACAACGGGCCACGATGTCGAGAACCTGGATGAACTCACCCAGTGGGCGCGCCGAGCTCTCGTCTACTGCACCGTGCACCAAATCATGCAGCCGGCCGGCAATCAAATAGACATCAGCGCCAATGAAAGCGCCGTCAAGCAAGCCCTGCAACTCACCTCCCAACAGACGCTGTGGGTCACACGCCAGGGAATTCTAATCGGCCAAATCACCGCCGCAAAGTTACTGGCTTAAAAGCAGTAAGCCCAAACCAATAACAAGGGCAGAAGATCTCTAACAACACCCAAAATGCTCACAAAAACATCAACTTGGCGGTAATGAGAAGAAATTGTCACTTTTCAGCGAGCAGGCGTTGACAAGCCAAAAAACTGGTCGTATAGTGCGCGTCCTCAGCGTTTGGCACCCGCCAACACTGACTTGCCCAGGTGGTGAAATTGGTAGACGACGTACAGGACGTACGAGTGTCACGTAAAGCAGGACGCTGAAAGTGACCAAGCGTAGCGTGTCGGTACACTCTCACAACGCACGTTAACCAATCGGGCCTAAAACACCGCTAACCATCTGCCCAGGTGGTGAAATTGGTAGACACGCTAGCTTCAGGTGCTAGTGCTCGCAAGGGCGTGGAGGTTCAAGTCCTCTCCTGGGCACCAAATAGTAAAGGCCTCGATCACTGATCGGGGCTTTTTTGTATGTGCCCCAAAAGCAATCGGGACTCCCAGCGAGGCAGCACAGCTGCCACGCGTTCGGCGGCGCACAAAGCCGTGCTTTGTATGCGCTTGCCTCACCCTCTCCTGGGCACCAAACATTAAAGGCCTCGATCACTGATCGGGGCTTTTTTGTATGTGCCCCAAAAGCAGTCGGGACTTCCAGCGAGGCAGCACAGCTGCCACGCGTTCGGCGGCGCACATAGCCGTGCTTTGTATGCGCTTGCCCCACTCTGTTCTGGGCATCAAACATAAAATTAAGCTCTCGTTTTCAGGGCCTTTTATAAGCTAAAAATTCTACTCCCCCTTCAGCACGCCCAATTACCAAAACTTGCACTCCCAATCTAAACTCTGGACTACCACCCAGTTTTGTACGTTTACATATTGCTCACCTATGCACCTATGCACCTATGCACCTATGCACCTATGCACCTATGCACCTAAGGGTAATCATATCACCTCTAATTAGGCGGCTAAATTAACTATTGCGCTACACCACCACTGACTCAACCATTAGGCTTTTTACGCTGCACGGCCCTTTCTTCAAAATGCGAAAAGTTTCACTGTTCGCGCCCTGCTAGCGGCGTAGAGTCCTAAATTCTTTGATTCTTAACTGTTGAGCCAAAACACTAGAACATCGACGTCGGCGGGCATTTCTACCACCTTATCGCTGGGGAGAGGGGCTGCCATATTCATACTAATAAATTCAAAGGATTTCATTATGTATTCAACTTTATTGCGATTTGCCTGTGTGCTTGCATTGAGCACACCGCTATTGACTAATGCCAAACCCTACAAAAGTGCGGAAGTTTACACTCTTGATTCGGAGCTTTACGGCAAGTATGTGATGCGCCTGAGAGCAGGCGAAGGTAGTGGCCTGGTCTCGGCTTTCTTTCTCTGGAAGGAGGGCTCGGAGCTGGAGAATACTTTCTGGGAAGAAGTCGATATTGAGATTTTAGGTAAAAACGGTGCCAACGCCTGGCAAAGCAACATCATCACAGGGCAAGGAAACAAAAATACCTCTGAGCAGGTACACACTACCCCGTCACTTGCGGATGATTACCACACGTTTACGCTAGAATGGACGCCGGACCAAATGCGCTGGTTAATTGACGGCGAGTTAGTGCGGGAGACGAACGGAGGCCAGGCGAGCGCTTTAACCAGCCCTTCGCAAGCGCGCTTTAACTTTTGGCCTGCCAATATCGCAGGTTGGGTTGGGCCGTTCGATGACAGTATTTTACCCGTTCACATGTATGTGAATTGGATCGAATACCATACGTGGGACGGGGAGCATTTCGAGCTTAGCTGGCGCGATGACTTTGAGACGCTAGACGCCTCTCGCTGGGGAATCGCAGATTGGACCTTCGCCGAAAACAGTGCCGACTTCACCGCCGTCAATGCCACCACCCAAAACGGCTATCTAGTGTTGAGCATGACCCATGAAGGTCAAGAAGGTTATACCGGAACGCCACCTGAAGATGATAACAGTGACCCGACAGATCCCGAGCCTACGGACCCCACTGATCCAACCGACCCGACTGATCCAACAAACCCCGTTGATCCGCCCAACCCACAGCCCGGCGAACTGACTTGCGAGGTGAGCAGTCTGAATCAATGGAACTCAGGCTATCAAATGGACATAACCGTCACCAATAACTCAACCAGCCCTATCACTGGGTGGGAGGCTGACCTTTCTTTTGACGTTGCCCCAAGTCTCTCCAACAGCTGGAATGCCAATGTTGAATCTGAAGGGCTAGCTGTTACCGCCAGCCACTTAAGCTGGAACGCGAATCTGGCCCCTGGGGTTTCGGCGACGTTTGGCCTTATGGGGAACAGCAATGGCGCCCTTAATACACCGGAGTGCTCCGCAAGTACTCACTAAACCGCTTCCGTAAATCACAAAAACAGCGCTAGCAGCTCAAGGATGAGCCTCGCCAACGTATTGTGATTCTTTTTCTGTTCGAATAAGAAAAACCTATGCGCTGACTCATTGTTTGGTGACTCCCTGCCAACTTATGCACTGATCGATACAGGTGTTATCACCCACCAGGGTACTAACGCATTTGGCGCTGAGATACCAAAACTGAAAATTTCAGACAAGAGCTCACTCACGACCTGGTTAAAGGAAGACGGCACTCATTAGGGTGCCGTCGGGACGTGAGTAGCTCGACTTAGACACTGATCGTTATGACGCACGCCTTTCAGAAAAAGCATTTTCCGTTTCGGCCGGAAGCCTCAAGGATTGCCACGCACTCATCCCACCTAATAAATTTCGCACATCTTTGAAGCCTGCTCGTAAAAGAATACTGACAGCGACGCCCGCACGGTGACCGACACCGCAAGTAACGACAATGGGCTTTTCAGGGTGTAGGTGCAGCTCATTAAGGTGCTGCAGTAAGTGCCCGACATACATATGACGCGCGCCGGGAATATGGCCACTGTTGTACTCATCTAGCTCGCGCACATCGAGCACCTGCAGTGCTTCACCGGCGAGATTCAGCTGTTGCGGGGTTACCACGCCCGAGGTTTCTAGCGGTTGCCCCGTGTTGCGCCACGAGCCAAAACCACCGGCAAGCCCGCCTGCGACACCATCAATGCCAATGCGACTTAAGTGTGCTGCCGCCTGTTCAATGTCTTGGTTGCGATCGGCCACCAGGTACACAGTGGATTGATAATCGGCCAGCCAGCCGCCAAACACCGGCATACCACCCAGCCACACACTGTAGCTATTGGGAATATGGCCGCCGGCAAAACCTTCGGGATCGCGACAGTCCAGCAAGATGGAGTCCTTGGGCCTTTGCGCTATGTTTTGGGCGGTCAGTAACGCTGTGGAAAATGGCACACGCGGGGCGAGTCCGCCGTCTAAATTTACTTTTTCCATATGCCGGAAAAATGGTGGTCGCGGTAGGCTTTCGCCGCCTTTCTTTTGAGCAAACTCTTGACGAGATAGAGTAAACACATCGTTGTATTGTTTCTCATCCCCCAGGGTGGAAGATGTCCGGTCAGCCATGCCACTACCACATACCGAGCCTGGGCCGTGGGCAGGCAGAATCAGTGCAGTATCGCCTAATTCGGCGATTTTGTTGTGTACGGAGTCGTACAGAAGTTCAGCATACTCGATGGATTTATCGGCATCGGGCAAGTCGGTACGCCCGGTTGTACCAAAAAATAAAGCATCACCGGTAAACACGCCCCAAGCACTATGAGGATTCTGCGGGGCAAACACTGCGTAAGAGTAGCTCTCGGGCGTATGACCTGGCGTGTGCAGGGCTTTTATAGTGAGGTCACCCAAAGTGAATGACTCGCCGTCTGCCAAGCGTTTATCGCCATGGCCAAACAATTCATGATCGCCGGTAATAATCTCGGCACCGGTTACCTCAGCCAGATGCGCCGAGCCCAACACAAAGTCTTCTTGTCGGTGAGTAACTATCACATACTTAATACGAGCACCGACCGAATTCGCGGCTTTTAAATACTCATCAATATCCCGACTGGGATCGATCACCGCAGCTTCTGGGCCATCGGCAAGCATATAGGCATAGTGAGAAATCTGGGGGGTTTCGATTTTTACAAGTTTCATTGGGTTCACCTCGACATTGAATCTTTGGATACTTACCCACCGATGACAGTGCCGCCATTGGGATGCAGCACCTGCCCAGTCATGTAACTGGCATCTGGTGATGCCAAAAATATAAAACTGGGAGCGACCTCATCGGGCTGACCGGCTCTCCCCATAGGGGAACCTTGACCAAAGCCTTCTACCTCTTCGGTGCTGAAAGAAGCCGGTATTAATGGCGACCAAATAGGGCCAGGCGCAACAGCATTCACGCGTATTCTTCGTTCGGTTAAATTGTCAGCCAAGGAACGTGTAAGGGCGACTAATGCGCCTTTTGTCGCCGCGTAATCCAAGAGTACGGCTTTGCCCCGATAGGCGACGATGGATGTGGTATTGATAATACTATCGCCTTCACTGAGCTGCTCGAGCGCGGCCTGCGATAGAAAAAACGCTCCAAACACATTGGTGTCAAACGTTCGACGAAGTTGCTCTTCAGAAATATCACGAATAGAATCCTGAACATGCTGCTCGGCGGCATTATTAACCAATATATTTAAATCACCTAAAGTAGCCACCACTTTTCGCACACAACCGGCGCAAAATTCGGCATTTGCAATATCACCTTTTATTGCCAATGCCTGCCTTCCTGTTTTTCGAATTTGTTGACATGTTATTTCAGCATCTTGATCCTCCTCCTTGTAAATAAACGCTACATCGGCTCCTTCTTTCGAAAATCCGATACAAACAGCCCGGCCTATACCGCTATCACCACCACTGACGAGTGCGACTTTGCCTTTTAACTTTCCTGCCGCCTTATAAGCTTGCATAAAAGATTCAGGAAGCGGGTCCATGCCTTGCTCTTTACCAGGCTGATGCTCTTGATGTTGAGGTGGAAATGACTCTTCCTCAATACTCATTAGATATCTACCTCAGCGATTGGGACGCTTAACAATTGTTTGATCGGCCTCTTGATGTTGCTTCTCAGTTCTCATAGCAGCTTCCATAAACGCTGCCTGTCCACCGTCAAGTACTTTTTTAGCATCGTAAAAGACATCGCGCTCCTCTTCCTCTATATGATGCTCAAGACTTTCTTGCAACACTAAGAACTTTTTAAACCACGCCTCTCCAGTTAACGATGAATCGGTTAAATCAGTCAACAATTTCTCCGTCTCCTGATGCTCATTTTCACCGTGCCTCACCTCATCTTGGGTTTTTGAATAATCCTTAAGAGGATCATAGAATGCTTTTTCCTCGGCTTTACTGTGAACAATGATTACCTCTTTTAATTGATTAAAAAGCTTAACTCGCTCGGGAGAATCATCAGCCCCCAGAACTTTAATTCTGTCCATCAAGTTTTTAATATTCTCATGGTCTTTTTTTAGATAAGAGTAAATAGACATATAAAACCTCACAAATATTCATACAATGTGTGGCTAGAAACGCAGAAACCGTGCCAAGAAAATAAAGCCATCCGACAAATCAACTCAGAAGGTGCAAACAATAAGACAATAATCACCTACCGCCTTAGATTAAAGGCAAGCATTACTGGGTAGGCAATCACAGGGCTTACTCAACAGAAATTAAACTTGAAATATGTACCGCCACCTCCCCTCACCCCATATAGCGTGAAATTAATACATCCAATTTGTAGTTATTTCATTAAATATTCAATTTTCTTCTCAACGATGCGAATTATAAAGTGTTTGAATGGATAAATAATATGGAACATTTGATGCTTAAGAATCCACCTATGTCTTTAAGTCATCCCTATTTTAAATTCTGATTGAAGGAGAAAATCATGCCTTACCGTCAACTGAACGATCTTCCCGATTCGGTACAAGACGTACTACCCAACCATGCACAAGAGATATATCAAGAGGCCTTTAACAACGCATGGAACACTTATGCTAGGCCTTCTGACCGTAAAGGAAATGACGATCGCGAAACAGTCGCCCATAAAGTGGCATGGTCTGCCGTTAAACACTCATACACTAAATCTAACCGTGGCGACTGGGTTAGAAAACACTAACCGATAATTATTAGATTACTTTCGAATCAACCAATAATATCGTTAAGCTAGGATAAACAATGATGGTGGATGACAAGCATTCTGAAGATAATCACACGCTTAATTCGCCAACGGAAATCCCCAAAAAATGCTGGAAGAGCATTTTATTTAGGATTAAAGGGCAACTTACACACAACCATATTTCTATTGTGGCCGCAGGAGTTACTTTTTACTCCTTTCTAGCGATTTTTCCTGCCATCGCAGCCATCATATCTATCTACGGATTAGCGGTCGATGCTGAAACCGTTCAACTGCAATTAGACCAACTTACCTCAGCACTGCCTGAACAAGCCCACGCCTTATTGTCCACTCAATTAAGCGAACTTGCGAATCGCTCGCCCTCTACTCTAAGTATCGGTGCATTGGTTTCTTTTTTACTAGCAATATGGAGCGCTAAAAAAGGCGCCAATGCCGTGATTGAAGGAATAGATATCGCTTACGGGAGCAAGAGTTCAAGAAGCTATGTACATAAAACACTGCTTACCTTAGTGTTCACAGCCGGTGGAATTTTACTAGCTATTGCCTGTTCGGCACTGGTGGTGGGCTTACCTGCGGCACTTACCACACTAAATCTATCAGAGCCTATGGACTTAACGTTAAGAGTCATTCGCTGGGGCGTATTGGCGGGGATTTTATTGATTTCTTTAGCGATTATCTATCGCTACGCTCCCAGCCGACCTACACCGCAATGGCGCTGGGTCACCCCTGGCGCCGTTGTCGCTATTTGCCTTTGGCTGCTCGCTTCATCGGCATTCTCATATTATGTCAGCCATTTTAATAGTTACAACAAAACCTATGGCTCACTCGCAGCCGTAGTGATTTTACAGATGTGGACCTTTGTATCTTCTTACATTGTTTTACTAGGCGCTGAGATAAATTCAGAAATGGAGCGACAAACTATTATCCAAACCGAGGATGGTCACCAGAAATGCGAGCTAGTTGATAGCTAATTCCCTGACATATTAGCGCAACATATAAACCACCTAATTTTAGACTAGGAGAATTCGGCTTGAATATTGATTGGATCAGTGCCGCCAGTAACGTGATAATGACCGTTATATGGTTTATTTACTTGCAGTTTTTTTACTTTAATTTTCGCCGCTCTAACCGGCCCTATATGATTATTCACCAGGCGCACAGCAATGGGCCCAGCTCACCTTGCATGTTTGTCAATATGAGCAAAGAGCCAGTTCATATACAAAGCATCGTTGCCTATATTGAAACTGAGAATGGCGTTAGGCGACGCTTTATTACCGATTACCAGCGTCACTCGCCGGAAGATAAACATGTTGAAGACACTTTACGTGAAGGGCCACTGCAGCCTGGCGGGTATGTTGTATTGGGTAGCTTTAAAGAAATCCTTCGAGGAGATAAATCTGAGAGCACCGAAGAGGCGCTCGTTCCAGGAGCGATTGAGAAAAGCCGCAACATTGAAATATGTATTGCGGTAACCCACGGCCCCAGTCAAAACTTAATTGGTGTTAGGCGCAGCTTTAGTATTCGCGAAGGCAATAACAATGCGAGCTTACAACCGCGCAATATTTATACAGAGCAAATGACATCACGTAAGAAACGCAAAGAAGTCCGACAGTGGGTACAAGACCGCTTTAAGCCAGAAAAAGACAGCGAAAGCGAAGATCAGAGCAGTGAGCAAACATTAAATTGACCCAATAACCCTGCTCTTAATACCTAGCGATAACCAGCGATTCGCTAAAAAAACATTCCGGTTTCAAGCTGAGCTTCTTCGCTCATCATGGAGCGATCCCAAGGAGGGTCAAAGACCAGCTCGACTTTACTGGCAACCACGTTAGGCACTTGCGCCAAGCGGCGTTTTACATCGTCCACCAAGACATCCCCCATGCCACAGCCGGGAGCGGTTAGGGTCATAACAACCTCAACGTGACCGGTGGCTTGGTCAATATTCATGCTATAAACTAAACCTAAACTGACGATATTGACCGGAATTTCGGGGTCGTAGACCAGCGCCAGGGCCTGCCACACCTGCTCTTCATCGATTTTGCCGTCGGGGCGGGCTTCAAATTCTAGGTTGTTCACCTCCAGCCCAATAGCGTCGGCGTCACTGCCCTCAATACGGATCAAGTTGCCGTGATACAGTAATGTGTAGCTGGCTCCTAGCGCTTGCGTTATAGCGGCTTCGGCACCTGGGGGTATGCTTAAATCATCACCGGACGGTACCAACTTGGCAAGAACCTCGCGCTCGAATACGACCTCGCGCCCCTGCACACTCTGTGGTTTTTTGGCATTGGGGGCTTTGATAGTAAGCAATTTTTGCTCGCCTTGGTTTTGCAGTCCAATTTTTAAGCCTTTAAGGTAAGGCAGGCTGGGCTTATCGAAATAGAGCTTGAGGTCGCCCTCATAAACTTCGAGATCGCTGTCGGTTTCTTCCCCTGCGCGGCAGTAGGCCAGGCAAGTTTCTGCGCGTGGCGTCCCCCCATCGGTCACAAATAAACGGGCGGCGTCCACACTTTGTCGCCTGAGCAAATCGGCTAAATAATCGCGGGCTGTAGGTTCAATATCAAACGCGGGGGTCATGAATTGCTCCAAAAATGACGTAAATCGCGCCGACATCTTACCATTAGGCGCCGGCCGGTTAAATACCCAAGTGTTTTAGTCAAGTATAGTGGGCGGCAGCGGCACCCCTCTACCACCCCGCGCAGCTGTATCAACCATCCAGCCGCCTTTTAACAATCTGTACATCAACTCCCTCGAATCAGTAGGTGGCATAACACGAGCCATGAGCGGTGCAAGGCCTTAGGCTTGACTTTAATTATCGCTCAGGTACTCTCAACCTAACGTTTTTTATTTGAAAGACTAATTGTGCATAAAAACATTCCGCTACTTTTTCTGATGTGGAGGCTTGCCCCCATCTTCCCCTCTTAAACGAGTGCTTTCTAGCGCTCGTTTTTTCGCATACCCGGCTTTAAATCAATTTTTTACTTTTTACGTAAGCCCCTAGGTCGGTAAATTTTATGTGTAACTCATCAAGCATTGAGCTTACTCGCTCAATGTACCAGCGTGCGCGCCGATTTTACGTTTTGCGAGCCTGGGGCGTAAACATTGCCCCCATGACGCTAACGACAATTTTGGATGATTGGCAACCTAGTGATGCCAACACGCCGAGAAATAGCAAGGTGATTGGCATGAACGCTGAAGTCACTCTTTTAGATTTACAAGAAAAAGAAATTTTTATCTTAACTATTACAACACCAGCTGACAGTCAACCCGAGCAGGGAATTATCTCTTGTCTTTCGCCTTTAGGTGCGGCATTGCTCAACAAAAAAGTAGGAGATTTGATTGCCATACCAGTATTGGGAAGCCAAATGCGCTACCGCGTCATTACTATTAAACCATAACGTATTGACAGGAGGTGATCGCCTTGTATGACGGTAAGTGGCATAGCCACGTTTCTCGACAAAAATATTTAATTTTTATGAGGAATAAACAATGTCTAAGAGCGCAAAAAAACCGGCCAAACGTTCGTTAAAAGAAAAACGTGCACTTAAACGCGAACGTAAGGAAGCTGTGAAAAAGGATTAACTGAATAGCCAGGGACGGCTTTTTCAACAACACAACAAGTAGGTATAACCATGGCAAAAAAACCAAAATTAGTTATTTCTAAAGTCGTTTATCAAACCCTATCGACATTACTAGATAGCATGCCGGAAGATATGATAACTGAGCAGCTGCTTGATGAATTGGAGCGCGCTAGATTAGTGGTGGATGACAAATTACCGCATGATATTGTTACCATGCACTCGCTAGTCACTTTTACTGTGCAATCTACCGGTAAAACATTTACCTATACACTGGTGTACCCGCAAGAGCTAAACGACACCAGTAATCAATTGTCGATATTAAGTCCTGTGGGCAGTGCCATTATTGGTTTGCAAGCAGGTAGCAAAATTGACTGGGCGATAAGCCCCAGCAACCAAACCACCATTTTTGTAGAAAAAGTGCTGCCACCTTCGGTTACACCACTTGCCTAACCGTTCTACCCTCGCGCCAAGTGGCAATATTTTCAGCTGTTTGATCGATAGCCACTTGACGCGCTTGCCGGGAAGCCCAAGCGTTGTGTGGCGTTAGGATGAGATTAGGCACAATACCGGTGAGCAAGGGATGGTTTGCCTCTGGCGGTTCGTGGGTGAGCACATCCAAAGCGGCACCCGCTATGGTGTGTGCCCGCAACGCAGCGGCAAGGGCGTGCTCGTCAATTAAGGCTCCGCGCGCGGTATTAATTAGTACGGCACTGTCTTTCATTGCAGACAACCGCTCGGCGTTAATCATGCCACGCGTGTCATCTGTCAATGGGCAGTGCAGTGTCAGTACATCGGCCTGCTCAATCACCTGGTCAAACGCAACCCGACCAGCCCGCGGGGTCTGGCCGACACGCTCACTGATTAACACGCGCAGCCCAAATGCTTCAGCCAGAGTGCGTACAGCCCTACCAATATCACCATAACCCACAATACCCAAAGTAAGGCCACAGGTTTCTACAATAGAGTCATTCAGCAAACAGAACAAAGATGACTGGCTCCAGTCACCTTGCTGGACCTGCTTTTGGTATGAGGGCGCAGAGCGCAACAGCATTAGGATTAACATTATCGCGTGTTGTGCTACCGACTGCGTGCAGTAACCGCGGCAGTTAACCACACAGACGCCATGGGCTTGCGCCGCTTCTAAATCGACGTTATTGGTGCCCGTGGCGATCACGCACACCAAACGAACCTCTGGGCGCGCGGCAAAAAAATCCGCACTGACCTCAACTTTATTGGTAATAATACAGGTGGCGCCCTCGGTGCGCGCCAATAATTCGTGTGGCTGAGTATGGGCGTAAAACGTTAGAGGTTCGGCGCAGTGTTTTAAACAACTAATATCTAACTCATTTGGCCGAACGGTCTGGGCATCGAGAAACACGGTCGGCACAGTATCAAACACATGCATATAACACCTCTATAACAAACACTAGGCTACCCACTGAACTGCAAACTGGCTGTCAAAAAAAACACTGGCTACTTAACCACTTTTTTCCTAAACCATTGTGCACCAAGTGGAATGCGTTTTGCCATACCCGAACGCTGTGACCTACCTCCCTCTGTTCGGGCCGGCTTGCGGCGCGCAACAGCGAACGGTTTAAATCACTTTGGAGTAGCGAACTGGCGAACCTTGCGCCAAATACTGATCGAAGGCCATACACACGCGGCGAATCAGTAAGCGGCCCCGATTAAGCACTCGCAGCCCCTGCGCGGTCCGCTCAATTAAACCGTCCTCAATCATAGGCTGCAGGGTGGCCAGTTCTGCCGCCAAATGCTCTTCTGGCTGAACGGCAAACTTTTGAGCCAGCGCGTTAAAGTCGAGTTCAAAGTGACACGTTAACTGATTAATGATCCAGCGGCGCAAGTGATCCTCGCGAGTTAAACGAACCCCCTTTTGCAGTGCTGGCTGCCCCTGCTCAATCAGTGCATGGTACTCATTCAGTGTTTTGACATTTTGTACATAAGTGCCACCATAATAGCTAATAGAAGACACTCCAAACGCGAGCAGGTCGCACTCGGCGTGAGTTGAATAACCCTGAAAGTTGCGCTGCATACGCCCCTGTTGTTGCGCAATCACCAAGCTATCATCGGGCTTAGCGAAATGATCCATACCGATATATACATACCCGGCCCGCTGCAATTGATCGATGGCACTGTGCAATATATCCAGCTTTTCTTCAGCTTGAGGCAGAGTGTCTGTTTTAATTAAACGCTGGCTTTTGAACAGGTGCGGAAGGTGCGCATAGTTAAACAGCGATAGGCGATCCGGCGCCAAATCAATCACCTGATTGAGCGTCTGCGTGACACTAGCTCGCGTTTGAAAAGGCAGCCCATAGATTAGATCCATACTGATCGAGTGGTAGCCCTGAGCGCGGGCAACGCTCATCAATTCGCTGACTTGCTCCACGCTGTTATAGCGATTGACGGCCTCTTGCACCTTAGAGTTAAAATCCTGCACCCCCATACTGAGCCGGTTAAATCCCAGTTCGCGCATGTGCACCAGTTTGCTAATTGGCATGCGAGCGGGGTGTATTTCTACTGAGTACTCCCCCTCATCGGTATCTAACAAGCGAAAGTGGCGAGCCGTGGCCTGCATCAGCCAGGTCATTTCCTCTTCACTGATATAAGAGGGCGTCCCCCCACCCCAGTGCAATTGACTGACCGTCCGCTGCGGGTCAAATAGCTGAGCCTGCAAGGCCATTTCCCGCTCTACATTTTTCAGGTACGCCATGGCGCGGCTGCGGTTGCGAGTCACAACCTTATTACAGGCGCAGTAAAAGCACAGGGTGTCACAAAAAGGAATGTGGAAATAGAGCGACAGTGGTTTCTGCTCGCTGTTACTACGCGCAACCGCGGCGTGCCATTCCTGCTCGGCAAAATCGTCCAAAAATTGGGGCGCTGTTGGATAGGAGGTGTAGCGCGGGCCGCTAAGGTCATAGCGGTCGATCAGTGCTTGATCCCAAATAAGCGACTCTTGATACAAAGACATAGCTTTCCCAACCGTTTATGTTCAGTTTTATGCAGTGTAGTATCGGTTGCCACTCAATAGTTTGACGCTAATCAAGGCCGCGCACTTTAGCTCACTCGGCGGTGGCCGCTTGCCAAAAATAGGCCTGCGGCCGACAATGGCCCGTTAACGCGACACATACTGTACGAAACTTCTGACTAATCGACCGGAACAAGCAATGGCCAGCTGCGACGAACCTCAATTACTAGCGATCGACGACGCACTAACGCGCATGCGAACGGCGGCACCCATGGTAGCTGAACGCGAGCAAGTGCCGCTGTCCGAATTACTCGACCGGATAAGCGCTTCGCCCATTAAGGCCGGCTTTAACGTCCCCAGTCACGACAACTCGGCAATGGACGGCTACGCGGTACGCGCCGGTGACACTCACCAAGCGTTAACCCTAGTGGGGCAGTCACTGGCTGGGCACCCATTTAACGGTGAATTACAAACCGGTCAATGTGTGCGCATTACCACCGGAGCGACGATTCCAGCGGGTGCCAATGCGGTGGTGATGCAGGAGAATACGCTCGTCACCGGCAAGCAAATACAGCTGCATACAGCACCGCAACCGGGCGAGAACATTCGCCGCTGCGGGGAAGACATACGCGCCGGACAAGTCGTGTTTAACGCAGGCCACCGATTTGGCCCGGTGGACATTGCCCTGCTGGCATCATTAGGGCTGGCCCAAGCAACGGTTAAGCGCCGCCTTAAGGTCGCGGTGCTATCCACCGGCGATGAGTTAATTGCACCTGGCCAAGCGTTGCCCGCCGGTCATATTTACGACAGTAACCGCTACGGCTTATGTGCCATGTTGCGACGCCTAGATGTTGAAGTGCTGGACATAGGGCTCGTGCCCGACCAGCCACAAGCGATCCGCGAAGCGTTTCAAATGGCAGCCAGCCAGGCCGATGCCATCGTGTGCAGCGGCGGCGTTTCCGTGGGCGATGCCGACTACGTCAAACCAGCGCTCGACGAGCTGGGCGATATTGCTTTTTGGAAGGTGGCCATTAAGCCCGGCAAACCTTTCGCATTTGGCCACTTAGCGAACGCGGTTTTTTTTGGTTTGCCGGGCAATCCGGTGTCGTCGATGGTGACCTTGCACCAACTAGCGCTACCCATATTACGTGCAATGGCCGGCGAACAAGTTGCCGCGCCGTTAACACTTAGCGCCTGCGCCACTGACGGCTACAAAAAGCGCCCTGGCCGGCAAGATTTTCAGCGCGCCCAGCTAAGCAGTGTCGATGGCGTAAATCAGATACGCAGCGGCGGCGCTCAGGGCTCGGGGGTTTTAACGTCGTTTCTTGATGCCAATGCTTATGCCGTACTGGAGGCCGAGCGCAGTGCGGTAAGCGCCGGCGAAACGGTAACAGTGATTCCATTCGACCGGTTTATTCGCTAACACTAAGGCTCTATAGCCGTTTACATAAGCCTCGCCAACACAGGCTGTTGTAAACGGCGCCACTCTTCTCGCCCAAGCCGCGCGCCATATTTGGCCACAATTGTTCACCACGCTGCCAGATTATCCCCACGGCAGCGCCTTTTTTTCTGTGTTTAATAACCCTGTAAACAACGAAACTTCCGTATCAAACACAGGGGAAATCACCATGAAAAAAGCTATCTTAGCCAGCGCCATTGTCGCCACAACAGCGTTTAATCCACAACTGTCTCAGGCCGCCAGCCTGGAAACCAAACAAGCCGGTGTTGCCACCGCCGGTGTAGTAGCCGGTGCCCTGGCGGGCGGTCCGGTCGGGATGCTGGCCGCTTTTATTGGAACTGTTTACGTCACCGAACAAATGGAAAACAATGAAGAAGCAAAGCAGTTAGAACAGGATTTTTTAACCTCACAGCAGGAATTACACACTCTGAATCGCCAACTGCAAACAGCCAACACCACCATCAGCGAGTTTGAAACCATCACGCTGGATCAGTTGCAGCTGCAAGTAATGTTTAAAACTGGCGAAGACACACTCAACTCGCACAACGAAAAAGCGCTGAGTACTTTAGCCGTATTTCTGCAGGACAACCCAGAGTTAACCGTACGCTTAGATGGCCATGCCGATCCGCGAGGCACCGATGAGTACAACAATGTACTGTCACAGTATCGGGCCAATGCGGTAAAAGAGGCTCTGCTCAGCGCAGGCATCCAACCTTCGCGTATTCACCTTAATGCCCACGGCGCTTCCACCACTCAAGCGATTGCGGGCGATTATGAAACCTATGCGCTGGAGCGCCGGGTGGATATCAAAATCATCAATCCTACCGACACCCCCAGCGTCGCTCAGGCCCACTAGAGCTGAGCGCTACTGAGCGATATTCCGATTCATTGTCTCCCTCTTGGGCGGCGCCTCTGCCGCCCCTTTTTACACGACTAAAGCGTGATAATTTTCGCGTAAATCATTATTACCCTTTGCCGCGTCAGCGCTAATTCTCTAAGATTAGTTCTTTATTTAGCGTATCAGCACACATTGTGGGCCGATCACGGAACGAAACTCCCGGCCACTCCGAACAGCGCCGGACCATATTAAGGAAGACGCATGTCTGACGCCCCCCTATATAATGTCAACTGTACCGGCCAAATCAAACAGGGGCACTCACCACGGGCGGCCGTAAACGCTTTTGCCCGTCTGGCCAATATCGAACACGGCAAAGCGGCTGCCATCATCAAAGGCCAGAAAACCATTAAAAAATCTCTGCCACTACTCAAGGCCAACGCCCTGAAAGCCAAACTGGAGCGTATTGGCTTGATAATTGAGGTGCGGGGTGTCAATGATTCAGCCCCGGCCTCCGGTATTACGCAGGCGCCCCCAATGGCCACCCCAGAGACGCCCAAACCCACGGCGATGACACTAAGCCTTGAGCCTATCGACAGGCCCGAGCCTGAGGAAACGCCGCAAGTCGCTGGTGAAGAGCAAACCGATCTGCCAGAGGGCTATATGAGTTGCCCCAAATGCCAGGCGGAGCAACCTGAGGCAGCAGAATGTGCCAATTGCGGCGTGGTTATCGCTAAAGCGTCCCCTAATCTATCGGGCTCAGCCGCGTCCGCAGGTTTGCGCAGCCAAAGCGCTCACAATGCGGATGATGATTCGGATGATATTGATTCTTACAACGATGCCCCTACCCATAAAATACTCATGGCCGCGGGTGCCGGAGCTGTAGTGGGGGCACTCGCTTGGTATTGGGTCGCCATGGCATTTCAAATAGAGCTGGGCATATTGGCCTGGGCAAGAGGTGGGCTTATCGGTAGCGCAGCTATTTATTTTGGCGCCAATGGCGATAACGCCGGCTACCTGTGCGGTACATTAGCACTGGTAGCGATTATTAGTGGCAAGTTTATAGTGGCATCCGCGCTCAGCGATGAATATTTTGAGAATATCGTTAACATGCCGGCGCAAGAGCGTGCCGAATTTTTATACAATGCCGAAGAAACTCTGGCAGCAATGGACGAGGTGCTGGAAAACGACCAAGTGATGGAAAACGACCAGATTCTCAGGCAACATCTATTCGATATCAATTATATGGATGCGACCTCCCCCGACGACATTAGCAGCGGAGACCTGTACGACTTTCGCCGAGAGGTTCTCGACAACCGGGAACAGCTTGCCGCGCTCATTAACAGCGTTAACGACGGAACTGCGAAGGAAAAATATGGCCTTGAATCCACAATAAACGCGTTTAAAGCCAGCTTCGGTTTTATCGATATTCTGTTTTTATTATTTGGTGTCTCTACTGCCTTTAAAATGGCGCGCGAGGGGCGATCTATCCGCAGTCGGTTTTAGACCGGCAAAAAAAAGCAGAGCCCGGAGGCTCTGCTAAGGAAAACGAATATTCGCTCTAAGTCGTCATTAAGTACCGATCACGCCACCATCGTCTTTGGTCACCAAGATGGTGGTTGAGCGCGGGCGCGACTTGCCGTCACTGCTGGGGTAGCTAATTCCCGGGTGCTGCACATTAAACCAAAATGCGGTGCCATCGGGAGTGCCGGTCAGGCCGGTCAGCTCAGCACCAACGGGGCCGGTGGCAAAACGCTTAACCTCACGGGTGACCGTGTCGGCGCAGAGTATCTGATTGCTACCTTGACCTTGGTAAGCCGCTCCCAGTGCGTTGTAGTCGGTGGCAATCCACAGGCGGTCATCGCCATCAAACCACATGCCGTCCGGGCAAGAGAAGCGATCACCCTCTAGGGGCTTGATTTGGCCGGCTTTATCGATGGTACTCAACACCGGGCCCGCCAGTAAAAACAATTCCCAGTCAAAGGTGGTGGCGGTGGGCTTTTGCCCGTGTTCGCGCCAGCGCAGTATTTGCCCGTGGTCATTGTCCACCCGTGGGTTGGCCGCATTCAGCGGCTGCTCGGGCTCGACCCCGCGCTTGTAGTTGTTGGTAAGAGACACATAACCATCGGTGGTTTGCGAGTGTACGGCAACCCACTCCGGGCGATCCATGGAGGTGGCACCGACCACATCGGCGGCGCCGCGCAGATTAATCAGCACATCGGCCTGAGAACTAAACCCCTTGCTAGCATCCAAACCGTTTTGACCGTATATCAGCGGTAACCAGCGACCGGTGCCGTCGGCGTTGTACTGAGCACAGTAAACCGTGCCGCTGTCGAGCAAGTGTTTGTTGTGCTCCGGGCGCTCGGCATCGTAGCGGCCATCGGGTACAAATTTATAGACGTATTCGCCGCGGGTATCGTCGCCCGAATAAAATGCCATCGTGCCGTCGTCGGCCAACACACAGGTGGCACCTTCGCGCGCTAAACGCCCGAAAGCGGTCCGCTTGATGGGGGTCGAATTTGGGTCAAAGGGGTCAATTTCCACCACCCAGCCAAACCGATTGGGTTCATTGACGAAGCCCTGATGGGGTAAAGCGGCATTGGGGGTCGCGTCAAAGCGATCGTCGGCCGACTCCCAATAGTTGTAGTGGCTGTGCTCACCCTGGGCAATACCATAGCGTTTGTGTGCCGGGCGCGCCTGCCAGTCTTTTTCGTCGCGGTTGGCGAAATAGTTTTTCCAGTTTTCCTCGCAGGTTAAATAAGTGCCCCAGGGCGTAACGCCCATCGCGCAGTTATTTAATGTGCCCAGCACTCTGGTACCGGTTGGGTCCTGGGCGGTTTTCATGGCGTCGCTACCGGCTGCCGGACCGCGAATCTCCATCGGGGTATTGGCGGTTAAGCGTCGGTTGTAGCGCGATGGCCACAAACGCTGCCACTGGCCTTGAGCATCTTTTTTCAGTTCAATCACACTGACGCCGTGGGCAGCTTGCTCTTTTTGCACCTCGGCCAGAGGGCGGACTTTCTCCCCCTTTGCACCTTCGGTCACACTGGGGCCCTGCGGATGCAAGCTATCGTTAATGTACTCGTGATTGATCACCAATAGGCCGTGCTCGTTGGGGGCATCGGGGAAGGGAAAAAAGTGCATGCCGTCGTGGTTTTGCCCGGCTTGCGCAGCTTGGGCGGCCGCATCGGCGCTGGCGTCTTGCGTCCAGGCGGGCGCCTCGGCCAGCACTGGGTCACCCCAGCTAAAAAAGGGGCGCGCCGTGTAACCCTCGGGCACGGTGACCACATCGACGCTATCGCCCAGCGCTACCGGCACTGATTTAAAACCAATGGCGGGGCGCACGCTGTCGCGAAATACTGCGCTTGTATTGTGCGACTCCGATGAGCTGCAGGCGCTCAACGAAAAAGGCCCGGCGCCAAGCGCCAGGCAAGTCGCGGCCGAGCCTGTTAACACAGAGCGCCGCGATATGGAGATTTGTTCCAGTGTTTCTGCCATCGATGAGCCGGTTAACCTCGGGTTAACCGGGATGTCATCGATATCACCGTCCCCGTAGGGGGTGTGTAGTGAATGGGTATTGCCGGGCTTATTCATTGAGTTCTAACTCCTTTGCAATAGCTTGCCAGGGCACCAGTTTAAAGTTCTGAGGTTGCTCTGGTATGACATTGTGCCCATCTTGCGCCACAAAAGCCCCTTTTTCTAATCCTTTACCCAAAGAACGGTGGGTGACTTCCAAGCCGTCGGTTTCGCTAATGGCATCGATACCCGCCGCAAGGTTATTGCCCACACTAAATTTACCCAAAACCTTATAGGGTGCATGCGCGCTGAGCACCACATAGGCGTTGTCACCCTGGCTGGAGACAATCAGATACTGACTGTTCACCGCCGGATACAGTGCCATACCCTCGACATCCGCCACCAGCGTTGCATCAATGCCTTTTACCAGCTCCAGTTGAGCGGGGTCTTCGGCCAGGGCGGAGAGCGTCCAAACACCGTAACCTTCCTCGCCGACAAATAAGCGACCGCGGGCATCATCGGCCACACAACCTTCAGGCTGTGTGGCTACAGCAAACTCGCGCGCCAGCGTCGCGGTAACATCGCCATTATCAGCGTGCAACCGGTACTGCTCAAAGCGCCCGCTTTTACCATTGGCAATGGCGTAGGTCGCCTCGTTATTTTGGTACATACACAGACCGTAGATTTCCTCCAACCCGGTGGGCAACTCGGCCAGATGCGTTACCGAACCCTCAGTCGGGTGAATACGGTACACAGACAAACTGTTGTCATTGCGCTGGCTGGCAACGGCGATATCGGCCACACCATTACCAAAATCGAAACCATAGCGCAGATCGACATTATTCAGTCGGCCCGTTGGCAGCATGCTCAGCAGCGTGCCCTGTAAGTCGTAAACCGCCAAACCGTGTTTTTTATCGGTCCCGAGAATACGGCTGTGCGCAGGTCGGCTCGGGTGAACCCAGATAGCCGGATCGTCCGCCGCATCGCCAAAACGCTCGACGGGCTCGGTCTGCATCGTCGGTTGCACACGGGCAACCTCAATACTTTTTTGCGCTACTGGCTTGGCTATTGGTTGATAGTCCAGCGTTTTTTGCACGCTTTGCCCTGTGGCATCGTCCCGGACAACTAAGTGCAATTTGCCATCTTTTATCCATGCGTGCAGGTTTTCGGCCTCAGTCAAACCGTCCCACTGGCCAATACGTGTGGCCTCCCAGCCCGCATCCGTTTGGCGATAAGCCAACACCTCTTTACTCTCAGCGGCAATCGCAACGACTTCGTCACCTACCACCGCCAGTGCTTCAGCGCCGCCTGGCAGCTGCCCGCGGGGCGCGGCTAAATCAATCAACTCTCGGCCGGGCGGCAATTCAGGGTTGGCTTGGTAACGCCAAATACCGACTTCCTCTTCCACCGCGAATATGCCACCATGCTGGTCGGCATCACAGGCAATGCTATTGGGAGCAATAGACAGGTCACGTACTTTGACCGGTTCTATTGTATTGCCGACAGACACCAACCAGTGCTCGGCCTTGCCTCGTTCATCGACGACAAAAAGTGCCGCTTGATCCTCACCTGCCGGAGCCAGACACAAAGTTTCTGGTAAAAATTCCGGCGACGGCAAAGCCGCTATCAGTTCTGTGCCTTGATCACTCACCCGATAAACGTGCGCTGCCGCCTCAATGCCTACGGTGGTTGCCACCAAAGTCGTGGCGTTTAGGGGCATGGTATCGAGCAACTGGGCATAATCAACCACAACCGCGTTGTCGATCATTAATTGTCCGGCCTGATTGATACTGGCCCAGCCGCCCGATTGATTGGCAAGCGGTGCAGCAATACTCGCCGTCAGGTTATCCGTTTCATTATTGGCACAGGCATTAACACTTAAGGTTAGCGCCAATGCGCTTATTAGTGTGGTTACTCGCATATTCTTTTCCATCGGTTGCAGAAGCAGAAGAGGCTAAATCCTGTCGCAGCGACTTAGCCTCTCTCGGTGTTGCAATTAAAAATTGGTCACAGTCAAGCCCAGCTTAAACGTCAAACCATAACTTTCGTACTGCGCGTTATAGGCGCGGTTATTTAAATAGGCGTAGTAGGGTTCATCCGTTAAGTTAAGCGCTTCAAAGTAAACCTGAACACCGTCATTGACGTAATAGCGGGCCGACAGGTCCAACTGCGTTTGCTCATCGATGTAGGCGTCTTCTTCGCTGTCACTAACATCACCGACTTCCAACAAGTATTCCGACTTGTAATTGGCCGCCAGACGCACACTAAAACTGCTTGACTCATACCCCAGGCTAAGATTACCCGTCGTATCCGATTGACTTGGCATAGTGATGGTGCGGGTCATGGCGCCTTCGTCTTCATCAAAGTAGCTCATGGTAGCTTCCGAGTCGGACACGGTAGCGTTCGCCGTTACCAAGAGACCATCAAAAGGCGCAGGCAAGAAATCCAGCTGTTTTGATAAGGCCAGCTCAATGCCATACACCTCGGCGCTATCGCCGTTGCCAAATGTAATTGCCTCATCGTAATTTTCATAGCCTGGCGTGCCGGCTACATCTGTCTGGTAAATAAAGTTATCAATTTCTTTGTAATACGCAAACGCCGACACTACGCCTGCCACGCCCATGTAGTGTTCAATACCCACATCGATATTGCCCGACTCCATCGCCTCCAGATCTGGATTGCCGAATTCGGCCTCTTCGTCATCGATCACAAAAAATGGCGCAACCTGCTCAAAGTTAGGGCGAACCAAGGCGTTGCTCCACGAGGCGCGCAACTGCGTGTTCTCGCCCAGCAGGTAGCGAGCATGTAATGATGGCAGTACATGGTCATACTGTTTGCTGGCCTGGGTATCGCTGAAGTCATCGCCGTCGTAACGGGTGCCCATGGCATTAAAATCTGTGTCTTCATAGCGCACACCACCCATTAGGCGTAAATCACCAAGGTCAATACGCCCCATTAGGTAAGCCGCGGCGACATCCTCTTGCACCACAAAGTCTTCAATGCGCGAATCTTCTTCGCTGTAAAACTCGTTTTTATCAAGCGGAGCGATCGCACTGGCAACGGCCTGCGGGTTAATGCCCGGGCCAAAATAACCCAGTGAGTAATCGGGTGCGGCATCGCTGTAATCGGCAAAGTTTAGTTGATCGTCGCTAAAACCAAATTCGTCAAAATCTTCGTAGACCCACACATCGACATTATTGTCTTTTTCTCGCTCGCGATATTTACCGCCGAATTTTAATTGAACGGAATTTTCACCTAAAAATAAATCGCGGGTGATATCCAACTGGAAAGAGCGCTCTTCATCGTTAGTTTGCGACGACGCCCACTCAACTTCATCCAATTCGTAAGCACTGGTGTCAGAAAAGCTCGCCGGTACCGTCAACAGAGGCTGAACAGTGTCGGTAAAAGACACGCCTGCAAAGGCATCGCTACCGGAGAACACAGCGCCGCCAACATGCTCGGGCTCGTCCTCTCCCGATTCAGACAATGCCGCCCGGTAATCCAGGGTCCAGTTGCCAGCACGGGTGCTGCCGCCGAAGGAGGTGGAAAAAATCTCTTGCGTTTCAGCGCGGTCTTTTAACTCACGCTCAACCTCGGCAACGCCGCTTTGACCGGCCATGACACCATCTTCGAACTCATAAATATTCGCCAGGCGAATTTCGGAGTCGGTATAGCGGCTAAACAGATTGCGCCAGTACAAGTCGGTATTGTCACTGGGTTTGTAATCCATATTCAGAGTAATGCCTGAGCGCTCACGGTTAACCGTGTAATCGCGCTGCTCGATTTCTTCCAGTAATACGCCCTCATCATCAAAGTCCCAACCACCACCGGTTTCGACATTGTCTGAACCAAAGGAGCGGTCGTACCAACTGACACCCGCGGCCACACCAAAATTGTCTTCACCCGAGCCGATGCTAAACTGATCGGATGCGGTTAAGGCCAATTTCGGGCTGCTTTCTTCGGTCAGGTCATTGTAGCTTCCTTCGGCCGTGAAGGAGTAAAACATACCGTCGCGATCAAATGCGGACAAACTTTGAATATCAATACTGCCGCCCAGTGCGTTGGCATCCATATCCGGTGTGAGGGTTTTGCTGACGACCAAACCTTCCAGAAGGTCAGAGGGAATAACATCGAGCGCAACGGCCCGTCGACCACTGTCGGGCGAAGGCAAGCTGACACCGTTAATGGTCACGGCGTTATAATCTGGACCCAAACCACGCACCCGAACATAGCGACCTTCACCCTGATCTCGCTCAACCGACAGACCAGGTAAACGCTGCAGTGCTTCAGAGACGTTTGTGTCGGGCAGCTGACCAATCGCATCGGCCGACACGGCACTGACGACATTATCCGCTGAACGCTGGCGGTTTAACGCTTTGTTTAAACTACCGGCCTGACCTAAAACAATCAGATATTCCGTATTGGGCTTAGAGGGTGCGATTTGGAAATTGCTGATGAGTGTCTCATCATCGCGCACCGTCACCTGACGCGATAGGGTTTCAACCCCGAGGTAGCTAACACTCAACGTATAGTCACCGGCGGCAATACCACTTAATGCAAAGCGCCCATCGCGTGCGGTTACCGTACTCACATTGAGCTCTTCAAGTTTGATGCGACTTCCCTGCAGAGGCAAGCCGCTGAGCTCGGCCGTTAATTGACCGCGAACTTGCCCATCGGCCCAGGCATTACTGGCCGCTATCGCACTGATAGCACCAATCAATAAGTTGCGTTTAAACGTTTTGTTTTTCAAAGAGTACACAGTCACGGTTCGTTCCCCACGTTAAGGCTGTCGTGTTATTTATATCCGCGCTAGGCGGTAAAAGTGAGGCCACGCTAGAAAGCTCAGGTGACAATAGTGTGACAGCACTCCAACCAAGGGGCTCTTTCTGCCACTGTGGAGACGCCATTGAGCCCATCGGCCCCCCTATAAGTCCAACTGACACCGAACCAACCCATGAACACCGCCACTCAACCAGCTTCAGACTGTTAATTTAATAAAAATTGCATGAGCTGATTTGCCCCTCAGGTTGAAATTTATTCGCTCCTTCACGTCGAATCCACTGTCATAAAACTGTTACAAATCGCTGGTAGACAGAATGCAAACTCCTATCTGTTACTGACGCCCATGATCAAACTGCACAAATGGAAATTACTCTTTATAGCCATAGCGACCAACTTCACCATACTGCTGACATTGGCATTGGGTGATCCAAAACTGTGGGGCGATATCGACTGGTTTGATATCGTCGGTGAGGGCGGGGTGAGTTTACTGGCGGCTATGTGGCTTGTCTTTATACTTAACAGCCGCCCAGCCGGCAGTGTCACCAATTTCCTATGTTTAGGTTTGGGTTTTATATTTATCGGCACATTTCAAGATCTACTGGATGAAATTATTGCGCTGCCAGACGAATCTTTTTTTCGCGGCGCCCTAGAGTCACTGCTAATGCCTTTTGGCTTAATTGTATTAACGTTTGGGCTATATCACTGGCATAAAGAACAACTGGTATTTCTTGAGCAGAGACGGCGCAGGGAACAAGAAACCCGAGAATACCGCTGGCAAGATCAGCTTACCGATTTAGGCGATGCACGATTTCTCAAGCTGCAACTCAGTCAGCAGATTCGCCAATGCCGGGCTAACCATCAACCACTAGCGCTCATCCTGTTGGACTTGGATCGCTTTAACAGTACCAACCGTACCTTTGGGCACTCGGAAGGCGACCGCTTATTACGTGAACTTAGCGAGCTGTTAATTCTCAATTTACGCCGCTGCGATCTCTTATGCCGGTATGCCGGTGACCGTTTTGCCATCGTACTACCCAACACCCCCGAATTGATGGCAAATGAGTTGGCACAACAATTGATTCGGGCAGTTGCCAGCTTTGCCTATAAAACCAACAACGGTGACACTGTCTATCACAATGCCAGCGTCGGCGTGGCCGCCGATAACCCAGATCGAGAAGAATCCATCACGGAGATAGCCACGGTTCGCTTAATGGCGGCGAAGGATCAAAAAAAATTAGGGAGTGCCGCCTAATGCTCGCTTGGATTGAAAGGGAAGAGCGTTATGTGCCCGCTCATCAATTCCCAGCGGTTATTATAGAGTTGGCCCAAAGTCGCAACACCGACATGGATAAACTGCTGCGAGGTACAGGCGTTTTCTGGGAGGATTATCTCAGCGGAGAACTCATCCTTAAGCCTGACCAATGCTTACAACTGATCACCAACTTGCGGCGCTTATTACCCGGCAACGATATTCCATACTTGTTAGGACATCGTCTATACCCCGGTAACTTTGGGGCCAGTATTAACCCTGTTTGGTTTGCCAGTCATTTATCTGAAGCCATTGATCATTTTGTCCTTTGCCAAGCATCGCTTTCACCACTGCTTCATATCCGAAAATCGGTCGACCCGGATTATCTTTACCTACACTGGCAAAACAATATTACTGACACCGAGCACTTTCACTTCTTGCTTCAGTTATCGATGACGGCCATCACCTCGCTGCTCAACCATTTGTGCGAAGCCGAACCAAGCTGGGATTACCTATTACCCGGCCCATTAGACAATGAAGAACAATACCAGGTTAACTTTGGCTCACGTGTATTTGCCAATCAACACATAGCGGCGATGAGAGTACCTCGCTCGCAGCTATCCACCGCTTGTCGGCAAGCGAATGTCAATAATGCGGTTATTGCGCGCAACCAGTTTCTAGCCGCATGGAGCCAACAACCACCCCTAGGCTTTGTCGCTTATATTGACCAGTGTATTCGCACTCACCTACCCCACCAGTTAACGCTCGAAGTATTAGCAGAACAACTTTGCATAAGCCCGGCCACACTTAAACGAAAATTAAAAAAACACGACACTCGATTTCAAGACCGCTACGACAGTGTTCGTAAAGAACTGGCCATCGATTGGCTGACTCGTCAGCAGTTAACTTACGATGAAATTGCCGAACGCCTTCATTTTCACGACATTCGCAATCTGCGACGGGCGTTTAAACGCTGGACAGGCACTTTACCCAGTAGCATCAAACCTTTAAGCCCGGCCAAGACAACGCCATAATCAGACAGACACCAACAATTGACGTATAATCTTTCCAGAATTTATGAATAAAGGGGAAGTTATGCACAAGGTTCGCTGGGGTGTGTTAAGTACCGCAAAAATCGCACGTAATCATGTTATACCCGCGATACAAACCTCACAATTCGGTGAAGTAACAACCATTGCTTCGCGCAGACTGGATAACGCTCAAGCCTGCGCCAAACAATTGAACATCGCTCACGCCGCTGGCAGCTATGAAGCACTGCTAGCCGACCCACACATTGATGCCATTTACAATCCGCTGCCCAATCATTTACATGTACCCTGGACACTCCGGGCACTGCAAGCCGGAAAACATGTGTTGATAGAAAAGCCGGTGGGGCTAAATCAAAGTGAAGCTCAGGACTTGCTAGAGGCCAGCCAGCAATACCCGCAACTGAAAGTCATGGAAGCTTTTATGTATCGCTTCCATCCTCAGTGGGAAAAAGTGAAAGCCCTGCTACCCAGTATTGGTCCGGTGCGTAATATTCAATGTCAGTTCTCTTACAACAACCGCGACACAGACAACATTCGCAATCAAGCCGACATGGGTGGCGGTGCTTTAATGGATATCGGCTGTTATGGCATTTCGCTGGCCCGCTTTATATTTGACAGCGAACCTGTACGTGTCATGGGGCATCAGCAATTTATGGGGCACGAGGTCGACACCATCACCAACGCCTTAATGGAGTTTGAGGGTGGGTGCGCCAGTTTTAGCTGTTCTACCAAAACCGAAGCGGGCCAGTGGGCGCTTATTAGTGGCGAACAGGGCAGCATTAAGTTGCTGATCCCCTTTAATCCCATTGCCGACATGCCTGTTCAAATTATTTTGCGCCAACAAGGCGAAGAACAAAGCATTGATATTACGCCGGCCAATCACTACCGCTCTATGGCCGACCAATTCTGTCAGGCGATTATCAACAACAGTCCAGTTCCGACACCGTTGAGCGATGCACTGGCCAACATGAAAGCGCTGGATGCTCTGGTGAGCAGCGCCCAAACAAACCTCTGGATTGAGTTATAATGCATTATCGTCCAGCATTTTATCTGGGGCCAAAAGCCCATGTATTAAACGGTGAATTACCCTTCACTAAACTGGAGAATTGTCTGTGAAAAAGATTGTCGTAGTCGGCGGCGGCGCTGGCGGGTTGGAATTAGTGACAAAGCTCGGCCGTAAATTTGGCCGCAAAGGTAAAGCTCATGTCACCCTGGTGGATAGAAACACCACCCATGTTTGGAAACCATTACTGCACGAAATTGCCGTAGGCACCATGGATGAAGGGGTGGATGCCGTCAGCTATCGCGCTCACGCGTTCGACAACCATTTTCAGTTTCGTATCGGCACCATGACCAACATTGACCGCGCAGCAAAGCAGGTCATTCTGGCCCCCATGTTTGACGACGACGGTCAGGAGTTACTGCCCGAAACCCGCATTGATTACGACATTTTAGTACTGGCCATGGGCTCATCCTCCAACGATTTTAATACTCCTGGTGTGAAAGACCACTGTATTTTCCTCGACGGCCCGACACAGGCACACCGGTTTCGCAATAAGTTACTGGGTAAATTCCTGCGCATACAACGGGTGAGTGATGCCCCAGACTCGGTCAATATCGCCATTATCGGCGGCGGTGCTACAGGGGTTGAACTGTCGGCTGAGCTGCACCATGCGGTAGAGAAATTTCACACCTACGGCTTTGATGCTATCGACAACAAGAACATTAATGTCACCCTGATTGAGGCTGGCCCGCGAATATTGCCCGCCTTACCCGAGCGAATCTCCACCGCAGCCAGTCGAGAATTGGCCAAGTTGGGGGTAAACATCAAGCTCAATACCCGCATCACTTCAGCCACAACCGAAGGCCTGCACACCGCAGACAATGAAATAATTGCCTCTGACCTAATGGTATGGGCCGCGGGGGTTAAAGTCACCGATGCACTAAAAAACATTGGCGGTATCGAAACCAACCGTATCAATCAACTGCCAGTGAACGCTTATTTGCAAATAAAAAATGAGTCCAGCTTGTTTGCCATCGGTGACTGCGCCGAATTTATTCAGGCCGATGGCACCCGGGTTCCCCCCCGCGCACAATCAGCCCACCAAATGGCCGACGTGTGTTTTCACAACATCAGTGCACAGCTAAATGGTGGCAATTTAAAAGTTTTTCGCTATAAAGATCACGGCTCACTGGTCTCACTGGCAAACTACTCCACTGTGGGCAGTTTAATGGGCAACCTCAGTGGCGGAAGCTTATTTTTAGAGGGGCGTTTAGCACGGTTGGTGTATGTCTCTCTCTACCGGATGCACCAAATTGCCATCCACGGTTATATTAAAACCGCTCTGGTCATGTTGTCAGGCAGTATTAATCGCTGGCTGAAACCCAAACTCAAACTGCATTAACCGGCGCAAAAAGGGGGCAGTGCTTGACAGCGTCTGGCCCCCTGCCTAGGATTCGCACTACTTTACATTCAGGACACCGCAATGCTGCCGTTTCACGACCCTGTCGCCGAGGATTTTACCCAGGTTAATGAGCTGATTATCCGTCAGCTGCACTCCGATGTTCCCATGGTGGAGAATATCGGCCACTACCTGATTGAAGCGGGCGGCAAACGATTGCGGCCACTTTTGGTACTGCTGGTGGCACGCGCTCTGAATTATCAGGGCACACACCACCTAGACTTAGCGGCGATAATTGAGTTTATTCACTCAGCCACCTTACTGCACGACGACGTAGTCGATATGTCATCCTTGCGCCGTGGTCGCCCCACCGCCAACGCCGAATGGGGCAATGCACCCAGTGTACTGGTAGGCGACTTCCTTTATTCGCGCTCGTTTCAGATGATGGTCAATATCGGCAATATGGATGTCATGGCCATTTTGTCTGACACCACCAATATTATCGCCGAGGGTGAAGTACAGCAGCTAATCAACGCCAAAGACCCGGATTTAACCGAAGACGACTATCGTGATGTGATTCGCAAGAAAACTGCCGTTCTGTTTGCTGCCGCCTGCGAAGTAGCCGCCGCCATTGCCGGTGCCGATACAGCTACCCGTCAGGCGCTTAACGATTACGGGCTGGACGTGGGGCTGGCTTTTCAGTTGGTGGACGACGCCCTCGACTACCGCGGCGACACCGAGACTCTAGGCAAAAATGTGGGCGATGATCTGGCCGAAGGCAAGCCCACCCTGCCCTTAATTTACGCTATGAGCCACAGCGCCCCCGCCGAGCGCGAGATTATCCGCCAGGCCATACAAAATGGCGATGCCAGCAAATTGCCAGAGATTGTCGCGATCGTCGAGGCTACTGGCGCTATGGAATACACACTCCAGGCGGCGCGCGATGCGGTATCACGCGCACTAACCAAGCTTGAGACACTCCCTCCCTCACGCTTTCGCCAAGCCATGCAAGAGCTGGCCGAATTTGCTCTAGCACGGGATCACTGATTAAAACTTGTACATTTGACCACCCTATACAACCCCGCCACTGGACAAGTGGCGGGCAAACGGTAGAATGTGGCCCTTTGCGGCTATCCGCGACACCAAGAACTGTTTAGAGTTGACACATATGACATCATTTGTCCCCAAGAGCTCATACGAATTGGACGAGCTGCTCGAATGCGGCCACGGCCGACTGTTTGGCCCCGGCAATGCACAGTTGCCCGTACCCAACATGTTGATGCTCGACCGCATCGCACACATCAGTGCCGAGGGCGGAGAGTTCAACAAAGGTGAAATTGTCGCGGAGCTGGATATTAATCCGGACCTGTGGTTCTTTGACTGTCATTTCCCTGGCGACCCGGTAATGCCAGGCTGCCTGGGGCTGGATGCTATGTGGCAGCTGGTCGGCTTTTTTCTGGCCTGGAAAGGCAACCCCGGCCGTGGTCGCGCCCTGGGCTGTGGCGAGGTGAAATTCACCGGCCAAATTCTGCCGACGGCGAAAAAAATCACTTACCATATCAACCTGAAACGCGTTATTGAGCGCAAGTTGATTATGGGTATTGCCGACGGCCGCGTATCGGTAGACGGCAAAGATATCTATTTCGCCAAAGATTTAAGAGTCGGCTTGTTTTCCAATACCGACAATTTCTAACAACCGATCAATAGCCCGGCTAATGTCGGGCACTAAGCTCGTGTACGGGTGTCCAATACACTCGTAGCAAAGACGTTACAATAGTCACAATTATTTTGGCAGTTTGCCAATCGTCAGGCCGAGCAAGTTAAGAGGTAGCCTATGAAACGCGTTGTAGTTACTGGAATGGGAATTGTCTCATGCCTCGGTAATGATAAAGCCACTGTTCTCGACGCTCTGCGTGAAGGTCGCTCCGGCATTAAACGCCAGGAGTCTTACGAAGAGCTGGGATTTCGCTCGCTGCTAGCGGGCTCGGTGGATATCGACTTAAAAGAGCACATTGACCGCAAAATTCTGCGTTTTATGGGCGATGCCGCGGCCTATGCCTATATATCCATGGACCAAGCCATTCGTGATTCAGGCTTAAGTGAAGATCAGGTCTCCAACGATCGCAGCGGTATTATCATGGGTTCGGGCGGAGCTTCGTCTCAAAACTTGGTAGAGGCCGCCGATGTACTGCGCAGCCGCGGCTTAAAGCGTATTGGGCCCTATCGCGTCACCCAAACCATGGGCAGTACCACCTCTGCGTGCCTGGCCACCCCTTTCAAGATCAAAGGGGTTAATTACTCAATTTCCTCCGCCTGTGCCACCAGCGCTCACTGTATCGGTAATGCGATGGAGTTGATCCAACTGGGCAAGCAAGACGTTGTCTTTGCCGGCGGTGGTGAAGAAGAGCATTGGTCTTTGACCTGTCTGTTCGACGCCATGGGCGCCCTGTCGACCAAGTACAACGATACTCCCGAACAGGCCTCGCGCGCTTACGATGCCAATCGTGACGGCTTTGTGATTGCCGGCGGCGGCGGTTGTCTGGTTCTGGAAGAGCTAGAGCACGCCAAGGCCCGCGGCGCCAAAATTTATGGCGAAGTGGTCGGATATGGCGCCACCTCGGACGGTTACGATATGGTTGCGCCATCGGGTGAAGGCGCCGAGCGCTGTATGCGTCAAGCAATGGCCGGTATTGCCGGTGACATTGACTACATCAACTCGCACGGCACCAGCACTCCGGTAGGTGATTTGGCCGAATTAAAAGCCATTCGCAGTACCTTTGAGAAAATTCCGGCCATCAGTTCCACTAAGTCACTGACCGGTCACTCTCTTGGGGCCACCGGTGTTCAGGAGGCGATCTACTCGCTGCTGATGATGGAAAACAACTTTATCTGTGCCTCGGCCAATGTCGATGAGCTCGACGCTGAAGCGACCGACATGCCAATTGTGCGCGAACGCCAAGACGGCGTGACCCTCAACCGAGTGCTGTCTAACAGCTTTGGTTTTGGTGGCACCAACGCCTGTTTGGTATTCCAAAAATACGGCAGCTAAGCCTAACGCAAGCCAGGGACGGCTATCGCGCAAACCGCACCATTTCTCTCCACTCTATTACACTTAACCCGTCTGATTATTAAGCCATTGTTTTACCATGGGCATCAGATAGGTGCGCCAAGAGCGGGTCTGTACGCCAAAATCATTGCGCACTTTCAATGAGCTCAATACCGCACTGACCGGCTCACCCTGCGGAGCTTCGTCTATTCGATCCCAACGCGGCTCCGGCCCCTGATACCCTTGCTGCCCCAATGCCTCCCACAGTTGCTCGGCCAATTCGACCTGATTGCACACATCGCCCGAGCAATATTGATAGACTCCCCAGCATTCGGCACCACTGGCAATCTGCTTGATCAGCGCCACGACAACTCTGGCCACATCGGACAATGCCGTAGGTGCACCGCGCAAACGAGCATTCACCCGCCAGGGTTTATTTTGCGCTAAGGCGCCGAGTAAATGCCTTAAACGGTTATCGCCATAGCTTGAGATAGTCCAACTGGTGCGCAGTATCAGCGCCGCCTCGGTAGTATTTAAAACAGCCTGTTCGGCCTGCAACAGCGCTCGTCCCAAATCACTATTGGGTGTGCACGCGTCGGTATCGAGGTGCTTACTTTTATTGTCATCACCAAAAACCCGGTAACTGGACATCTGCACGATTACCGAGCCATAAGCCGCACAGGCTCGGGCCAAATGACTCGCGGCTATCGGCAACAACGTCTTATCTGCCGAGGCATCGCTGTCGCCCCAACCGAGTGTATTAATAACCACATCGGGACGATGCTGGCGAAGATAGTCGTCTACAGCATCAGCCGATTGCCAGTTAACCTCTTGGCGGCTGGGCTGCAGTAGATTAAACGGCTCTCGCTCTAACTCGTGCTCGATAGCAGTACCCAAGGTATGGGATGTATCGGTCAACAATAGCTTCAAAGGAAATCTCTCATTAAATTAGTACCCCACATTATCGCAGCCTGACAGTGGACACGCCAGCCAGTATGGCATCGAGCACTGGTTTAGCGAACAATCATCGATACTTTACTTGATTAAAAACGCATAAAAACAAGCCCACACACTATGGCCTTTCGAGCTTTTTTACTCGCCATGCCAATTAGCCCCACGTTTGGCTGGCCGACAAGAAACCAATGCTGGCAACACACCGGTCAACCCCTTACTTTTCAAGACTAATTGTTCTGGTTATGAAGAAAACTGCAGACAATTGCGGCTCAAATAGACCGCGCGAATATATCGTCACAGTGGAAATAGAGGGAATCTCAAGCTTTCCCACGAAGACCGCGAAGTTGCCAGAATTTGGAGCACGACTCGCCCCCTGCGTGAATTTAGCTTAAGAGTTATTCTCTTTGCCCTGCTTAAAGGTTCACACAAGTATCGCCACTGATTTATTCGTGAAAGCGAACAAAATCGATCGACTCTCTGACCGATTTGCGCCCAGAATTTTAGTCATTCGAGCTTGAGCAACGCTTTATGCTGAACCACTATTAATATTTTGCCAACTGACACTATAGCGCTCGAGCAGAGCGCATATTGGTTTGGCTAAATATTACCAAACGAGAGGGCAACTGCGCTGAACTGTTTTAACTCTCTATCCGTCCAGACAAAGTTGACACACGATTCAACCTTTCAATCTGTAATTAATTAAATTAATGCCCCCCACCAACCCCGTAAAACAGCCCTCTCGAACAAACTAATCCTGTTTTTTTGAACCTTTCACGCAATTGCCGCGACTTAGGAATATCATAGGCGAATAATAGGACGCCTCTTTTGGACATTAATCATGAATAACGCCTTGCGCACTGCGCTCATTTTTGCCCAGCCCCTAATTGCCTGCGCGAGCTTAGGGGCAACACTGGATGTTTCCCAAATTACCCTGACACCGCCAGCCCAAAGCCAGGCATACCTACCCAGGGAGACGCTAACGATTAAGCTAGCTGGCTTCAACCCAATTGCGAGTGGCACTCAATTAAGCCTAGAACTTGATACCATAGACGTGACGGCAATGGCATCATTAAGCGGCAACACCATCGCTTTCTCCCCTGTTAAACCTCTAAGCCCCGGTCATCATGAATTACGGCTGGTGGCCTACCAAAACGACGGAAGCATCAGTGAGCTAGGTTATTGGACCATCGATGTGCGGGCTCCTACCTTCTTTCGCAATGCTTCATTTTCCGGCCAAGCCACACTCAATGTAACCCAACGACTCGGCAACAGTACGGACTTCGACCACGCCAATGAATACCAGATACAGGGCAGTGCAAGCTATCAGACTGAAGCCAACACCGCTAATGCTCAATTCTCTGGCAGAGCCGACCTACTATACATTAACACTTCTGAGCATGCTGCCACTGGGAAGTCTCTCGACCTTGGAACCTTTGTGGCCCATACTGAAAACGACTACAGCTCGGTGACCGTCGGCCACCAAACACTCTCCAATCAAGGCCTTATGTTTGACGGGTACCAAAAACGCGGGGTTGCAGTGTCAGGTAACTGGCAAGCTGCTAAAAGCCAGTTAATCGTGTTTGGCATGAGCTCCCAAGACCTGGCTGGTCACAATGACATACTGGGAATTAATGATGAGGAAAATCGCTATCATGGCGGGCTGATAAAGAGTCAACTGTGGCAGAGCGAATTTTTTGAGTCGCACCTAATCAGTACCTATATGTCGGGAAAGCGCACGGTGGCCGGTTACGGCAGTTGGTCTGATCCGAATGAGGTAACACAGGCCGATGGCTGGGGGTTAACACTCGACAACTATTGGTTTGAGCGCCAGCTTCGCATGCGTTTAGAAGGTGCCGGTAGCGACAGTAAACAAGGCCAGAACCAAGACCAGTCCGATGATGCATACAGCGCCTTGGTTGTTATAAACCCCACTCTGACAAACTTGCAGTGGCAATTAGGCGTTGAAGCAAAAGAAATTGGTGCCAATTACTATAGCTTGGCCAATCCCTACCTGCCAACAGATCGTAATTTATCGCGTCTATTTACCTCCCTGAGCGGTGGTAAATGGAACGCCACAGCAAGCGCCGGACGCGAGATCACAAACCTCGATCAACGCCCCGAGCGCTCAACAACTGCTCAACAACTGCAACAGATCAATGTTTCCTACAGTGATTACAACACAGCCGAGACCGGCAGTATTAAATCCTGGATCGGAAACCCCAGCTACACACTATCACTGCAACAGTCCACCCTGAAGGACGATTACACCTCGCCAAGCAGTAACCGACAAAATTCACGAACCGAGACGGCTATGTTTAACGCCGCGTTCACAGCATCAAGCTGGCAATGGAATTTTGGCTATAGCCTACAAACGTTTGATGACTTTACCAATGCGCAAATAGATAGCCGCATCCACTCGTTATTTGCCAATATGAGTTTAAGATTTGGAGAAGCCGTTAGCGTGCAACCTGGCTTTCAGCGCCAGCGTACCGATAATCGAGACTATGGCAGCATCACCTATTCCACACTATACAATTTAGCCGGGCAATTTATATTGATTCCCCGCCGCTTAAGTATGTCACTCAGCTGGAATCAAAACGCCATTGAGGCGCTTAACGACCCTTTCTACATACAAGACAATAACAATCAGTTCTTATCGGGCAACATCACATGGCAGGCCCGACTCGCCAAGGCCAATAAAGTCGGCATTGAGCTCGCACTCAGCGCCAGCTCGCAAGATTATCGCGATCATCTATTCAGTCAAAACAACAATGACAGCTATCAGGTTTTTCTTACGATAAAGACCACCTTGCCGTCGCAATTCACCGGAGGCCTATAATGAAACACCCACTTTTCCCCCTTTCGGCGAGGTTCCTGACTATGGCCCTACTGACAGGAATAATCCTCAACAGCCACGCTAATATCGACTCAATGTGCACAGCGGCAAGACCCTGCACAGTTAACGGTGGAGCAGTTGTAGGTCAAGCTACTAATCGAACAGTGCGCTGGCGCGGTACTGTCAGCTCCCCCTCGGGCGCTCCCACAATGACGGTTGCTTCAGCCGCAGGCGTTTTTTACGCCAACAATCAAATGCTGAGTATGACCAACTCTACACTGCAAACCAATGTCTCAATACCGTCATCAACATTGCAAAATAATTTTAATATCAATGAGAACCTGCACATCAGCGCTTCGGTAACAGCTGCCGCAGGCAATGTGAACGCTAATGAAATTATTTACCGTCGTCAGTTTTCAGTTGCGGGCACTGGCGTGGTACAAGGCGAGGTCCGCATCCCTCTGACTCAGCCTATTACTGAGCCGACACCAGAACCTGAGCCTACTCCGGAGCCCGAACCTACCCCAGAACCTGAGCCTACTCCAGAGCCCGAACCTATCCCAGAACCTGAGCCTACTCCAGAGCCCGAACCTACCCCAGAGCCAGAGCCTACACCGGAGCCCGAACCCACCCCTCCAGCGGCCCCCGAACCAACACCTGGGCCAGAGCCAGCACCAGCTCCTGACCCCATTAATAGCGCTGTTATTGTTACTCAGATGACACTGCGCTTTGATACCGGCGAGCAAACACGTGTCGCTGAGCCCAGTGAACCAATTGCTGCACAGATACGGATTAATTACCGTTCAGCTGGACTTATTAGTGGCCGCTGGGAGCTGGCAACCCCAGCCAGCACAGTGGGCGAACCAATTTTTGCCCCTCTACAACAGGTTCAACAGTACCTAGGGGGGGGCAACCAAATTCTATTGCAAAGCCCGCCCCTACCTACGCTAAGCAGCGGACTTTACCTGTTGCGCTTTACGCTATTGCAAACGGGAGGCAGCAAACAATCGGTAACCATTCAATACATGGTGGGCGGCGAACAGAGAGCCAACACAATAATACGCAAGCTACGCCTGCTCTCCCCCAATCAAAATGCCAGCATTAACATTCACAGTAAGTTTCACTGGCAGCCGGTGAGAGAAGCTCACGCTTACCAGCTGGAAATCTTTGACGCTGCCACAGGCGATTCTATTCCCTCGCCAACTACAGCAGCGCTGACCTTTAACTCACTGAGTGAAATTCGTCTACCTTCCACACCAGTAGCCGGGTTACTGGTGCCCGGTAAAAGTAGTCAGTCGCACTTAAGCGCCTTAGTTAAAGAGCACCTACTACCAAAAACGCGGTATTACTGGCGCATACTAGCGATCAATGAAGAAGGGATAATTATTGGCAGCAGTGATTTACGCGCCATGACGACACCCCCTTAATCCTGCGACTTTTGCTCAGGCCTACTCCGTGCCACAATAGCGCTTTTACTCATGGTAATCGCCTATGACAGGGGAACAAGAAAGTGAAGGAAAAGCCTTACTAAAGGCCATAGCGGCGAAGGACGAAAGTGCTATCGCCGCATTTTATCGCCTGTACGAGTCCACTGTTTACCGATTTTCCCTATCTAGATTGAACGATCCAATCGCCGCCGCCGACATACTGAATGAAGTCATGATGGAAGTATGGAAGTCAGCCGCGAAGTTTGAGGGGCGCTCCAAGGTCAGCACTTGGCTTCTCGGCATTACCCATTTCAAAATTATCGATCAGTTCCGCGCCAAAAAACGGCACGAACACGAAGAAATGGACGACGATATTGCCGATGAATCGCCTGCTGTACAACAAGATGCGCTGTTAGAAGCAACGCAAGATGCACAACTGCTAAAACACGCGCTGAGCAAACTATCGCCAGAACATCGACAAGTGTTGCACTTGGCATTTTTCGAGGACATGAATTACCGCGAAATAGGTCAGGTGATGGGTGTATCAGAAGGCACGATTAAATCGCGCATTTACCATGCGAAGAAGCTGGCCAAAACGCAACTGCAACGATTAATGGTGGCACCATGAGCAACAAAGGTTACGATTTAGATGAATTTATAAATGGCACCATGGATGAAGACGCGCGCGCAAAATTTGAAGCGGTGTTAGAACAAGATAACGAACTACAGCAAGAGGCTGAGTTCACCGCAAAACTGCGCAAGAGCATGCAACAGCAAGCTGCAACACCACCAGGAGAGTTTGGTTTAGCGCGTCTACACCACTCCATTAAAAACCACGAACAAACACAGTTACAAACAAACGATGTGAAAAAGTCGCGGGCATGGAAGCCCGTAGCCATTGCTGCTAGCGCACTACTGTTACTGCAAAGTAGCGTACTGGTTTTCAACCAAAGCCAAGAGACGGCAGTTGAAATCCAAACTCTTACCGGCCCAGTTCAAACCACAGCCCCGCATCTGCAGGTAGTATTTAAAGCAGATATATCCCTAGCACAAGTACAATCGTTACTGCAGGAAATTAGTGGCAACATCATCAGTGGCCCCGGTGCCCTGGGTATTTATCATGTGCAATTGGCAGATACCAATGATGTCGAAGCCGCTGTTGCTGCACTGAACAATAGCAATTGGATCGACAGCGTGTCGGTGCGTTAATAATGGCACGCCAATGGTTAATAGTCGTCAACCTCTTCTTAGCCACTATCGCCAGCGCCAGTGACAGAGCACCTGTGACTCCGCTGCGAGTAACAACCTCAACTACAACAAACCCCATACCGGTTATTCGATCGCTAACCCCTAGTGACTGCTTACAGCCGGGCGGTCAAATTCAGCTGAAAGGCCGCGCTTTTGGCCACCGCCCTTCCTGGACACTCATTCTACAGCGAGGCCAAGAACGCATTTCTTTGCATAGCCAGCGGTGGAGCGATCAGTTGATTCAACTGCAGCTGCCTACACATATACCCACCCAAGGCCCAACGCGTTGGCAGTTGGGCTTTCAAGAGCGAGGAGCTTGGCTAGGGCAGCCCCTAAGACAGCTGAGTGTATGTCAACCATCACTCGCCCTCAGGACGACGTCGTCCAGCGCCTCGTCAAGTTCAGTGTCCCTAACAGCACCTGCGAGGTCAATGAGCTCTGCACCGACGTCTACACCAACGCCAACCATGCCCACTGTAGTGCTAATGCCAAACGAACCTGTCAAGCCAACGTCGTCACCTAAAAACATCGAATCATTAGCGCCGGTAGAGTTAACAACAACGCCTGAAGCCGCTATACCTGAAACACAAGTGGAGCCACCCTTACCACAACCACCGACCGATGTAGCCACCCAAAGCAACACATCGCAGATAACCCTTCAAGAGCCACCGGCTGAAACGCTTCAAACGACTAAGCAAGCAGAACCGCTAAAATACGCGAGCCCACTTACTTTAACTGATGTTGATATAGGTCTATTAGATATGCCTTTACCGACGACCGCAGCACCAGTTGCTCAAGCAAAAGTGGGGGATCGTGAACCCAATCAACTGATTATCACAACAGGCAGCATGGCCCAAGCGCAAAAGGTCACTACATTGATGCGGGCTAAAGGAGCGCGAATCAAATCCCGCAAAAACCTCGAGGCACTGAATCTAGTCATCAGTGTATTTCGTTTAACGGCAAGTGATAATCCTCAGAGTATAATCGACACGATAGGTCGTGAGTTTCCCAAAGCAGTTGTCGATGCCAACCACCGCTACCATTTACTAAATGACCCCAATGCACTCTCCTCCATTAAGGCTTGGAGCTTAACCAGTATTGGTCGACACACTGGCAGGGCTCGTTGCATCGCCACTAAGGCAATAGGTGTTCTAGACACCCTCAGTGCGACAGATCACCCGGCCTTAATCGGGGCCAAGGTTACCAATCAGAATTTTACCGGTAGAGAGCAGCCGGCCAATACCAACCATGGTACCGCTTTAGCTGTGTTACTTACCGGAAATCAACCTTCGCAATTTGCCAGTTTGATACCCGGCAGCGAGATTAAGGTAGCTGGCGTATTTCGCGAGGATCATAACGGCCAAAGTACAACACTTGAGTTTTTACTCTATGGGCTCAATTGGCTGGTAAGTGAAAATGTAGGTGTAATCAATTTAAGCTTAGGAGGAGCTAACAATCGAGTTCTTGCCCATGCCTTTAAACAGGCAATGGAGAAAAATATTGTATTGGTTGCCGCTGCTGGAAACGGCGGCAGCAAAGCACCACCGACCTACCCTGCGGCTCTACCTGGAGTCATCGCGGTTACTGCGATAGACGCTGCTGGTCTCCTATACCCATACGCCAACCGCGGCAGTTACATTGATATCGCTGCCCCCGGGGTCGATATTTGGGCAGCAAATGAAAATGGAACCGGAGCATATCAGTCGGGAACCTCATACGCCGCCGCGTTTGTCAGTGCCTATGCGGCTGTTTTTGGCAAACCAGCGGATTGGTCAACCGTTAGTAAAGATTTAGGTGACACTGGAAAAGACAATAACTTTGGTTGGGGGCTGCTACGTTGGCAGCCTTGCCAGTAAAATATTCTATCGAGCTAGAAGATTTATCACACGCGCCCCCACTTAAACATCATTGACACCGAATGCTCTTAAACTCTTCATAGCAACGCACTCAAACCATTCACACAACTTACTATTATTCTAAAAAAGAAAATTCTCTAACATTCGTTAAATACCTTTGAACCCTTTATTTACTTTCCTCGACTTATAGACAGATACAATTTATTCACTTTGAGGAAATCTTTATGAAATCATTAACTTCACTAAAAAAAATCTTGGCACCTGTTGTTCTAACTCTACCTATATTGAGCCTACCGGCACAAGCTGACTCTTGGGTTAAAAATATTTCCATTAGTAAAGACGGCATTGTCGCTGTCTCTGTTAAAAACATGTCAGCAAACAAATCGGTGCAGAATGTAAATTTGAGCCCACAAACCCAAGATCTAACTGTGTCAGTCAGCGGCGGAATTGATTGCGACAACAATGCACATGTGCACCAAGGTATTTTGCAGTTCAATTCAGAATCGGCATGGGGGAAAATGAATCTTGGCACTGGCAATAACCTCAATCATCCCGGGGCACAATATAAGCAATCTATTTTCGACTTTACGCCGGCTTTGCAAAATGGCCCTAACAGTAAAAACTTTAATCAAAACTGGAAAATACCACTGGCACAAGTCAAACAAGGTAATAACAGTTTTGACCCAGTAAAAATTGTACAGGATGGCTTGCAAGCCTTTCAAAACAACGGCGGATCGGCTGTGGATTTTTATCGAAAAAATAGAAGTTTCAGTAAAGATGTACGTATCTCTTTGATTGGTAGCTGTGGGAAGGCAGGAAACGGGCCAGCCACGTGGGGAATAAACGGACTTATTAATGCTTGGATGACCTCTGTCACTGTACCAGTAATGGTCAATTATCAAGGCGATCCTGGAATTTTCGCACTTAATGCACAGCTGGGAAATTCAGGCTTTCCCAATACAGTAAAAGCACAACCAAAAAATCCTCCTTCTGGTCCCAATCAATTTGAGAACGGCTATAACCCTCTAGTTATAACCGATGCCAGCCTGCAAGCGCACAACCCTCAATATCGAGGCCAATGTCCGAAAGATTTAAATTTTGTGGTGCGCTATCGAGGCACAGGCAAAGGCATGGTACGCTACCATATTGTTGAAAATGGCAAGACCGTACACACGTCAGCCCCCCTACCTTATGACAACAAGTTTGGTTGGCGCCAAAATCAGTTCAGCTTTGAAATACCAACCGATCAGCAGCAATACAATAAAACAGTGAACCGTAAATTTCGCTTACTGTTTGAAGTGAAAGAAGACGACAAAAATACTTATAACTGGAATCAAAATACCCAGCTAGGCTCTCTAAACTGGTCACACCACTGTCAGGCCCAAGCTATAGTACCCACTGCACCGGCAATACGAGCCAACAGTAAATCGAGCCCTGCGCGCGCACTCAATCACTAACTCTCTTCTCTGGTCGCTTGGGGGGGGGGCGAAAGCCCCCCCTTTTTTTCTTTATTTGATTTCAATAAGACGTCACCGCATAGACAACCAAGCCATCAGATAACTGACTCATAATCAATGATCTTCCTGATGTCTCATTTATTTATCTCACATTTTTAAATGTATGCTTGTAAGTGTACACACAAGTCACTCCCTTTAGGGAATCACTGTCGAAGCTATCCATTCGTATTTTAGTTACTTTCCTTTGCCATGGGCATTGATAATCACAAAAGTACACATCAACACTCGTGGCGTGTACAAAACTCTATACTGCATTAATTCGGTTAATTTAACCTATGTTAATGATTGTTACAGATTCTAGAGCATGACTTACGCTTGCGATGTAAGCTTCTCAATAACCTCCGAGGTTTTTTACTGTTAACTTTTATACGAGCAACGTAGCGCGTGGACCGTTCAGCAAATGTCGCTACACAGCTACTACAAAGCCCCTCAGGGAAATCACACACCCTTATATTCAGAAGTTCTCGACCCTGAGTACCGGCTTTAAAGACATTGGATTTGCAATAACCGCATTGCAGCCTGAAAATCTTGTGATTTTTGGCTTTGCCGTTCATCGAATCTGTAAATAGACTCCGACAAATGGTTTCACAAGCCTATTGATAGCTTCACGTCCCACCACACTGGACGTGAGCCAACCTGCGATGCCGTGGCGACCGGTCATTAAAAGTTTACAGACAACGATATACCGCAACAGAATATTAAGCTTACAATGCTTCGGCTGATGGTCACGAGCAAAGACCTCTTGCTCAACCTGACAGGTCGCAAATATTTTTTGTTACGGCTCAGCTCACAGCTTAAGGAGTGATCTTATTTCGATAACACAAAAACCATTGTTATCATTGCCAAACATCCGGTAACTGAACACCTACAAAATCACTGAGCTGCGTATCGCACAGATGCAAGCCTCAACTCTCATCGACAATTTTTACCCGTAGGGCTTCGCTCGCGGTACTAGCCCGCTGGTGTTGCCGGCGAATCGGCACGCAACAAGACCGGATTCACCCAATTGGTATGGTCACACGCAGAGTTGCCGGCGCTATCGGTGGTTAACTGGAGACTGTGGCGGCCGCTAATATCCACTGTTATGGTTTTAAACTCGTTATTACTAAGACGCGGGCTGGTAAATATAGATTCTTGATCGGCTAAGATATTAAAAATTGCCCCATCACCGCACGTGGACTCGTCATCTAAGCCAAAGCTTACCGTCAGTGTTTTATATTCCCGGTTTAAGAGCACGCGGTGACTGGAAGGTGCATGAGTACCCAGACCAAAGCCGTAAACCTCCCCATCAATCCGCAAGGGGCCGCCGCGCACGCTTTGATTAACGCCTAACTGCCCCCACCCCTGCTTACCGGTGACGGTCATTTCACTCAATAAACGCGCACGCGGCGAGGCCACATACACATCGTACGAAATAGAAGAGCGCAGTCTGTCGTTGCGGTATACCGCAAAGCTCATGCGATTGACGCCGGGTTTAAAATACTCTGCTGTTATCAAGCTAGACTCCAGTGCGCTGAGCAAGTTATCAAGCGTATGAGTATATTCATCAGAAAACGCTAGGGGGGTAATTTCAAGCTTTATGCGGTAACTGGCATCCAGCGCACCTAAAACTTGAAAAGGCAGAGCCTGCCCGGCGGCCAGACGCACACTCTCAAGCTCCACCCGCACTTGATCGGCCTCGCTGGCGGGGTAAATACGATCTTCTTGCAGCAGCTGCTCATTGCGCTGCAAGGTGGCTATATCTCCCTCAAAGCGCTGCATCAGCTCGGGCGGTACCGTTTGTGGCTGCAGCATCAAGTTTCTGCTCTCCAGCGGGTCTTGCCGCAGATTGTAAAGATAGCGCTCTCCGGTTTTTATATGCTCTACATATTTATAGGGGTAGCGTATGGAGGCCAAGTGCGAACCATCAAACGGTTGAATCAGAGGCACAAAATAAACATCGTCGACGGGCCCCAGAAGCGATCGCCCGACAAAGTGATGCCGGGTTTTAATGGCCAGTAAATCCAAAACACTGGGCGCCACATCCAACTGCGAGCGCGCTTGGTGGCTCAATCGCTTGGGCGATAACTGCTCCGGCCACCATATTAACAGCGGCGTTTTAAACAGTTCGTTATAGTGGGTTTTAGTATTGTGATAGTTGCCGTGCTGCCCCATAGGAAAGCCGTTATCCCCCAGCACCACCACAATGGAGTTTTTTAAATGTTCACGTGCTTGCAGCTGCTCAAAAAACGACATTAAATATTGATCGGTTAAAAACATCGAATTTGCATAATTCTCTTCGTGGCTTTGCGCCTGAGGATAAATATGTTTTTTATCCACCGGAATATCATCAAACATCATGTGATTGGTCACACTCATGGTCATTACAAAAAAAGGCTCGGCCTTATCTTGCGCTTGATGCAGCTGATCTAAATACTCGAAGGTTTTTTGGTAAAAAATATCGTCTCGGATGCCCCAACCAAATGAGCCTTCTTCGCGCTCTTGCGGCGTTACAAACGTGTCATCCATGCCGTGGGCATATTCGAATTCATTGTTCGCGACAAACTCGGCTGTATTCTCAAAATCAAGACTATGATACGCCTTCATAAAGACGTTGGTATAACCACGCTCAGCCAATATTTGCGACAAACAGCGGAAATTGTTATCCGGGTAGCTGGTGAAAATATTCATTTTGGCGCTGGGGTACATTGAGCATAATGTCGCAAACTGGCCTTTACTGGTCTCTACCGATGCGCTGTAAAACTGCTCGACATAGAGCCCCTGCTCTTTTAAACGATTAAAAAACGGTGTTACCTGGCGGCCATTTTTTACCGTATCGATATAATCGGCACTGAAAGACTCCAACATCACGATAAACACATGGGGGCGTTGATCCATAGCTTGAGGTTTCGAGCCAAGGCTGTCCGTCACATAAGGGTAGGCTTTTTCCCCGGAAATAAACGCGGCATATGGTTGTTGATAATATTGCGTAATAGAACCGGCGAACTCGACAAATTCATTGCGGTTACTGCTAAACGGCAGATTGAGCATGACATTGGCCAGAACAATGGCTAGTAATAATCGTTTAGTGCCTGTCACCTCAAGCGGCGCGGTAAAAAAACTGTACCGCCTTTGAGCAATCCAAGCACCTGCGCCCCATACGCCCAGCACACAATAATCAGCCACGGTAATGGTGCTCAACATATAGGCCACTGCTTCAGCCGAGACTGCGTTGCCACCGTTTTTCACCATTAATAATAAGCTTAGCGGCTCCAATCTCAACCAATGGTAAAACCAAAACAAACCATAGAGGACAATAACTGCGAGTGTCAGCCAGCGAGCCAGCACTCGGGGTAGGCGGGCAGCAGCCAGATACCACAAGGCCCAAAAAAGTACGATAGAAGCCGCCGATAATGCAACGCTCGCCACCGCAAAGCCCAAACTCCAACCGCTCACCCAACCAACCTTGAGCATTAATACAGATTGCAACAATGCCCAAAGCATTAATAGGCTGAACAACTTTTTAATCGGTTGATGACGGCAATTTGGCATTACTTAATCTTCTTCATTGTTACGAATTGTATATCTCAATAATTATGTCACAACCCATACGGGGCACTGTCAGCGGCAGCTATTGATAACACACATCACCAGAAGTAAATAACTTATACCTCTCTGGCCCCATACAAAAACACCGCCCAAAGGCGGTGTTCGAGCAATCGTAGAGATTGGCTAGAGGCTATTCATCAAAAGGGTGGCGCAACACAATGGTTTCAACGCGGTCGGGGCCGGTCGAAATAATATCCACCGGGGTGTCCAACAACTCTTCTAAACGCTTAATATAATTTTTAGCATTTTGCGGCAGCTCTTCCAGAGCGTGAATACCAAAGGTGGATTCACTCCAGCCCGGTACTTCTTCGTAGATTGGCTGCACACGATTCCAACCATCGGCATCAAAAGGAATCGGCATAGGGTTGCCGTCTAAGTCTTGATAGCCGATACAGATTTTAACGGTTTCTAAACCATCCAATACATCGAGCTTGGTTAAGCACATACCGGTAACACTGTTAATGCGGTTAGCGTGACGTACCGCAACGGCGTCAAACCAACCGCAGCGACGCTGGCGACCGGTGGTGGCACCAAACTCGTGGCCTTTCTCACCTAAGTGCTGACCTACTTCGCAATCGAGCTCGGTGGGGAATGGGCCAGAGCCAACACGGGTGGTGTAAGCCTTAGTGATACCCAACACATAATCGAGGTACAAGGGGCCAAAGCCCGAGCCCGTGGCGGTGCCGCCGGCGGTGGTATTGGAACTGGTTACGAACGGATAGGTACCGTGGTCGATATCCAACAGCGAACCCTGTGCGCCCTCAAACAAAATGCTCTCACCCGACTCGCGCGCGGTGTGCAGCAGTTCGGTGACATCAGCAATCATTGGCTTAAGCTCTTCGGCCCACGCAGTCACCTGCGCCAGCACTTCATCAAAATCAACCGGCTCGACTTTGTAGTACTCGGTCAGGGCAAAGTTGTGGTATTCCATCACTTCGCGCAGCTTGCCGGCAAAGCTTTTCAAATCCAACAGGTCGCCCAAACGCAAACCACGGCGCGCCACTTTATCTTCATAAGCAGGGCCAATGCCGCGCCCGGTCGTGCCAATTTTAGCATCGCCGCGCTTCGCTTCACGCGCTTGGTCCAGAGCAATATGGTAAGGCAAAATCAACGGGCAAGCCGGTGATAAGCGCAGGCGCTCACGCACTGGCACACCGCCGTCTTCCAACTCGGCCAGCTCTTTAAATAAGGCCTCGGGGGACAATACCACGCCGTTGCCGATCAGACAGGTAACGCCCTCGCGCAACACGCCGGAGGGAATCAGGTGCAGTACGGTTTTTTTGCCGTCAATCACCAAGGTGTGACCGGCATTGTGCCCGCCCTGAAAGCGCGACACTAACGATACCTGATCGGTCAGCAGGTCGACGATTTTACCTTTACCCTCGTCACCCCACTGGGTGCCCAATACCACAACATTCTTGCCCATGATTGGCCTTACTCTCTTAATTTAACGAAACGATCATTCAATAAAACGAAAAAGTTTTAACGTTTAACGATTTACAGTGCGATCACCTGGTAGGTATCACCTGTTTTTTCCAGCACTTGGTTACAGCCCAGCGCGGTAAACTCTTCGCGGCTCGCAGCGCTTACTACGCGCTCACCTTGTGCGCGCAACTCGGCAACTTTATGCCATTGGGCGTTGCTGCCATCGTCAATAAAGCCAATCAGGCCAGACTCAGGTGCACTCAATAAGCCAAGCTTAGACAAGGCGGTTATATCCACCGCGAAACCGGTGGCTGGACGACTGCGGCCAAACACTTCACCTATATGGTCGTAGCGCCCACCGCTGGCGATGGGGTTACCGTAACCTGGGGCAAAAGCGGCAAAAACCAAACCGGTTAGGTAGTGATAACCGCGCAGTTCACCTAAGTCAAAATACAATTCGGCCTCGGGATAACGGGTTTGTATCACCTCTGCCACGTCGGCCAACTCATCCACGGCACTAACGGCCTCACTGGAGACACTGGCGAACAGATCCCGCGCCTTTTGCAATATATCCCGCGCACCGGCCAAGCCAGGCAACGCCAGCAGTACTTTGGCAATAGCCGGGTCGCTGATATTGTCAGCCACCCAGGCCTCAATCTCGGCCACCGCCTTGCGTTGCAACATGGCAAAAAACAAATCTTTTTGCGCCGCGTCCACATCAGCCTTGGCAATCAGGGCACTGTAGATACCCACATGCCCCAAATCGATATGCAGTTTGGGCAGTCCGGCCACGCGCAGCGACTCTAATAATAGAGACACTACCTCAGCATCGGCCGCCAGTCCCGCTTCACCGTAAAACTCAACCCCAGCCTGAATGGGCGTGCGGGTGGCGAGCGGGTTTTTAGGCTTGGTATGTACCACATGACCGGCATAACACAGACGGTTAGCACACTCGCGCTTAAAGCTGTGAGCGTCCATACGGGCGGTTTGTGGGGTAATGTCAGCGCGTATGCCTAGGGTGCGGCCGGTCAGTTGATCGGTCACCTTAAAGGTGAGCAGATCGACGTCGCGCCCTAAACCAATTAACAGGGAATCGGTGTATTCCAGCAAAGGCGGAATCACCATGTCATAGCCCCAGGTGCGATACAACTCCACCAGGCGGCGGCGCAGTAAATCGATGGGTCGTGCCTCATCGGGCAATATTTCTTCAATTCCGTCGGGCAATAGCCAGCGGTCGGCGTAGGTCATAGCAGACTCTATCGGTTTTGGGTATTCGGTTGAAACGGTCAGGCAAAGCCTGCCTGAGTGTCAGTACGACACAAAAAAACCGGACCTATTGGTCCGGCTGTGGGATTTTACCACCTTTGTGCGACAAATGTTGAGCGAAAAATCGCCTATTTTTTGCCGTCCGCATCTTTTAAGAAGCGGAAGAAATCGCTTTCGGGGTCAACCACCATCAAGTCGCCCTTATTGGCAAAGGATTTCTTGTAGGCAGTGAGCGAGCGCACAAACGCGTAGAAGTCTGGGTCTTGCTCGTAGGCATTAGCAAAGGTCGCCGCGGCAGTGGCATCACCAACACCGCGTATTATCTCTGCATCGCGATAGGCATTGGCTTCTAACACCGCTACTTGGCGGTCGGCATCGGCGCGAATAATTTCCGCCTGTTCCTGACCTTGAGCGCGGTAAGCCCTGGCCTCCTCTTCACGGTTGGCCGCCATACGGTCAAACACCGCACGCCCTACCTCGTCGGGCAAATCAATTCGCTTAACTCGAATATCGATAACCTCAACACCCAGAGCATCATTGACCTCAGTATTGATTTGCTGATTTAGCTCCAACATCAATTCATCACGCTTGCCCGAGACCACCTCGTGCAATGTGCGCCCACCCACTTGGTTGCGCAGACCATCGCCGATACGGCTCGCCAAGCGACTTGCAGCCCGTGCTTCATCACCACCGGTGGCAATATAATAAGTCTCTACATCGCGAATACGCCACTTAGCGTAAGAATCCACGATTAGACGCTTATTTTCGATGGTGTAGTAGCTCTCGGGGCGCGCATCTGTGGTCAGAATACGGCCGTCGAATTTGCGCAGCTTATCCGCCAACGGAAATTTGAAATGCAGACCAGGTGTCACATCCGGGTTAATCAATTTACCAAAGCGCAATACTACGCCGCGCTCGTACTCCGAGACGATGTACACACTGTTAGCGGCGATAAACAGCCCCAAAGCCAGCACAATCAGTCCGAAAAAGGATCGATTAGACATTAGCGCCCCTCCCGATAAGTATTATTGTTACGGCCGAGTTGGCGCGCCACGTAGTCGCTGATTTGGCGTAACTGCTCTTGTGTCAGGGTCGCGTTGCCGCGATTCTGACCGCCACTGTGATTTTCCATCAGCTTGTCGATCGGCAAGTACATCATATTATTGCCACCGTCGACATCCACCATCACCTTGGAGGCGTTGCCCATAACCGCTTCTACCGCTTCGATATACAAGCGTTGGCGAGTCACTTCGGGCGCTTTTTTGTATTCCACCAACAAGTTGGTAAAACGTTCAGATTCACCTTCGGCGCGGCTTACCACCTCAGCTTTATAAGCTTCGGCTTCTTCCAGCATACGCTGAGCCTGACCACGAGCGGCCGGCACTACGGAGTTGGCATAAGCTTGAGCTTCGTTTTTCAGGCGCTCTTCATCTTCTTTGGCGTTGATAACATCATCAAAAGCGTCGCGCACCTGTTCTGGTGGGCGTGCCTCTTGAATGTTTACCGAGCGCACAAAAATACCCGTGCCGTAACTCTCAAGGTATTCCTGCAAACGAGACTTAACCTCGGCGGCTATCTCTTCACGCCCCGCCGACAGTACTTCTTCTAGTTCGGATGAGCCCACCACATGCCGCAGTGCGGAATCGGTGGCATGGCGCAGACTCACATCTGGCTCACGAACATTCAGTACATAGGTTTTTACATCGTCTACGTTGTACTGAACAGTTAAGGGCAGCTCAACAATGCTTTCGTCTTCGGTCAGCATCAGGCCACGACTGGAATATTGACGCTCCTCGGTCACATTTTCCACAAACACTTCGGTAATAAGAGGTGCGTTCCAATGCAGGCCCGGCTGCTTGATGACATTAAAGGCACCCAGGCGCAGTACTACAGCGCGCTCTTTGGCGTCTACCTGATAAAAACCGGCAACGCCATAAAACAAAGTCGCCACGACGATGGCGCCAATCAGTAAAACACTGAAGCCTTTACCAGAGCCGCCGTTGCCATTGCCACGTCCGCCGGATTTACCACCAAAAATTCCGCCCAGCTTCTCTTGCAGTTTTTTCAGGGCTTCATCGAGGTCGGGCGGGCCATCGTTATTGCCGCCACGGTTACCCCAGGGGTCCTTATCACCGCCTCCCGGTTCATTCCAGGCCATAGGTTGTCTCCAATTCAAAGGTGAGGCCACCAGTTTCTACTGATGGCCGAAATTTCGTCGCGGATTTTAGCACCCCCAACGCGAAGTCTAAAGGGCACCACTTACACCTCTCGATTGTGAGAGTTGCAGAGGCGTCTAGAAGTTCTGTGCGATTTGATACTCTTGAGGCGCCTCACCTTCCCAGCTGAGCTGATCAAAATTTAGGCTGACCGAACTGAGGATACGCATTAAATCGCTCTGCGGAATACGCAGCGACAGCGTACAACAGCCATCATCGCGGAAGGATTCAGCGGCGACAGCATGCTGTTCAAACAGTTTGGCGCGCAAACGACCATCGGTTGGGGCGAGAATTAAATCGCCTTCGATCATCTCTTCGCCCAGCAATTCGCTGATTGCCTCGAACAGCAATTCAATGCCGGTTCCGGCCTGAGCCGACAGCCACACCGCAACAGGTGTTCCCTCATCGTCGCGGTCGATACGCGGCTCCATATTGAGCAAATCGATCTTATTAAATACCCGCAGTTGGGGCAGGTCACCAGCGCCGATTTCATCCAGCACCTCTTCCACCTGCTCCATATAGTGCATGCGCTCTTCGGCTGCGGCGTCAATCACATGCAACAATAAGCTGGAGTTTGCCGCCTCTTCCAGTGTGGCACGAAATGCCTCCACCAGCTTGTGCGGCAAATGGCTAATAAAACCAACGGTATCGGCCAGAATTGTAGCGCCAATATCGTCTAGCTCGACCCGGCGCATGGTCGGGTCCAGCGTGGCAAACAGTTGGTCTTGGGCGTAAACATCTTCACCGGTAATTCGGTTAAACAGGGTCGATTTACCGGCGTTGGTGTAACCGACTAAAGATACCGTAGGAATAGCCGCGCGCTGGCGGGCCCGCCGGCCCTGCTCGCGCTGGGTGCGTACCTTAGTCAAACGCTTTTCAATGGTGCTAATACGCCCGCGCAGTAAACGGCGGTCGGTTTCTAGCTGGGTTTCACCCGGGCCGCGCAGGCCGATACCGCCTTTTTGTCGCTCCAGGTGAGTCCAACCGCGCACGAGTCGGGTCGACATATGGCGCAACTGTGCCAGCTCCACCTGTAATTTACCTTCGAAAGTGCGGGCTCGCTGGGCGAAAATATCCAAAATCAAACCGGTGCGGTCCAGTACCCGACACTCAAGTGCTTGCTCGAGGTTGCGCTCTTGCGATGGGCTCAGGGTATGGTTAAAGATCACCAGCTCTGCGCTGTGCTCTTCCACCAATGCCTGCAGTTCTTGCAGTTTACCGGTGCCGACAAAATATTTTGCCTGTGGGGTGTCGCGCTGACCAAACACCATGGCAACAGGGTCGCCACCGGCAGACAGCACGAGCTCTTCAAATTCACGGGGGTCTTCTGGCTCTTGGCCACTGGAAAGGTCCAGGTGAACCAGCACTGCCAGTTCACCTGAATCGGGACGATCAAAAAACAATGACTTACCTCTTAGTTTTTAGTCGCCCTGCTCTTCATCACCTTCGCCTTCTGCAGCGGGGTTAAGAAGGGGTACACGAACAGCGCGAGACGGTACTACTGTCGAAATGGCGTGCTTATACACCATTTGGCTAACAGTATTCTTTAGTAGTACAACAAATTGATCGAAGGATTCGACCTGACCTTGCAGCTTGATACCATTTACCAGGTAAATGGATACTGGAACACGCTCTTTACGCAGCACGTTCAAGTAAGGGTCTTGTAAGCTGTGCCCTTTTGACATCTTTGTTCTCCTTTAGATAATAAAAATACGCCTAAGTCTTTCAATTCGGTTACATAAGTCCGCCTGAAAGGGGGCGATGACAAGCATGAAAAACTGACTAGGGATTCCACAGTCTTATTATATGGCCCCCAATGGGAGGTAATTCAAGCTAAATCGTACAATTTCTTGCAAAGATAGCGACTTACCCATGTTATTTTCTGTAAATACCCAATTTATGCCCTCCCAACCCTTGAGCCAGGTGAATTGCCGCTTGGCTAATTGCCGGGTGGCGATCACCCCGCGCTCCACCGCTTCCTCTTGGCTGAGGCGCCCGGCCAGATGGTCCCACATCTGTCGATAGCCCACCGCGCGTATCGCGGGCAAGCTCTCATTTAAGTCACCCCGGGCATAAAGTTTGGCCACTTCGTCCACTAATCCCGCCGTCATCATTTTGGCAAACCGTGTCTCTATACGCTGGTGCAGGGTTTTGCGATCACGCGGCGCTATGGCCAGCTGGGTCACGTTAAAGCGCTCAGTTAACAGCGGCCCCTGTTCCTCTCGCTGGCGACGGCGCAGCTCGGTCATGGTTTCGCCGCTACTCAGGTAAACCTCCAGCGCGCGGGAGACACGCTGCGAGTGATTGGGGTGAATCTCAGCCGCACACTCCGGGTCCACTTCGGCCAGACGCGCATGAATAGCTGGCCAGCCGTACTGCCCGGCGTCATTTTCGATTTGCAGACGCACCTTCGGATCAGCGGCGGGCATTTCTGCCAAGCCGTCCAGTAGCGCCTTAAAGTAGAGCATTGTGCCGCCCACTAGCAGCGGAATGCGCCCGGCGGCGTGAATATCGGCAATTTCCCGCTCGGCATCGGCCACAAAATCGGCGGCCGAATAAGGGTCGACCGGGTCGCGTATATCAATCAGGCGATGCGGCGCCCGGGCCAGCTCGGCCGGGGTTGGCTTGGCCGTACCTATATCCATACCGCGATAGACCAAAGTGGAATCCACGCTGACCAGTTCGACCGGCAGGCGCTGGTAAAGCTCCGACGCCAGATCCGTTTTGCCCGATGCGGTAGGCCCCATCAGCATAATCACATGGGGTTTGTCAGTACTCACATCCATGCTATTGGCCGCGCATAAAGAGTTTATCCAGCTCATCCAGCGACTGCAGCGTCCAGGTCGGGCGGCCGTGATTGCACTGGCCGCTGCGCTCGGTCGCCTCCATATCGCGCAGTAGAGCGTTCATTTCGGCGGTGGTGAGTTTGCGATTGGCTCGCACCGAGCCGTGACAAGCCATCGTAGACAACACCTCATTGACGCGGTGGGCTAGCCGCTCGCTAGCGCCGTGCTCGATTAAATCACTGAGTACATCGCGCACCAGCTGATCCACTTTGGCGCCGTGCAAAATAGAGGGGATTTGCCGAATTAAGAGCGATTCGGGCCCCGCGCGCTGGATTTCAAAACCGAGGGCGGCAAATGTATCCGGGTGCTCTTCGGCGCAACTGGCTTCTTTTTCGCTCACCGCCAAGGTCGCCGGCACCAGCAGCGGCTGGGCCTGTATCTGACCGCCGGCAAAAGCGGTTTTCATGCGCTCATAAGTGATGCGCTCGTGCGCGGCGTGCATGTCGACAATAATCAGCCCCTGGGCATTTTCCGCCAGAATATAAATACCCTTAAGTTGCGCTATGGCAAATCCCAGCGGCGGTATTTCTCCCTCGCTCGCCGCCAAATCCTCTAAGGGCTGTGCTTGATAGCCCGCCGCCGACGGGTAGCTTGCGCCTTGCTCGGCCACCGCAGGCTGACCCACAGCGGTTGCACCGGTGGCCGATTGCATGGCAGCGGGAAAATAGTTTTCACGCCAGTCACCCGCCGGGCGCTGAGCATTAAAGGCCATGGGGCTTTGTTGCGACATTTGCCCCGGCGCATCATTGTGCGGGCGGCTGGCTTCTGTCTCGGCGCGGGCCAAGCGGTCTTCCGGCGAAACCTCCGCCAACGCGTGATGCAGCGAACTAAAGATAAAGCCATGCACCGTGCGGCCGTCGCGAAAGCGCACCTCGTGTTTGGTGGGGTGAACATTGACGTCCACGGTGGCCGGGTCGACCTCAAGATAGAGCACAAAGGCCGGGTGACGGCCGTGGTACAGCACATCCTGGTAGGCTTGACGCACGGCATGGGTGACTAGCTTGTCGCGAATGGCGCGGCCATTGACATAAAAGTGTTGCAAATCGGCCTGCGAGCGCGAGAAAGTCGGCAGTGCCACCCAGCCCCATAAACGCAAGCCGCCGCGCTCGATATCCAGATGGACCGCATTGTCCATAAAGGCCGGCCCACAAACCTGAGCCACACGACGTTCGCGCTCGGCTTGGGTAGCACCGCCGCGCCAATTGTGAATGGCGCGGCCGTTGTGGCGCAGAGTAAAACTGACGTCGTAGCGCGATAGAGCCAAGCGCTTGACCACGTCTTCCAGATGGTTGTATTCGGTTTTTTCGGTGCGCAAAAACTTGCGCCGGGCGGGGGTGTTAAAGAACAAGTCCCGCACCTCGACCGTGGCCCCTTTGGGGTGTGGGGCCGGAGCCAGTTCGGTTTCCATATCGCGGCCTTCGGCGGTCACTTGCCAACCCGCGCCGCTTTCATCGGTCGCGCTACTCAGCGCCAGACGCGCCACCGAGCTGATACTGGCCAAAGCTTCGCCGCGAAACCCCAGAGTGGCGACCGCTTCTAAATCGTCCAGGTCGTTGATTTTACTGGTGGCGTGACGCGACAGCGCCATGGCCAGGTCCTCTTTGTCGATACCCGAGCCATTGTCACGTACGCGCATCAATTTAACGCCGCCGTCCTCAACTTCCACCTCCAATCGGGTGGCACCGGCATCGAGACTGTTTTCCAGTAGTTCTTTCACCACTGAGGACGGGCGCTCAACCACTTCGCCGGCGGCAATTTGGTTGGCGAGACGGGGACTTAACAGCTTAATTTTGGACATGAAGAGTGTTTACAACTTATGTAGTCGGGGGAATGCGCAGCACCTGGCCCACTTTAATCACGTGACCGTTGATACCATTGAACTGCTGCAAATGATTGACGGAAATATTAAAACGCTTGGCAATCTCGCTCAAGGTATCACCGCGCGATATGGTGTACTCGGTAACCAATCCGCCACCACCGCCGGACTTTTTCCAGGCAATGTAACTTCCCGCCGGGGGAAACTGATAAAAATACTGTTTAACGCCTCTAACTAACTGGGCGGTCAAGGTGTTGCGATAACTGGCACTGGCTAGTTTTTTCGCCTCACCTGGATTGGAGATAAAGCCGGTCTCCACCAAAATCGAGGGCACATCGGGGGATTTAAGCACTGCAAAGCCCGCTTGCTCCACTTGCCGCTTATGCAAGTGCGCCACCTGCCCCATCGATTGCAACACATAGTCGCCCACCTGCAAACTCGCGCCCAATGTGGCCGTCATGGATAAGTCGACCAGCACACCGGCCAGCACTTCGTCTTTATCCTCCAGACTAACGCTGCCGACCCCGCCAATAAGGTCCGACTCGTTTTCACTTTGCGCTAAAAAGCGTGCCATTTCACTGGTGGCGCCACTTCGCGACAGGGCAAACACCGAGGCGCCGCGCGCAGAGGGTTTGGTAAACGCATCGGCGTGAATCGACATAAATAAATCAGCCTGCATTTTGCGCGCAATATTACGCCGCTCACGCAGAGCAACATAATAATCGCCAGTGCGCACTAGCTTTGCGGTATAGCCCGGCTCGGCGTTCAACTTTTTAGCCAAGGCTTGAGCAATTTTAAGCACTACGTCTTTTTCTTGTAACCGGTTCGGACCTAGGGCGCCGGGGTCTTCACCGCCGTGCCCGGCGTCGATGGCAATGATAATATCGCGCCGAGTACTGGCGGGCTCAGGCACACTCACCGGGGGCGGCCCCTCTTGGCGCGGCGCTAGATCGTTTAAATCCACCACCAAACGATCTGATGCTCCGGCTTGGCGCTGAAGGAAAAAACTGTTGGGTTTTACCCCAGCCGACAAGTCCAGTACCACACGCAAATCGGTGCCATTGCGCGGGGCGTAACGAATATTATTAATCGGCGTTTCGGCAAGGTTCAGCTGATCAAGACTGGCATTAAACTGCGCCCGATTGACATCGATCACCACGCGCTTGGGGTTTTCTAAAGTAAACAGGTTGTGCTCAACCGGGCCGGATAAATCAAACACCAATCGGGTGTGATCCGGCGCCCGCCAGAGGCGCACACCGTCGACACGAGTCGTGGCCTCGGCTCCCAGTGCGACAAACAGCATCAGAAATACCAGGGTACACAACAAGTTGCGCAGTATGGGCAAGTTGGGTCGGGCTTGGGCTGTGGTCATACTCAGTTTTATGATTACTCTGCTACTGTGGTTGCGCGAGTTGCTGTACCAACCGCTCGCCGCGGTCGGTACCGGCCTCTAGCTTAACAAGTCGACCCGGCTCTTGCACCTGAAGGCTGACTGTTAAGTCCGGCGGCGGCAAAATTCCAGCACCACGGGTCGGCCATTCCAATAGGCAAATATCGCCGCCTGTAAAGTAATCGCGAATACCCATATACTCCAGCTCTTCTGGATCACCTAAACGGTACAGGTCGAAGTGATGCAAAGTGCGACTGGGTAAGGCGTACTCTTCCACCAGCGTATAGGTGGGGCTCTTAACCGCACCTGAATGGCCAAAGCTCTGCAGTACCCCGCGGGTAAAGGTGGTTTTACCCGCCCCCAAATCGCCCTCCAAGTGCAAAGAGAGCCCCTGCGGGCACTGCTCCAGCACCCGCCCTAAACGCTCACCGGCGGCGACAGTGGCCGCTTCATCGGCCAGGTAGTCGGACCACTCAGTCACCCAGCAACACCCCGATATAATCCAGCAGGTCGGTGGCCAAAATACTGCGTTGGCCGCGCTCCTCGGCGGCAAGATCGGCCGCGTGAGCATGCAAACTGACGCCGAGGTAGGTGGCCGCAGGCAACTCCATACCCTGAGCCACCAGAGCGCCCAGCACGCCAGTTAACACATCGCCCATACCGCCAGAGGCCATACCCGGGTTGCCGGCACTGATAACTGCAACAGGTGCTTTCTCGGCGGCGACTAACGAGCCGGCACCTTTTAATACGGCGACGCCACCGTAACGTTGTTGCAAATTGCTCACCGCGGCAAAGCGGTCACTGCCCACGGTGACGGTAGTCTCACCCAGAAGGCGCGCGGCCTCCCCCGGGTGCGGTGTTAAAATCCAGTTACTGCGGGTTTTGCCAACCGGCCAAAGGTTACCCTGTGCAATTAAATTCAGCGCGTCGGCATCGAGAATCAGCGGCAGGTCAGTGGCCAGAGCCTGCTGCAGCATTTGCTCGGACCAAGGCGAGTCGCCCAAACCCGGCCCCACCACCAGCACACTGGGACGTTCTAGCCAGGGCTCTAGCTCTTGGCCAGAAATAACCCCGCAGGTCATTACCTCGGGCCGGCGCGCCAAAGCCGCCGATACATGCTCGGGGCGAGTCGCCAGGCTGACCAAGCCGGCGCCGGTGCGCGCTGCCGCCTCGGCCGCCATTATGGCTGCACCACCGCGGCCGGTGTCGCCACCAATGACCATTACATGGCCAAAGCAGCCTTTGTGGGCATCGGCCTCGCGCTCGGGCAGTACCGCTAATAAATCGGCGAACTCCACCCGCTGCGCCTGGGCATTCACTTGCTGATAGATGGCCTCGGGGGCATCCAGGTCGGTAAAAACAATTTCACCACACAGCGCCGGGCCGCGCCCGGTCAGAAGGCCGCGCTTAGTGCCGATAAACGTCACCGTTAAAGCCGCTTTTACCGCTACACCGGCAATCGCGCCACTATCAGCCAATAAGCCCGAGGGAATATCCAGAGCCACCACTGGCAGGCCACTGGCGTTCATTTGCTCGATTGCTTTTTGATACTCTGGGCGCACATCGCCACTGAGCCCAATACCCAGTAGCGCGTCCACAATAACGCCACTGCCAGGAGCAGGGCCGGGAGGCATCATCACCACACCTTCTTGCCTGGCGTATTGATAGGCGGCAGCAGCCTCGGGGCTGAACTTACTCTCATCCCCCAGTAAAATCACAGTCACCGGAATACGCCGTGCCGCGGCCAGAGCCGCCACCACAAAACCATCACCGGCGTTGTTGCCCGCGCCGCAGTACACGGTAAGCTCCTCCGGCTCACCGAAGTGGGCCATCATAGCTTCAAAAGCGGCGCGACCGGCTCGCTTCATTAGCTGCGCTGCAGGCACGCCAGAGTCTATAAAAGCGGCATCCAGTGCGCGAATATCGGCGGCGGTGTAAAGCTGATTTGCAGTCATACAAAATCTCAATAAGTGTGTCGAAGACTAAATCGGTATAATCTGCGCGTTATTATAGGGGCTTTGCGTCGTTCCGCCTAACGGACTGTTCTGCGCCTTTCACGTTCATCACATAGCAAGGGTCAGGTTTGACGGACTTTGATTTTTATCAACTCGCCCGCGATATCAAACGCTGGGGCCGGGAATTGGGTTTTCAGCAGGTGGGTATTACCGATACCGACCTGTCCGCCCACGAGCCCGGCCTGCAGCACTGGCTGGAGCAAGGCTATCAAGGGCAGATGCAGTGGATGGCCGAGCACGGCAACAAGCGCTCGCGCCCGGCCGAGCTGGTGCCCGGTACGGCGCGAGTGATTTGTGTGCGGATGGACTACCTGCCCGGCGATACCGAGCAAATTAAAGTACTCAAAAACCCGACCCAGGCCTATGTTTCGCGCTACGCACTGGGCCGCGACTATCACAAACTGATTCGCAAACGGTTGGCGCAGCTGGGGCAAAAAATAGAAGCTGCTTTACCCGAGGGGTTGCGCCCGCAAGGCGAGCAGCAAAACCGCGCCTTTGTCGACAGCGCACCAGTGCTAGAAAGACCCTTGGCCGACAAGGCGGGCCTGGGCTGGACGGGCAAGCACACACTGATTCTTAATAGCGAGGCCGGCAGCTGGTTTTTTCTGGGGGAACTGTTCACTTACTTGCCGCTGCCGGTGGATATCAGTGAGCAGCCCAACCGCTGCGGCGAGTGTACCGCCTGCCTGAAGGTTTGCCCCACCGATGCTTTCCCCACGCCTTACACACTCGATGCCCGGCGCTGCATTTCTTATCTGACCATTGAACATAAGGGCAGCATCCCCGAGGAGTTTCGCGAGCCCATAGGCAACCGCGTGTTCGGTTGCGACGATTGCCAAGCCATCTGCCCCTGGAACAAATACGCCAAGCCCACCGCAGAAACCGACTTTTTACCGCGCCACTCACTCGACAGTGCCGACCTAACTACCTTGTTTCAATGGAGTGAGGCGCAATTTCTCAATAATACGGAAGGTTCGGCCATTCGCCGCATCGGTTACGAGCGCTGGCAGCGCAATCTGGCCATCGGCCTCGGCAACGCCCCGTCAGATGTGCGGATTCAGCAAGCCCTGCAAGCCCAATTGGGGCAGGTAAGCCCAACGGTGGATGAACACATCGAGTGGGCACTGGCGCAGCAAAACGATCCCCGCAAGCGGCGCAAGCGCAAAATCAAAGCGCCCCCCAACAGCGGTTAAGCGCCCCGCCAGGCCTTTTTTTATAGCCTCGATAGACAATAAATATCATCCAGCCACAAGCAAAATCCGCCGCTTTGCTGTACAATTGCCGCCCTCTGAGAGCCGGACACCCCCTCTGCCCAAGATTTTTAGGTGGTGAAAACCGGTTACACGCTTCTGCAAATCAATGAAAAAAGTACGGTCGCTATGAAAACACTGTCTGATATCGGTTTGGTCGGTCTCGCCGTAATGGGTGAGAACCTTATTCTCAATATGGAAAGCAAAGGCTTCACAGTGACGGCTTATAACCGCTCTGTGGACAAAGTCACTAACTTTATTGAAGGTCGCGCGAAAGGCAAAAACATTCGCGGTGCCGCATCGATTGAAGAGTTGGTCGCCTCGCTGGAAAAACCACGCAAAATTATGCTGATGGTAAAAGCCGGCGCGCCGGTTGATGCCTTTATTGAGCAGCTGATTCCGCACCTGGATAAAGGCGACATTATCATTGACGGTGGCAACACCCACTTTCCCGACACCAACCGCCGCGTTGAGTACCTGCGCGAAAAAGGCCTGCACTTTATCGGCGCCGGTGTTTCCGGTGGTGAAGAAGGCGCGCTGATCGGACCGTCGATTATGCCCGGCGGCGCCCCCGAGGCGTGGGAGTACGTTAAACCTATCTTCCAGGGTATTGCAGCCAAGGTTGAAGACGGCTCTCCTTGCTGCGACTGGGTTGGCGAAAACGGCGCTGGCCACTTTGTCAAAATGGTGCACAACGGCATCGAGTACGGCGACATGCAGCTATTGTGTGAAGCCTACCAAATCATGAAAGAACTGCTCGGCATGAGCGCCGACGAAATCCACCAGGTATTCGCCGAGTGGAACAAAACCGAGCTGGACTCGTACCTGGTAGAAATCAGCCGCGACATCATGGCGTTCAAAGACGAAGACGGCGAGCCGCTGGTTGAAAAGATCCTCGACACCGCTGGCCAAAAAGGCACCGGCAAATGGACCGGTGTGGTAGCGCTGGACTTCGGCGTACCCCTGACCCTGATTGCCGAATCGGTATTTGCCCGCTGTATTTCAGCGCTGAAAGACGAGCGCGTAGAAGCCTCGAAAGTACTGACCGGCCCGGCGAAAATCTTTACCGGCGACAAAACCGCGTTTATCGAAGATCTGCGCCAAGCGGTACTGGCGGCTAAAATCGTTTCTTACGCTCAGGGCTACACCCTGATGCGCGAAGCGGCAAAAGAGTTTGGCTGGAACCTCAATTACGGCGGCATCGCCCTGATGTGGCGCGGCGGTTGTATTATTCGCTCGGCTTTCTTGGGCGACATCAAAAAAGCCTTCGATAAAAACCCAGACCTGAACAATCTGTTGCTGGACGATTACTTCAAAGGCGTTGTGGTCGAGTCGCAACAAGGCTGGCGCAACGTGGCAGCCACCGCCATCACCAACGGCGTACCAGTGCCCTGCCTAACCGCCGCCCTGAACTACTTTGACGGCTACCGCACCGAGCGCTTGCCCGCCAACTTGCTGCAAGCCCAGCGCGACTACTTTGGCGCTCACACCTACGAGCGTTTAGACAAGCCACGCGGTGAGTTCTTCCACACTAACTGGACCGGTCGCGGCGGTGATACAGCGTCTACGACTTACGACGTCTGATGCTGAACGCTGAACGCTGAACAGCGATGATTAAAAACGGGGAGCCATGTGCTCCCCGTTTTTAATGGTACAGCCACCTGTCATTCACTTTCGATCTAGCTCTTCGCTAGGCATTGCCATACTCGCCTCTTACAATACGCATTGGCTAACGCCAGATCCACTACCGGATTACGCCCGCCGCAATACCAACATAAACCACGCGGCAACAACCTTTTCAGGCAAAGCACTAAACAATTGGAGGTTTAGGCATGACACTCACCCGAATAATCACGGCACTTATTTTTGTTTTAACTCTTAGCGCTTGTAACCAGAACGATTCCCCCGATACCACAATGCAAACGGCCCCTTTAACATCATCCACCAGCTCTGTAGCGACCTCCGTCTGCAAAGCCGACATCAACTGGATCACTAACCCTAATCCGCCCAATGAAATTCCAGGCGGCGGCTCTAATTTTTGCCAGTTTTATCAATTCTCTTGGCAGTGGTTCTTTTACCTAATGTCACCTTCACAAACCGACCCATCACTGCGCAACTTCCAAGTTACCAGTGAATACCCTGTACTGGAGATCGATGGCAACTCTTGTGCTAGTAGTGCAACAGAACCAGTATTTTTTGTGCGCACAGTAAAAGATGAGGCCAGTGATACGGCGTTTACACTGCCTGAACGTATCGGCCAAGCCGGTGGAGGTGCCACTATTTACGACCAGGACGGCAATGTCGTTTTCTACAGTATCGCTTTTAGCCGCAGCCTATGTACGGCACCTTCCCAAGGTGATTTGCCCGACGACACCACGGAACTAAAACTTGCTTGGCGAGTGATTAGTGATGCTGAGAAGTCCGATTACTTTTGGATTGAAGCCGACGTCATACCCGAACAAGGCGCCCCGGTTGGTGAAACCCTCGGTTTAATTGGTATGCACCTGGTGCGAGGCACAGCGGAACATCACGAGCTGGTATGGGCCAGTTTTGAGCACCGCAACAATGCCCCCAACTGCCAGAGCCCAGCCCAAGCGCCACAAGGAGGGTGGTCTTTTACATCCTCGCAATGCGAGAGCTGCCTCAACAACCCCACCGCCAGCTGTCTTGAGAGTTGTGCGTTTAACAAAGCCAGCCCGGCAAGCTCATTGAGCGGTGCAGCCTCGGAAATTTGCCGTGTATTCCCAGAGGGTACCGCAAAGGGTGATCATAAAGCTGGGGAAAATCTTGCGGATGTAACGGCTCTCAATCATCAAGTCCGCGATCTTCTTGCTGGAGCCAACACCCCACAATCCATGCAGGTATTGGCTCAATACTTTAATATTGGGGCGCTATGGGTCAGCGACCCGAGCCAAGCCTCTACCACCGATAACCAACGCGGCTCCATGCAATTAGCCAACCCTGTAATGGAGACAACCTTCCAAGGCTCTCTGAGCATAGATAGCGGGAAAATATCAACCTCAACCAATGGCGTGCTCAATTGCTTTACCTGTCACGGTTACCAACCGGGCGAGACCGCCACGACCGGACTCAGCCATATTTTTGATGATATTCAAAAACAACAGGCAGCAACAGCACAATAAAAAAACGGGGAGCCAAGGCTCCCCGTTTTTATTATCCACCTTCGGTGCGATGCTCTACTTGCTGAACCATTGATTCTAAGCCTTTTTCACAAACTCACTTTTAAGCATCATATCGCCGCCTTTGGCAAGCTTGCAGTCGATATTGTGATCGCCGTCGACAATGCGCTTGATTGTGACCTTAGTGCCCACCTTCAGTACATCCGAGGTACCTTTAACTTTAAGGTCTTTGGCCAAAGTCGCGTTATCGCCCTCCAACAGTTTATTACCATTAGAGTCGCGAACAAAAATCTCTTCTTCGGCTTCTTCGCCGTTCGCCGACCACTCATACGCGCACTCTGGGCAAATTAACAATGCTTGGTCTTGATACACGAACTCAGAATTACATTTGGGGCAGGGAGGGAATGACATAGATGCATCTCTGACAATAAATTGAGAAGACTATTATCGCCTGTAGCGAGCGATTGCGCAATTTACCTGCCCACCCCAAAATAACGTCCCCTTCTCCATCAGCTGGTTTACCAATTATATTTAAACCAATCAGCACAAAAAATAGCCAGCCGGGAAATTTCAGGGGAAATCGCGCAAGAATATCCGACTCAATATGATATGGTTTCCTAACAAGCGCGAGCTTCAGTGTGGACTTAGGGCCCTGTATAGCTCTACTGCCCCAACAACCCTAAAAGAGAACGAGAAGTACACGATGTATATTATATTGGGCGCAGGCATAGCCGGGTGCTGCACAGCGCTCTATTTAGCCAAAGCAGGTAAGAAAGTCACCTTAATCGACCAGAATGACCTGCCCATGTTAGGCGCCAGCCTCCACAATGAGGGGAAATTACATTTGGGCTATGTGTATGCTGCAGACACCAGCCTGAAAACAACCAAAAGGATGGCAGAAGGCTCACTGTCGTTCCTCAATATACTCAGCGAGCTGTTATCTGTTTCACCCTCGCAACTTGTTCGCTCGCAGCCATTCAATTATCTATCACCAAATGACTCCATGCTCTCAGCCTCAGAAATTTCGCAATACTTTGAGCAAACGGATAAACTGCTTGCACACACAGGATCAGATATTCGAAGATCTCAACCTCTTTCCAGAACTGAGCTGAATAAGCAGGGGTACTCTACCCAATCAGTGCAATGCGGACTGACTACGGATGAATTCAGTGTATACCCCCCTCAAATAGGCGCCCTGTTGACCGCTAAGGTCATGGCCAATGAAAACATTACCGTCATATTGAAAGCAGCGGTGAAAACGGTACTACGCCTGCCCAACGGCAGTTATTCGATTGAGTGTGAAAAAAACAAAGCACCACTTCAATTACAGGCAGAAAATGTCATCAACTGTCTGTGGCAAAATCGGCAAAAATTTGATGCGGCTATGGGCTTACACTACAATCGGCCGCTGCTCACTCGCTACAAAATGGCTATTACTTTTCACGGTTTACCCGACAAAAATCTGCTCTCATCAACCACTTTTATTACCGGCCCCTATGGTGATGTTGTTAACTACGGCGATGGAAATTACTTTATCTCCTGGTACCCGGCATGCCGGATTGGCCTAAGTAAAGACGGCGACCACGCCCAAATCCAATCTGCATTAAAGAATCTCGACAAACCTAAACTGATCGACAACACCATTCGAGGCCTTGCTCATTTTTACCCAAAGGTTAAAGAGTTGCTTAAATATAAAACTAAAGCACAAGTCGGCGGAGGCTATATATTATCTTGGGGAGAGTCAGACATAGATGACCCCGGCAGCGAATTACACAAACGCTTTCAAATTGGGTTTCAGTCTGTTGATAATTGGCATTCACTGGATACGGGAAAATACTGTAGCGGCCCATATTTCGCGAAACAACTAAGCGAACACCTGCTCGGGGGTCACTAATGGAGCGCTACTCGCTGCTTATCCCCATGTATCGATCGGCTAGGTTTATCAACAACCTGCGAGCCGTCATTGACAGCCACCTACCCAGTCGCTGTGAAATATTACTATCAGATCAACACTGTCTGGACAACACGATATACACCCTACAGGCGGAATATGAAAACAACCCTCAGGTCCGATTTTTCTCATCTTCCGATGCCATAAACTGGGTGGAAAATATCAACTTTCTAATCACCCAGTCTCAAACAAATTTCTTTCGTATCGCCCCACATGATGACTATACCAGCGCCGCGCAGTCAGAGCGCCTTCTTGCCTTACTACTCAAAAATAAAGATGCCGTATTGGCTACCGGCCCAGTGTTTCATGAATACCTCGATGAAGACAAAACTAGTTTTATAACTCACGCCAAGCTTGACCGTGAAGACGAGCTATCCACCATCAAATTCTTTAATTCGCTGGGGTTATTTAACGGTGCGTTTAAAGGAATGGCCAGAAAGTCGACGATTGATAACCACCAACTGTTCATTAAACCCACAGCCACCACCATTAACTCAGAGCGCTTATGGCTAAACGCCCTACGAATAGCTGGCCCCTTTTTATACTCTAAAGAGATTATGCTGACCAAAAGGTTGTATAAAGAAAGCACCCATCGACAATGGCGTCACACAAAAGAGGTCGCCCTGGACGACGCCACCACTATGGAAAGATATATTTCGCAATTGGTCGATGACCCGGCCATAAGGAGAGAGCTTACTGAACATTTCTGGCAGCATGCTTATGCCCTTTATCTGAAACGATCTGCCAGCGAGTAGCCGTTATGTAGGATCTTGTCACACTCACTTAACCCTCAACTCCAAACCTTGTAGCCTCAACTGGCTGATACTCTTAATGGTCATGGCGTAGTCCCTCAAGTGCAGTAAGCTCAAACATAAACCAACCACTACCTCAACAGAGCCCCAAAACCTGCAAAATTTATTGCTATAAGGCATAATGCCCGAACTTATTTCCAGAGCGCCTAAAAGACGCCCACCACCCATCTACTTAATTCTGGCCTACTATGAGCATTGATAAAAAATTTAATCTACATATTGACGAAAACAATGGCGAATGGCGCGCCGAGATTACGCGGCGGGTTACGGCGCGAAAAACAATCACGACCAAGGTTAAACACGGCTTTACCAGTGAGAGCGATGCCAGAGCATGGGCTGAAAATGAACTCAAGTCCATTCTGGCCAACGTACGAGCGCGCCAACAAGCTAAATCGTAAAGACAGGGCCACATTTACATAACACCAGGGCATTACGGATAAACAACGACTACTTAAATCGCGATTACCGATAACTTGCTCCAGCCACAAATCGTGCGCCACACTCTAGCGATACGAGTTAACATCATAGCCCTGCCCCCACCGCTGTTGCCGAACCAATGCGGCCAAGGTAGGATATTCGGCTGAGATAGAGAGCCTCACTGGCCCACGACCGAAAGCCCAAAAAGAAGTTTATGACTGCGCCATCTACCAGCACCCCAACCCAATATATTGCCCTGCCCTTCGTCAGCTGGCCATTGCATGAAGGGGAGCGAATGGTACTTCCCCGCGACGGCCGCCAGGCCCAGCCGCTGCACGAAACTCTCGCGCAAACTTTGATGCTGTGCGACCAGTGGCGCAGCCTCGATAGGCACGTGTCGACTGCGATCGAAAAAATGCCCCAACTGCAACCCCACGCCGAGCAGTTAAAGCAGGGCTTGTTGCATATGGTAGAACAGGGGTTATTGGTAGACGCTGCCAAGCTATCCCAAAGTTTTGCAGAATCAGCCCCCACAGAACACTCAACGCCAGACATCCAAACTCTCTATGTACGCACTTATTGCTGCCCCCAAGCTTTAGAGCGCTTATTACAGAGCCTGCTGGCCGGGCGTGCAGGGGCATCAGTAAAAACTTTGGTTGTGATAGACGATGCCCGCGAAGAGAACGATCTGGAGCGCAGCCGAACACTGCTGGGCTCTTACCGGGATCAATTGTCAGCGCAATTAGTCCACATTACACGAGCCGACCGGGAACGTTTAGCGGATGCTATAGCGGTAGCCTCGGGAGCCAGTGCCCAAGATCTGCGCTGGTGGCTTAACGGTGACCCCGAAGACCCGGATATGACAGCCGGTGCCACCCTAAACACAGCCCTTTTACTGGGCGCCGGCACAGCCACAGCCATTATAGACGACGATGCCCAGCTAACGCCCTACGGTGACCCACAAGAAACAACCGACGCCGCCAGTGTCAAAATGGGAGGGGCGCAACAAGACGAGGCGTTATGGCACATGTACCCCAGCGCCGAGGCCATGGGGAATGCCTGGTCACCACTGGACATCGATCCACTGGCTGACCACAGCCGCTGGCTGGGGCAACCTTTGACGGCGATCATGGCGCAAGCCACAAGCCCCGACACCTTCTGGCAGCCGGTTACCAGCGCCGACTTACACTCGCTAAACCCTCGGGCGCAGGTGAAAGTCAGCGTTTGCGGCGTTCTCGGTGACCCAGGCACAGGCCAGGCCAGCTGGCTCTACACACAGCCACCGGAGCGACTACAGCCCTGGCTGCAAAGTGAAGACAATTACCGACAATTGGTGACTCAACGCCTGTCAGCCCGCAAACCTCAAGGGCACCAGTTACTTCCCAATCACTCCCTGCTCTCGCTGCTGATAGGTGTCGATAATCGCCAGCTTATACCGCCAACCACGCCCACTGGGCGCGGCGAAGACACAATTTTTGCGGAGCTGGTGTGCGGTGTTTACCCAGACAGTTTATTCGCCCAGCTCCCCTGGATGCTCAAACACACACCCGAGCAGGATCGGCAGTTCAGCCACGACCGCCTGCTAACCCCCATAGCCATGGATGCCAACCTACTGCTAACTGACTACCTCCATAAGTTACGCCATGCCATTCCCAGTGCCGATGCCAGTACACGCTTACAATGGCTCGGCCAATCGCTCAAGGCGCTGTCACAGGCGCCCGATAAAACACTGGCAGCCGATTATCAGATCAACCTAAGCAGTGACCGCAGCAATATGGCGCAGCGGCTGATTAACAACCTGCAAACACTGCAGCCCCCTGCTTATTTAGCCAACGACATGCAAACACTACTCACGCGCTGCATGCAGGGGGTAGATAAAGACCAGCAGGAACTGGACTCAATCCTTCGTCAAGCCCGCCGGCGCGCGAGCCAGTATAGCCAGGCACTCAACAGCTGGCAGACGGCTTGGGAATATTGCCGTGAAATTGGTGAGTCACAAACCCGGGCGATGGCGAGAGCTCAATAGGTGCCGGGCCGTTTCCATACGGAATACCTAAGCGCACCTCTTGGTTCTAACATGTATTGCCAACAGATGTTCGACAAAAATTACCGTAATTCAAAAGGCCAACCATCATAAAATTCCTTAAGTTGCCAAGCATTGCATACCGGTAACTTGGGGCATATAAACCCAATAACTTGCCACCGGTATTACTGCCCTTCTAGGGCCTACAGACGTGCATCCAACGCTTTGATTTTTCGACCTGCTCGACGATCAAGGCCGGCTGACATTCATGTGCAACGATACATACATTCGAAAAATACTCTAGCTGTAACAGCCACGGAAGCGGTAAACGGGTTCAGTGATCACTGATAATATCTCGAACATAAAGTAGCAATATCGAGCTCACCTCCACCCCTCCGATAATCACTTCCAACGCCCGCAACACTCACCACCGAAAATGTACCCTCCAAACTGGTTGTTCCCTGTCGAGGGGCGGTGTAGACTCACTTTTACATAAAATGCCTATTGAATCTTTTGTTTGCCGATGTACACCAAAATCATTGCCGGAGCCAATACCCTGCCGCTTAGATATTTCGACTGCTCCGATATTGAGACGAAAACGAGCGTATATCGAAACAAATATCTCGCTTACCTGAGCAAAGTGGAGCTGACGACATACCGAAGATGATTTCAACGAAAACCACAGAAACACAGCCCACGGTTGTATTCGTACTTGGCATGCATCGCTCGGGAACCTCAGCACTTGCGAAGGTATTAGGCTACGCCGGTGGGCACATTCCGGCACAAGTCCTTCCCCCAAATCAGGACAACCCTCGGGGCTACTGGGAGCCCAAAAGCGTCGTTGAATTGAATAATCGGCTCTTACAACAGGTCGACCGCCACTGGTCGGATCCGAAACCCCTTACCAATGAACAGCATAACAGTTTAGTCAGTCGCCCCAATATCAATGCGGCAGCTGCAGTGCTGAAATCTGAAATTGACGCCATGGGCCCTTGTAAGCGGCCCCTTATCCTCAAAGATCCACGGCTTTGCAGATTGATAATGGTATGGCGTGAGGCAGCCAAAAAATGCGATCTGGAATCACAATGCATCATCGCATATCGAAGCCCGTTTGATGTTGCAGAGTCGTTGTTCGCAAGGGATCGGATGAAACTGCTCTCCTCTCTCGAACTTTGGCTAACCTACACACTTGAAGCAGAACGTAACTCGCGGGGCATGAGCCGCACTATTGTCAGCTTTAAAGAGCTTATGGCTGACTGGCACACTACTCTTTCAAAAGCCATCGACACGGCGGAAATTGCCGGGCTTGATCTTGATCTGGCGACAAGTCAAGTGACGAGCTTCCTCGATCAAAAACTCATAACAAGCGACGCAGCAGAAAAACCGCATAGCACCATTGGGCAGCCTGAGTTTATGGCTGCAGTCGAAGACGTAGCGCAAACCCTACAAGGCTCCCTGAGAGATTTGGCAGACACATTCGAAGAAATTTGGGGTTGGTGGAAAACTCACTGGCAGAAACGAAGCCCTGGGCAAGCTGGATCGGGAACAACCCATTTACTCCCAAGTTGGCATGTGGAAGAGGGCATGCGCCAGTTAGCTAGCGGCTCACCCACCGAAGCGAGAGGAAAAGTCGAGCACGCCATATCCATGGCGCCTGACATCGCTCGGTTTCATTTTATTCTTGGTAATATTAATAGCCGCCTCAAAGATTTCGAACAGGCTACCGAAAATTATCGACACGCTGTCGAGTTAGACGCATCCGTCTCTAGATTTCTGATTGCATTCGGTGGAACATTACAGCGCCAAGGCGATTACGCTGGTGCGGCAAAGGCGTTAAAGCAGGCGGTTTCACTGGACCCCACTGCAGAAAATTTGCACCAATACGGCCAAGCCTTGAGACAAGCAGGTCAGCTGAATGACGCCGCGAAAGCATTTACGCGCGCGCTCCAACAGAAAACAAAATTTGAAGAGTGCCATTTGGCACTGGCGGATGTACTCGAGCGTCTAAGCAGTTGGGATGCAGCCCTGGAACACCTGGCACAAGCCAGCCAAATTGGCGGAGAAACTGCCGATCATCTCGACAGACAGGCGCGAATCTATGCGCTAATGGAGCGCCCCCAGAAGGCTAGCCAGTTTTTTTTACAGGCCGCCGAACAACGACACCTTTCGCTCCGAGGCTGGCACAGCAAGAAACATAACAAAAAGCCGCGCCAAGAACGACAGCGCCTACTTAAGATGACCGCACGCCTAGCCGCCCAACATTGGGCAGAAAATCTCCAATCCCTTTTTGAACCGGCCACTAAAAAAACACCGGCAGTACAAAACGAGAGCACCTTACAAATCGCAAGGCGTCACTTGCTAAAATTCATGGACCGCTTTACCCGTCGGCATTCGCTCCAAACGCCCGAACCACCTCTCGAAAGAAACCGAAATGAAACCTCTACAGCTTGGCCGCTTGGGGATCAGCTAACGCAAAGATCGCATGTCACACTAACTCAACTTAAGGAAAATAATAACGATAGCTCTCCGCTGCTCTCCGTCATGATCCCAGTGTACGAGATCAAAGATGCGAAATGGCTGGAAGAGTGTCTGGAAAGTGTATTACATCAAGAAGGCTGGGGAGAACGAGTAGAGATCGTAGTAATAGATGACGGGTCTGTTAATGACTTGGCCCGCTCGGTCGTCGCATCATACCCCAGTCGGGTTCGTTACATCTGCAACCCCAAAAACCTCGGATTAGTCGGCAACCACAACAACTGCATCGCCCACGCCCGCGGCGAATTTGTACATATTCTGCACCAAGATGATTTGATTCAACCTGGTTTTTACGATGCAGTGATCAAACCAATGCAGGAAGATCCATCAATCGTGGCGGCCTTCTGTGCAACTCGATACATCAATGCGCAAGGTGTTGGAGGATCGAAGTCCTTGGCTGAAGGGCCTCAACGCGGCGTGCTAGCCCCCTGGCCGGTTAGACTTTCCGAGATTCGGATACAATTTCCGTCAATTGTTGTCAGGCGCAGCACTTACAGTTCCGTCGGAGGCTTCTCCCCAGGTCGACTATTCTCCTTCGATTGGGATTTGTGGAACCACATAGCCGCTTTTGGGCCAATATGGTACGAGCCGCGCCCTCTTGCCTGTTACCGAGTTCATTCCGGGTCAGCCACTTATTCGTTCAGCGCACTGGAAAGAGTACATGATGCGATGCACACAGTTGCCGACATGGTAAGACTGGTTCCCGCAGCCAACAGAAAACTGATCGGCGAAATGGCTATGTATAAATTTTTCCACCGCTACCTCTCTTTAGCTACCGAAAGCTCAATACTCTCCGCCAAGGAGCAATCGGAAATACAGCGGTTTCTATTGTCAGGGTGGACAGATACTGGGCGCTATGCAGACATAGCCACGCTCATGGCTAAGATTAAACAAACATGAGCAGCCAGAGCCCTACCCTGATCGCCCCCATTTGGGATAAACTTTTTTGCCTGACACTACCGGGGCAAGAAACGCGACAGCAATCCACCCTTAATGAGTTTCAGAAAGTCAGGTTGCCACCCCCTGATTTTTTCTATGGGGTAACTCCTCGGGATCAGTCAGTATCACAGCTGTACAAAACAAAGCAAGTGACGACGTTTCCGACATGTTTTCGCTGCAACAAGTTAGATTGCGGCAAGACCACTTGTAACAACGTACTGCTGCCGGTTCAAATAGCCGTTACTCTCTCATTCCGGGCAATATTGCAAAACTGTGTCGATCAAGGCTGGCCCGTCGTGGCAATCTGCGAAGATGACATTGTTTTTTCAGGTTATGCAGCTGAAGTTTTCGACTCTACGCGCTTTCGGGATCTGGTAAATGAGGCGGGCCTCAGATCAGAAGAGCCGACCTTGATTCGACTTGGTAGCCCAAACTGTCCAGCAGGCTTCTTCGACGAAACATGCCCCCAGGTTGAGCTTTCGCAGCGCCCAAGCATGTCGAACTACATGTTCGTGTGCAACGCTGCCTTTGCGGCCCTTGCCGTAAGAAGTCTTTCCACGTTTGAACACACCGCTGACATGCTCATTCACGAGCGTCTTATTAACCGAGCGCGCTGCTATACTCTTAATCCGCAGCTGGTATGTGACCGCTCCTGGGGTCTTCGCAACGCCCCATCTCAGATTCACCCCAAGATCGAATATGTGAATTATTTACATCGCCAGTTCGGGGCACAATCCTCGCAGTATCAACAGGAGCTTGCCCGTTTACGCGAGCATAAAAAGCGGGTCGATGTCTATCGCTATGGGTTTGTCGGCTTTCCCAATTTGGACGAAGACAATTTACGCCAAACATGTTCAAATTTAGGGGTCGATCTTGGCGGCACTGACTTAGCAGGAAAGGACGGTTACGTCGCCTGGGATAACATAATGCTTGAACGATTAGACCTTGTGTTTGGCCACCCTGCGCCGGACCGTTATTTCTGGTACGCCGAGAGTCTATATTATGTCGTCCCCGATCCAGTTAAATGCATCATTGACCTCGCGGGCCGTATTGCGCAACAGGACAAATCGATACAACTTATGACTGAGGTTATAACCGCCACGCACCCACAGGGGCACTCTCGAAAAACAGATAACGCACTTAAGCAGGCCGCATGGCTGTTTATTTACTGGTCTCGACACCTACGTCGGTATACGCAAGGTAAAATCTTCCGGGAAGGCGATGATGAAGAACTATTAAAAATCGTGAAACCGAAGGCGAATAAAATCACATGGACGCCAAATTCAGAACAATTAACCAGTATCAAGGCATTAGGATTACCAGAAAAAGCTCGTCGAGCATTAATAGAGGAGCTGGAAAACTACAGCTGAGTGAATTCTATATGTATACTTCGGTGCTTGCCATTTTCCATAGGTCAACCTCCCATTTGTAATCACCCTTAAGGCATGGACCGCTATTGCCCATGGTTCGATTCCCATAAGTGCTTTATCACCCCTCGATGACGCCTATTCCCAGCTCCCTGTAGTCATTGTAGATGGGTGGGATGAACACACGCTAAGCGAGCAAAAATTGCGTGAGTGGCTGCAGCAGCTTGCGCCCTATTACGATGACCCGGAAATGAGGCTTAAAACCCTGGAAAAGCTCCAACTTGATTACTGGTGGCAAAAAATCGAGTCTTCATGGCAGGCGGACAATGGGCTGTAAGTATCGAAAGCTACGCGTAACTTTTACACAGGCGGCCTAGACTCAGTTGAGCAAGATACATCACAGCTACCGGATCTCAAGTTGGCTCATTCGATCCTGCAGCGCTGCAAGTGTGGCATCGGTTCGCGCGCGCTCGTCTGCGAGGGTACTGCGCAGTTCAGTGATCATTTCCTCTTGCGCAAGCGTATAAAGCGTCAGCTCCTCGACCTTTTTCAGGAGGGTCATCTGCATACCGGTCATATCAAGTCCGTCACGGGCCACATCGGCGGCGGAGGGCACTTCGGGAAGATGCTGATTGGTCTCCACAAAGTCAGCGACCTCAGCTAGGGGCCGCAAGACGTAATTAGGCTCGAACACGTAGTCCGGTACGACCAGCGAGGTGTCCCCCACCTTGAACCCGGTAGCGGCGATCACAAACCCTTCAGCATCGACACGCATTTCAGGTCCGTCGCCATCCACCACGTTTATTCGGTATTCGCCATTACTATTGGGGCCAGCGGTAAAAGTCATATCCGCGGAAGTGTTAACCGGCGCATCAAGTGCCTCAATACGGAAATAACTGTATGTTTCCGGCGAAGACACGGTCAACGGCGCGCCAGGAGTGTTGGTTCCAACCCCGACGTTGCCATTGCTATGAACGAACAAAGCATCTTGAGCTTGGGCCAGGGCTGTGCTGATGGTCAGGGCCAGTATTGCCGTTAGAAGGGCAAATCGTGAATTTGACATAAGTACTCCTTATGAGCCGTCATTTTGACTGGTTTTCAACAATTGGCGGCACTCGACCTACCTGGAGTCGGAAGAAAAGCGCCTCAGCCGAGAGGTTGGCTCGCGAGCCTCCAGTACACCGACCACTCCTTGAGCTTGAGGAATCTCACCCAAAAACCCTAACAGTTTTCACCCCTTAAGCTAGAATGGTCAAGTAGCTTGTCACCCTCTATTAAGCTGCATTTTTCACTGAACTTTCATTATTTAGTATACATTGGGGCTGGCAAAAATCTACGAAAATATATTCGCCAGCTGTTATATAGAATAGTCATTCGACTAGGGTACCCAGCCTGGGGCACCCGGCCATACTTGGGGATTACAATCGGGACTGCCACACCTGCCATAAAACCTCTTACATTATGCGCTGCTTGTGTAATCCCTCCTCTAAGGTTATTACTTGAAATGAGAAAGTAGGACGCATAAACTTCCATTACCTAGCACTCCAGATGTGAGGCTCATTGGGGCCACGAACTGAGAAGAAAGGCACACACCTAAGCCGCAACAGGATGAAAAATTTGAAGCTTTGTATGACAATTCTTGTGCGAGACGAAGCTGCCCTAATCCGAGAAAATCTCGATTATCACCTAAGCAGGGGCGTGGACTTCATCATAGCAACAGACAATTGCTCGCAAGACGGCACCGCAACGATACTGCGCGAATACGAAAAAAAAGGGTTGCTACACTATATTTTTGAACCAGCGGACGATTATTCTCAGGATCTTTGGGTTACAAGAATGGCGCGAATTGCAGCTGAGGAGTACAAAGCAGACTGGATCATGCACACAGATGCAGACGAATTCTGGTGGCCATCAAACAGTGAAAAAATTCCAGACATTTTGGGCTCAGTAGCACCTAACATTGACGGATTAAAAGTTCGCAGGAGCAACTTTGCTCCTACCGATGGTTACGACAATGAACTTCCTTTTTACTCACAATTGACCGTGCGGGAGAAGCACTCCTTAAACTCTCTTGGCCGACCACTTCCTCCGAAAATCTGCCACCGAGGACGGCCGGATGTAAAAATTAACCAAGGCAATCACTCATTTGAATTACACTCCCAAACGCCGTGTGTTAAACAGTGCAATGAGATACTGATTTTTCACTTCCCCCAAAGAGGCTTCAATGAGTTTCAAAAAAGAGTACGGCAAGGCGGCGCGGCATATAATCGCAATAACAGGCTCGCCAAAAACGTCGGCAACACCTGGCGAAAACTATATCAATTAGAGCAGAGAGGAGAACTCAAAAATTATTTTGATGGCGCCACCTTCTCAGAAGAACAAATAACCCAAGGTATTAGCGAAAATACACTTATTGTAGACACGAGACTTTCGGACTACATGCAGAAAATGCGTCAAACAAAACCCTAAACTTGCACATAATAATTATTCCATTTTATCCATACTAGGAAGATGAGTTAAATTGAAAGTAATAAGTAAAAAGGGACGACTAAAACCGCCCATTGACACCTGCCCGGTGTATTGCTGCGTTCGAAATGAGAGCTTAAGACTGCCATACTTTCTCGCATATTATCGCCACCTCGGCGTCAGTGATTTTATTTTTATTGATAATGCATCGAATGATGGCACTACCGAATTCTTGCAAAAACAGGATGACTGCACTGTTTTTTGGACAGACCAACCCTACTCGAAAAGTCGTTGCGGAATCGATTGGATTAATCAACTGCTAGAAGAATTCGACATACGACAATGGGTTTTAATTGTCGATGCAGATGAGTTATTAGTATTCCCGAATATTGAAAACCTCCCGCTTCGAGTACTAATTGAAACACTGGAAACCGAAGGAGCCAATGCATTTCCGACATTTCTGCTCGATATGTATGCTGCCGGGCCGCTTAATACCGTCCAATATTCTCCAGGTGAAGCTTTTACCCCAGCTTGCCCTTACTTCGACCGAAGCGGATATACGTTCGCAAAGAGTGGCAACTTCCGCGGCCTTCCTGTTAGAGGCGGCCCAAGGCAGCGGCTATTTTGGAATGAGCGAACACAAACTGCAAATCCCCCGGTTCTTGCAAAAACCCCTCTGATCAAATGGGGCCCTGACATGCACCTTGAGGCCTCGACCCATATTGTACGAGGTATCCGCCACGGCAGCAGCTCTGGGGCGCTTCTTCATTTTAAAATGCTTTCAGATTTCTCTGAATCAATAGCAGTGGAAGCATCCCGGAAAGAACATTGGGACCAGGCAGGACAATATGCAGCCTACTGGGATGTCATGAAAAACTGCCCCGATCTAAGCCCAATGCATTCAGAGTCCGAAAAATATGAGAGTAGCATGCAGCTTGTTAAGCTTGGATTAATTCGCAGCGGTGAGCTGCTCTCTCAAGCAGGAGTCAAATAGAAATGAAAATATGCATAGTTGGTACAAGTCGATGCGGGACTACGCTTTTGCGAGGACTTATACATTCGCACCCAGATATTTTCGTTTTTAATGAGACACACTGGCTCCCAAAAATGTTTGAGTTTGTTGGCACCCAACGCGTGCACTATAAACGGTTGCTACAAATAGCAGAAAAAACCACTTGGGATTCAGGAAGAAACCTTTTTGACGTGAACCTAGCATACTCCAAGCACGATTCATATGACTCTTTATGCGCCGACCTACATCAGCGTTTACGCAATAGAGGTTTTGTAACTATACCTGAGTTTATGACGGAGTTTGCATATGCAACCTTCGGCGAAGACGTACACTGGGGTGACAAGACTCCCGACTACGGCTTCTACATGGGTATCATTCACGAACTATGGCCTAATTGCCGGTTCATTCATATCACTCGGGACGGTTTAGCTACCAGCCGCTCGATGTCAAAGCATCCAGGCTGCCAGTTAATGATCGGGGCAGGCTATGACAACTGGTGCAGCCTTTCTTACGACGGCTTATACGAAAAATATCAAGCACGTCAACTAACCTTAAAAGCGTATGTATCATCTTGGCGTCGTAGAATAGAGAGGATCCGGAATGAAGCCACAAGAATTCCTCCAGAACTATATCTAGAATGCTCTTATGATCAATTGCTTGCAGACCCCATAACCGTCCTCACAAATATTGCAAATTTCTCGCAGCTGAATCTAGACAATAACTGGCTATCGACCTCGATGGATATGATTAGACCCGTGCGCGGTAACGTTTATACACCCGCCCAACATCTCGCATCATTGGGCCCAACAAATCTACAAGCAATCGCAATGGAAAAGTATGGCATGCGGCATTTCCTCGCTTTGAACAGCTTAGAAGATGCAACCGCATTGCTACAATCGCTCAACAATAACACCGACAGCGAGGAACGCCTTCACTCGGCCATTTCGATATTTGCTTTTGCAAGAGTATCGAGAAACAACTCTCTAGCTAAAGAATCAGCAACAACTGTCGCCAAGCAGCTACAGCAGAAGAATCTTCCGATTGATGGCTTATCCTGGCACTCTTTTGCCAACGAAGAGAAATCTAGTTAATGCCAGAACCGCCCCGTCAAAGGCTCACAAACCACCCAATAGAGACACCAACAGGGCGTTATCCTAGCTCCGCCTCACAATCTCGTTACAGCTGAGTTATGATACTAGCTCTCGAATTAGAAGTTGCGATTAAAATAATCGGCGCCCGCAGCTTCAAAAAGCACACGCCCACGTTCTGGATTTTCCAAGGTCGCACTAAATGACAGGTCTCTTCCATTCCCTTCCAGGAGATTAACTGTAAACCCTAAGTTTGTTAATAGGTAATGAACGATATCAGGGGAAATCCACATGAAATGCCCACCAACGCCGCCTTGGCCTCTATAAACCCCTGGGGCATTAGCGGCCAATTTCATAAAGCCTAATTCAGATCCTGCATTTGCAACGTTCATAGCCAACTGCCCACCAATACGCAAACACTTTGTTGCAGCAAACCAATACATAAATAGAGTATGCAGCTCGACATGAACCATCGCATCAAATGACACGAAGGCATCCACTTGACCAAGTTTGCCACGCCTCTTGATAGACCTGACAACCTGATAGGGGTCCTCCAGTAGTATTTCAGTATCAAGTTTCCCTGCATCAACTTCCTCAGAAAAACGTTGCCTTAGAACTTGCTCAAACTTTTGAGAAACGTCATATGAAATTATCTCCACACTTTCGTATTTCTCGAGCAACAGCTGAGTATATCGTCCGCCTCCTGCACCAAACTCACAAATAAGATTAACCGCATTAAGAGTAAGCGCTTCATCTAATAGCCGCTTGGATGAAGCTTTGTCTCCCCATTCGTCACCGGGCCAAGCATAGTAATCATCAGACTGGTTTAAAACGCGCCAAGGCTTTAATGACTGACCTGAGTAAGGCTCGCCTCCTTGTATTGCGGGAAAGCTTTCAGTGACATATTGATCCCATACGTCTCCATAGCGCCCTCGGTTGGTCATTTTGCCTTTGGTCATAAAATAGCTCTCTTACGCTGTATTCTCAGACATGCTCAATTTAAGGGAAAAACAAAAAGGCTCACTATAAATATTTCCAATCTGTCAAATAGAACAAAGTACTGTTTGGCATGTCGCCATACCTTCCTTCAAATTCATTATTTGGTGATCATAGATTTGCAAATTACGATTCTTGAGGTAGGCGGCGAACTCGGGTTTGTTCCATTCCCGAATATGAGCAGGATTGCCTGGAGGGCCCATCGACTCGGCTCCACGACGTAAATCACGCTCAGGTGTCGATAGTATTATTTTAGTGTTCACGGACGCACTGGATCGAATGAAATTCAAGAGTGAATCTGGGTCTATTAAGTGCTCAATGACATCCGCCGAAATGATAAGGTCAAAACTTTGTTCAAAAGTTGTTGCTGGGCTTTCCAAATCATCAACTATCCAATCGCCAAAGCCGTGATTGCTTTTACAGTAATTGATTGCGTGATCCTGGTCGATACCAACTATTTTGGGGCATTGGGGCTGCAGGTACTTAGCAAGCTTTAAAGCGTAACCACAACCAATATCGAGTACACTCTGACACTCAAATTGTTGCGCAATTTTGGCCGCATATTGGTAAACCTCTAACTGATAGGTCAATGCATCTTCTTCAGTATCATTATATTGGCGCGGAATTTTATGGCTTCTGTAATCAGCCTTTAGAAAGTAGTTATTAGGGTTCATCGCTTTTACTCTTACAAACAATTGGCAGTTTGCCTTTTAAGGTAGGCACCGATTGACCTGTTACCGCTTTGTCGCTGCTATGAAGGTTAAATGGTGAGAGGGGGAACGGTCAAGTGTCTGCTGCCGACTGATTCCGAAGTTCGGAGATATCACGGACTCTTCGATACTATAGAGGTGTTCTCTGAAAGTGCTGTATAAAGAGTGCCAAGGAGAAGTCGATTTCGGCTAACCCAGAAATGTCAGATTAGGTCTAAACTTTTACAATTTATTCGTTTGAACCTTTTGGCGCAGCTGGCTCTTAAACTTCTTGACTTTTCATCGTTAACTCCATAAAAACCCAGCGCCTCGTGAATTTGTATTTCACAAGGCGCCGAATCAGCATTCACTTCTTATTTCAAACTGTCGATTTCGCTTCTGAGCTCAGCAATTAACTTGCCCTGAGCCTCAATGGTTTCTTGCTGTTGAATCGTATAAAGAGTGAGCTCTTCAACCTTTTCCATGATCAGCTTTTGCATATCCGTCATGTTTAGGCCATCAGCCTCGATCTCTTTCGCTGAAGGCACATTGGGTAAGTGCCGATTTTTTTCAATAAATGCTTGCACTTCATTAAGCGGCATTAGTACATAGTCATCCGCGAAGACATAATCCGGGAACACTGAGCCATTGGCAGTCAATGAACCCATGATCGTCAGATTTCCATCATCATCTAGCGCAAACTCTTGCGCATCTCCATCTACGATATTAATACGTAACTCGCCTTCAGCTGCGGCGTCAGTATATGTAAAGTCGACTGAAGCGTTAGGGGCAGCACCTGTTGCAGTCAAACGGAAAAAGTTGAAGCTTTCGCTAGACGAAACCTCCAAGGGCGCATCTGGTGATGATGTACCTAGCCCAATGTCTCCATCTGTATCAATATAAACCGAGTTTGACGGCGCACTGGGTCTAATTCTGAATGGCAACGTGCTACCGTTAGTCACATCGCGAACAAAAAAGTTGGTTTCATTCCCTGCAACATCCCAAGTTTGCGCGGTAAAGCCCGAGCTACCATCCTGCTCAAGTCGCATGGTGGGCGAATCACCGTCTTTGATATGAGCTTCTACAACTGGGGTACTGGTACCCAAGCCTACCCTGCCAGCGTCATCCACATACAGCGAATGACTAGGAGCACTTGCTTCGACAGTAAAAGGGACACGCGCATTCGTGACATCCTCAATCGAAAACTTGTTGAGTCCACCATTGGACGATTCGTTTGCAGTTAACTGCCAGTCGACACTCGGAAAGCTTGCCGAGCTACTGGTATCATCAAACTTAATCCGAAGATTGTTTTCTTTTAAGCGGATGGTATCGAAACCGAAATTTTCGCCATTGACACAGTCCAGCCCAATGCACGCACCGCCAGTAACAATAAGATCATCTAGAATTTGCTGGTCGTAGGCCCGAACCGGTTCGATTGTGCTTTTAGAGGTTCCAGATGATAGAGATTTCGAAGACTCTTCAGCATACGGTGTCTCTACTAGGTTAGAGGTAACGATTTGGCCACTCAATACCGAGAAGCTGCCGGAAGTACCTTGCAATGGTTCAGTGGTCATAGGCTCGTCGTTATTGCGATCGCGAGAGACCCCATTGATACCCATAATCTGTAATTCGTAACGATAGCTACCGTCCAGTAATCCGCCTTCGGCCATAATAGCTGGGGCAAATTCAATGGGTGTGCCGGCGGCAAAACTTTTGCGAAGGTAGAAGTTTTCAGGGCCTTTAACGATCAAATCGACCTTTGCATCCAAGCTTGCATAGTCTGTGGGGTCAAACATCACCGCATTAGGAGTGACATGGCTTTCGAAAAGAGCCGCGTCTTGGGCATTGGCCCACGAGCAAGTCGCCGCAATGGCAACGGCTAACAGTGTTACTTGAATTGTCCTATAAGTGTTCACGTTGTAATCCTCTTAACTGGCATTGGGTACAGCACCCATTAATTAGCGCGAACAGCAAAACGCGCCGATTGATTGAAATTCCGCAGCTTGATAGCACCCTGCGGACAATTTATTCGCTACTTATTTGTTATGGCTCTTTTCTTACCAGACGCGCCGATTGAAGCCCCTTAATTTATCCAGCGTTTACTTTCAAACGAGCCGCGCGTAATGCAAGCCAGCCGATAACGGCCAGCAGTAACGCCAGCAAGCCCAACCACAAAGAGCTCAGCAAAGGCAAAGCGTAGGGCCGGCCATTAATCAGCAATACGGCCGTGGCATTCCCGTTATTACCTAGGTCAGATGTCAACTCCCCACTGACATTGGTGTATTCACCGGCGGCACTAGTGGGAACACTGAGCTCCACTTGGAACGAGCATGAGCCTCCAGCGGCAAGCGAGCCGCCAGTCAACTCAATGATCGAGGTACCATCAACCAACGAACCCGCCCCGCAGGCATCGCTTATGGGTGTACTGGTAGCGGTCATACCCGGCATGAAGGCTTCCAGATCATCGGTAAAGGTCAAGCCGGTTACGGCGTTCGCTGGGTCCGGGTTGATAATGTCAAAGGTAATACCGGTGCTGCCACCAGCGTCAGCTGAACCTGAATCGAATGTTTTCGTAAACGTTAAAGCCTCGACCACCAAATCGGCACTGCTAGCGGCAGCTTCAACTGCGACAGCCCCTCGAATACCACTGGCAACACTGGTGGTATTGGTAAACGTACCCGTTGATGCATCAGCCGGAACGCGAACCGGAACCACCACTGTGCAAGAACCGCCTGCGGGTAGATTGCCGCCAGTCAAAGTTACTATGCTGGTGCCGGTCACCTGTGAACCTGCGCCACAGACACCAGCAATCGGCAGTCCTTCGGCTACCAAGCCGGGTATTACGGCATTGAGATTATCCGTCAGCGCAATGCTGGTAAGCGCAAAAGCAGAGCCATTGACAATTGAAAGCTCCATCTCAACTAACCCACCGGGCAACACCGGTTGAGTGCGCAACGACTTGATCAGGACAAAGGCGCCAGTAACGACATCGATGGTATCGGTGGCGGTACCACTGTCGCCGGAGCTCGACATCAGTGAGCCGGTGGTGTTGACGAGTGTGCCCTCAGTGTTACCGACAATGTCGACTTGAAGTGTGCAAGAGCTGCCGGCCGCCACACTGGCGCCGTTTAAACTAATCGTGACCGCGCCGGCAACAGCCGTCAGTGTGCCGCCAGTACAAGTGCTTGAGACGTTTGGCACGCCCGCAACAACCAATCCGGCGGGCAAATTATCAGTGAACGCAAGTGAATTTGCGGCCACGGCACTGGCGCTGTTATCAATGGTAAACGTCAGCGTTGAGGTACCATTGAGTGCGATAGCGTTGGGCGCAAATACCTTAACAAATGTGGGCGGTGGCTCGATCTGCAAATCGGCCGAGGCGACATCGGCCACCAGTAGGCCATTGCTGGTCAAATGTGAAGTGGTGTTGTCATAACTGCCCGGCGCCGCTGAAGCCGGCACCAGTAGCTCGACATCGATTGAGCATGACTCATTAGGACCGAGTTCACCACCGGTAAAGATTAGCAAGTCAGTGCCGCTAATTTGTGAGCCAACACCGCAAATATCCGACTGCGGCGTATCGGTTGCAACAAGGCCGGTAATCACCGCATCCAAGTCGTCGGTAAACGACAGCCCGCCAACACTATTACTGACATCAAGATTTTCTAGAGTGAAACTAAGTGTAACGGTACCCGCAGCAGTAGTTGGTCCAGAAAAGCTTTTTGCAAAGGTCACATTGTTTAAGTTCAGTGTATCACTGGCCGAGTTCCCCTCTACAGACACCCCCCCATCGTCAATACCAATGGAGCCTGTGACAACCGAGCTGGTGCTGTATGCATTACCCGAGGCGCTGGCCGGAATACTCAGTGTCGCCGAGAAGGTGCATGACGCACCTGGTCCCAATTCACCATCGGCCAACGTTAGGATGCTGCTACCGGAGAGCGAAGAGCCCGTACCACACACGTTATTCTGAATGCCACTGCTCGAAACCAGGCCGGCGAATACCGCACCGAGGTCGTCGGTAAAAGTGATATCACTAACAGTGTCATTGGCGCTAAGGTTAGTTACTGTAAACTCTAAAGTTACCATGCCGCCCGGTACGGACGGGTCATCGGTAAACGCCTTAGACAAAGCCAATGGGTCACTCACTTGCAGGTTGTCTGATGCACCAGAAAAGTCGAAACCATTGCCGTCATAAGTACCCGAGAGATTAGATGTGACGTTATTATAATCTCCTGCGGCAGCTGCCGCCGGAACCTGCAGCACTATACTAAAACTGCAATTTTCGCCAGCGCTCAGATTCCCCCCCGTTAGTATCAGAATGTTACCACCAAGGAATGTGAGTGACGAACCGGCACCGCATATGTCGTTTTGCGCAGCCGTATCAACGGGGGTTAATCCGCTGAGACTGGCATCCAAATCATCGGTAAAAGTTAACCCAGTTAAATCTGAATCGCCTAAGTTTTCGATGTGAAACTCCAAGGTGACTGTCTGGCCTGGTGCCACTGGATCATCAAGGAAATTTTTCTGAAACTCGACAAAAGTAATGTCTAAATTATCGCTGGCAACAGCGCCTTGTGCAGGCCCGTTAACGGTCGTGGCCGAGATCATACTGGTGGTACTGGGGTAGCTGCCAGGCGCCGCAGCCATTGGTACTTGTAAGGTGACTGTAAATAAACAAGACTCACCTGCCGCGACACTAGCACCGCTTAATTCAAGGTTATTGCCACCGGTTACAGAAAGTGAACCGCCACAAGGACCGAGCGGATAACTTGTCACCGTAAGCCCACTTAACGCAGCGTCCAGATCGTCGGTAAAGGCCATATTGCTGAAGTCGAGAGCCTCATCACCAATGAGTGTAAACTCTAGCTCAACGGTTTGGCCTGCCCCTACCGGATCTGCAAAAGACTTGGTTAACCGGGGCACGGCGGGGCTACTGACCTGAGCCACGCCTTGGTTACCTACAACTATAGGACCACCAAACTCGCCCGATATTGGCGTTGTTTCGTTAACGTATGTTCCCGATGAAATGGAATCTGGAAGCTGAAGGTCGACCTGAAAAGTACAGGAGCCTCCCGCCGCCAAGCTGCCGTCGTTGAGTCTATAAACCAAACTGTCGTTAACAGTTTGAGCGAAGAATAGCGATCCGGCGCCACAAATGTCGCTCTGCGATCCTGTTACACCAGTAGCTCCGGCCATAAAAGCGCCGATATCATCATCGAAAGTTAAGCCTGTAACAGCATTGTCGGGGTCGGGGTTGGTGACGGTGAAACGGGCGGTGACAAGCTCCCCCCCTTCCACTTGACTGAGTTCGACACACGGATCCGCTGCTGGCGCTCCGGGCTCGCAAAACTCTTTAAGCAAAACTGGAGCGTACCCAACATGGAGAGCTCCTGTCGCCGGCGAAAAGGTACCCGCACTGGAGCTTAGGCTACTGGTGATATTGGTGTAGACGCCTGCTACTGCACCGCCGGGTACCGCCACCTGCACAGAGAAAGTACAAGATTCGCCACCGGCCAAGCTGCCACCAGTAAAGGTAAGCGTATCCGTTCCGACGAGAGAAGAGCCTCCACCACATGGAGACGCTGGCAGCCCCCCTGTAATGGCAAGCCCCGAAAGGGTGGCATCCAGATCGTCAGTAAAAGCGATACTGGTGGCGGCCTCGGTGCGGTTAAAGTTGGTGATTGAGAATTCAAGGGTGGCGGTACCGCCAGGGGCGACCGGGTCATCGATAAAGCTTTTGGTTAACGCCAACTCATCAATCATCACTTCGATCGAATCGCTCGCCATGCCGCTGGCGCTGTTTGAGGTAACTATCGATATCTCACCGAAATAAGTATAGATGCCATAGCTTAAAACGCTGGACCGGTTATCCAACTGACCTACACCTGTTGTCTGGACATCGACGGAGATGTTGCAAGTTTCACTAGCCGCAAGAGTTGGGACATTATTGGTAAAGTCAGCAGTATAAGATATTGCTGTACCACCGGCAGGCGCACTCAGTATTTCGCCGCATCCATTCATAGCGTTGGTGGGGCTGGCAATTTCAAGACCGGCGGGAAGTGCATCGGTAAAAGCCAGTCTACCCACATCATTGCCGCCAAGAGTGTTGTCGATGGTAAAGGTTAAGGTGCTAACCTCACCGAGTTGAACCGATGTCGGGCTAAAGGTCTTGGAAAATCCAGGGTAATTCGAGTCAATGATCAGGTCATCGGTGGCGATGCCGCTATTACCGGCCGAGGAGGTTAAATCCCCACTGGCATTTGAATGCGTTCCAGCAGTGCTTCCGGTGACATCCACCTTGACTTGGCAGCTCGCAGACCCAGCTACCCCACCACCACTCAAGGTAATGGTACCTCCACCAGCGGGCGCACTTAATGTACCGCCGCACGTATTGGTGGCAAAGGCTGGGTCAGCGATGGTTATAACCCCCGGCGTTGTCGGTAAAACGTCGGTAAAGGCTAGGGCCGACACTTGGCTCGCCGAACCGTTTGTAATGGTAAACGTCAGCGTGCTTACACTGCCAGGGCCGATACTATCAGGGCTGAACGTTTTCGAGAATACGGGCTGAGCCATTGCCCCACTGGCAAAAGTCAGGGCGAAAAAAGTGGTGGTGAGCACGCCGACTGCCCGCTTTAACGCACGCAGCCAAATGGCTGGGAGTTGCTTCGAATTCATGAAATCTACCCTGATCATCTTGTCAATAAGTAAGTGGCGCCCAAAAATCGCCAGTGAAAACGCCTGCAACTGCCGTCAGTCCTTGCCGATGCCGTTCTAGTAATATCCAAGCCATAGGATGCTAGCCAGTGGCTCTAAACTAGCAGCACCTTGTCTTTTTCGTCATTGTCTTGGAATTAGAGAACAGAGTACCACCATCGGAGTTTTGTGCAAAGCATCACAGTTTGTGATCTTATCGATCAAGCAATGGGCTTGCTTAACATTCGGGATGAATAATTTGAGTACCCACTGAATGATAGATGGTGATTAGAACTGGGGCCTATGCCTTGTATTTGTAGAATCAATCCTTCGGGCGGCATCCACACCAACACTCACACTCTTATTAATATCAATTTTATTCACAACTTCAGAACCGTATTTTAGTCTCCAGTTTTACCGCCCAGACTTGCTGACTTAGGCGCACACGGGGTAGCATACTGAGCGAATTCGGGCTGCCCAGCCCAGTAACCATCAACGAAAAGGATATTTATGGCTGCGCAAGAGACACCCGCCAGCGCCGCGACCCAATATATTGCCCTTCCCTTCGTCAGCTGGCCGCTGCACGAGGCAGAAAGAATGGTACTTCCTCGCAACGGCCGCCAGGCCCAGCCGCTGCACGAAACACTCGTGCAAATGCTATTTTTATGTGACCGATGGCGTAGCCTCGATCAACACATTGCTTTAGCCATTGAACAAATGCCGCAATTGCAGCCCCACGCCCAGCAACTACACCAAGGTTTGCAGCATATGGTAGAGCAAGGGCTGCTGGTAGACGCGGACACACTATCGCAACATTATGCTGAGCCCACCGCAACAGAGCCAGAGCCAACATCTATCTCCGACAACAGCATTACCACCCTTTATGTGCGTACCTATTGCTGCCCCCAAGCGCTAGAGCGTTTACTGCAAAGCTTGCAACCTGGAGGTGCGGCGATCTCGGTTCGCAACCTGGTCGTGATAGATGATGCTCGCCAAGAGTCCGATGTAGCGATCACCCGAACTCTTTTAACCAATTATCGCAAGGTTGTAACACCAATATTAATTCATGTGACCCGGGAGGATAGGGAACATCTGGCGGACGCCATAGCGGCAGCATCAGCCGCCAACACAGAGGACTTACGCTGGTGGCTTAATGGTGACCCTGACGACCCCGATATGACTGCCGGAGCCACCTTTAATACCGCCTTATTATTGAGCGCTGGAACCAATACCGCCATTCTAGACGACGACGCACAATTAACGCCTTACGGAGATCCGCTGGATGCAGCAGAGACCGGGAACACCCAAATGGGAGGCAGCCAGAAAGAAGATGCCTGCTGGCACTTATACCCCAGCTCCGAGGCCATGGAAAGCGCTTGGGCAACGCTTGAGCTTGACCCGCTGGCAGAGCATAGCCGCTGGCTGGGCCAGTCGTTGCCCACCATGGTAGACCAAACCTCTAACCCAAAGACCTTTTGGAGTTGCATTACTAGCGCCAACCTACAAACACTACAGCCGAGCGCGAAAGTGAAGATGACTGTCAACGGTATTCTTGGCGACCCCGGCACTGGGGAAGCTAGCTGGCTGTTTACTCAATCACCGGAAGTGCTAGCTCCTTGGCAACAAAGCGAAAATGACTACCGCCAATTAACGTCCAGACGCTTAATAGCACGCAAACCCCAAGGCAATCAACTGCTGCCCTACCACATACTACTAACCCCTTTGGTGGGAATAGATAACAGCGAATTGATGCCACCGACCACACCCAATGGTCGTGGCGAAGACGCGATATTTGCAGAACTGGCTTGCGGCGTATACCCAGATTGTTTATTCGCCCAGCTTCCGTGGATGCTCAAGCATACACCTGAGCAAGAGCGTCAGTTTAATCGCGATAAACTGTTAACCCCCACGCAAATGCCTGCCAACCGCCTGCTCACTCGCTACCTGGGCAAATTGCGTCACCAGGCTCCCAGCGCCAACCCCAAAATACGCCTACAGTGGCTAGGCCAATCCCTTCAGGTTTTTGCACAGGCGCCCGAGTCAACCTTAGCGACCGATTACCAGCGCTACATAACCGGCGACCGCAGCGCAATGGCCCACCAGTTAATTCGCAACCTGAAAACACTACAACCGCCCGAGTATTTAGCCAAAGACATGCAGCTACTTCTGGCACGTTGCCAGCAAGGTGTTGATACTGACCAAACGGAGAAAAACACAGTCTTAACCAAGGCTCGCCAGCGTGCGGACCGCTACGGCCGAGGGCTGGACAGCTGGATAACCGCTTGGGAATATTGCCGTGGAATTGGTGAATCTCAAACCTTAAAACTGGCACAAGGTGCACCCCATGCCGCTAAACCCACTTCAGAAACCAGTTCGTCATCGCCGCTGACTCAACTACTGCAAAAATGGGGCATTGTTAAACATCCTTAATACTCACCATTAGGGCATCCCACAGACAGACAGCCCCTTTACCCTTAACATTACACTCAGACGCATTAATGAACGGACGCGAGCCCTTGAAATCAAAACCTCCGCCAACCACCGCCTTGCATATAGGCAAGTTTTACCCGCCTCACCGCGGCGGCATGGAAACTTACCTGCGTGATTTACTGACTGCCCTTCAGGCGCGTGGGGTTCGCTGTCTAGCAATGGTGCACTGCTCCCCAAAAAGTGGGAACACACGAACCGAAGAAACCCAAACGGTTGGCCCCAAGATTGTTCGCGCCGGCGTGTGGGCCAATCTTCTGTTCACCCCCATTAGCCCTAGCTTTCCCTGGCACCTCAACCGAGTGTTACGCGACGAGTCGCCCACAGTTTTGCACCTGCACATGCCCAATGTTTCAGCCTTTTGGGCACTGCTGTTACCGCGCGCCCGGAAAATTCCCTGGGTTGTACACTGGCACGCCGATGTACCAGTAGGGGCACTGCACCGGGGCGTCCGATGGTTTTACCACCTGTACCGACCATTTGAGCGCTGGGTGTTAGGGCGCGCGACGATAATTATTGCCACCTCACCGCCCTATAAACAAAGCAGCCCGGCGCTAAAACCCTTTTGGGAACGCTGCCGGGTGGTGCCTCTGGGCATTCCCGAACCCACACTGGCAAGCACCGAATCTACCGCGCCACCAGAGCAATCATCACCGCTTCGGGTATTAGCCGTAGGCCGGCTCACCTATTACAAAGGGTTTGATGTATTACTGCGCGCACTGGTTAATTGCCCGGCGGTCAACCTGAAGATAATCGGCGACGGCGAGCAAAAACACGAACTCAGCGCATTGATAGAACAGCTACAACTGAGCGACCGGGTAACTTTGTTGGGCGGTGTGTCAGATAGCGAGCTGGATCAGAAGCTGAGGGACTGTGACTGTCTGTGCCTGCCCTCGATCGAGCGCTCCGAAGCTTTCGGCGTAGCCCTGCTGGAAGCCATGGCCCGAAAGAAAGCCTGTGTCGTCACCGCAGTACCGGGTACCGGTATGCCTTGGGTTGTACAGCACAATATCAACGGCTTAGTCGTTCCACCTAACGATACGCGCGCGCTCGCTGAAGCTTTGGACCACTTAGCAGAAAACCGGAAGCTCTGCCAAGCCATGGGGGATGCTGGCTTGGTTCGTTTTAGGGAAAAATTCACCATAGACGCCTCGGCGGCTACAATAGCAAAAATCTACAGCGAATTGGCATAGCGCACCTCGTGAAAAAACGCCCCAAAGCCCATGAACACAGGCAATTGTGAGCAGTGCCCTATAGAATATCCTTATCGCTTCACCTATACTCCCTCGTTTTCAAAAAGCGCGCTCTAAATAGGATTTTACGTGACCGCACAAGCCAGTGTTTCACCCAAAGTGGGCATTGTCATTCCCGCACTGAATGAAGCCGACTCTATCGGCAAGGTGATAGCTGCTTTACGCAATCAGTGTCACTACCCCGTTGTTGTGGTCGATGATTGCAGCGAGGACGATACCGTAGTTATCGCCTCACAAGCCGGTGCACAGGTACTACCACTGGCCGTCCGGCTGGGCGCTTGGGGTGCCACACAAACCGGCATTCGTTATTTACTGCAGCAAGGCTGTGACATCGTAGCAACACTAGACGCCGATGGTCAGCACGAACCAGATTCACTATCCACTTTGCTAGAACCGGTTATAAAAGGCTATACGGATGTCGCCATCGGCACCTGCCCCGAGCGTGTTTCTCGCCTGCGCCTAGTCGCTTGGATGATGATGAAAACAACCTCGGGCCTGCGCATGGAAGACATCACCTCCGGCTTCAGGGTGTACAATCATCAAGCCTCAATGGTGCTCGCAGATGCACGCGCCACCTTATTGGACTATCAGGATGTAGGCGTACTATTACGCCTACAGGCCGCAGGACTTAAGCTTCTCGATGTGCCTGTTCAGATGCAAGAGCGCGGTGAAGGGTCTTCACGAATCTTCCACTCTTGGCTTGTGGTCGGCCGCTACATGCTGCAAACCTTAATTTTAGGGCTTTCCAAGCGCAAGCTAGGCACGCAAACGGAGAACAAAAAATGATTTTATGGATAAGCGCTACTATCGGTTTACTGGTGGCGACAACGATTTTATTTTTAATCCGCCGTGACAAACTGCATGTGCGCCACGGAGTTTTCTGGTTACTGGTAGCCGTTGCATTCGCGGGTCTGGGCCTTGCCCCACCCGTCGTAGACTGGCTAGCCAAAGTGATCGGCATTGGTTACCCACCGATACTGGCCATAGTGGCGACTATTGCCGTGTTGGTAATCAAAATTCTATTAATGGACATTGATCAAGCACGCCAAGAAGTCCAGTTGCAGCGACTAATTCAACGGGTCGCCATACTGGAAGGCAATCTCCAGCAGCGCGCCAACAGCGACGACAACATACCCAACCCATGAACACCCTGCTATTGCCCATCGCTCTGCTATTGCCCTGGCTGGCAGGGGCTATAGCATTACGGCCAGCACGTGCACAACTGGGGCTTACTATCACTGGTTGGCTGGGTTATGGGTATTTTCTTGGCGCCGCCCTATTAACCGCCTGCGCATTCCTCGCCGCACTACTACCCTGGCTGGCGACAACGACAGGGCTGCTACTGTGCCTAGCAACCCTAACCGTGGCAGCTGGCTACGGCGCAAAGTGGGCTGCCAGGCACCTACCCGATGCGGCACTTCTGTCACTGCCCCCCACCTCTCAAGGCGAGCGCTGGTTAACAGGCCTGTTGGTGATCTTAATCGCGCTTCACTTAGGCTTTGCCGCCTTCGAACTATACTGGCGCCCCGTGTACCCTTGGGATGCTTGGCAAACTTGGATGTACACGGCCAAAACCTGGTACTTTAACGGCGGACCGATAGACTTACTGTCGCTCAAGCACAGCCGTCCCGACAGTATTAACTATACCGTGCAAGGCCACCACTACCCTTGGCTAGTGCCATCTCAATCATGGTGGCTGGCCAGTGTTCTGGGCGCTTGGCAGGAAAACCGAGTCACCTGGCCTGCCCTGCCAGCGGCCATCGCTTTGGGGCTAGCCTTGTGGGGCCAGGCGGTAGCCACCACTCGCCAGCGCCTAGCGGGGCCCCTAACCGCATGGCTTCTATTAACGCTACCGTTAGTACTCACGCACATCAGCCTTGCAGGCTACGCCGACCTATGGCTGGCCGGCTTTAGCGGGCTGGGCTTAATAGCTATCATTCGCGGGCAGCTAGAGGCACACCGAGGCCAACTTCTGCTGGGACTGACAGCACTGGCAATGGGCCTACTGGTCAAGCACGATGCCATTATTTGGCTAACCTGTGGGCTTATACTGATCGGCCTGTTGCGAGTAAAACAGATAAAACTCGCCCCCCTAACTCTGATTGGGGCGCTGCTTTTAGGATGCTTAGCGCTAGGCTTTACCGATCTTGAACTGCAACTGCAGTTTGATTTTGCCCGCTATGGACAACTTTTATGGCTCTCTGATAGCTGGCACCTGCTTTGGTATATAGTCCCCGGAGCTTTGCTACTTGCGCTACTCCCTCGCTCCGGGGCGCGTAAAGCCGCTAAAACCTTAGGCTTATTATTCGCCATCTTGCTGACCAGTCAGCTGCTTTTGTTCGGCGCGACCAATGCTGGCGCCTGGGTGGGCACAGCCGCTAGCCGATTGCTGCTGCAAATTTCACCTTTACTGATCTTCGCGCTGGCCTGTATCGCAGGTACGAGTACTGATACGAAATCAAGCCGACATGAGTGGCGTACCATTATCGTTGCACTTTTAACTGGATTGTTGGGCCTGCTGCTCGCGCTTGGGGCGTGGTTACTATTCAGTGCTAACGTTGGCGGCACACCCGCACCGACAAAGAACTTTAAGGCACAAGACTTACGTGTGATAGATGGACCAATGCGCCCGCTCTATGGCCGTTTAATACTGCCTCAGGCCCACGAAGGGCATGCCATCGTAAGCACCGGCCCGGTACACGTAACCGCTGAAGATTTTGACCTTTTAGATGTAAATATCGATGGCACCGAGCAAAGCCAGCACACCCTGTTTTGGCGCATTGCAACCAAGCCCAGTGAGGGGTTTACCCGCAGCGTGGATCTCGGCTCCGGGCCTGTTGTTCTGAGCGATGATAGCAACTGGCAAGGTGAAATTATCGAAATAGGATTAGTACTCTATCCCAATCCCGATCAATCCTTGAGGCTTACCGAGCTGAACCTCGAGGCAGCAACGCCTCTAAGCTTGCTGAAAGTAACAGCCGCCGACTGGCTCACCCCTAGACTTTGGAATCAAATCTCGATTAACCGCACCGAACTGAGTTCAACGCAGAGCTTGCCCTCACTAACGATGCTCGCTGGAATCTGGGTATTGTTTACCTGGCTTACCCTGCGCTTGCTCACTGGTGCCGCACCGCCTCTGCGCCCCCTACTTGGCGCGGCCTTGTTTGCGTGGTTGGTATTAGATGCGCGCTGGCTTCACAACAGTTACCAGCAAGCTTTAGCGACTCAAGACCATTACACAAGCACCACCGACCACGAAGCCTTAGATATCGACGGCGACGCTACTATTATACAGTTGGCGGACCAAGCGCACGCTTTACTAGGTAAGGAGCCGCGCCAAGTACTTGTGGTGACCCAAAGCAAACAGCACCAATTTGCTACACGGCGCCTTAAATATGGCTTGCTACCCCACGCCGCGCACCTACACAAAGATCGGGTTTCGCGGCGCAGCGCTGCCTCAGTAGACGCTATTATCTGGCTAACAGCCGACAAGCCCGGCCATCAGGCAGCTTGCCCGCCACCACTGCAACGCGTAAAACCCGTTTTAGTCACATCGCGCGGAATTTTGTGTACAGTGCCGCCAGCCCTAAAAGAGCTCTCACCCAAAGAACACAAAAGCTTTACATCAACTCCGTAACCTATGATGAGCTTCGGCTATGGTAAACCTCATAATAATCGCTACACCACCTTCGGTGATTGCTAATGACTAGCTCCGCCGGTAAGCACAAGCCTGTGCGCATTGCGGTCGATTGCAGTTTGTTATCGGGCAGCAACGGCGGCTTGGGCCGCTATTTGCGTGCCCTTCTGCCGCGGTTGATGACTTGCGCTGGGAGCGACGTAGACTGGTATCTATACGCACGATCATCCAACGCTTGCTCGCATTTACCACCAGCGGCCTGCGTACGCCAAGACCACCTACCCGAGCATGTGGGTCGCATTCTCTCGCCCGCCCTATCACTACCCTATTGGGCAAAGCTCGATAAACCCGATGTTTTCTGGGCCCCCGCTCACCGGCTACCATTGTGGCTGCCACCGGCCACCGCCGGCGTGGTGACCATTCATGACCTCGCCTGGGCCCAAGTGCCAGAAACCTTGCGCCGCAGTACTCGTATGTTAGATCGCACTCTGATGGCCCGCGCCGCCGCGCAGGCCGAGCGTTTGATTGCTGTGTCTAGCGCGACCGCGGCCGATATCACCAAGCACTGGCCCAACACCGAAGCCCGCACCCGAGTAATTCACAGCGGGGCCGAAGCTCTACCAGCACCGAGCCGGTTAACCGACTACTCACCGGCCCTGCAAAAGCAGCGTTACTTTTTATTTGTGGGCACACCCGAGCCACGTAAAAACCTACCTCGACTGCTGGAGGCCTATGCCAGAGCCGGGCAAAGGCAACCGAATTTTCCACCACTGGTGATTGCTGGAGGCTACGGCTGGGGAGGGGAGAATTTAGAAGCGATGATCGCCCAATTACATTTAGAAGCGCGCGTTCATCTGTTAGGGCCGGTATCAGATACCCGACTTGCCACTTTGTATAGCAATGCCCTGTGCCTCGTAATGCCCTCGCTGTACGAAGGCTTTGGGCTACCAATCGTTGAGGCCCTACAGTACGGTTTGCCGGTTGTGACGTCCAATACCTCTAGCATGCCCGAGGTGGCTGGGGCCGCCGGCATACTGGTAGACCCACTGGCCATAGACTCGATTGCCAGTGGCTTGCAGCGAATCGTTCAGGATCCGTCACTGCGTATAGAGCTGGCAAATGCGGCTAAAACTCAGGCCTCACATTATTGCTGGGATCGAGCTGCCACCGATACCTTAGCAGTACTACTTGAAGCTGCATCGGCCAAGCGCAGCACTTCTTGACGAAACTGAACAGCGCTCTCATGCCAGTTGACAGCAAGGTTGCACTTATCTTGGCGCACTGGTGTACCTGCTTGCCAAGGTCGTATCAATCGCTCCAGCTCTGACGCGAGCATTTCGGGCTGGTCAGGAGCAAAGTAGCGGCAGGCATCCCCACCGACCTCTCGAAAAGCTTCAATGTCCGAGGCCAGCACGGGCGCACCGTGGCGCATCCCCTCAACAACGGGCAGACCAAACCCCTCAGCCCAAGAGGCGCACACTAAGGCATCCGCACGTTGATAGCACTCGGTCAGGGTGGCGTCACTCGCATTGTCGAAATGTTGTAACCGCAAACCATTGTGCGGATGCTCGTGCAGACGAGCCATAACCTCTTCATTGGCCCAGCCAGGCCGCCCGACAATAACCAGAGTCACATTGTGTTTATCCCACAGTAAGTCCAGCGCTTCCAAAATTACCTGATAATTTTTGCGCGGCTCGATGGTACCCACCGCCAGCACCACAAATCCCGGTAAAGATTGTAGTGAGTTCGCCTCAGACAACCCGGTAGACTGAGGCACTTCTGCCCCCAATCGAAAATTGCCCGCAGGCAAACGGCGGGCACTCTCCGGACCTGACTCCTGCAGGTAAGCCTCTAAGGCTTGAGTAGTTGCGGCTGAGTTAGTGATAAAAAAGTCGACCCCTTTGATTACCTGCTGAAACCATCCCGTGTAGCCCGCTACGGTGCTGGCTTGACACATGTGCGGCAAGGTTAGAGGAAACAGGTCGTGTAACATGGCTCCAACCTGGATACCCTCATGCTCGCTGGCATCGAATAGCGTCTCCAGCATGGCGGGGGCATTCCAGGTTGAGTCCACCAACACAATAATATCGCCACGGCGAAAGTGCACAGGTTTGACAGAAAGAAACCCCAAGGGCCACATTAACAAACCAAAAACCCGATAAAATAAATTCGAACCGCCCTGCCCTTGTTCAGGACTTTGCTCTGAAGACTGATTAGCATCCGTCTTCTCTTGGCTGGTACGCCACTCACCTCGTAACCACTGACATAGTTTGTGCAAGGCCGACTTTACCGGCTCTCTGAGTGGAGCCAACAGAGGCCAGTGTGCCGCTACACTTATGCTCCGAGTAATAAGCCCCGCAAAGCGGGCCAACGCCATCAGCGGGTGTGGGGACTCATTGAGCGGTTTTAGTGGGCTCAAAAAACGGCGCCCAGCCCAAACCAACGGTAATAACTGTACTTCCTCGGTCGAGGCTTCTGTATGTACATTAGATAAACTGCGCGCCACCCTGCGGATACCCCCGCTGCCACCTGCCAAATAGGTGTGGGTACATTCAATAAAGATCCGCCGCTTGTTCTGCTGCTCGGCACTCATAATGGGTACTCATGGCGCTCCAGATCGAGGTCATAGGTTTCCACCAGCCAGCGGTTTAGATCGCGGCTGCGTTTCCCAATCAGCTCACGCTGGGCTTCGCTCAATTCAATGGCACATTTGCTGTTATTTTCCGAGTTTGCTATCTCAAGTAAACGCGCTCGACGCTCTTGACCCTTTAGCGCCATCCACCGCTCCCGTTCCTCTTTCGAGCCCTCGATGCTCTGTAAGAATGTAAGCTCGGCGGTGGTAAATGCAGGGTTCAAGTGTTTGTCTTCAAACAACTGTGCATCAACATTTTCTACACCCATAAAGCGTAAAATACTGGCAAAGAAAGCTTCCCGATCCTCAATCATGTCTTCCATCAAAAAGACACCCACTTTGTCTCGGCCCAAAAATTTTGCAGCGAAACGTAGGTTATCCGCAAAATCAAAACGAGGGTCATGAATCGACATCCCATGGCGTGATCCCGCCAACCAGTCATCGAGGGATATAAATACATGCCCATCAGGAATGGTGTAATGTTTGCCATTGCGGGCGCTGGCTCTAATAGCGTGTAAATATGCTGAGGGTAAACGCTTAAGCGGATTGCGCAATGTAGCCACCACACGTACATCGCCAAACAAATCACGAGCTTCGCGTAACATAGCTTGAAACTCAGTAGGCGGTCTAATCAGCAGAGCCTCCCAAGAACCTAAAATAGGCTTTTCTACCCCATTCGCTTCGGAATATTCTTTCAATACCGTGCGCACAAGCGCTTTCCTAGTAGGTTTTTTACGCTGCCACAGGATGGGCTGTAGAGCTTGGTATATCTCTTCGGTAGCACACCCTTTTTCCGTGCTCATAGATGAGTATTTACCCAGATAACAAATTCCTGGGTGTTGACTGAACAAGGTGTCTTGCAGGGTCGTCGTGGCCGTTTTAGGAAGCCCAACATGCAAAATAACTGGCGGTAATTTAGGGGGCGACATTAATCTGCCTCGTCGCAACATATAACCCGTGCGGACAACAAATGAATGTAATTTGAGAGCCACCCTGCTTAGAGACTTGATCGCTGGCAACAACCAACGGACGACCCCAACCCCCTGTTCAGCAAACGCGGCCGCGCGCCAAGCCCTAATTCTTCGGCGTACTTCCCCGCTTACATTCTCAGGCTGAGGGGGCAAAACCTCGGGGTAATCATCAAAGTCGTCATCAAAAAGTTGACCATTCAGCTCGGGGAAGACCGTATTAGCCAGACGAGCGTTACCGGCGGTAAAATGTGCATAAAAAGCTTGCGCTTGGTCTCGTACGGCAGGAAAACAACGCCCTGAATACTCACGAGCGATATTCGCCACCAACAACTCACGCGAAGGATTGATACCTTTTCTAGCCCTTTTGGGCCACTGCCGGTTAAGCTCCAACAATACCTGTACACCCATTTCATTAAGAGACTCGTTGATTTTGGCCGGCCTTATTTTCCCCGTCTCAGTGAGACCAACCCGTTCACAAAAGTCAGTCAATAGGTCACCGCCGGTTAGGTGTTTGGGCGAAAATATTCCAGCCTGTACCGACTTCTCTCCAAATACCTGAGTCCAATTGGCGTAAATACGCTCGTAGTCATAATAGTACGGCAGCGAATCATCAATTATAGGGGGAAAGACCGGCGGTTCAGAATTCCCCGTTTTAAGCTTAGTGGAATAGTGACTAATCGCGACGCGGTCCTGCCGACGGAAATACACCACCACTTGAACATTGTCACTCCAGCGGCTTAACCAGCTTTTGAGTTCGCGCAGTCTGGCAGGCTTTTTCAGCCGGCTATGGAAGTGCTCGGAGGAAAAAATAAGGGTATGGCAGCCCGAACAGGCCAAAAGCTCATCATCAATAGCTTTTACCAGCTGCTGACGATAGGCATCAGCACCAGCTGCATCATGAATACCAAGGAGAGTCCCAATTTCCGAATTCCAAGGCTTTTTCTGTACGGCGGCAACTACCCCCCACTGGCTACCACCATGTAGCCCAGTAAAGCGCGGATAAACTACCCCCTCCTCAGCCAGAGCTACGCGGTTTTTCGAGAGAAAATGCTGTATAGAGCTGCTTCCAGTTTTCTCTGTGCCGATATGCAGCACAATTCTGTTGACCCGAACGGGTGTTGTTTTCCTCTCCATTAGCCTCTCTCAGTCCGCCAATAAAATAAAGCTTGCGATTATACGGCACTCACTACAAGTCAGCACCCTTCGTGCCCTTAGTATCTTCACCTCTTCTTAAAAAGTGCCCCATAATCACCAAAAGTGTTGTCGAGCGCATCGTTGCTTGTCATTATCCACCATTAATACCCCGTTATGTGATGCCGCTCCACCTTCCTCACTCGCTGACAACCAGTGCACATGCTAATATCAGGCCCTTAAGTGAGCACTGCCGATATAGCCGCAATCAAAACTGGCAAAAGAACTGATTCATGCAACCTCTCGTTTCCATTGTGATGCCATCTTATAACCATGCAGAGTTTATCGTGGCCTCAATAGCTAGTGTGCTGGAACAAGACCACTCACACTTGGAACTTATAGTCGCCGATGGCGGCTCCACCGACGGCACGATTGACATCTTGAAGCGTATTCAGACACAAGACTCTCGACTGCGCTGGGTTTCAGAACCCGACACAGGCCCTGCCAACGCCATCAATAAGGCACTGGGTCGCGTTCGCGGCACGTTTATTGGCTGGCTTAACTCTGACGATCTGTACACCCCTGGGGCGATCGGTCGAGCCGTAGCGGCCTTGAGCGGCCCCGAACGGCACGTGCTGGTTTACGGCCAGGGAATACATGTGGATGTACAGGGTAACGAGCTAGATCGCTACCCAACCCTTCCACCAGAGACTCGCTACAGCCGATTTTCCGATAGCTGCTTTATCTGTCAGCCCACCGTGTTTTTTACCCGCACGGCACACCACTTGCTGGGCCCACTGGATGAAAGCGTTAAGACCGCCTTTGACTTCGAATATTGGCTGCGAGCATTCAAAGCCTTTCGGGGCCGTATTGGTTTTGTGGACGAGGTTCAGGCTTGCTCCCGGCTGCACGATGACTGCATTACCCTAAAGATGCGTTACTGGGTGGCTTTGGAGGGAATCCAGGTAGTACACAAACACATGGGCGCTGCGCCCGGGCACTGGCTTTTAACGTACTTTGCCGAGCTAGTAGCAGGTGAGGGCTTACCTCCGACAGGCCAAACTCTGCGAGAGCATGCCGAGCACACCTTACTAGCCGCTTCGGCTTACCTCAGCCCGGCGGAACTTGGCAAAATTAGGCAAACCTTGAAAGACGATGCTCATTACGCCCAACTAAATACAGCGTAAACCGCCCCATACTCAGGCCTTTCGGGGCGCCTCCCTAACAACACCGACCAACACCATTACGACTACCACCCACACAACGGTGCCCCGCCCTCAAACTACTTAACCTCATGGAAGCTTGCCGGAGGCCAAACCAGCACCACCAAAGCTGTATGAGGGCATTCTGGTGAATCAGGTCACGGTTAGGCTTAAAGACCCTTCGGGATAGACTTTCAGATACTTTTTTTACGCCACACTCTGCTACAATACCCGGCTGGAAATCGGGCACGGCCCCTTATTATCAGCAAACAAGTGCGCCCGGGCAAAAACCACAAGGAGTTCAACAAAATGCAGTCTTTGTCCATCATCGGGCACATCGGGTGGCATAACGCCGCCGCACAGCAACTTCTCCCCGACGGGCTATTTCAGGTTAAGCGCTGCGCCGAGCTGGAGAACGAGCAGGTTTTACAGTCGAGCCTGCAAGACAGCGACCACACCCTGCTTATTTACTGCCCGCCTGGGCTCGCCCTCGCCCAAGCGCTGGCGCAAAATAGCGATGCAGCCTGCGACCTGACCCTGCAAAACTGGGGCGACCAAGCCCGCGCCTTGTTGCAGCACTATATGCTCAACCGCGATCACTGCACCCTAGTCAGCGAACTGGCACTGCGGCAAACACCGGATAAAGTGCTGGGAAGCCTCGCCAGTAAAACAGGCCTGGCAGTGAATACAGACGTTACCCAAAACAACGAACAACTGCCCCAACCAATACTTGAAGCTCTGGGCACCAGCCTAGCCTATGCCGATCAGCACAGTTACAGCCTGTATCGCGATCTGGAAACTGTGGCCGACATCAACAGCGAAACCGCCATGCGGCAACACCTGTCGAGCCTGCGACTGGAGCTCCAAAAAATAGCCTCTGAATTCACAAAACTATCGAGCGCAGCACAGCAGCACAAAGAGGGCATACAAAAACAACAGGAGCTCCAGGATGAGAACCAACTCCTTACAGTGCAGCTGCACCAGGTACAAGAAGAGCTAGAAAAATATTTTTCTGAAAATCAGAAGCTTTCTGAAGCGGCTAAGACGCCCCCTCAGGCCGCCGAGCCAGCTGAGGGCCCGCCCCGCCCAAACGACCCAAAATTGCAGGGGCTCCAGGAAGAGAACGAACTCCTATTACTGCAGCTGCATCAAGTGCAAGAGGAGTTAGAGCACTACTTTTGCGAGTACCAAAAGTTGTCTGAGGGCGGCTACACAGCGCCACACAGAACCCCTCAATTGACCGACGCCCTACAAGAAGCCCTGTTTGACCTGCGCAGCGAAAGCATTATTGGCGATAACTGGCACGAGGCCGAGCACGATGGCCGCTGGGCAGGCCCCGGTACAGAGAGCACACTGACCCTGCCCGCCGTTGGCAAGGGGCGCTTTAAGCTGCAGTTTGACATCGTCCACGCGCTGGACGTTCGTATTGCCAAAGATATGCAGGTGTTACTCAATGAGGTACCACTTACCCTGACACATACATTCGGCAAGCTACCACTTAAACCCTTCCCTTGCCGGGTAAGCACCGAATTCGATACCCGGGGTATAGAGCCAGGCCCTTGGCAACTGCGGCTGCGCTTTGCCAAAACCGCCTCCCCCTCTGAAAAGGGTGGCGATGATACACGCCAGCTCACGATTCGCCTTAAAGGCATTCGCGTTATCGCCCTGGCAGCACCCAATCAGGATTAAAGTAACCACCTATGGCAAACACACAAACCATTGCCCAGTGGCAGCAAATATTACAGGCGCTGATACCTGTGGAAGGCTGGCTATATATAGGCGCAGGGCGAGGCGAGGTATTGAGCGAGCCACGCTTTGCCAAAGTACCACGGTTACTGGCGGTTGAAGCCGACGAGCATGCCAGCCAAATGCTCACTCACGCCATGTCACCGCACCGCAACTGGAAAGCCCTGCACGCGCTGGTCGACAATACCGCAGGCCAGGCCAGCTGGCACCAGCACTCTCACGAAGGCGAAAGCGGCTTGCTCCCCGCAGAGAACCTGAGCACCCTTTGGCCTAATATTCAAGAACAACAGCACTCCAAGCTGCCGGCGACTTCGCTAAGCCAGCTTATGGGGCAAACGAACGACCACCAAGAACACTATAACTGGCTAACCATTGACTGCCTGCCCGCTGCCCGCCTGCTGCAAGGGCTGGGGGAAGCCCTACAGCCGCTGGATATAATCGAGGTGCGCGTCGCCATTAATGGCCTACCCACCCCCCAGGTCGGCGCAACACTGGAAGAGTGCGACCACCTGTTGCTACCCCAAGGCTTTAAACGCCTGGCACTGGAAGCGACAAACAACCCCCTGCTGGGCAAGGCACTATACGGCCGAGCCTTCAAGCAGCAACTGGCCAAGGCCCAAAAAATAAACTCAGAGCTGGAGCATCAAAACAGCGCCCTAAACACACAGTGCGCCGAGCTTAAAACCATCAATAAAACGATTACCCAAAAACATGAAAGCACCCACAAAGCGCTAGAAGCCCAAAAAAGTCGCGAATTACAGGTGAAAGACAAGCTACAACAAGCTCAAGAAGATGTGGTAGAGCTCGAGAATCAAAAAGACAACCTTGCCTCGCAATACGCTGAACTGAAAGTGGCGCTTCAACTAGCTCAGCAAAACCACGAAAACACGCAGAGCGAGCTAGAAGCTCAAAGACAGAGAGAGGCGGCATTACAAAACCAATTACAACTAAACCAAACCGAGCTTAAAGAATACCGGAGCACAGCCAAGCTAAGTACGAAACTGCTAACCAAAATCGAAGCGGACGCATCTGATCTGCGCGAACGCTACAGCGAGAAAATAAAAAGCGAGCAAGAACTCAAAGATCTGGTAAAAGAGCTGCACGCCAAACTGCAGGCTGCCTCGCATTTTTACCACCAAATAGAACAAGAGCACCCCGAGCTGCTCGAAAAGCTGTAGCAGAGGTTCCGTCCTATATGCCAAAACCAACCGACCTAAAAACTCTACAGCAAGAGCTGCAGCAAGCGCTGAGCCTTATTGACGCCTACAGTGCCAAAAACAGCGAGGCCGGCACCGCGATGCCTGACCCGAGCAGCCTGAGTAACACCCAGAGCCTACTGGAGCGCTGTGCGGCGGTGGTAAATAGCGAAAAAACCCAAAAAAAACCCACACTGCGTGTTATTCACCACTTTGCCTGTAGCGGTGGCACGTTGATTTCCAAATGCTTAGCGGCGCAGCCCAACGTATTTTTACTGAGTGAGCTACACCCAACCACACGCCTTGGCTTTAATACAAAAAAAGCAACGTACACACCAAGAGATATCACTACTCAGGCCATATATGGCCATGTGCCCCAGGTAGACAAGCTCGCCGAAGAACTGTTTATTAGCGGTATATTAATAGCCGAACGACATATTCGAGAGCTAGGCGGCCATCTAATCATTAGAGCGCACAGCCACGCAGATTACTGCACCAACGCCCCTGTGCCGGATGTAGACACTGTGACGCGGTTACTATCGCCACATTTTGACATCAAACATTTGGTAACAGTACGCAACCCCATCGACTCTTTTATTTCATTAAGAGAAAACGGATGGGTACATTTTAAGCCCGATTGTTTTGATGAATATTGTGGCAGGCTTCTCAAATTCCTAGAACCGTTCAATAAAAACCAAATCTACAGGTATGAAGACTTTGTGGAACAACCTCAGAGCACCCTAATACAAATGGCCAAAAAACTGAACTTATCTCAAGTTACGGTCGACTTAGACCATATAGATATGTTTAAAATCAGCGGCGGCAGTGGTCGCAGTGGAAGTGAAATTCAACCAAGACCGCGAAAAAATATTTCTGATGCATTTATGAAAGAAATAAGAAGTTCAAATTCATTCAGGCAAGTGAATAAGACCATAAAGTGGTAGAGAGAGCGTACAATTCAAATTGAATTCAGGATTCAAGAAGCAAGAAAGCTAAAGCAATCGATATACTGCGTGTTTTCAACATGCAGGTTGAAAATTATATTAATGCTTGGGAAATAATTTATGCCATTAGGATTTTTTAAGATGCATCCATTTAGTGAGTTCAAAAGCACTCTTCTAACCCGAGAAATATCTTGATGGGGGCAACCGTGTCCAGATTGGGACTGCTGCAGAACAGGCACGCAGGACAACGATGCGTACTGGTGGCCAACGGCCCTTCACTAAACCACATGGATCTAAGTTTTCTCAAGCGAGAAACCACGATTGGAATGAATAAAATTTACTTGGGATTACGCAAGTTTCGATTTTATCCTCGTTATTACGTATCAGTAAACCACAAGGTTATAGGGCAGTCAGTGAGTGACATCAAAGCACTAAACTGCACCAAATTTCTGGGAAGCGCTGGAGCAAATGGATTATTGAATGAAGACGCATTAACCTATCTGGTCAACACGCAAGCGCCCGGCGCACGCTTTTGCAAAGATTTAGCGCTTGAAGGAATGCATGAAGGCTGGACTGTCACGTATGCAGCTCTACAGGTAGCTTATTACCTTGGGTTTACCACAGTGATCATAATCGGCATGGATCATCGATTTCAATATACCGGCAATCCAAACGAATCGAAAATTATGGAGGGTCCCGACTCCAACCATTTCTGCTCCGATTATTTTGGTCATGGGCAAAACTGGGACAACCCCGATCTGGAAAATTCTGAGGCGTCATACAGGATAGCAAGAGAAGTATACGAAGCTGATGGCCGCCAAGTTATTGATGCGACTATTGGCGGGGCCTGTAATATTTTTGAAAAGGCGGATTACCGAACCATATTTAAATGCAACTAAAGCCTATAGAAGTAGTTACGGCCAATTACTATTGGCACTGTTATTCGAACATCTATGAAGCTGACTGAAGTAGAGAAACAATAGCGCCAGAAAACCAAGAAACCATACAAATTGCGGGCACTTTTTAGTCGAATCAAGTATTTATGATACGTATCAAATGAAATCAATGACGACAGGAAGCCAGTCAACACGTTAAAAACGGCAAATAAATAATATGAAAAAAGTTCAAGCAATGAAGGCACACCAAGAATTGGATCTTCTAAATAAAACCACTTTGGAGCTTGAAGAGATCTACGACCAGACCTTAGATCGATTGCCGTCAAGGGCTCCTATCTATTTGCCAACAGAGAGAATATCACTTGTTGATCGTATCCTCGGTGCTCAGCACGTTCAACAGATTTACCAGAAAGACCTAGACTCTAGCTATCGACCCAAGTTACGCGCTTTACGTGAAAAGTATCGCAATCATAAACGTTGTTTTTTGATCGGAAATGGGCCAAGCCTAAACCAAACTGATTTATCTGTTCTCCGCGATGAGGTGACATTTGCTGTCAACGGATTCTTTCTCAAGCAGCAGCACCTTGACTGGACGCCGACTTTCTACGTTGTAGAAGATCATTTGGTTGCGGAGGATAGGGCTCAAGACCTGAAGCGCCTTACTGGTAGCATTAAATTTTTTCCGGCCTATCTTGGCTATATTTTTGACCCTTCAGATGACACTATTTTTTACAATCACCGGCCAAGAAAAAGTTATCCAGAAGGCTTTGATTTTTCTATGAATGCTGACGAAATAACATATACCGGCTGCACTGTAACTTTCTCTCTAATGCAGCTGGCCGTATACTTGGGGTTTCGTGAAATTTACTTAATTGGTGTCGACGCCAGTTATCAAATTCCGGCGGACGCGAAATCAAATGAAAAATATTCAGTTGGCGTTTTGGATATGCAGTCTGATGATCCAAATCATTTCAATCCCGACTACTTCGGTAAGGGCTACCGTTGGCATGACCCTCAAGTTGAGATGATGGTGCAGGCATATGCTGAAGCCAAGAGAGCTTTAGAAGGAACAGAACAGCGAATCTACAACGCAACAATTGGAGGTCAGCTGGAAATTTTCGAACGACGAAGCTATTTGCAACTGTTTCCACAGGCCCATAACCCAAGTAAAGTGGCTAAGCATAATCAGAAAATTGCAGAAGTGAGTTTTCCGAGACTCCTAGTTATCGATATGACAGCTACCGGCAATGGGAGTGCGACTGGCGAAGTGAAGGCTTCACTATTTGGTGATTGGCCTGCAAGTCGATTCCTTCAAATATCGCAATTCGACAAGAATCATTTAGCACTGACATCTATGAACGGCAAGGGAATGTATCAAAGCTCTTCCGTGCAGGCTACAGAAGCCGAAATCGCAGTTGATTCTTTTAAGCCCGATATAATTATCTACAGGCCAGTTCCAAAGGTACCCAAGCTGCACACCTTTGCCATGGAGACAATACGACAAAGTGATTGCCCTTTGGTGACTTGGTTAATGGACGACTGGCCCCGTGATCTAGAACTTAGCGGTTCAGATGAATGGCAAATTTTAGGCCCCGATCTTTCTGAACTTCTACAACATTCCAAGCTGCGGCTGTCCATTTGCGATGCGATGTCTGATGCATTTTTCCGTCGATACGGCGTTCAATTTCATTCATATGCAAATGGTGTAAACCCTATTGAGTGGCCGCCCCAGCGCCATCACGAAGATAACTGCCTTTTGCTTAGATACTCGGGTGGACTGGCTCCAAATATGAGCCTTGATAGTTTACTCAGAATTGCTAAGTCAGTTGACATATTGGCGCAGCAAGGCCTAAATATTGTCTTAGAGATCAATACTCAGCCTTGGTGGTATAAAGCCAGCAGCCACTTATTCGAGAAATTTAAAAACACGACAATTGCAACTGTGAATCGCACTGCCGAAGAATATCGAAATTGGGTTTCAGGCGCGGACATAACAGTGATCGCTTACAATCACGACCAACTAACACGACGCTATGTCCGCTACTCTATGGCAAATAAAATGCCCGAGTCTCTTGCATCTGGCGCCGTTACTTTCGCTCATGGCCCGCGAGGTATCGCGACTATTGACTATTTGGCCTCTACAAGTGCTGCAGTTGTAGTGGAAGAGCCAACGGAAGATGCTGTCATAACTTCGTTGCGTTCACTGGCGACGAACCCTGGATTACGTAATAAACTGGCGCGTCTCGCTCGGAAAATCGCCTTTGAGAAGCACAATATCAATGACCTGAGAGACGACCTAAGAGGCCAGCTGTTCAAAGTTGCAGTGTCTAGCTCACACGAACCTACCTCCGACTTCCACAGTGATGCATTGACTCAATCGGTTTTCTCAAGAGCCGCAAATAGAAACATTAATCCTGACTCTGCTGAAACTGAGATTACAAATGGATTGTGTCCTGCAAATCTTCAAACAGCAAACAGGTTAACTCGTGATGGATTCTATCGCCGTGCCTTGGAGCAGTATTTAGTGCTCTGGACGAGCGCTAGGGATCAAAATAACCCTATGCTTAGCATTTGCAGGTTTAATGCACTATACGTAGCGCGCAAGCTTGGACTAGGCTCCTTTGAAACAATGGATCAGCTATGTGAAAAAATGAAATCCGAGAAATGATAGTTATCTTAATATGTTAGAACTTGGGGTAAACTTCTTTGTCCTAGTAACTAAATAGAAAAATCGGGGAAAGAACATGAGTAAGTCACACATTGTCACCTTCCATAAATGCGCATCGAACTGGTTTCGACGCCTTTATCGTGCGGCTGCAGATGCCAATGGTGCAAACATCGAAGTGTCGAAACCGAATTCGGCGGCGATCAACACTCCTATTAATCGGGGCTCTGCGAAGACTCTAGCGCTCTATAGAACGGAATCACCTAACCATGTGCTTCCCAAGGTGAATGAGGGCGAGCCGATTATACTTGGCATTCGGGATCCGAAAGATGTTCTAATTTCACAATATTGGTCCTGGAAGCAAACGCACAAGAATAATAGCGCTCAAATTTTAGAAAGCCGGGAAAGATTGAATAGACTTTCCGTTAAGGAAGGGTTATTAATGCTCGTAGAGGAGGAGAGCCTTCCGTACTGCTCGGCTGTTAAAAGTTGGTTACCATTAATTGAGAGCGAAGTTTTGCTGCTTCTCAAATATGAAGACCTGATTGGCAACTTTCAAAAATCAATGATGCATTCACTAGAATTCGCAGAGCTAAAAATATCTGATCGTGAATTGCACCGACTTCACGAAGCTTATTCCTTCCGCAGCATCACAAAGCGGGAGCCCGGTTTAGAAAACACTTCCAGCCATTACCGGAAAGGAGTGCCGGGCGATTGGAAGAATTACTTTGATGAAGACCTCGCTGGCATATTTATAGAAAAGTATGGAGATGTCTGTACGTCTCTTGGGTATGAACTGCCGACTTCGGCAGTTAGGGGCCAAGAATATGAACCCTGAAATTATAATCATCGGATTTCCAAAATGTGGAACAAGTGCATTGATCCGAAGCCTTATGGAAGATCCTCAGATCAGGGTTCTGCGCACACCAGAGGGGGCCATCGAGGTCCCTTGGCCATTGATTTGCGATATCCGCCCTGAAGTGGAGAGGGGCACCATTCTCGCGCACAAATACACGTCTTACGTATATAACCGAAATTCACTCGAATATCTCGTTAAGCTTAATCCCAATAGTTTTATCGTGCTATGTGTCCGAGACCCTGTAAAATCTCTTGTGTCTTGGCATAATATGCATCGCACTATCGCACGGACAGGTAGGCAAAAGCAGCATTTTGCCTGGAAAGAGCGCGACTTTTACTCTGAGTGTGAGCTGACTGAATATTATGAACACTTCGCCTCGCGCAAGCTTCAATACGACCAGCATCTGAAAGCGACACTTAAAGTAGTCCCGAAAGAACGATTGGTTGTGGTATCGCAGGAGAGAATGGCTCAAGACATCCACTCAGTGAGACTATATCTCAAGGCCCTGGCGCTGGGTAAGGTAGGCAGCGCGTCCACCGCATCCGCGCCTGATGGTGACAGGTCCAAACATACCGGTTATGCTGATTCAATCGGTATTGAGCTTGACGTTACTATTTTAAATGAGCTTCATGGTGTACAGAAACGCCTTTGTGAAATCATCAGCAACGATGTAGTTTACAAGTGCATATAAATTCGACAAACACAGAACTAATCGCTAGAGCTAAACGCCACTGCAAGCCTCTCCAAGTAGAGTAAGCAAATCAAGCTGTAAGATGTTGAAATTTACTAATGTAACTTCATGAGAAAATCTGAGCAATAAGAATGTTAGGTGATATATGGACATTAACAATATTAATTACAAATCGAGTGTAACCAAGGCGCTTCTGCCCAATTTAACTGAAAATATATTTGTTGTTGATGTTGGGGCATCAAAAGGTTATCCACGGATTTGGAGGTCATTCCCAGGAAAACTTACCCTACATGGATTCGATCCATTAATTCATGAAGTTGAACGGCTTAACAATGCTGAAAAAAATCCAAACATTAAATACCACGCAGCTTATGTTTTGCCTGTTTCTGTAGATAAATTATCTTCAATTAAAGAAAACACAAAAAGAAAAGATAGAGTATCGGCTCCCGGAGGTAGTGCCTTGGGCGCTAGATTGGCTGCCGTAAAAGTTAAAAAAATGACCGGTTATAACCGAATCAAGGAAGAGTTCAACTCTGGCCAAGAATTGGCCTTTGCAAATCACGGAGTGAGTCTTGATGATTTTTTCAGAGAAACTGGTTATGAAAAAATAGATTTTATTAAGATTGATACTGATGGGCATGATTATCAGGTGTTAACTGGCGCGCAGAAAATATTGTGTGCACAACAGGTACTTGGCTTAGATGTTGAAGTTCGTTTTACGGGTGCTCAGAGAGATGATGCAAATTTATTTCGCAATGTTGATAAAATTCTAGGGGAGGCTGGATTTTCTTTATTTCACTTTGAGAAAAAGCGTTATGCTCGTTCTGCACTTCCCAGACCTTTTTTGAAGAATCGGCCGACTGTTTCTGACTCAGGGCAGATTCGTTGGGCAAATGCAGTTTATCTTCGTGATCTGGGAGACCCAAATCATGAGGCCAAACTGGGAGGCGCTTATAGTTTACAGAAAATATTAAAGATGATATGCCTATTCGATTTATATGATCTCCCTGATTGTGCTGTGGAAGTTGTTCATAAGTACCGTGATATTATAGCCAGCGAGGTTGATCCAGAATCTATATTAAACCTACTAACTCCATCTATTGGCGACCAAAAGCTAACTTACCGCGAATATATGGAGCAATTTAATAGGGCTGTAGAGTATAAGAAATATTACGAATATGGGCGGGAAATAATATAGCGACTAACTGTTATATTTCCGCATCAAATGTTCATTTTCTTTTTAAATGCCCACTTAGGCACAAGGCAAGCCTCCCCGACGGGTATAACAAATAGAATGTCAAGATTCCACTTTCTGATAACTAAATAATTAGGTTACACCTAAAGCTCAAGTGCGCTAAAACTGGTTTTATAGGCACATAATATACAGGAACTTGTAAATTCGGCGCAAATATAGCATTGATGAATATAGGTATATCGAATACCAGACATTTTGGAAAAATATGCCGACTTTCAGGTTTACGCTATCAGATCTAAGGCTAGAGGAGGTTTGACTGTTAGGCGGCCGCGTCAAGACAATGCGAATGGATTTCTTCTGTGTAATCTCCCAATAATCCACTGCGGTTATTAGTAGAAAATTCCATTAAAATAGGATCAAGGAGTTTTCTATGAGAAAGTCACGTTGCAGCGATAGCCAGATACTGGCGATTTTGAAGCAGAATGAGGGCGGAGTATCCGTTCCGGATTTATGCCGTGAGCACGGTATGAGCTCAGCTCAGTTCTACAAGTGGCGGTCGAAGCTCGGCGGTATGGATGCGTCGATGATGAAGCGCCTCAAGGAGCTAGAAGACGAGAATCGGCGCCTCAAGAAGATGTATGCCGAGGAGCGCCTTAAGGCCGAGCTACGACAGTAGGCCCTTGAGGGAAAGCTGTAAAGCCATCTCAACGCAAAGAGATGGCGCAACGCGCGATCGGGAGGCACGGTATCAGTATACGGCTTGCCTGTGCCACTTATAATATCAGTGAGAGCTGTTACCGCTATCAACCAAAGCTAGGGGGTGAGAATGCGTTAGTAGCGGACTGGTTGTTACATTTAACTGAAACCCACAAGCGGTGGGGCTTTGGGCTGTGCTTTCTGTATCTTCGCAATGTGAAGGGATTTGGCTGGAACCACAAACGGGTGTATCGCATCTATCGTGATCTGGAGCTTAATTTACGAATAAAGCCTAGACGCAGGATCAAGCGTGATAAGCCTGATGCGCTGAGTATTCCTACCGCCATCAACCACGTGTGGTCCATGGATTTTATGTCCGACAGCCTGAGCGACGGCAGGAGTTTGCGAACCTTCAATGTGATTGACGATTATAATCGTGAGTGCCTGACGATTGATGTTGACTTATCCATGCCGTCGCTTCGCGTGATTCGGGCGTTGGAGCAAGTGATAGAGTGGCGAGGAAAGCCGGCTGCTTTACGCTGTGATAATGGGCCAGAGTATATTTCTGGGGCTTTGGTTAACTGGGCAAATCAGCATCAGATTACGCTACTTTATATTCAGCCAGGCAAGCCAACTCAGAACGCCTATGTTGAACGTCTTAACTGTACGGCCCGACACGAGTAGCTCGATCTGCATGACTTTGATAGTGTTGAGCACGCACAAGAGCTTGCGACTCAGTGGCAATGGCAGTACAACAATGAACGGCCGAATACCTCAATCGGAGGTGTCCCGCCACGGTGGCTACTAAAAGCCGCATACCCCTCTACTTTTAACGGCTGTTTAAAATGGGGGTCTTACACTCGCATTTGGGTGAGGTTGCTTGCAGTCCGAAAACGATATTTGGTTCCTCACGCAAATGTTACTGAAATAATCAACAGCAGGAAATCGCATGAATATCACTGCACTGTTACCCATGAAAGGGAATTCTGAACGAGTCCCCAACAAAAACATGAAGCCTTTTGGCGGAAAACCACTTTACCATGCTATTTTTAAAACTTTGGCGGCGTCTAGATTTATTGATTTTATTGCGATAAATACTGATAGCGACATTATAGCCGAGGATGCTAGAGAAGCGTTTGGAGAAAAAGTTAAAATTATTGATCGACCTGAAAGCATTCAAGGCGATTTTGTATCAATGAATGACATAATTAAATATGACCTTACTCAGCTTGATAGCACACACTTTATTCAAACTCACAGCACAAACCCGCTGTTACTATCAGACACTCTGGACGAAGGCATTCAATTTTACTTTGACTCCCTCGGCCAAGACTGTGATTCGGTTTTTTCTGTAACTCGCCTTCAAGCTAGATTGTACGACAAGGGATGTAAACCTATTAACCATAACCCCAATGAGCTTCGTCGCACTCAAGACCTTGATCCACTTTTTGAAGAGAACTCTAACTTTTACATTTTTTCAAGAGAGGCCTTTGCGAAAGCGGACGAAAAACGTATCGGCTTAAGACCCAAGCTGTTTGAAGTCAATAAACTAGAAGCCGTTGATATTGACGAGCCAGAAGACTTTGTGTTGGCGGAGCTACTTTATAACGATTTGAGGAAATAAATAATGTCACTAAAAGAAAAGCTTCGTCACTGCGAACTAACCATCGGCTCTTGGTTGATGTTAGGGGATATATCCGCCGTAGAAATACTTAAACACGCAGGGTTTGAATGGTTGGTTATCGACCTAGAACATACCGATATCGACTTTACCCGCGCTAAACACCTTATTAGCGCCATCCAAGCTAACGGCATGCAAGCTCTGGTTCGTGTCAGCAAAAATGAAGAGGTGGTTATTAAGCGTATTTTGGACTTTGGCGCCGACGGCATTATAGTTCCAATGGTATGCAGCAAAGCTGATGCCGAGCAGGCCGTTAGCCTTGCCACCTACCCACCCAAAGGTACCCGAGGTGTAGGCTTGTTTAGAGCTCAACAATATGGGCTGAACTTCAAGGAATACCAAAAGTGGGTTGATGAAGAGCTAGTTATTATTGCCCAGATAGAGCATATAAATGCAGCTAATAATATTAAAGATATTATATCAGTAGAGGGGATTGATGGTGCTATTATTGGCCCTTACGACATGTCGGCCTCTATGGGTGTGCCAGGTGAATACGACCGAGAAGATGTTCAAAGTGCCATCACATCGGTATTTGATGCCTGTAAAACTATGAATAAATCTGTCGGCTTCCATGTCGTCGAAACCGACCCCAGTGTTTTATTGAAGCGCATCAGCCAAGGCTGCAACCTGCTCGCCTACAGCATCGACTACTTTTTTATGCGAGACAAAGCCATGGAGTGCATGCAACAAGTGAAGGCAGGCATAAAATAATGAAGGTGTACATATCAACAGATCCCTTCGGCTCAATCTCCACAGAGCCTATTAACCAGCTTAAATACAATGGGTTCGAATACCGCTGCAATAACTTTGGCCGAAAAATAACCTCTGAAGAGTTAGCAAATGACATTAAAGATGCGGATATTTTGATTGCAGGAACTGAAAGCATTACTCAAGATGTGCTTAATAAAGCGCCAAATCTAAAATTAATTTCTCGTGTAGGTATAGGCTTAGATGGCATTGACTTCGACCTATGTCGCAAACGGGGCGTTCGCGTCGCGTACACACCTGACGCCCCTACAATAGCAGTAGCAGAACTTAGCGTCGGCTTAATACTCGACTGTTGCCGTAAAGTCACTGAGACCAACAACAACCTCAAGACTCAGGGTGTATGGCGGCGTCACATGGGGACCTTACTCAATAATCGTACCGTCGGGCTTCTCGGTCTGGGGCGTATTGGTAAAACATTAGTGCATATGCTCGCGGGCTTTAACGTTAATTTTATTGCTCATGACCATAACGCAGATATTGCCTTCTCAAAGCTTTACAATATCACCTTAGCCCCCAAGGTGGATGTACTCAAATACAGTGATATCGTTTCAATGCACCTGCCATTAACAGAGTCAACGCGTGACTATATCACCTATGATGACCTAAGCCTGATGCAAAGACACGCCATTCTCATCAATACCGCCAGAGGAGGCATTGTCAACGAAGAGGCGCTTTATCAAGCTTTGCAGTCTCAAAAAGTTGCGGCCGCTGCGGTAGATGTTTTTTATGATGAGCCATATAGCGGCCCTCTTAAAGAGTTAGACAACTGCATTCTGACTTGCCACATGGGCGCTAGCACAACGTCAAGCCGAGTCGACATGGAAATTCAGGCAGTGCAAGAGGCCATTCGCTTCAGTAAAGCAGGAAAATTAAAAAACGAGGTGTTCGAAAATGTCTGACGCTCTGGCACTCAAACTAATATCTCAATGCTCGACACTAATTTTCGACTTCGACGGTGTCATCCTAGACTCGAACCATATTAAAGAAGAAGGGTTTAGGCATCTTTTTAAAAGCTACGGGGAAGATAATACTCGGAAAATTGTGGAGTACCACAGAGCGAATGGCGGACTTTCTCGGTATCATAAAATAAGATACTTTTTCAACACATTACTCGGGAAGCCAGTTGACGATGACACTGTAGAGCGACTTGCCAACCAGTTTTCCGAAATCACCATGCGATTGCTCACAGCGCCCGAGCTACGCATTGAAGATACCATACAATTTATCAAACACATGCACTTAAAAAAAAGAATGTTTATTGCTTCCGCCTCAGACGAGCAGGACCTCAAAATCTTATGCAGACATCACGGCATAGAGACCAAGTTTGATGGGATCTTTGGCTCGCCCAAAACAAAGGAAGCTATTGTCAGTGATATAATCAAGAGTCGAGACTCTAATGAGTGCGTCTTAATAGGTGATTCCCTGAACGATATCAATGCAGCTCAACACAATGATATTGCCTTTGTTGGGTATAATAACTATAGCTTAAGTAAAACGTATCCATATATTAACCAATTTGTAGAAGCTTTCAAATTAACACTAGCGTAATACAACAAATTATTTTAGTGGCAATACGAGAAAATCTAAAGCGAGACGGAAATGAAAAAAGCACTAATCACCGGCGTAACAGGACAAGACGGCTCTTATTTGGCTGAGTTTTTGTTAGAAAAAGGTTACGAAGTACACGGTATTAAACGTCGCGCATCTCTTTTCAATACTCAGCGCGTGGATCATATCTACCAAGATCCACATGTAGAGCACCAAAATTTTGTACTGCACTATGGCGATTTAACAGACTCATCCAACCTGACCCGCATCTTGCAAGAAGTTCAGCCAGATGAAGTTTATAACCTAGGTGCTCAGTCACATGTGGCTGTCAGCTTTGAGTCGCCAGAGTACACAGCTGATGTTGATGCAATGGGCACACTGCGTATTCTGGAAGCCATCCGGCTACTAGGCTTGGAGAAGAAAACTAAATTCTACCAAGCTTCAACCTCTGAACTTTACGGTGAAGTGCAAGAAGTCCCCCAAAAAGAGACGACACCATTTTACCCGCGCTCACCCTATGCAGCCGCCAAGCTCTACGCCTACTGGATTACCGTAAACTACCGAGAATCCTACGGTATGTATGCTTGCAACGGCATTTTATTTAACCACGAATCACCCCGGCGCGGCGAAACGTTTGTTACCCGTAAAATCACCCGCGGTTTAGCCAATATTGCCCAGGGCCTGGAAGATTGCTTATATATGGGCAATATGGACGCCCTGCGGGACTGGGGCCACGCCAAAGATTATGTGCGCATGCAATGGATGATGCTGCAGCAAGACCAACCCGAAGACTTCGTGATTGCAACCGGCGTTCAGTATTCAGTGCGCGAGTTTATCTGTTGGTCCGCTAAAGAGCTGGGCATAACCTTGCGATTTGAAGGTGAAGGTGTTGAGGAGCAAGGCATTGTTGAAGCCGTAGAGGGAGACAACGCACCTAACATTAACGTGGGCGATATACTCATAAAAGTTGACCCGCGCTACTTCCGCCCTGCCGAGGTTGACACCTTATTAGGCGACCCGACTAAAGCCAAAAATGTACTTGGCTGGACACCCGAAATCACTGCGCAAGAAATGTGCGCCGAAATGGTGGCCGAAGACCTAAAAGCCGCTAAGCGCCACGCTCTCCTAAAAGAACATGGCTATAACGTGCCAGTATCTGTGGAGTAAGTCACTTTTGTTCGGACTAACACGATGAAAAACATATTTGTTAGCGGCCATAACGGCATGGTCGGCTCAGCTATTGTAAGACAGCTGAAACAACTCGCTGATGTCAATATAATCACTCGCTCACGCACTGATTTAAATTTGCTTGATCAAAGTTCTGTTCAAGCATTTTTCGAGTCAAATGCAATTGACCAGGTGTATATTGCCGCGGCCAAGGTAGGCGGCATTGTCGCCAATAATGAATACCCAGCTGAGTTTATTTACGAAAACTTAATGATCGAGTCAAATATTATTCACTCGGCTCATTTAGTCGGCATTCAGCAGTTATTGTTTTTGGGGTCGTCTTGTATCTACCCCAAAATGGCTGAACAGCCCATGGGAGAAGAAGCCTTGCTTACCGGCACCCTTGAGCCCACTAACGAGCCCTATGCTATTGCCAAAATTGCCGGTATCAAGTTATGCGAAAGTTACAACCGACAGTATGGCCGCGATTACCGCTCGGTAATGCCAACCAATCTATATGGGCCCCATGACAACTTTCACCCTGAAAATAGCCACGTAATACCCGCCTTACTGCGCCGCTTTCACGAAGCGAAAATTCGCGGTGATACCAGTGTAAAAGCCTGGGGCACAGGATCCCCAATGCGCGAATTCTTACACGTTGACGATATGGCCGCGGCCAGTGTGTTTGTTATGAATCTAGATAACAACACCTATCAGCAACATACGCAACCAATGCTAAGCCATATTAACGTTGGTACAGGCGTGGACTGCACGATCAAAGAGCTGACAGAGACCGTCGCCAAAGTTGTGGGTTTTTCAGGCGCGATTCATTGGGATGCATCGAAACCTGACGGCACACCCCGTAAGCTTATGAATGTCACGCGTCTAGGCAAACTCGGCTGGAGCTACTCAATCACCCTGGAAGACGGCCTGCACGACGCTTATAAGTGGTTTTTAAGTAACCAAGACAGTTTCAGAGGTTAATGTTGTATATACAGATCTGACTTGGCTCAAGTCACTGCTTCTTTCCATTATTGACCCGCGGAGCACACCCACACAATGACGTGCACTGGGGCCAGGGGAAGACTCACTGCGAAATACAACTGAAAGCTTAACTCAAATGGGGAGTTTAATGAGGTTCTTACCTTATACCGCCACGCCTGAAGGAGTTGAGTTGAAGCGCCCCTAGCGCAAATGCTACTTCTAACCTTATTTTACATACTGCAGAGTAAGGTCGATGGTAGTTTTCTCCTCTGACGGTTGCGTATAATGAACTTAGAATATAAACATTGAGACAACTGTTGAAAAACGCTCAATTTATTGTGGTTACTATGATGAAATTTAAGTTTATTGGTACTTCTACACCTCTTACTGTATCGCTAATCGCAGTGAGCTTAAATTTCATGTCATCAAGTCAGGAGTATATCCTTGATTGCAATCATTTCTGACAGTTTTCGTTGGCTTTGGTCTCTGGGAGGGAAATTCCTCCGGGTTGCCCCAGCACCCACACTGTTTGTCATACTCGCTACCTTAGTGTCACAAGTGGCTATGCTGCTAGCATCACTTTTACCGTTAAAAGTATTGATTCTTATTGGCTCTGAACGTGTTCCGCGTTATTTTCCCCAAAGTTTTTTGCAGTTTGACCGAGATGTTTTAATTTTATCACTTTGTGTTGCAGCTCCCACTTTCTATTTGACTCACCTGGCGATGGAAAAGTTTATTACCTGGGCTTCAAATATTGGTGCTAAGCGCCTGCTGGCTCAAGGCCAAAAAATCGTTTTATTTGAAAATCAAGATGATCTTGCCGCTTCTAGTTACCGCCGTTATGCAGGAGCCTTAGCAAACACCGTCTTTATTGTTTGCGTTTGGACCACTCTTGGAATTATTTTCCCATCTCTGTGTTTATTGGTAATGAGCTACACAGCATTGTGTATAACAGGCATTGGTCTGGCTCACAGAAGCAGTGAAGCACTTCGTGAGCGTATCAACGAAAACCTAACATCAGTGGTGCCAGTGCTAACGGCATTGGGGTTTTTACTGGCGTTCTTCTTTTTAGTGTTAGAGTTTCTATTCGGGGTGGTACAAGGCTTTATAATTGCAATTATCTCCCTATTAATTACCCGGCAAGCCTTTAATCGAACCAATCGGTTAGTGTCAGCGATCGTCAACCTATATGACAGCCGCCGTAAGTTAAACGCTTTGTTTTTTAAGGGCCACTCCCTAGCTCAAGCTGATGAAAAACAAATGGAGTTTTGGTCACTGTTTATGCCTCAATCCCGTGAGAAATGGGTACGCCAGATTTTACTCGAACAGTTAGCGATAGACGCTGAACGATTAAGTATCAACTGGCATCAAACGGGATTAAACGAGATAGTGGCTTTAGAAATTGATGCGCACAACAATAAAGACGAACTACTAAGCCGTTATTTAGTACGCCTATATGGAAAAAGCCCATCCTTGTTAGCCACCCATGAGGCAACGCTGTTGTTTGACGAATCCAGCGATTACTTGCCTGCCCTACCATTATTAGCTGCCGGACAGCTAAGCAAGTGGCAGTATCACCTCTTTTCCCTACCCGATGAGAGTGTGAATATCGCGCCGGGCAAACTCACCGAGAGCTATCTAACGACCCTGTGGGCCTTTGAGCCACCGGAAGATTTGGCCGCCCGGTACGCACGATCTCACCCAATGCTTTGGCAGCGCCTGGACAAAACAGTTATAGAGCGACTGTATATAGCTGCAAATGAGGAAAGCCGGCCGTTAGTAAGCAGCCTGGAAGAACAACTACCTGATATGCTGGAGACTGTCCGCAACCTACCTTTAGTTGTGGTTAATCCCACTATTAACGCCAACACGCTGATGCAAGATGGTGAAGGTGAGCTACAGGTAACCTTTTGGGGACGCTGGACGCTGGAACCGCTCGGTAGTGGTTGGCCTATCAGCCGAAAAAGCATTGAATTCCTTCCAAACGCCTTGCTGCAAGCGGCCAATCAGCGCCCCGCTTTACAATCGATTGAGGTACAATCGGTTGCTTTGGCAGCTTTATTATTTAAATTTGACTCGCTGTGTAACAACCAGCTCTATCAAGATGCTTTGGCATTAATCCCGTACTTGTTAGACACTGACCAATTAGACACTGTGATGAATGAGCTAAGCTAGCCCAATAACAAACGGTAAACGTCAAAATATAGCGATGCTTACCGTTTTCACAACTTAGATCTTGAATATGTTACCAAGCGAGGAATTGCTTACATGATTTTTCCTGTTGTTCTATCCGGCGGTTCCGGTAGCCGGCTCTGGCCCATGTCCAGAGAGCTTTACCCCAAGCAATTCTTGCCCTTGGTAGGTGAAAACACCCTATTACAGGACACACTACAACGGCTCGAAGGACTTAACCCTAAAGCCCCTATTCTGGTTTGCAACGAAGAGCATCGCTTTTTAGCCGCCGAGCAGCTGCGCCAAATCGGCCAACTTGACCACAATATTATTTTGGAGCCAGCCGGCAGAAACACTGCACCAGCCATTGCGTTGGCTGCATTCACCGCTCTGGAGTCTGACCCCAACGCTGTATTGTTGGTTTTACCGGCCGACCACGTTATAAACGATCCAGACTCCTTTCGCGCCGTGGTCGAAAAAGCCACCAAGGCGGCTCAACAAGGCGATTTGGTGACGTTTGGTATCGTACCAACCTACCCCGAAACAGGTTATGGCTACATTCGGGGTGAGGCTGGCGGTGAGCTAGGCCAAGCCGTAAAACGCTTTGTGGAAAAACCCGACCTGGAAACGGCTAAAACCTACCTGGCTAGCGGAGATTACTACTGGAATAGCGGTATGTTCCTGTTTCGTGCCGATCGCTACCTGGAAGAGCTAAACCAACACCGTCCCGAAATTTTCCAAGCCTGCCAAGCGTCCTTTTCTGCGCCAGAAGAGGATTTAGACTTTGTCCGGGTCAATAAAGAGGACTTTTTACTCTGCCCTTCCGAGTCTGTTGACTACGCCGTGATGGAAAATACAGAGCGGGCCATTGTCTTCCCCCTAGATGCAGGCTGGAGCGATGTTGGCTCGTGGTCATCCATGGCCGATGTCGAAGCGAAGGATGAGCTAGGTAACACCAGTAAAGGGGATGTGATACAACACAACAGCCGCGACACTTATGTATTCGCTGAAAATGCACTGGTCAGCACTGTGGGGCTCGACGGTATTGTCGTGGTGCAAACCAAAGATGCCATTTTAGTGGCCGCCAAAGATCAAGTGCAGGATGTTAAAACCGTGGTTCAATCACTTAAGGCCTCCGGTAGAGATGAGTACCGCTTGCACCGTGATGTGTATCGGCCCTGGGGTAAATATGAGTCCATCGATAGCGGCGACCGGTATCAAGTAAAACGCATCACGGTCAAACCAGGTGAAAAACTGTCCGTACAAATGCACCACCACCGCGCCGAACACTGGATTGTGGTATCTGGCACCGCGAAAGTCACTATCGACAAGAATACAACGTTAGTGACAGAGAATCAGTCAGTCTACATTCCGGTCGGTAGTGTGCATGCACTGGAAAACCCCGGCCAAATTTCTCTGCACCTCATTGAAGTACAAAGTGGAGCCTACCTCGGGGAAGACGATATCGTTCGGTTCGAAGACCGATACGGTCGCAATTGATAGCAGTGCGGGCTATTATTGGCCCGCTCTGCTATCAACAGTGCCAATTTTGACGGCTGAGGAAATTTTCTAAAAATGCCTCATGTCACCTCCCTGAATGTTATTTGGCACCCGAAACTGGTGCCGAACCACGACAAAACCAACCGGGTGTATAAACTGGATATCAGAAATGATCACATGGTTATTGCAACTGGCGATTAGAGTGGCCAAGGCCATCGCTCTGCCTTTCGCCCTTGCGTTAATGAGGTTTTTGTTACGGCGCCCCTATCTGGCTGACCGCACAAAATACTACCTTCGCAAGTATCCAGCGATTTTATCCCATATACGGCAGTTCGCAATCTATAGAGGGCTCATTCTGGGCCCACCCAAACCTGCGCATTTAACCATGGTACCAAGTGAGGTCAGCCCCCAAAATACACTACCGCTAACTCCAAAAGGGCGTGAAATCTATCGAGACCTAAAGACCGTCATCGCCAGAGACAGGGGAAGGCGATAATGCGGATTGTGGTCGATATGCAAGGCGCGCAGGCTAACGACTTCACCCATGGTATTGGGCCTTATGCTCTGGCATTTGCAAAAGCGCTGGTACGTAGTCGCGAAGCGCATGACATTTTTTTGGTGCTGAGTGATTTACGCCCCCACAGCATTCGGACTATTCGATCCGAATTTTACGGGCTTTTACCCCAAGAGAATATCCGTTTATTTGTTACCCCACCCAGGGGGACTATAGATAATACACTCTACAAGCAAATTTCGGAGCTGGCCTATAGTAGTTTTATCGCCAGCTTAAAGCCTGACGCCGTGCACTGCACAGACCTAGAGACTAGCAGAATCAATGCGCTGAAAAATATTAACAGCCCCGGTGGGCGACTCCCTGTAACGGTGTTCAATTGGGCTAATGGTTGTGTTATTAGCACACAGCAAATAAATACTCACGCATACCATTTAAATTTAGAAGTAATAAATTCAAATGACATAGATCAAACCTCAGCCGCTGCATTCGATACCTGGAAAAATCTCACAGAAAACTATCCTTTAACACCAAATAATAAGCCAATAAAGAAGCCTCGTCTGGCCCATGTTTCGCCCCTACCTCCGGAGCGCTCGGGCATTGCCGACTACAGCGCAGATTTACTGCCCGCATTATCCAAGTATTATGAAATTGATGTTGTTACTAATCAGGCCGACATTACCTGCCCGTGGATAAAAGACAACTGCCAAACACTCACCGTAGAAGAGTTTTTAACCGCGGCACCACACTATGATCGCATACTGTATCATTTCGGCAACAATCCGATGCACACCCCATATTTTGAAGCCTTACAGAGGCACCCCGGCATCGTCGTTTTACATGATTTTTTTCTAAGTGGTGCGCAGAAACATCGTGATGCAATAAATCAATCAACAAACGGCTTTTGGAAAGAGCTTTATGCATCCCATGGTTATAATAGTATAAGAAAACGTTTCATCGAAGGAGATGAAGCAACAACCCTTCGATACCCATGCAATTTCGATGTAATTAAAAATTCTTTCGGCACTATCGTGCACTCTAAACATTCGGTTAAGCTTGCAAAAAACTGGTACTACAATACCGATAACATTTCTGTCATCCCTCTGCTTAAGGTAAAACCCGACAACATCAGCAAAAAGCAAGCAAGAAAAGCGCTTGGTATTGCGGAAAATAAATTCTTGGTATGTAGTTTTGGTTTCCTTGGCAAAACCAAACAAAACCACCGACTACTGGAGGCTTGGGAAAGCTCTGAAGATTTCAAAAATGCCATTAATTGCGAGTTGGTTTTTGTAGGCTACGCACATAAAAACACATACAACGATGAACTCAAAATAAAGATCGCCCAGCACACTCAGGCAGGTTCAATACGCATCACTGGCTGGACCGACCCAAAAACCTATCAGCTATATCTCGCGGCGGCTGATCTTGCCGTTCAGCTTCGCACCTCATCCCGTGGCGAAACCTCTGCTGCAGTGCTTGATTGCATGGGTCAGGGAATCGCTACAATCGTTAACGCCAATGGCTCAATGGCCGACTTACCAGGCACAGGGGTTTGTAAACTACCGGATGACTTTTCAAGTGCCGAACTAGTAACCGAGCTAGAGAAGCTATACATCGATACCAACTACCGAAACAATATCGCACTCGCAGCGAAGTCTTTTGTACAGAGCGAGCATGCACCTACCATTTGTGCAGACAAGTATCACTTCACAATAGAGAAACATTATTTAAATAACCACCTGGGTCTTAAACCAATTACCCAGAACCTAGGCAGCATCCTCCCCTCCCTTACTGATGACGATTACCTCTTGCAGTTAGCGGACGCATTATCCTACAACTTACCGGATAAAAAACCCGCTAAATGCTTATATATAGACGTCTCAGCAATACTGCAAAATGACCTAAAAACGGGCATTCAACGGGTTGTTCGCGCATTAACAATAGCGTTACTCGACTGCCCGCCGGAAGGTTACCGCATAGAGCCAGTATATTTAAGTGATGTCAACGGAAAATGGCTCTATCGCCACGCAAGAAATTATACCTTTGGCCTTATAGGCGCGGATGAGAATTTACTGGAGGATGAAATTATCGACGCTCAGGCGGGCGACACTTTTCTAGGCCTCGACTTCGCCTGCGGCCATGTCATTAACGCAGACAATCAGGGGCTGTATCATCAGCTTCAGAACTTAGGTATCAATGTCACATTTGTTGTTTATGATCTACTCCCGATACTGCTTGAACCTATGTTCCCACCCGGCGTTAAAGAAATACACACAGAATGGTTAAAAGTTATAGCAAAGGCCGACACCGCCATTTGTATTTCTAGCACGGTAGCGAACGAATTGCATGATTGGGTTGTAAACAATGTAACAGATAACCGTGAACGCCCTGATATAAGCTGGTTTCACCTTGGCTCTGATATCGACACATCCTGCCCGACGATGGGCCTTCCCAACACTGCCGATAAAGTGCTAGAGCAAATCAACCGCATACCTAGCTTTATTATGGTTGGCACAGTAGAGCCCCGAAAAGGGCATGAGCAAGTGCTTAAAGCATTTGACATATTATGGTCGCAAGAAGTCGATATTAACCTTGTCATCGTAGGTAAGGAGGGTTGGATGATAGACAGCCTAGCTACACGCCTTCGCAACCACCCTGAACAGGGCAAACGCCTTTTTTGGCTGGAATCAATAAGCGATGAGTACCTGCTTAAAACTTACGAGGCGTCTACCTGCTTATTGGCCGCATCACTCGGCGAAGGATTTGGCTTACCACTTATTGAGGCTGCCCAGCACAACAAGCCCATTATTGCTCGCAACATTCCAGTATTTAAAGAGGTTGCCAAAGATCATGCGTTTTATTTTAGCGGTAGTGAGCCCCAAGCTTTAAGCGAGGCGGTTCAGCGGTGGCTCCGGCTATACCAAAACGGAGAACACCCAGCTTCAACCAAACTTCCCTGGCTAACCTGGAGGGAAAGCGCACAGTCACTTAGCCAAATACTTAAACGACATCAAAAAACAGTACGATAACCGTACAGTTAAAACCCCAAGGTTCGCAGAGGCCACAAGCACAGCCAACGTTTGGGCATTTACTGCGTCAGAATAACGTAAGGCAAGCATTTTAAGTATGAAACGAGCATTGATTACCGGGGTGAGCGGATTTACCGGTTACTATTTGCGGCTAGAGCTTGAACAGCAAGGCTGGGAGGTCTGGGGGCTCGGAGCAAGTCAAACAGTACCTGGTTTTTCCGGGCGATACCTGCCAGCCAATCTGCTTGACTCCGACTCACTGGTTCGGGCTGTGCACCACGTTCAGCCTCAGGTGGTCTTTCACTTAGCGGGCATTGCATTTGTGGCCCACAATTCACCGGACGACTTTCACCGTGTCAATGTATTGGGAACAGATAACTTATTGCACGCACTAGCACAGCTGCCCCGCACACCGGAGGCCGTACTACTGGCCAGCAGCGCGAATGTTTATGGCAACAAAACCGCAGGCCAACTGAGTGAGAGCACGCCTTTTAATCCGGTAAATGAATACGCACAGAGCAAAGCAGACATGGAGAGAATGTCCTGCCACTGGCAGGATCACTTACCCTTAACCCAGTTGCGACCGTTTAACTATACCGGCGCCAAGCAGTCGCTAGATTACCTAGTACCCAAAATCGTAGATCATTTTGTACGTAAAAAAAATGTGATTGAGCTGGGTAACCTTGATATATCTAGGGACTTCTCTGATGTGCGCGATGTAGTAAGAGCATATCGATTACTGTCCGAAAAGCGCCCTACCGGTGAAACTGTCAACATTTGTTCTGGACGCTCTCACTCCTTACTAGAGGTGTTAGGCATGGCTCAGGCAATTAGTAATCATGAGTTAGAGGTTCGGGTTAACCCCGCGTTTGTGCGAGCTAATGAGGTAAACACTCTTTACGGGGATACCGACAAGCTGACCCAACTTTTAGGTAGCTGGAACCCCAGACCCATTAAAGAAACCTTGAGTTGGATGATTTCTGAAGCGTCTAATAGCATTCTTGAGAGTCCGGAGGAAAAATGATTAGCTATGCGCAAAACTACGAAGATGTCATTCTGGAAAGGATTTTCAAATCAGTTAAACAAGGGTTCTATGTAGACATCGGCGCCTGCCATCCGGTCTACGACTCAGTGACACACCATTTCTACCTTAAAGACTGGCATGGGATTAATATTGAGCCGCAACCAGAACTATTTTCAGAATTGCAGCATAACCGACCAAGAGACACGAATCTCAATGTTTGTATAGGCTCTGTAAATAGTAAGCAAAACCTTTATATCACCTCTGACGTAGGCACTACCACTTTAGACCCCACACTGGCTAAAAGTTATCAATCCAGCGGGAAAGTCATTGATGAAATAGTTGTTTCAGTTATTACGCTCAATGACTTGTGGCGAAATAATGTTGGGGCCCGTCAAGTAGAATTTCTAAAAATTGACGTTGAGGGTTTAGAGGCCGAAATCCTAAAAAGCGCTGACTTTTCTCTTGTCACCCCCCAAATAATCATTATTGAAGCCGTCCACCCAGAAACGCTTAACCCCACGGAATCTGGATGGGAACATTACTTAAAAGATCATTATATATTTTTCTATTTCGATGGCCTCAACCGATTTTATCGTCGTATAAATTTTCATATTGATGAAAAATATTGCTCAACCCCACCTAATATTTTCGATAACTTTAAAACACATAAAGAGCATCTTTTACAGCAGGCCAACAGCCACCTAAAAGAACAAAGAAAATCAGATTTATCCCGAATAAAAAAACTCAAAAATAGGTTGCTTCGTCACCAGCCAAAAACTGAAAAATTAAAGAATAAATTATTGGCCAGAATATCAAAGATTATAGCTAAGCTTAGACTGCAAAGATAAAAATAGGACAGAAAATGGGAAATAAAACAAAGAGCGATGTGTGCATTTTTACAATAGTCTCCAACAACTATCTGCACTACGCCAACACTTTGTTTGAGAGCTTGACTAAACACTGCCCGCAGGCGGACTTAACCCTAGGCCTTTGCGACCTTACAACCGATAAAACAAAGTGCTTATACACCAACGACACCATCCCTATTGACCAGCTAAATATTCCAAACTTAGGAACATTTATTTATCAATACTCAATCCTAGAACTAAATACAGCTATAAAACCTTATATTTTTGAGGCTTTAATGAGCCGAGGGTACAAAAAAATTATATACTTTGACCCTGATATTTTAATCTTTTCGTCATTGCAGGGGATGTTAAAACTACTGGACAAACATAATATCCTTTTAACCCCTCACCTTACCGACTTGCTAGATGACGGCAAAGCCCCTGGCGAGCTACAGATTATTCAAGCCGGCTCGTACAACCTTGGCTATATAGGAATACGAAACTGCGACGAAACTCTTAAAATGGTGAGGTGGTGGCAGAGAAAACTTTATAAAGAGTGTGTTGTTGATATCCCTTGCAACCTATTTGTCGATCAAAAATGGATGGATCTTGTGCCATCAATGTTTGATGGGGTTTACATTAACCGTGACACCAGCTGGAATGTGGCTTACTGGAACTTAAATCATAGAGCGCTAGAAAAAATAACCCATGAGCAATACAAAATCGACGGAGATCCGCTAACCTTTTTTCATTTTTCTGGATTTTCAATTGAAGCCTCGGAGTTAAGCAAACACCAAAATCGCTTCACGAAAGGACAACAAGGCACGCCCCTAAGAGAGCTTTGCTCACTGTATGAAAGCACATTAAAGCGAAATGGTATCGACAACTTCAAGCACCTGCCTTATGCATTCAGCAAGCTCTCTGATGGCACACCTGTTCCAGATTCGGCCAGACGCTTAATTCGCACCAACAAAGAATTTGAAAAATTCGACTTTTTCGACCCAAAAGACTGTATTCACATTCACAATGAATTAAACCGATCGACTGACAACCATAGAAATGGTGTGCTTTTAACCTGTTTAGCACAGTCACTTTGGCAGTCACGAGAAAATTTGCGCAACGCATTCCCGAGAATCAAGGGTCAAGATAGTGAAAGGTTTGCCGAGTGGCTTCTTAATACAGGCCATAAAGAAGCTAACTTTAGTGATATCTATTTAGCACCCATTCGGGCTTCATTAGAGTTAATGCGCAGCACTGAAAAGGAACCGCCGATCTATTCTCGCAACTCGATCATTAATTATTCCCTTCAATTTATATGGAAAAACAAGCATAGAATACCGCTGAAGCTTCGCATAGCCCTTGGCCCTTATGTAGGGTGGATGTTTAATAAAGCTAAGCCCCAAACGCAATTACCGGCAAAAAAATTGCAACCAAAAGCACCTAAATTACCCAATAGCGAATTGCTTGGCATTAATCTTATCGGCTATCTACATGCCGAGAGTGGCGTAGGCGAAGCGGCGCGGGCATCACTTCGGTCACTGAAAAAGTCTGACTTACCCTATTCATTGGTGGATTATCGACACGGCAATATTTCAAGAATGAAAGAAAGCGTAGATAGCCACCTTAACAAGGCGTATTACCCTATTAATCTACTTCAGGTAAATGCGGACCAAACCAAAATAACAAGAGAGGTATTAGGCGAGGGGCTTTTTAAAAATCGCTACACTATCGGTTATTGGTACTGGGAAATGCCTAAATTTCCAGAATTTTTACATTTTGCATTTTCTCAGGTTGATGAAGTATGGGTTTCTACGGAATTTAACCGAAAATCTATCTCTGAATTTACCGACAAACCTGTCAACATTATCCCCCCTGCTATTGAAGTTAATATTCAGCGGCCAATGACTCGCCAAGCCCTGCACTTGCCTGAAGATGAGTTTATCTTTTTGCACATGTCTGATGTACTAAGCATACCGCAACGTAAAAACCCACTAGGTGTGGTGGAAGCCTTTTTAAGAGCATTTGGCGAAAAGCCCGAGGTCAAAGTGCGCTTACTTATTAAACTTTCCAACTTGGAGCACCAAGCAGAACTCTCAGAGAGTGTATACACGGCAGCCAAACACGACCATCGCATTCAAATTATCAATAAGTACCTGGATCGTAATACACTGAACAACCTTATCAATAATTGCGACTGTTATGTTAGTTTGCACCGCGCCGAAGGCTTTGGATTACCCCTAGCCGAAGCAATGTATCTTGGCAAGCCAGTTATTGCCACCAATTGGTCAGGCAATATTGACTTTATGAATATAGAAAATTCATACCCGGTTAATTATAAATTAGTAACACTCGAAGAAGATATTGGCCCATACCACAGGGGGCAAATATGGGCAGAGCCGGATGTCACTCATGCATCAACATTAATGAATACTGTGTTGGTTAATTCGAAAGCGTCGGCACTAGCAAAGCAAGCGAGCTTAGACATCCGGAAAAATTATAGCCCAGTTAAAATAGCTAAAACCATTGAATCCAGAGCAAAAGCAATTTTAGGAAAAGGCACATAGTGAGCTCGACAAAAGGATTAGGCCACCAGTTCCGCTTTAGAGTACCTGTATGTATTGGTCAATAACTTAAGCGGCTGGCGCAGCCCCCTTTTAAATTCAGATTTAGATGAAAACCAGAGATATTGAAAGATTTTACCCTTTCACCGGCAAGCAGCGGTCAATAAATTGACTAATATCGGCGATTTGTTCCCGACACACCTCATGCGCCATCGGATAGCGATGCGAGGTGGTATCGTAATTGTGCTCTGCCAGAATTGCTTCCGCCTTGTCGGCCAGCTCGGGAAGCACCACATCATCTTGCAAGCCGTGCTGCACCGAGATTGGCAAACGCTGATTTTGCCCGGCAAAGTGGCAGGTAGCGCTCGTGGCAAAATAGGTGGAGAGCGCCATTAAACCCGCCAGCGGCTTTGTACTGTTAAGCGCCACATCGTAGGCCACTGCTCCACCTTGAGAAAATCCGGCGATTAAAATACGTGTACTGTCAATGCCCGCCGCTATTTGCCGCTCAATAATATCTGCAATCGCAGCGCTCGCTTGTGATAAGTGCTCAGCGTTAAATTTTCGGTTGACGTCCAAACTCAGCAAATCATACCAGGCGGGCATTTCATAACCGCTATTAACCGTCACCGGCATGGTGGGCGCCTGGGGGAAGATAAACCGAATACTCGCGTTTTCGTCTAATTGCAACTCGGGTAATAAATTGGCGAAATCATTACAGCTGGCCCCCAGACCATGTAGCCAAATAACGCAGGCGTCACTATCGCCGGCATTGGGGTTTTCTAAGGTTAAACACTCTAAGTTTGCAAATAAATTGGGCATTACTGCTCGTCTTGTAGTTAAGTAAATTAAGGCCGCGTGAAAGGGCTGCTAAAACCCATCTTTTTAGGTGAGTCTACTGACTAGGCTAAGTCAATAAATGTCTCACGGTAGTGCACCAGTTCCGCAATCGAGTCTTTAATGTCATCCATAGCCAGGTGTGCGCCTGATTTTTTAAAGCCTTCTAAGGCTTCGGGTTTCCAGCGGCGGGCGAGTTCTTTTAGGGTGCTTACGTCCAGGTTGCGGTAGTGGAAGTAGCGCTCAAGCGCGGGCATGCCGCGAGCTAAAAAGCGGCGGTCTTGGCAGATGGAGTTGCCGCAGATGGGCGATTTACCGGCGGGTACCCACTGCTCTAAAAAGGCGATGGTGTCGGCCTCGGCCTGAGCGAGAGTGATGCTGGAGTCTTTCACCCGCTGGGTCAAGCCGGATTTGCCGTGCTGGTTGGTGTTCCACTCGTCCATAGCTTCCAGCACGCTGTCGGGCTGTTTGATGGCGTATACCGGCCCTTCGGCCAGAATATTGAGGTGGGCATCGGTGACGATGGTGGCGATTTCGATGATAACGTCGTTATCGGTGTCCAGCCCGGTCATCTCTAAATCAATCCAGATTAAATTATCGGCGTTCACGCTTGAGCTCATAAGACGTTTTTCCTTTACAATGGGATAAATCTTTTATGACCCTATCTTAACACCGCTGACCGGGAACTGCCCTTGAGCAAACGCAAGCTGACACGCCGCCAGAGCTGGCGCATCGAAAAAATTCAGAAAGAGCGGGAAAAGCGTGCCGAGCGGCGCGATGAAAAAGCCGACCAAAAACTGAATGAGAGCGACCTGGGCCCCGAGCAAGAGGGGTTAATTATCACTCACTACGGCACCCAGGTAATGGTGGAGGACCCGCAAACCGGCCTCGCTAAGCGCTGTCATTTCCGCAGTAATTTAGGTGGGCTGGTAACCGGAGATCAGGTAATTTGGCGCGATGGCAACCCGTTTGGCGTGGTCGTGGCCCGCAGTCAGCGCGCCACGACTCTGATGCGCCCCGACCCTTACGGGGACATGAAAGCCGTGGCGGCCAACATTGATCGTATTGTGATTGTCGTCGCCCCCTACCCCGAGCCCCATTTCAATTTGATCGACCGCTACCTAGTCGCGGCCGAGGCCATCGGTATCGAGCCGGCGCTGGTAATCAACAAAGTTGATTTAATTGATGATCAGCAGCGCGACAAGGTGGCCAGCATCGAGGCGCTCTACACCTCGCTCGGTTACACGGTGATTCTCGCTTCGGCCACCCAAGATCACGGCCTAGAGCCCTTGCGCGACTATTTGTCGCATTTTACCTGTGTGTTTGTGGGTCAGTCGGGAGTGGGCAAATCTTCCCTGGTCAATGCACTGCTGCCCAAGGCCAACATTCGGGTGGGGAGCTTGAGCGAACGGCAAACCGGTACCCACACCACCACCAACGCCAGGCTCTACCACATCCCCAGCGGCGGCCGCCTGATTGACTCACCGGGCATCCGCGAATTTGGCCTGTGGCATATTGAACCCGAGGATGTACTGGCAGGCTTTAAAGAATTCCGCCCGTTTATGGGGAGCTGTAAATTCCGTGACTGCTCACATTCTCACGAGCCTGGCTGTGCTATCTTACAAGCGCTAGAAGACGGTGAAATTTCTGCCGGCCGACTGGATGGTTACCGCCGCATTTTGGCGGATATGCACCCCAATCGATAACGGCCATGGCCCTATGTTTTAAAGGATGAGTTATGCCTAAGCTACCGCTTATTATTGAGCCCTCCGACTTGCTGCCACTGCTGGACAGCCCCGAGGCGCCACTGATTGTCGATTTAAGCTCCGAGAGCAATTATCGCCGGGGCCATATCGCCGGAGCTGTGCATGTACCGCCACAAATGTTGCTGTGCAACCACCCACCAGCACCGGGTCGAATCGCAGCGGTGGAACAACTGTCGCGGCTGTTTACCTATTTAGGCCTTACCGCCGATACCCATATCGTTGTCTACGACGATGAAGGCGGCGGCTGGGCCGGGCGTTTTATTTGGACACTGGATACCATTGGCCACCCCCACTACAGCTACCTGAATGGTGGCCTACACGCCTGGCTGGGCGAGGAATACCCAGTCACCGCTGAAGTGGCAGACCCCAAAAGCCAAGCGGCGGATGTTGAGATCAACCCCGAACATTTGATCGAAATACCCGACATTTTGGCTGGATTAGAAAACGACAGCATCCAAGTATGGGATGCACGCAGCCCAGCCGAGTACAACGGCCAAAAAGTGATGACACAAAAAGCCGGTCATATTCCGGGCGCAATCAATGCCGAGTGGACCGAATTAATGGACCGCCAAAACGGCCTGCGTATTCGCCCCGATGCACGGGAATATTTAGCCGCTAAGGGCATCACTGGCGACAAAACCATTGTCACCCACTGCCAGAGCCATCACCGCTCGGGCTTCACCTACCTAGTCGGTAAGTCACTAGGCTTTGATATTAAGGGTTACCACGGCTCCTGGTCTGAATGGGGCAACCACCCCGATACACCCGTTGAGGTTTAAACTTGTTCGACTGGCTTAATATAACCCTGATAAAAGTAGGGGAATACAACTTAACCACTGGCGCGCTCTGTGCATCACTGGTGGTTATTGCCGCAACTTTTATTGTGGCTAAACTGGTCAGTCGCGCCATCAACCGTTTGGCACTCTATCGTCACCCCACGGTCAGTCACCAAATATACACAATCAATAAAATCGTCTATTACTTTTTGATTGTATTAGGCTTTATTGGCGCACTGTCGGTACTGGGGCTACAGCTCGACAAACTGGTGATTATCGGTGGTGCACTGGGTATTGGTATCGGCCTGGGCTTACAGTCTATCGTCAATAACTTTGTCTCGGGCATTATTATTTTGCTGGAAAAATCCATCAAAGTGGGGGATTTTCTTGAGCTAGATTCCGGCCTAATGGGGGAGGTAAAAGCCATTCGCTTGCGCTCCACCTTGATCCGCACCAATGACAACATTGATATTTTAGTGCCCAGTTCAGAGTTTATCAGCGGCCGAGTCATCAACTGGACACTAGAGGAAGACGTGCGCCGCTTTCGCATTCCCTTTGGAGTAGCCTACGGTTCAGACAAACAAAAAGTGAAAGACGCCGTACTCCAGGCGGTGAATAAAATCAGCTATACCTTAGATGACGACCGACACAAACCCCTAGTATGGATGACAGGGTTTGGCGACAGTAGCTTGAACTTTTCTCTGGGAGTGTGGGTTAACCCCGATGCGGTTAAGCGCCCCAGTCAAGTGACATCAGATTACTTGTGGGCCATTGATGATGCGCTGCGTGAGGCCGGTATCGAAATACCTTTCCCGCAGAGAGACCTGCATTTCCGCTCAAGCCAAATTGAGCTGACAGAGCGTACATCCGACTGCTGAATGCTGAATGCTGAATGCTGAATGCTGAATGCTGAATGCTGAATGCTGAATGCTGAATGCTGAATGCTGAATGCGATAAATTTTGCGCTGAGCTCAACCTGCGTCAAGTCTCGCTCAGTATTTTTTGCATACAGCACCCTAGCGTTCGGCCGGGTGGTTTAGGCATCGTTATTTTTAATCGGTTTTACCCGGTCGCCTTTCCAGATCATGCGATACAAATCGTGCCGGCGATCTTTTAAGTTTTGTACCGTGCCACTATTGCGCGCTTTTAGTAACGTCTCGGGGCGCAAGTCAGCAAAGGCCACTGTCTCGACATTGGGATCAGTATCGGCGGCGATACCGTCGCGGGCAAAACCAAAATCGCAGGGCGTTAAAATACAGCTTTGTGCGTACTGAATATCCATATTGGCCACATTCGGTAAATTTCCCACATTGCCCGACATAACCACGTAAAACTGGTTTTCCACCGCTCGCGCTTGGCACGAGTAACGAACGCGCAAATAACTTTGACGCTCATCGGTACAAAAAGGGACAAACAATATTTGTATGCCCTGATCCGCCAAGTGGCGCGCCAACTCGGGGAATTCGGAGTCGTAACAAATCAGCACGCCAATGGGGCCGCAGTCGGTATCGATAGCGCGCAAAGTGCTGCCTCCTTCAATATCCCACCAATAGACCTCGTTGGGCGTGGGGTGAATTTTAGGTTGCTCGAACATACGGCCATCGCGTAAGAACACATAGGCAATATTTTCGATACGGCCATTTTCCATACGCGTAGGATGAGAACCGGCAATTATATTCACGTTATAGTGCAACGCCATATTGCGAAACGCTTCTTTTAAGCGCGGCGTGTATTTGGTGAGCGCCTCAATAGATTCAAATGGTGACAATTCCTGGTCTTCAATCGACAACAACTGTAACGTTATTAACTCCGGGAAAACGACAAAATCACTTTTGTAATCGGCCACCACATCGACAAAGTATTCGATGTATTTTACAAATTCCCCAAACGACGAAATTTTGCGCTGCATATATTGCACGGTTGCCACACGCACGGTCTCGGGCATACTGACGCCATACTGCTTACCCGGCTTATCGTCCGCACCCGGTACGGTGGGGTTCTCCCACTTCATGTGCACCGCGCAACCCAGTGATTGTTTATCTTCATCGAGGTAATCTCTCAGAATTCCAATCATCTCGAACCCGTTACGAAACTGGAACGACAGCACCGGGTCTTTGGCTTTTTTATGAATCACTTGGTCGACATAGTTCTCTACGGTTTTGAACTTTTTAATACGCCGGGCTAAGTTGGGCATACGCCCGGCAAACACCACGCCCTTAAGACCTAGCGATTGGCAAAGTTTTTTGCGCTCGTTGTACAAACGCTGACCAATACGGTACCCGCGGTACTCGTCATCAACGCACACTTCCATACCGTACAACCAATCGCCATTGATATCGTGGCGCGAAGCGTAACCATTACCGGTGATTTCCACCCAGTTATGGGGTCGCAAAGCATACTTACCGGCAATACGGAAAGTCGCGCAGTACCCCACCAAGACCTCCCCTACCATGACCACAATTTGTCCTTGGGGAAAATTATTGATCTGCCCTACCACCGCCGAGGGGGCGTAAGCTTCCATATCAACGGGCTCATACACCCGCTTGGATAACGCCACAATGGCATCGACATCCGCTAAGGTCGCATTGCGCACGGTCAAATGAGCTTTCGGGTCGGCAAGTTTATTGGCCGGAGGGGGTTGCATAAGATCTCCTATGGGTAAGAACCAATACGGCCGCCGCAGCGGCCTGTGATATCCTATTTGGCATTGTTCCCGAGACGTTGTAAATGCCTAAAATCTATTTTTTTACCCTCCTCCTTTTGTTAATGGCCGGTTGCACTGTTTTTACGGTCCATCACCAATTCAATGCTACTCAGGAAAACAGCGCGACAGCCGAGCAAGCAGAGTATTATGAAGCCTCCGTAAGGCCTATCCTTGAGACGCGCTGTACGGTATGCCACGGCTGCTACGATGCCCCCTGCCAGCTAAAAATGGATGCCACCGCCGGCGTTCTGCGCGGCGCCCATAAAGACAAGGTTTACGACGGCACCCGCCTGCTCAGTGCCCACATGTCTCGCTTATTTGAAGACGCCCATAGCACCAGCGAGTGGCGAGAAAAAGATTTTTTCTCAGTCGTTGACGGCGACCCCGGCCAGCCTAAAAGCCCAGGCGTTATGGAGCAATTACTACACCTTAAACAGCAACACCCGCTGCCCGCCCAATACCCGCTACCCGAGAGCTTTGACTTTTCGATTAAACGCGACCAACAGTGTCCCCAACCGGAAGAGTTTGCCAATTACCGGGAAAACTACCCCTTGTGGGGCATGCCCTACGGCTTGCCCGCACTCACCGAAAACGAACATCAAACTCTGGTCAACTGGTTACAGACCGGCGGTATCGCCGCCTCCATGACACTCCACTCAAGCCCTGCGTTAGCTGCTGAGATTGAGCGGTGGGAAACATTTTTCAATGGCGACAGCCTGAAATCCCAGCTGGTCAACCGCTACCTATACGAGCACTTATTTTTAGCCAGCTTATGGTTTGAGCAGGCACCTGGGCAAGCGTTTAAGTTGGTGCGCTCCCACACGCCACCAGGCCAACCAATAGACCGTATTAGTACTCGCCGCCCCTTTGATGACCCCAAGGCGCCGCGAGTGTATTACCGACTCTGGCATGACCCCAGTACCACATTGGCCAAAACCCGTATGCCCTACGCTTTAAACAATAAGCGGATGGAAAACTGGCAGCAGTGGTTTTATCAAGCTGAGTATAACGTCCGTAAACTGCCAGGCTATGCGACTAAGGTGGCGTCCAACCCTTTTCTCAGCTTCGCCCAGTTACCCGTAGACTCGCGCTACCGCTTTTTACTGGACGAAGCCGAATTCTCGATTATGAATTTCATTAAAGGGCCGGTGTGTCGTGGCCAGGTGGCGCTGAACGTTATTCGCGATCATTTCTGGGTGTTTTTTATTGACCCCGATCAACTCGACATGCGTGATAATGCGCAATTTCTGCAAGAAAATATTGACCATTTAGCACTTCCCGCTGAGGTAGGCAGCACTTTTATGCCGGTTACCTACTGGCTCGAGTACGCCAACCGACAAAAAGCCTATTTAGAAGCTCGGGCCAAATACCTAAATCAGCAACTCGCCCAACAACCATCGCTAAACTTATCGATCATCTGGAACGGGGGCGGCACCAACGATAATGCCGCCCTGACGATTTTCCGCCACAATGACAGCGCCTCGGTCACGCGGGGCCTAATTGGTCCACACCCGAAAACTGGCTGGGTTATCGATTACTCTTTACTAGAGCGCATTCATTACTTATTAGTGGCAGGTTTTGATGTTTACGGCAATGTATCGCATCAGTTGCTCAGCCGTCTCTATATGGATTTTTTGCGTATCGAAGGGGAAATGAATCTGGTCGCCCTGCTGCCGAAAGGCGTGCAAGATCAGCACATCCACCACTGGTATCGTGGGGCGGAGGATGAAATAGAGGATTACCTGGAGCACTACCTCGATCGATTGCCACCGCTGAATATCATTGACTATCAAACCGATGCCCCACTGGCCGAGCTATTTACTACACTGCAAAGCCGGCTTGCCCCCAGCTTTGCCTCTAGTCCTTATGTACAGCAGCTGGGCTGGCCGGATACATTGCAAGAGCCCTTTACCAAGCTGCAATCCATTCACGGCAAAGCGGCCAGTCTGATGTCAGAGTCCAGCTTGATTTGGGTACCGAAGAAGGGAGTTTTTAGCCTGTTGCGCACTAGTGCCCACAGCAACTTATCATCACTGTTTCAAGAGTCTAAACGCAGACTGCCAGACGAAGATAAGCTGGTTATCACCGGCGGTGTAGTGGGCGCCTACCCCAACACCTTTTGGATGCTGGATGAAAGCAGCTGGGACGAATTTGCTCAACAAATCGTCAGTCTGAATACTGAGGCCGACTACCAGAAGTTGCGCCAGCGTTTTGGCGTCAACCGCGCCGATCCCAATTTTTGGCAAATCAGCGATGCGATTCACCAAGCCTATCGCCAGCATCAGCCCCAGCGGGCAGGGCTTTTGGATTTTAACCGGCTGGAAAATCGTTAAGCCACTACAATCCAGGCCGGGTTCAAGGTAAAGTGCGCGCTATGGAATCATCTCTTATCCCCGAACAACCACTGCTTATTTCGCCCTCTCTGGCCGCCACGATCGGCCTTGAGGAGTCGATTATGCTGGCAGTGCTGAGCGAGGCGGCGGCCTATCAGACGAGTTCACCACTCGCTCTGAACCGCGCTCAAGTACAAAAGCGCCTGCCTTTTTGGTCCGATGCCGATATTCAACGCATCAGCAAAAACCTCCAAGAAAAAGGCATTATTAGCATCGCCAGCGCGCCCTACTTACAGAGTCAGAATCTCGCTTGGCACTTCAGCGCCGGGGTTATGGCCGCCACTGAACCTAAGGTGGCAACACCTCCGGTAGCACCTCCTCCGAGCCGCCAAAGCAACCAAATAGCTCCCCAGTGGCAACCCGACACGGAACTGATGGCCCAGCTCGGCCAGTATAATATCCCCGATTATTTTATCCGCCAGCAGGTGCCAGAGTTTGTCTCTTACTGGCGCGAGCGCGGCGAACCTCATCATGCCTGGGGCAATAAATTCCTCAAGCAGGTGGTGCGACGCTGGCGCGAGCACGAAACCGGCCTCTTTCAGCGCGACCAAGACACCCCCATGACCAGCGACTGGCGCCCCTCGCGCGATGCACTAGAGCTATTAGTGCGCCACTCGGGTATCAACCTAACCTTCGTTGAGGACGCCATTCCTGAATTTGTGCTCTATTGGCAGGAGCGCGGCGAGGTGGGTCGCACCTGGAACACCAAATTTAGCCAACACGTCAAACGCCAGTGGGCGCGCTTTACCAGTGCCATAGAGCACGACACAGAGCCCAAACGCATTCCGGAAAACTGGCAACCCAGCGCCGATGTATTCGATGTATTGGCACTGGCCAATATTGACCTGGAATTCGCCCACAGTCAGGTGCCGGAATTTGTGCTATTTTGGCGGGAAAGCAACCGGGTTTACCCCTCCTGGAACACAAAGTTTTTACAGCATGTAAAATACCACTGGGCGCGACAGCACGCGCTCACCAATACGGCAGAGCAAGGTAACCAACATGGCCAACAGCAATCACCTGCTGGAGCAAGCGCAACGCGAGATCGAAGCCTTATCCAAGACCTCACAGACCGCAGCTGGGCAAGCTGAGCCGACCTACAAGGCGAGCGATGGCCACATTGATGCACTCAATGAGGTGTTTGCCCTGTTCCGGATCAATTACCACAATCAGTATTACAAGGCCTATAGTGACTCCTCGGTATTGGCGCAGATTAAAAAGCTGTGGCTGGAATCCCTGGTGAGATTTGAGCCAGACACCATCCGGCGCGGCGCCCGCGAGGTGATCGAAAGCTCCGATTACTTGCCAACCTTGCACCGTATGCTGACCGCCTGTCAGGGAGATTTAAGCAAGCACGGGCTAAAAGACCCCCATGCGGCCTATATAGAAGCCTGCCATGCCCCGTCCCCCAAAGCGGCCCAGCGCTGGAGCCACCCGGCCGTTTATCACGCCGGTAAAGCTAGCGATTGGTACTTTTTGGCCAGTTCAACAGAGCGCACCGCCTATCCGGTGTTTGCCGGCCACTACAAGCGCCTGTGCGAGCAAGTGATTAACGGTGTCTCTCTCCCCCTACCCGATGCCCCGGCACTACCAGAGTCCATAGAGACGCCCCTGTCGCGCGAAGAGAACCAGCGTCGAATGCAGGCACTGCGCGACGATCTCGATATTTAAACGGCTGTTAGGCACCTTCGAAATCAAGCTAAGCCAAATCAACTAAGCCCCTACCGCTTGGAATAATCTGTGTATGAGTCGCAATAAGTCTATTTTTATCGCCGCGCTACTGGCCGCCTACGCCATATTCACCTTAATTCTGACCTTGTTTTTAACCGAAGTGCGTCCCGTAGCCACGAGCTTGGGCCAGCTCAAAGGTAAAACGTATCTGCCCGACATGCGATCCATCAGCGAAATACCACAACGCAAAAAGCAGTTTATCGGCACTCTAGCGCCCATTATTCAGCAAAAGAATGATCAGCTTAGGCAATTGCGTCAGTCACTAAAGTTGTGGCTCGCCCAGCTCAACGAGGGCAACTCTTTAACCCACCGGCAAGCGCTTTTACTCAAACGCTTAGAGGCGCGCTATAAATTAAGCGACAATGCCCAGCAACCCTCACTCGAGCGTATTACCGCGCTGCTAAAACGAGTGGACACCTTGCCCGCCTCATTGGTATTGGCGCAGGCGGCAAAAGAATCGGGCTGGGGCACCTCGCGCTTTGCCAGAGAGGCAAACAATCTCTTTGGGCAATGGTGTTATCAAAAAGGCTGTGGCTTGGTTCCCAAAAGACGCTCGAGCGGCGCCCGCCACGAGGTACAAACCTTTGCGGCCATTGAGCCGGCCATAGATGCCTATTTTCACAACTTAAATACGCATCAAGCTTACGCCGAACTGCGCCGCGAAAGGCAACGTCTGCGCCAGGCGGGGGAAACAGCCACAGGAACACAACTCGCCGGGTACCTAAAGCACTACTCCAGCCGCGGGCAAGTGTATATTGAAGAGCTCAAAGCACTGATAAGTTACAATAAATTGGCGCAATACGATCTTATTGCGCCCAGCACCGCCCAAGAGTAAACGCTTAAAAAGACGAGCCCGGCGTGGCTAAAAACGCGACTTCTTCACTGGTACTGGGGCGGCCTAAAACATCGTTGCGGTGAGGGTAGCGGCCAAATCGATCAATAATCGCTTTGTGTTTGTATTCAAACTGCAAATAACTTTGCTTAGACAATTTTGCAAACAACCGACAAGCGTGCTCGTGAACAGTTATATCTTCGCTGTGCATATAAGGCATATACAAAAAAGCCCGCTGATCATCCGATAGAGACCGATCCAGTCCCCGTGCAACTGCACTTTGGGCAAGCTTTAGTGCCAAATCATCATACGCAAACGCCTCGGCCTGCCCGCGAAACATATTTCTAGAGAATTGATCCAGCACTATTACCTGAGCTAACACTTCCCAGGATTGAGCGCCCAACGCCAGCTCAGACTCTTGCGCCTGCTCGCGGTGTAATGATTTAAAACGAGTGGTAATGATGCTATCCAGGGCATCGCTTTTCTTAAACCAATCGGCGGGCTTTAATTCAGCAAACCAAAATTTTAATACGGAATTTAATCCTGATGTTGCCACCGGCCATCCTCCCCTTGGATAAAAAATGGATACGAGTGCCAATAATAGCGTTTCGAATCGGGGGCCCTGGCCGTGCAGTTAATACGAGTACGCCCGGCGGCAAGTGCGTCTGGCATTTTTACTTCCAGCTCCCACTCATTGATGACCGTAGGCGCAAGCGGCTCACCTTGATAAAAGCAATTCAAGCGCTCAGCCAATCCCGATTTTGCCAAACGCAATACGATAACCGGCTGCTGCCCAGCCCGGGCAATAAAACGGTCGGCCTGTTGAGAACGCACGCCTTCGCTCTCGACCGGTAAGGGCATGGCTTGCACCTTAGTGGCGAACGTATCCATAGCCGCGTAGTTACCGCCCATCGCAAAGCGCGGCACGCGCTGTAAATCGGTATTCGGACCCACCGCGCCCGATTGTTGACCCAAAGCGATATAACCCAACTCTTTCACCACGGCCATGACCTCGCGATTAAATTCACCGTAAGGATAAGCCAATAAAGCGGGGGCCTGCCCGAGTTTATCTCGTATTTCAGTTTGCGCCTGTTCGATTTCGCGGCCAATTCGTTCGCGCCACTGAGTTTTATTTTCATCCGGTCGCTGTCGCACCAAATACGGGTGCGACACAGTATGGTTGGCAATGCTGGCCCCTGCTTGCTTCAACTCGCCAAGCTGCGGCCAGCTCATATAACCCGGCGCCCCCACCGATGCGGTGTTAATAAAAACGGTAAAAGGGTAATCGTATTGAGTCAGTAGTGGCATGGCTTCGGTATAGATATCGAGGTAACCATCGTCAAACGTAATGGCCACTTGCGGCTTGGCCCTAGGGTCTGCCGACTTGCGGTCTCGCTCGTTCAGTAACGATTCGAGCGCAACCACCTTAATGCCCTCGGCCCTTAAGTGTTCCAAGTGTCGCGTAAAAAGTTTTGGAGCAATTGAGGTGGATGCTGGCGTCTGCTCACTGACGTGGTGGTACACAAGTATCACGCCCGCCTGAGCTTGAGCGGCGCAGCATAATAAGAATACGATTAACAGTCTGGATATAAGCATTAAGGTTGTTGGCAAAGTGTACGGGTAATAGATTCAGGCAAACTGGAGGTGCACTGCCATTCAATCAAAGTAAAACTGCCCTCGGTGACAGGGGTAAGCTCGACAAAATGACTGCCAGGCAGGTGCTCTTCAACAAGCTCCACGTAAATCGTACCTGGTGCACGCAGCCGAGCAGTATCAATATAGCGGCTATTTATGGGCGCACCATAACCCAAAACACCCATGGTGAGCGGCATAACACCGCGCAAATGATAATATTCAGTAACCGCTACCTTTAACGTACTCAACTCCGCCAAAACCCGAGCAAAATTTGAGCGCAGCAATGCCAACTGATACAGATCGCGCTCGGCCGCCAATACATTTTCGTTATTGGTGGGCGCAGGCGTTGGATTTTTTTCCGGAGCTTGATCAGAACCTACAGGTCTAGTCTTGGTGACCTCAGAAATTTCCACCTGAGCCCGAAAATCATCGAGGGCCAACAGATGTTGTGTGGCCATTTCAAAGGCCACTCTCACCGCGCCGGTTAAGTCTAGCCGCTGATGCAGGCGAGTGGCAGCAATCCCTTCAGTCGCTACGGTTAGCAGGGGATCGGATTCGCCGGGGGTTGAGAGTGTCCAGCGAACCTTCAACCAAGCATTTAATAAATCGAATTCATGTGCGTTAGAATTTTCCAAATCTCCGGTGTGGGCACTGGCGTGTAACTGGCTGCGACAGGCGTTGATATTCAGATCAATAATTTCACCGCTCAGCAGCACAGCCCCGACGTCTGTTAAATCTGGCGTACTGTAGTGTCCGGCGCGATACAAACTACCATAGGCATTTACTCGCAATGTGCGAAATACATCTGCCGTCAGATTGTTTTCATCGCGTAGAACTTTGGGATAGGTGGTGCGCAACTGGTTAAAGTCTTGCGAGGTGGGAGAGACACAGTCGCCGCCAAAATAATAAGTAATCAGCTCTTTTTCAGCGGCACTTACATCGGTTGAATAATAAAAATTATCTAGCAATAATGGGGCAACGTTGCGATCAAAAGGCATTGGCACTTGTGCACTAATGACCCGAGGCGGCGGCATAGTACCGATATCTATCTGCGTGGCTTCGGCATTATCGACTCTGCGTTGATCGGAGTAATGCACTTTACCCGAGTCGTCTTTCCACATATAAACTTGAGCCGTAGCTGACCAGCACACCACCCACAGACAACACCCCCAGAGAAACCTCGGCATTTTATCGCCCTATGTTTGGGTGAACCTGAGACCAACACCACCGGACTCGGCTCGGACCACTTCCATTTCGAGTATCGGTGCGTCATCCATTAGGCCTTGTATTTGGCCTGTCACGAGATCACCAATCGGCGGCGCCTTCTCCGGATCCAGAATGACAAAGACACCCCCATCGGAAATATCGCGCGTTTTAACCAACATTTCCCCCAACTGCTCGTGACATATTTTTATTTGGCAAGCCATAGGGGTTCGAAAGTGTTCGCGTTTGTCACTCATGCCATCGTCCTTATTATTTTTCCGCTATATTGAGTTTATCCACTTTTTGAAAGCCACGCGGAAGTTTATTACCGCGACGCCCTCTCTCTCCGCGGTAGTGCTCAAGATCGGTCGGCTTCAATGTTAAGTGCCGTTTGCCGGAATACACCGTAAGCGAATCCTGCACGCCAAAGGCGACTATCGCAACGGCAAACTCTTCGCGAGACTGCACCCGCGCGGCCGAGATATTAATAATTTTATTGCCTTTACCGCGCGCCAGCCGGGGGAGCTCGGCTATAGCAAACACCAACAAGCGCCCTTCGTTGCTCACGGCCGCCACCCAGCTATTTTCCGGGTCTGCGACAACAACCGGCGGCAGTACTTTACTGCCCTTGGGCAAGGTCAACGCGTTTTTACCCGCTTTGTTTTTACTGTATAGATCCGCCATTGAGGTGACAAAACCATAACCGGCGTCACTGGCAAGTAACACACTTTGATCATCTGCCCCCATCAGCAAGCCATCAAAGGTAGCACCGTTGGGAGGGTTGAGTTTGCCGCTAACCGGTTCGCCCTGCCCGCGCGCGGAAGGCAGAGTGTGGGCGGCAATGGCGTAACTGCGTCCGGTGGAGTCGAGCAAAATAACCGACTGGTTGGATTTCCCCGGCACCGCCAGCTTAAACGAATCCCCCGCCTTATAATTTAGCGCAGTCGGATCAATATCGTGGCCTTTAGCAGCGCGAATCCAGCCTTTGTCAGACAACACCACCGTGATCGGATCGACACTGATTAAGTCGGCCTCGTTAAACGCTTGCGACTCAGCGCGGGCCACAATCGGCGAGCGGCGGTCATCGCCGTAATCTTTTGCAACTTGCGTTAATTCTTTACGCACTAAGGTTTTTAACCGAGCTGCTGAGCCGAGAATTTTATTGAGGTTGTCGCGTTCTTTTTCCAGTTTTTCTTGTTCTTCACGGATTTTTATTTCTTCCAGACGCGCCAACTGACGCAGTTTGGTTTCCAAAATATATTCCGCTTGCATTTCAACCAGATTAAAACGCTCCATCAACACCGGTTTAGGGTGCTCTTCTTCGCGGATAATGCGAATCACCTCATCTACATTGAGATAGACGATCATCAATGCAGCGAGGCGCAGCAATCGCTCTTCCACCTTTTGCAAACGATACTGTAGCCGGCGGCGAGTGGTCACTGTGCGAAAGCTCAACCATTCGCTCAATATTTTCTGCAAGCTTTTGACCGCTGGTTTGCCGTCAATACCAATCATATTCATATTGACGCGGTAGGACTTTTCCAAATCCGTAGTGGCGAACAAGTGCTGCATAAGTTGTTCGTTATCAACTCGATTGGAGCGTGGAGTTATGATAAGCCGCGTGGGATTTTCGTGATCGGATTCATCGCGTAAGTCGGCAACCATCGGCAGTTTTTTATTCTGCATTTGGGCGGCAATTTGTTCCAAAATCTTGGCGCCACTAACCTGGTGCGGCAGTGCGGTAACGACAATATCGCCAGTCTCTTTTTCGAAGTTCCACAAGGCGCGCATTTTTAGGCTGCCGCGACCGGTTTTGTATAACCCGACAATATCGGCACGCGGAGTAATGATTTCCGCATCGGTGGGCATATCCGGCCCCTGCACAAATTCACACAACTCTTCCAAGGTTGCCTTCGGATTGTCGAGCAGATGAATACAGGCTTCGACCACTTCGCGCAAATTATGAGGTGGGATATCGGTGGCCATACCCACCGCAATACCGGTGGTACCATTTAATAAGACGTTGGGAACTCGAGCGGGGAAGACCTCAGGCTCATCCATGGTGCCATCGAAATTGGGCTGCCAATCAACGGTACCCTGCCCCAGCTCTTCTAGTAGTACTTCGGCGTAGCGCGCCAGCTTAGATTCGGTGTAACGCATGGCGGCAAATGATTTAGGATCGTCGGGCGAACCCCAGTTACCTTGGCCATCCACCAAAGGGTAGCGATAAGAAAACGGCTGCGCCATGATCACCATGGCCTCATAGGCGGCCGAGTCGCCGTGCGGGTGAAACTTACCGATCACATCACCCACGGTACGCGCTGATTTTTTGTATTTAGCGGTGGACTTTAAGCCCAGCTCACTCATGGCGTAAACGATTCGACGCTGCACTGGCTTCAGGCCATCGCCAATATGTGGCAACGCCCGGTCGAGAATAACGTACATGGAATAGTCGAGATACGCCTTTTCGGCGTATTCTTTGAGCGAAATAAACTCTTCCGCTTCGGCAAATGTCGTATGTTCAGACATAATAGTTCCTGTGGTACATCCGGCGCTAAGGCTCGGAAATCAGTCTTTAGCGGTGCCAAGTGGGATCAACGCTACTTATTATTGCAAAGGCTGCAGGCTAAAGGCGAAGTACAGCTAACGGCTTAACCTAGCCAATCTTCTAATCTCTATTGCTCGCTATGCTATAGGACATACTGCTCGCCGACAATTGCTTAAGGAACGGCAGATTTTCGACGATCTCTGCACACAAAACCAAATACGAGCCAAATGTGTCAATTTTGTGCGATACCAACTCTGTAGTCATAGCGATTGATCATAACCGCCCGGCACTTTGTGACAGAAATCACATTTTAACCCGTAGCGCCTGTGATCTAATCACGGCCATGTTTAAAACCTTCACCACTGGCCCATGAGCTTTTATGCCTGACCACCGTACACTTAGCCAAGCGTTGCTTGGCAGCAGGGAAATACGCTTTAACAATCGACAGGAATCGATCTACCCTAACCTGATGCGCTTTTGCTTGGACTTCAAGTTTAAGGTGTTACAGCTACTATTAAGTCCTGCATCGGAAACGGCCGCTCCCGCGCGGGTGGTGGTTATGACCAAGGCCGATTTTACCGGCGATCCCGACTGCGCGATTACCCCGGCGTTCACTGAACTTGAACAACTCGAGCGCTATGTGGCTGACAATCAAGTGGATATTCTGCACGATTATTTATTTGGTCTCGACGAGCTAACCAATAGCGCCGGCTAACGCCTTATTGTAATTCGGCCTCGAATTCCGCCAGTAAATCCAACGGCTCCCACTCATCGCCCTCGAGCTCAGTGGTCCAGTTTAGCCCCACTAACAATACATCGTCGTGCATGCCAGGCAGCCACTCTTCCAGCAGCTCTTCTAAGGCAATGGCCACTGGTTTATAAATTTTCCATTCGTCTACACACACAGCGGCGGCCAAATCGCGGTCGGACCACAGAGGCATGACATCGGTATCTTGATACCGATCAGAATCGCACAGTGCCCACCCATCAGGCCCTTCTAGCCCCCACACACAACCCGATTCAATACTCTCGACAATAAGCCGGTCGGCATTTTCTTCAAAATCGTCGCTTAGAGGTTCCATAATCATGACTCCGGTTGGGGCAAAGAGAGGGTGTGGCCATGTTCTCGCAACCACCGCTGGTGTACATCGTACCCAGGATAGAGGCTGGCCACTTGTCGCCAAAATGCGGCTCCGTGATGCTGGTGGCGCAAGTGACTAACTTCGTGAGCTACAAGATAATCCACCACAGACTCAGGAGCCAGCAGTATTTGCCAGTTGTACTGAATATCCCCCGTGCGGGTACAGTGGCCCCACTTGGAGCGCGTGGCACGCACTTTTACTGATCGACAGTTTTTCCCTAGCTTAGCACTGAGTTGTTGGGTTTTTTGACTGAGCAGTGTCTGAGCTTGCTCGCGATACCAGCCCGTCACTTGCTCATAGACTTGTATCTCGACAGGCTTGCGAGAGCGCGCACTGGTGGTTATGTGTAGCGCCGCCCCCTCACGGCAGGCACCGAGTTTAACGCCGGCAACAACCTTCAGGGTAAGCTTACCGCCTAAATAAGGCAGCACCTCACCACAGGTATAGCGATAGCGTGGCCGGGTGGCAATACGTGCACTTTGCGCCTGCACCTTTGATGTGATCCAGTCTACCCTTGCACTGATCGCACGATCTAAAAGTACGCGCGGGTAGCCTTGTGGAGCACGCACCAATACACGCCCTTCACGCACTTCGATAGCGAGGGTTTTGCGGCGCGTCGAATAACGATACTGCAGTGGCCAGGGGAACGCATTAGCCAAAATTCTTATCCGCCACAAAAGGGTTGCTGGCGCGCTCGGCGCCGAAGGTAGAAACCGGGCCGTGGCCGGGCACAAATTGAATGTCGTCCCCCAGAGGCCAAAGCTTAGTGGTAATCGCCTGCACTAATTGGGCTTGATCACCGCGCGGAAAGTCAGTGCGGCCCACTGAGCCTTTAAACAAAACGTCGCCCACAAAGGCAATTTTAGCCGCACAGTCGACAAACACTACATGGCCGGGGGTATGCCCGGGGCAGTGCCTTACTTGTAACTGATGCTGCCCTAAGGTTACGGTATCGCCATCGGCGAGCCACTGATCGGGGTGCACCGCCTCACAGGGCTCGAACCCCATCATTTGCGCTTGCTGATCCAGCATACCCAGCCAAAATAACTCTTCCTTGTGGGGCCCGATAATCGGCACTTCAAACGCTCGGGCCACCTCGGCAGCCGCCCCCACATGATCCATATGGCCGTGAGTGAGTAAAACCTTTGTTAATCTGAGACCGGAGCGTTCAACAGCATCAATCAATTTTTGAGCCTCGCCACCAGGATCAACCAGCGCCGCTTCACGACTTTGCTCACACCAAACCAAACTACAGTTTTGTTGGTAATGGGTAACCGGTATAATTTGAACTCGCAGCACATCGCCCCCAACTCATTACTGGAAAGTACGTATTCTAGCAGCCCGCTCGCTTGCGCCCAATGGCGTACCGGCAATCTATACCGGGCCTGGCAACGACAGGAATTTTATGAAAGATACATTGTTTATTATTATGCAGTACCTGACCCCGCAACACTTGCTTTCTCGCTTAGTGGGCAAGTTGGCCGAATGTCGCCTGCCGGGACTCAAAAACCTGTTGATTAAATTATTTGCCAAGCGCTATAACGTGGATATGTCGCAGGCACAAATCGAACAGCTCAATGAATACGAAAATTTTAACCATTTTTTTACCCGCGCACTCAAGGCCGATGCCCGCCCGATCGATGCCGATACGAACAGTATCGTCTTTCCTGCCGACGGCAGTGTCAGTCAATTAGGTGACATACAAGACGGTCGTATTTTTCAGGCCAAGGGCCAGATGTACAGCACACTCGAACTGCTCGGTGGTAGCGAAGCCTTAGCCGCTCAGTTTGATCAGGGCAAGTTTGCCACTATTTATCTTTCGCCCCGTGACTATCACCGCGTGCATATGCCTCTAGGGGGCAAGTTGCGGCAAATGATTACCGTGCCGGGAGAGTTATTTTCTGTCAACGAAGCTACTGCCGCCACCGTACCGCGGCTATTTGCACGCAATGAGCGCGTCGTATGCCTGTTTGATACCGATGCCGGGCCCATGGCTTTAATTTTGGTGGGTGCCATGATTGTTGCGGGCATTGAAACCGTGTGGGCCGGTACGCAAGCGCCTCTGCGCCGCCGTGTGAGCACCAGCCATTACGGCGATGCCGCCTTAAGTGGGGTTCAACTGGATAAGGGCGAAGAGATGGGCCGTTTTAAATTGGGCTCGACGGCTATTGTGCTGTTCGGTAAAGATTGCGTCGACTGGGAAGCCGCACTTGAAGCCGGTTCGGCAACGGTAATGGGAGAGAAGCTAGGGCGCGTTCGATAAACGCGACCTATACACTGGTCAGGCGACTGATAAAGCCTTTAATGCCTTTTTTCTCGCCGGCCAGTAAATAATCATCGCGAATTTTTAAAATATCCACCTCGTAGCTGCCGGGCTCTAGATCGCGCACTATTTCCACTTTTTGGACTTCATCCAAAGTTTTTTTACCGGCATCAATCAGCTGTTGTTTGCGACGATCGTCTGCCGCCAAGTCAAACAACTTATGCTTATCGAGCGGCTCCTTCATGGCATCCAGCACAACCATTACCAAGGGTTTTAGACGCCGCTCAAAGTTTTGCTCAACCACAACACCCACCTCACCGGTGTTCAACTCCACCAAGGTACCCGTGGGGTAAAGGCCAATAGCGCGGATAAACTCCACCACTAAATCTTCTTGAAACTGACTATTTTTTAAATCGTACAATTGCGATACCGCCTTAGAAGGCGCCGTCGGCACCGTGGCGCCTCGCGGGGTCACTACGGTATCGTAATAAGTCACAATGCCCGCGATTTTACCGAGCAAAGGCACTTTATCCCCCACTAATTGCTTGGGAAATCCACTGCCATCTAAGCGCTCACAGTGGGTTCGAACCACACTGATCACTCTGGGTTCAACGCCTTGGGAGTTGCGCAAAATATTCACCCCCAACTCCACAAAGCTTTGATACTCCTCCTGCTCTTTTTCATTCAAATCTGACTTAAGCAACAGTCGGCGTGGCAGCTGTGTTTTACCCACATCTTTTAACAAGACACCCAGTGCCAGTATATCCAGATCTTTTTTCGCCATACCGATATGGCGACCAAATAAAATCGCCCAAACCGACGCCCGCAAAGCGTGGCTGTATGTGTAATCGTCCGCTTCTTTCACACGAGTGAGCCAAGTTAATGCATCGGGGTTGCGCACCACACTGTCGACCATATCGCTGGCAAGCTTGCGTGTTTCAGCAATGGGCATGTCGTGCATCTGCTCAGAATCTAACTTCTGCAGAATCTCACCTACTGCAATGTAAACTTTCTGATGCAGTTGTTTGGCACTTTTAACTTCGCGATGAAGGGCTTTTACCGGTGGATAATGCTGATGATTCACTTTAATAGGTTTAACGGGGATCTGAGGCGCCAGGGGTGCCCGGCTGCCTGGACGCTTGTGCACCGACTGAGACGAGGACTCAGCATCCATCGTTTTGAGGTTGATAGCCATTGGGGCGCGCCCTTTGACCACATCCACATAAACATGGTTACACAAGCTTTTGAGCTTTTTCAGCTCCTCAATGTCGCGGATATAGAAGCCTTGCAGAGGAAATGGGCTTTGCGTCCACGGTCGATCCAGGCCGGACACAAACATGCCCACCGTCAGCTCGTTAACATTGATTTTTAACTGCTTGATTCCCACAAACTACCTCTCGTGTATACCGGGTCATCCTCACCCGGGCGCCCTGCTCCAGTGTTATCAAGCTTCGCACTCACAGCTTAGATCTGCCAGAAGTGCCAAGCACAGGCGCCGTACCGGAAATTCCCTACAGCTGGCAGTTTAATCAATAAACAATAAATGTGCCATATCCGGCCACTTTTACCGTCTAACAGCTTGAAAATTCGTGAACTGCTCGAATAAATGCGCCCGCGTGCTCGGGGTCAACCTCTGGTGTAATCCCATGCCCTAGGTTAAACACGTGGCCCGGGCCGGGCCCAAAGGAGCCCAGAATGCGTTTAACTTCTTCGCGAATTCGCTCAGGCGAGGCGTAGAGAATGGTTGGATCCATATTGCCCTGTAACGCTACCCGATCACCCACCCGGGCACGAGCCTGACTCATATCGGTTGTCCAGTCTAAACCCAATGCATCGGCGCCGGTATCGGCCATTGATTCTAACCACTGACCTCCGCCCTTGGTAAACAATATCACTGGCACGCGGCGTCCCTCGCGTTCGCGGATAAGCCCGGCGACAATTTTATTCATGTAGTGCAGCGAAAACTCTTGATAGGCAACGTGAGATAAGGCTCCACCCCAGGTATCAAAAATCTGTACCGCTTGGGCACCAGCTTCAATTTGGGCATTGAGATAGACGATGACCGACTCAGCCAGAGTATCCAACAACTGATGCATCAGCTCGGGAGTGTTGTACATCATTTGCTTAGCGCGGCGAAAATCTTTACTGGAACCACCCTCAATCATATAGGTGGCCAGTGTCCAGGGACTACCGGAAAAGCCAATCAAGGGAACGCGGCCATTCAGCTCACGACGGATCAGGCTGACCGCATCCACGACATAAGGCAAATCTTTGTGCGGATCGATAATTTTTAAAGCGTTAATATCGGCTTCTGTTCTTACCGGCTTTTTAAACTTTGGCCCCTCGCCCGTTTCAAAATACAGCCCTAATCCCATTGCATCGGGAATGGTAAGAATATCGGAAAACAAAATAGCCGCATCCAATGGGTAGCGCTCCAACGGCTGCATGGTTACCTCGCAAGCCATTTCCGGATTGCCACACAACCCCATAAAGTTACCGGCTTTTGCTCTGGAGGCTCGATACTCAGGCAAATAGCGACCGGCCTGGCGCATCATCCAGACTGGGGTCATATCAACGGGTTGGCGCAATAGCGCGCGCAAAAAACGGTCGTTCTTTAACTCGCTCATCATCGGACTCTGTACTCAATTTATTATGGGGCAAACACTGGCATAAAAAAGCCGGTCATAAGACCGGCTTTTCGATCACACGTCGAGGTAGTCGAGGATACCATCAGCGGCCTCTCGGCCCTCCCAGATGGCTGTCACCACCAAGTCGGAACCGCGCACCATGTCGCCACCGGCAAAGACTTTGGGATTGCTGGTTTGGAATTTGAATTCCTGCTCTTCGGGTGCTTCAACACCTCCCCAACTATTCACATTAACGTCGTGATCTTTGAGCCACTCGGGTGGGTTAGGTCTAAAGCCAAAAGCGATCAATACCACATCGGCAGGTAAAATTTCTTCGCTGCCTGCAATTGGCTCGGGGCGACGGCGACCATTCTCATCGGGCTCGCCCAGCTGAGTGGTCACCACTTTGACGCCTTCGACTTTATCTTCACCGACAATCGCTACCGGCTGGCGGTTAAACAAAAACTCAACCCCTTCTTCGCGGGCGTTGGCGACTTCGCGTTTCGAGCCGGGCATATTGGCTTCGTCGCGACGATAGGCACAGGCAACACTTTCGGCGCCCTGACGAATCGAGGTGCGGTTACAGTCCATCGCGGTATCACCGCCGCCGAGCACAACAACACGTTTACCGGCAACACTGATAAAGTCATCGGCGCTCTTTTCAAAGCCCAGATTGCGATTGACATTGGAAACCAAAAACGGCAGAGCGTCATAAACACCCGGTAAATCTTCACCCGCAAAGCCGCCTTTCATGTAGGTGTAAGTCCCCATACCCATAAACACCGCATCGTAATCATTCAGCAGCTCGTCCATGGTGATATCTTTGCCCACTTCCGTATTCAAACGAAATTCAATACCCATTTCGGTAAAGATTTCACGGCGACGGCTAAGTACACTTTTTTCCAACTTAAACTCGGGGATACCAAACGTCAGTAGGCCGCCAATTTCAGGGTAGCGATCAAAGACAACAGGCTTAACGCCGCTACGTACCAGTACGTCGGCACAACCAAGGCCGGCAGGGCCGGCACCTATAATGGCGACCTTTTTATCGGTCCAGGTCACCTTCGACATATCCGGGCGCCAACCCATGGCGAACGCGGTATCGGTAATGTATTTTTCTGCATTACCGATGGTCACCGCACCAAAGCCGTCGTTCAAGGTACAAGCGCCCTCACACAAGCGATCTTGTGGGCACACGCGACCACAAACTTCTGGCAAGGTGTTGGTTTGGTGGCTCAGCTCAGCCGCTTCAAAAATATTGCCTTCGGAAATCAACTTTAACCAGTTGGGAATAAAGTTGTGCACCGGGCACTTCCACTCACAGTAAGGATTGCCACACTCAAGACAGCGATGTGCCTGATCGGCCACCTGCTCTTTGTTGTAGGGCTCGTAGATTTCCACAAACTGATGTCGGCGGGTATCTATGTCCTTTTTCTGTGGGTCTTGGCGACCCACATCGAGAAACTGAAAGTTATTACTTAAACGATCGGCCATGTTGTATGCCTCTAAACTGTTCAACCCAAAGAATTATTCGCCGCGTGTTTTAATGCTGTCTAACAAGCTTTTAAAACTGGCTGCTTTGGGTTTGACTAACCAGAATTTACCCACGTAATCATCAAACTCGGCCAGCAACTCGGCTCCCCAAGCGCTGTCGGTTTCGTCGGTAAACTCTTCGATTATGCCGCGCAAGTTATTGCGATGGGCTTCAAGTGATTCGGTATCAATTCGATGGATCTCAACCAGCTCGTGGTTGTAGCGATCAACAAAGCTATTGTCGTCATCCAGGACATAGGCAAAACCACCGGTCATACCGGCACCGAAGTTAACCCCGGTATTACCCAGTACAGTGACAACACCGCCGGTCATGTATTCACAACAGTGATCACCGGCGCCTTCCACCACAACATGGGCTCCAGAGTTACGCACACCGCAACGCTCACCGGCTGTACCGGCTGCATACAATTTACCGCCGGTGGCACCGTACAAACAGGTGTTACCGATAATGCTGGTTTTGTTGGTTGCGAATTCTGACCCTTGCGGCGGACGAATAACGATCTTACCGCCGGCCATACCTTTGCCGACATAGTCGTTGGCATCGCCTTGCAAATACATCTCTAAGCCACCTGCGTTCCAAACACCGAAACTCTGTCCGGCAATACCGGTGAGGTTCAGTTTGATAGGTTTGTCGGCCATGCCTTGGTTGCCGTAACGCTTAGCTATTTCACCGCTGATGCGAGCCCCGATGGAGCGGTCGCAATTGGTGATATGAAACGCGAATTCTCCACCGGTTCTGGCTTCAATACTGGGCAAGAGCTCGCGCACCATTGCCTCGGCCATCTCACCTTTATCGAAAGGTACATTGCGCTCCACCGCGCAAAGCTGAGGCTTGGTAGCAAGGAAATCATCGGTATGCACAATCGGACTCAAATCCAATTGTTTCTGTTTCGCAGTCGTGCCTTCGGTCAATTCTAATAAATCGACACGGCCGACTAACTCAGCCAAGGTCCGCACGCCTAAATCGGCCATCAGCAATCGCGCTTCCTCAGCGACAAAGCGGAAAAAATTTTTCGCCATTTCCACGGTGCCGATATAGTGGTCGCGGCGCAGCTTCTCATTTTGCGTAGCAACACCGGTGGCGCAGTTGTTCAGGTGACAAATACGCAGATATTTACAACCCAAAGCCACCATTGGTGCCGTACCGAAACCAAAGCTTTCAGCGCCGAGCATAGCGGCTTTAATGACATCGAGGCCCGTTTTTAAACCGCCATCGGTTTGTACCCGAACCTTATCGCGCAGATCATTGGCACGCAGCGTTTGATGCGTTTCCGACAGCCCCAGCTCCCATGGAGAGCCGGCAAAACGGATGGAGGTCAGCGGACTGGCCGCGGTACCGCCGTCGTAGCCAGAAATCGTAATCAAATCAGCGTAGGCCTTAGCCACACCCGCAGCAATAGTACCCACGCCAGGGCGAGACACCAACTTAACCGATACAAGCGCATCCGGGTTGACCTGCTTGAGGTCGTAAATCAGCTGCGCCAAGTCTTCAATCGAGTAAATATCGTGATGCGGCGGCGGTGAAATCAGTGTGACGCCAGGCACCGAGTAGCGCAAGCGTGCAATCAAATCATTCACTTTGCCACCGGGCAGCTGACCGCCCTCACCGGGCTTGGCACCCTGTGCTACTTTAATTTGCAACACTTCGGCATTGACCAAATAGTGAGGCGTTACCCCAAAACGGCCTGAGGCAATCTGCTTGATTTTAGACACCTTGGGCGAGTTGAAACGCACGGGGTCTTCACCACCTTCACCGCTATTGGAACGACCACCCAGGGAGTTCATTGCCTCCGCCAGAGCTTCGTGTGCCTCGGGCGACAGGGCGCCGAGTGACATGCCGGCGGAGTCAAAGCGTTTTATAATGGACTCTACTGGCTCTACCTCATCCAGTGCAACCGGCTCACCGGCACCGCCGCGAACTTTGATTAGATCACGCAGGGTTGCTACCGGGCGGTGGTTCACTAAGTCAGAGTATTTTTGCCACTGCTTCCACTCACCGGTTTGCACAGCGTCTTGTAGAGCTTGCACCACATCCGGATTAAAGGCGTGGTATTCCTGACCGTGCACGTATTTGAGCAAACCACCCTGAACAATAGGCTTGCGATCCAACCAGGCTGTTTTGGCCAGCGCTTGTTGGTCGGCCTGTAAATCCTCAAAGCGTGCGCCTTTAATGCGCGAGGCGGTGCCCGGGAAGCACATGTCGACCACATCTTCCGCCAAGCCAATGGCTTCAAACAATTGAGCGCCGCGATAAGAAGTAATGGTCGAGATTCCCATTTTGGAAAGAATCTTCAACAAACCTTTATCCAGGCCTTTACGGTAATTTTTATAGGCTTGATCCACATCGATAAGCAGTTCGCCGGTGTCAATCAAATCGTTCATTAGGTAGTAGCTAAGGTATGGATAGACCGCCGTTGCCCCGTAGCCAATCAGGGTGGCAACTTGATGTGAATCGCGCGCCGTGCCGGTTTCTACCACGATGTTAGCGTCACAACGCAAACCTTCTTGGGTCAGGTAGTGATGCACGGCACCGGTAGCCAGTAGCGCATGCATAGGCAACTGGCCTTTTTGCAGCCCCATATCGCTGAGAATAACAATAACGGCACCTTGACGAACCGCTTCGGCTACATCATCGCGCAACTTTTCAATCGCTTGTTGCAAATTAAGGTTAGCGGGATCATAAGCCAAGCTAAAGGTTTGCGCCCGGTAGTCATCGCGGCCTAAATTTTTCAAAGAGCGGAATTTAGCCGGCGACAGCACCGGTGAAGATAAAATCACCCGGTTGGCGTGTGCCTCAGTCTCTTCGTACACGGAGAGTTCGCGCCCCACACAGGTCTCCAGCGACATCACAATCGCTTCGCGCAGTGGATCAATCGGCGGGTTGGTTACCTGCGCAAATTGCTGGCGGAAGTAATCGTACAATTGACGTTGTTTACTGGACAGCACTGCCATGGGGGTATCATCACCCATAGAGCCTACAGCCTCTTGACCACCTTCGGCCAGTGGGCGTAAAACCTGATCACGCTCCTCAAAGGTCACCTGGTACTGCTTCATGTAGGCTTTCATATCAGCCTCAGACAAGCCATTTTCGGCTACATCTGATTCCAAGGTCGACTCGATACGCACCGCGTTATCTTTTAACCATTGCTTATAGGGCTTGCCCTGCTTGAGCTGGTTGTCGATATCTTGCGTGTGATAGAGTTTGCCGGTTTCGGTGTCCACCGATAAGATTTGGCCCGGCCCCAAGCGACCTTTAGCCACCACGTCCTCGGGTTTGTAGTCGTATACACCCACCTCAGACGCCACAGTAATCAGATCATCTTTGGTAATAACCCAGCGCGAAGGACGTAAACCGTTGCGATCCAGTGTACACACCGCGTAGCGGCCATCGGTAATCACCAAGCCGGCCGGGCCATCCCAAGGCTCCACGTGCATGGAGTTATATTCGTAGAAGGCGCGCAGATCGGAGTCCATATGCTCAACGTTCTGCCACGCTGGTGGTACCAGCATACGCACCGCGCGATGTAATTCCATACCACCAATAAGCAGCACTTCCAGCATATTATCCAAGCTGGACGAATCGGAGCCGGTGCGGTTGACCAATGGGGCCACTTCGGTAATTTTAGGCAGCAACGGGGTCGAAAACTTATCGGTACGCGCTACCGACCAGTTGCGGTTGCCCATTACGGTGTTGATTTCACCGTTGTGAGCCAACATACGGAATGGCTGAGCCAGCGGCCACTGTGGGCTGGTATTGGTGGAAAAGCGCTGATGGAAGACACAAATAGCGGTCTCCAGACGCTCATCGGCCAAATCAGTAAAAAATTTGGGCAAATCCACCGGCATCATCAAGCCTTTATAAGACAGGATGCTGGTGCTCAGGCTGGCAATATAAAACGCTTTGTCATCTTTTAAAGCCAGCTCAGTGCGGCGGCGTGCCATCAGCAGCTTAGCGCTGAACTCTTCATTACTTAGCTCGCCAACGCCATTAACAAACACATGATTAAACAGCGGCAAAGACTCCAGAGCCATGGGGCCCAGGCAGCTAGAATCCACCGGCAATTCGCGCCAGCCGGCCACTTCTAGCCCTTCTGCAGCCAGTGCTTGCTCCAGCGCCTCACGTGCAGCGGCGGCTTTTTCAACGCTGCGGCTCAACATCACGGAACCGACACCGTATAGCTCTGCCAGCGGCATGCAACCAGCCTCGGCGGCCACAGTGCGCAAGAATGAGTCCGGTTTTTGCAGCAGTAGGCCACAACCGTCACCGGTTTTGCCATCGGCCGCAATACCACCGCGGTGAGTCATGCAGGTCAATGACTCGATCGCAGTTTCAAGCAAACGGTGGCTGGTTTTGCCTTTTAAATGGGCAATCAACCCAAAGCCACAGTTATCTTTAAACTCGTCCAAACTGTACAGACCAGTGGTCATACGCTGTCTCTCAATTAATACTGTTTAAACCCGCGCCGCCGACTACCAAAGGTCATTACAGCGCGCCAGACAAAAAAGCCCCTGAACTAGAGGGGCTTACAAATGGGCGCAGAATATTACCCGCTAGAGCCCTTTTAGGCAAGCGGACAAGCATTATCCCAGCCATTTACGGCCGTTCTAGGTTGTTAAAATGAAGGTGCTGAATATGAAGTCCGAGGTTAGGCGCAAGTGGCTTCAATTGCAATAACCCAAGCTTAAATTGGCCAACAACACAACTAGAAACTACAATAACACCTAACAACAAGGGCCTGAAATTAAAAGAATTTGTAAAAATGTGTCACTAATCGCCATTTTCATTCAATAAGGCCTTTATCCCGCTCGAAAATTGCGCTAGTTTAAGCAATTGGAGCGGTGTTTCGGGCAGATTTCGTTCGCAAACACGGATTTCCCACCCCAAAAGCGCCGTCAGGATAAAAACCGTCAGGCGCTTCGGTGGCGAAGAACAATGACAATTCCGATAATTTCAGGACTTAGATATGCGGATTCATACATTCGGGGCACAAGCTTCTAAATACTGCAGCGCACTGGCGCTTTGCCTAGGATTGGCCGCTTGTGGCGGCGGTAGCAGTACAGGCACAGCACTGGGCAATTTAAACGGTGACACCAGCAATAATAGTGAAACTGATGGCACCGACTCCAACATAGTCTCTATCGGATATGTCGAGAACGGTACATTTGTACCAGGCGAAATAAAAACCAATCTGAACGACAATCAGTTGGCCCCTGGCGGCTCTACCGTACTTCAGGTCAACCTCTATAGAAATGACCGCCTGCTCGGCAATGAGACTGAGGTGGTTTTCAGTAGTAACTGCTTTATTAATGGCGAAGCGCAATTTGAATACCCTGACCCGGAAAGTGGCGGCACAACTCAAGGGAACATTGTGACAGCGCAAAATGGTACCGCCAGCATCACTTATAATGCTACAAGCTGTACCGGTGAAGACATTATTGAGGCCACCTCCACTAATGAGGGGATTGTCGTAGCCGCCACGGGCACCATCCCTTTTGCTGCTGACACGGTAAACACTGTTACCTTTATTAGCTCCGAGCCAGAATATATCTCACTCAAAGGTACTGGTGGCACAGAGGCCTCAGAAGTGACCTTCCAGGTTCGCGGCAGCACTGGCGCGCCGGTTAAGGATATTGAAGTAGAGTTTAGCCTCAACACTAACGCAGGCGGCATCAGCCTAACCCAAACCAATGACACCTCTGATCAAAACGGGTATGTATCCACTATTATTCAATCAGGCAATATCCCCACCGCCGTAAGAGTTTCAGCCACCACCGACAATGGTGTAACCACACAATCCAGCCGGGTTGTCGCGTCAACCGGCCTGCCCGATCAAAACAGTATGAGTATTGCCACCGAGCTACTCTACCCCACTAGCTGGGACGTCAATGGCGTGGAATCATTGATCACCGTCAACGTGGCCGACGCCTTTAATAACCCCGTCCCTAAGGACACCCCTGTTTACCTCACCACCAACGGCGGTAGCGTAGAGGCAGCCTGCCTTACCGAAGAGATAATTGACGAAGATGTCTCAGATGCCCGTCACCCTCCGGGCGAGTGCGGTGCGATTTGGCGCAGCCAGGATCCAAAACCTCAAAGTGATCATCAAGTATATGCCGATGAGTCTGGACCACTGCCGGTCTTGCGCTGTGAACCCAACGGTTTACTTGCCGGGACTGAGACCGAATGCCGCAATGGCCGCGCCATCGTCATGGCGACAACTATCGGCAACGAATCTTTTATCGACAATAACGGTAACGGCCTGTACGACGCGGGCGAAACATTCAATGCCGCCAGCACTACCGGTGGTAATGAGGCTTGGCGCGCCGCTAATTGTGAACGAGCGGTGCCTACCTCAACAGCAGAGAACCAACAATGGGGCTGTGATGACTTAGGGACGCCCTACATTGATCGTAACTTTAACGGTCAACACAACTACAACGAACAAATTTTCAATATTGACAACGAGTTTAGCGACACCTATGAACCTGGTAACGGCATCTACAATGGCGCTCTATGTCGCCAAGAAGATCACGATGCGGGAATCTGCAGCCGCGACTCGGTGCTAGTGCGTAACTCTGTACGCTTGGTCATGAACAGCGCCCTTCAAGGTTTTTTCAGAACTCCTGACGGTCGCATCCCGGGAGCACCATCACAAATCAATTTAGTCGCAGGCGAAACAGCCATTATTTATTTGCTACTGGCCGACATTAACGGCAACGGCTTACCTCTAACCAGCGGCCTATCGGTCAACGCTCCGGACGGCATTACAGCCACTGTGACACCAGAGGGGTTTGCGCCCGGCAGCGAACCGACTATTGCCGCTCTTACCATAAAGGCTGACAACCAAGCGGCCGGTATCATCAGCTTGTCAATGGACATGGATGCTGATAATGACGGGTCCGCCGGTGACATAAGCTGGACTGTAGGCAATATCCCAATTACGGCGGCATGGCCCTCCATACCTTAATCAATAAAGGCCCGAGTAATCGGGCCTTTATCTCACTCAATCTCTTGCTGAATATTGTGCACCCGCCTCAACCATGGTTGTGCTCGACGCTGAAGGCCGGGTAAAGTTGTTTTTGCTGCCTCGGCTTCGCCGCGGGTGGCATACACCCCTACGACAACCACAAACCAAGGTTTACTTTTCCGTACTGTTTGGTAAAGCCGCAAACTCTTAGCATTGCTCTGCTCGGCGATAAATCTCTGTGCAGACTGCTTTTGGCTCACCCCCAACACTTGCAGGGTGTAGTACTCTGCCGGCCAGGACATAATTTCCAGCTCGTCAGCACTATAATCTGGGATGACGGGCCTGATGCTTGAGTAGGCCCGGGAGTGACTACTGGTTAGCTTCTTACCCGCAACTGAGGCCGAGATAACTTCTCCCCCTGCCACCATCCTAGGCTCGCTACGAGCAGTCTGAGTCTGCTCCCTGAGCCCCTTTGTTTTATCATCAACTGACGCTGTCTTCGGTATTTCGCTTGCGGAATTACTCGATTGGGGCGCCTCGACCAGCGGAGTGGTTTGTAGTGTCGCTGGGGCAAGTGTCTCGCGGGGCTGCTCGACCGTGGCGGGTATGGACAGCTTCACGGCAGTAGACTCAGGTGCCACCTTGCCCCCAGGGGAGTATAAATACACCACGATCAAACCCGCCAACAAAGCCGCAACAGTAACGATATGCACCACTGGCAGGCTTCGCCCTGGAAGACTCGATTGGCGGTCAGCACCTGCTTCGAGGGCCGGGTCACGCCCCACACTCACACCAGGCTCACCATTTTGCCCCCCATGATCAAACGCATTCAGCTGGAGAACTGTCTCTACAGGAGCCGCCCGAGCGACTGTAACACTGCTTTCTTGTGCCAATAAATGTATTTTGGCTCGCTCAAGCAACTTGTTGAAGTTGCCCTCGGCTTCACGCCACCAGGGCGTGACCGTTTTGCCGTCAAACACCGGGTCGACAGCACCGGCATTCAACATAAGTTGATTGAGCCAGGTTAATGCGGCATTGAGACTTGGCTCCGGAATGGCGTATGAATGCACGGGCACAGCCCTATTGAGGGCCAATTGTTGCGGATCTTCCGAAGTGAGCAGAATAACTTTCAACTTACGGCAAGCAAGCAAGCCTGCCTGCTGAAACTGAGAGAGCCACTGGTTTAATCTGGAAGGGGGTATTAGATCGGCATTATCGACCACCACCGCAATAGGGGCTACAGGCTCGTTATTGACAACCTGTTCGATAGAAGAAAGCAGGTCAGCTGACTCGTCATCGGGCAGGAGCAATAACTCGCCAATCTGGCGTGTAATTTGTGCAAGGTTATCGCCCTCACTTGCGTTAAACAACAAGACTTCACCGCTGGCCTGCAACTGCTGGCCCAACAGATGGGCAAGTGTCGTTTTTCCGGCCCCCTTATGACCGACCACCCACACCAGTGGGCACACAAACTCCAGCTCGTGAATAACATTTGCCGCCAGCTCGGTAAGCCCTTGCCAAGGCAGGCCATTATCGAGCTGAAACGGGTCGCGCTGCAACCCTAAAGTCTCCATATAATCGGCAATAGACACGCGCCTACACCTCTCTAGGAAGGACGGAAGACGTCCAGTGTGTGATTGAGTGCATCGATAGCAATATCGGAGATAACAAAGGCCTCGCCCAGCTGGCGCAGCAAGATAAGCCTGAGCCGGCCATCCTGTACTTTTTTATCCACGGCCATTAGCTCCAGGTATTGCTCGTTGCTCATATTGCCCGGCCCCATAACGGGTAAACCCGCTCGCTCAACCAACGCCGTCGCGCGCTTTAAAACGGAATTTTCCACGAACCCCATACGTACGGAGAGATCGACAGCCATCAGCATTCCTGTGGCGACCGCTTCACCGTGCAGCCAATTGCCGTAACCCTGTGCCGTTTCGATGGCGTGACCAAAAGTATGCCCTAGGTTTAAGATGGCTCGAATACCACCTTCGCGTTCATCTTGAGCCACCACCTTAGCTTTATCCTGGCAAGATCGCTCCACGCAGTACTCCAGCGCTTCAGGGTCACCGCTCATAACGCGATCGATGTTTTCTTCCAACCACTGAAAGAACATTTGATCGCAAATTAAACCGTACTTAATCACTTCGGCCACACCGGCTGCCAACTCTCGTTTGGGGAGCGTTGCCAGCTGTGCCACATCCGCCAAGACGGCTTGAGGCTGATAGAAAGCACCGATCATATTCTTACCCAGGGCATGATTAACGCCGGTCTTTCCCCCCACTGAAGAGTCCACCATCGACAGCAAGGTAGTTGGCACCTGAATAAAATTTACGCCGCGCTGATAACAGGCAGCGGCAAAGCCTGCCATATCCCCTACCACACCGCCGCCGAGCGCGAGTACTGTACCGCTGCGGTTAAAGCGCGCCTGTAGTAACCGGGTAAAAATAAGGTCCAAGGTTTCGAGATTTTTATAGGATTCGCCGTCGGGCAGCTCCACACTGGAAACCTCGAAGCCCTGCTGTTGAAGCAGGCTTGTATAGCGCTCTAGGTATAGAGGGGCAACGGTAGTATTGGTGACCACACACACTTGCTTACCGTGCACATGAGGCGCCAACAAACTGGCATCGTGAGTTAGATGGGTTCCAATATAGATCGGGTAGCTGCGCTCACCCAGCTCAACTTTTAGCGTTTTCATAGCGGCTTGTCTTAACTCAAAACCGCCATATTATCACACTCTTCAGCAGGTTAAGGGGTAACCCCCAAGCGGGACAACGCCTCCAAAATTTCTTGTACCGCAGCCTTAGGTCCGTAACGATCAGTATTCACCACGATCTGAGAAACCGAACGATAACTGGGCTCTCGCTCGGCCAATATTTGCTCGATTTTTTCGCGCGGGTTGTCAACTTGCAACAATGGGCGCTTTTTGTCCCGTGCCGTACGCTCAACCAATTGCTCGACGGAAGCTTGCAAATAGCAAGTCGTCCCGGCATTGCGCATAAGCTCTAGGTTTTTTTCTCGCGTGACAATTCCCCCGCCAGTAGCAACTACCGATGCGGTCATCTGACAAATATCAGCCAATACGTTGGTTTCACGCTGACGGAAGCCGTCCTCGCCTTCCATATCAAATATCCAGGGAATATCCGCCCCTGTGCGCTCTTCAATGACACGGTCGGTATCGAGGAAAGGTAAACCCAAGTCAGAGGCCAGCATGCGGCCTATAGTGGACTTGCCGACCCCCATGGGGCCGACAAGGAATACATGAGCTCGAATCATGAATTAATCGGTTAACTCATCAGACATAATGCGAGGAGTAATAAAGACTAGCAACTCGCTCTTCTCAGTGGCGATGGTGTCACGGCGGAACAAGCGACCAAGGAAAGGAATGTCACCAAAGAACGGGACTTTATCCACACCTTTAAGCTGCTCCATCTCAAAAATGCCACCCAGCACAATGGTTTGACCATCATTAACCAGCACCTTTGTCTGGACATTGGTGACATCAATAATAGGAACACCAAACTCCTGGTTAAACTCGGCCAACAGATCTTTTTTGATGATCAGATCCATAATGATATTGTTGTCTGGCGTAATCTGAGGCGTTACATCCAGCTCTAGCAACACCTCCTTAAAGCTTGCCGAGGTTGCACCGCTGGCGGAGGCCTCTTGGTAGGGGATTTCACTACCGGTAGAAATAATCGCTTGCTGCTTATCGCCAGTCACCACTTTGGGCTGAGACACAATTTCAGCGTGGCCATTATACTCCATGGCTGACAGCTCAAGATCCAAAAAGGTATTGTCGGTCAGCAAGCCAAACGCAATGCTACCCACTGGGTTTTGAATCCCCATATCAACCATCATGTTCTCATTGATATCTGCCGTGCCGCCGCCGTAGATGAAATCAGCTGGAGAGCCCGGAGATGAATCTAAGGCCGATGTGGAACCGCCAACTTCGAACAGTGAGTCGCTCGACAAATTAGCACCTAATCCACCCCAGCGCACCCCTAACTCTTGGCGAAAGTCTTTATTGGCAATGACTAGGCGCGCTTCGATCATAACCTGCTTAATGGGCACATCGATCTCTTCCAATAAACGCTTAAAGTCTTCTACCCGATCAGCGGTATCGGTAATAATAATGGAGTTAGTACGCTCGTCGACAACCGCATGACCGCGCTCAGACATCAGTGAATAAGTGGCGCCACGATTGCTATCACTGCGATTACCACTTTCGCCCCCCATGGCAATGGCAAACACTTCATCTGCGCTAGCGTAGCTGATTCGAATGTACTCGGTACGCAGCGGTGCCAATTCTTCAAGCTGTCGCTTGGTGGACAACTCCTGACGTTCTCGCTCGGCAATTTCCGCGGCGGGTGCCACCATCAGCACATTGCCGTCTTGACGCTTGTCCAAACCTTTGGTTTTCAGCACCATATCGAGCGCTTGATCCCAGGGCACATTATCCAGACGCAGCGTAATACGCCCTTGCACCGTATCGGAAGCCACCAAGTTTAAATCGGTAAAGTCAGCAATGATTTGCAGCACTGCCCGCACTTCAATATCTTGAAAGTTAAAGGACAAGCGGGCGCCGGTGTATTCAAAAAGGCGCTCCTGCTCAGCTTTTTCTTTCTCGGTTAACGGTTTAACACTAACGACGTAACGATTACCAGTTTGATATGCAAGGTAGTCGTAATCCCCTTGCGCACTGATATTAATAATCGCATCACCCGCGTCGTTATCCACCGAAATTACATTTACCGGTGTAGCGAAATCCACCACATCCAAGCGGCGGCGCAACGCTTGTTCGACAAAGGTATTGGCAAAGCGCACACGCACACCGTCTGACGTGTCACGCATATCAGCGCTGATTGAGCTGTTAGACAGGTCGACAATAATCCGCCCTTCTCCGTCTTCACCACGACGGAAATCGACCGCCGCAATTTCGCGATCACTGCTCGCACTACTCTGTTTACTCACTGCAGTCGCAGTTCCAGATTTATTGTCGCTAACCTGTAAATCTGCAGAGCCACTACCTGACCCAACTTCAACGAAGTAGGTATTGCCTTCAATACGTGTATCGTAACCAGACAGCCGCTCAAGATTAAGAATTAACCGAGTGCGACCTGAACCTGTCATCACCAGAGCTCCAGTACCATTATCAAAAGCTAACGGATAATGACGCTCACTTAAATTGCTCACCACATCTGGAAAATCCAACACAATGCGCGCTGGGCTTTCAATGGTATACCCATCGGGCTCGGGCGGCGCATCGTTAAACTTCAGCTGCACTTCAAAGCGCTGATTTGGTAGCTCAGCAAATCGAATATCGTCTAGGGTAGCAGCCCCTACAAGTGGAGCCAGCATGGACACCATTAACAACGCTAGAGAGTATTTCATCTTGAACCCCACTAAGAACAAAGCACGCATGACTGCCTATTCCTTTTCTTCTAATTTAATAATACGAGGACGCTCAACCCAGCCGCCATCGCCGTCGGCTACGATCTCCATCACCTCAATTTGACTGGGTGATGCGGTGATAATCTCGCCGTGATTACGCCCCATATAATTCCCCACTGTTACCGGTTCCACGCTGCGCTGGGCGCCTGGTCCCGTATCGATCAACGCCCAAAGCGTTCCTTTTTGCTCAACAGTACCCACCATAGCCATATTGGTGATGCTGAAGTTTTCTAGGTATTCTTTAGGACGAGATAAATCTGGCTCGACCGTCTTGCCGCCTTTGACGCTCGCCAATTCTTCAACTGGACGCTCAAAAGGACTGCGCTTTGTCATCGCCGTATAACTAAAGGGCGGCAGTGGCCTAAACACGGGTAAAGGCTCAATTTGCTTACCTGGCCGACGCTTGGTCTCTTCAATGTTATCTCGCAGCTTACTTAAATCGCCACCACCACAAGCCGATAACGCCAAAGCCATTGCCAGTACAATCAGTTTGGAGGTTTTATTCAGCATCGTTTTGCTCCCCACCCTGATAGTAATAAGTTTTTGCGGTTATTTGCATGCTTAAATCGCCACCGCCATCTGACGTCTCAATAGTAAAGTCATGCAAGGTCACAATCCGAGGCATACCTGCCACGCCGCTGACAAAACCACCAAAATCATGATAGCCGCCGCGCACATTGATCTCCATGGGCTTTTCTACATAATACTCGGCATCCTGCTCTGGCTGCAGTTCCAGTTTGAAATCACCCAGACCACTTTCCACACTGCGCGCATCAATATCATCGAGAAGGCCGGCCACCTCAGTATCGGTAGGCAAACGTGACAACAGAGACTCGAAGGAAGCTTTCATTTCTTCCATTTGTGCCTTATAGGCATCGAGGTTTGCAGCCTGCGCCGCTTTTAACTCGAAAGTATCCCACAGTCCTCTCTCTTTAATTTGCTCCGAGGTTAACTGTTGCTCAATCGGCTTCACTTTAAACCAGTAAGCAGCAAAAATAATAACCACTACAATCAGCACGCAGACTAGAATTTTAGTCGGTAGAGGCCAAACACCTAAGCGCTCAGGGTCGCTGTAATCAAAGTCCCGTGCCCGTTCTATAGCATCTTTCCAAGACATTAGTTAGCCCCCTCTTCAGACGCATCACTCAGCTCGGCAGAGACGACGGCTTTCACTGTCATTTCAAACGCGTTTGCCTGCCCACCCTCTTCAGGTGCGACTTCGACAGAAGACAAGCTGGGGTCATCATACCAATCCGATGCCGATAAGTTTCGCATAAAGCTAGACACGCGATTGTTTGATTCGGCGATGCCTAAAATACTTACCACATCCCCCTGACGTGACAACTTAGTCAAAAAGACCCCATCAGGCAAAGCTCTCACCAAATCGTCGAACTGGTGCACAATGACCGAACGCGTCCCTTCCAAATCACGAATTAAGCGCATCAGCTCTAGTAGCTCTTCGCGCCGGGCCTGCAGCTGCTCAATTTCTTTCACTTGTTTATCCAGCTGCTGTATCTCGCGATCGAGCATTTGGTTGCGCTCGCGCTGATGATCCACCTTGCCGTTAGCATGAGAAATCCAAGCAAACGCAATCACCGCAGCAATTGCAGCGACAATGACCATAATTACGATAAATTCTTTTTTCTTTTCCTCCCGGTGCTTATCGCGCCAGGGGAGTAAATTAATTGTCGCCATCAGTCAAAACTCCTCATTGCCAGGCCAGTAGCCACCATCAAGGAGGGCGCATCGTTAGCCAGTGCCGCTGCATTGACTCTTGAGGCGACCGACATATTGGCAAATGGATTGGCAACCAACGCTTGCGTGCCCAGTTTCTCTTCGATTAGCACGTTCAACCCTTCCATTGAAGCGACACCGCCAGCCAACACGATGTAGTCCACATCATTGTATTCGCTGGCCGAGAAGAAGAATTGCAACGAGCGGGTCACTTGCTGAACCACCGCCTCTTTGAAGGGCTCAAGCACTTCGGAATCATAGTCGTCAGGCAAGCCACCTTGCTTCTTGGCAAGCCCCGCCTCTTCTGCCGACAAACCATAACGGCGCTGAATTTCTTCGGTCAATTGGCGACCGCCAAACAATTGCTCGCGTGTATAAACGGTTTTGCCGTCCACTAAAACACTGAGCGTGGTCATGGTGGCGCCCACATCAAGTACGGCCACCACTTGGTTATCTTGATCTTCTAACTGCTCAAGTATGAATTCGAACGCCCGCTCCATCGCGTAGGCTTCGACATCAACCACCTCTTCCTCAAGGCCGGCTTGCCGAATCGTATCCACACGGGTTTCGACGTTCTCGGTACGGCAGGCCGCCAGTAACACTTCAACTTGTTCGGGATCGTTAGGGGACTCGCCCTGCACCTCGAAGTCTATGGAGACCTCATCAGTATCAAAGGGGATGTATTGGTCGGCTTCGATATAAATGCGGTTTTCAAGATCGTCGTCAGACAACCCGGCCTGCATCTCAATCACCTTGGTAATCACAGCCGAACCCGCCACCGAAACAGCGGCCTGTTTCAGCTTGGTTTTAGACTGTTTCACCAGCGCTCGGATCACCTCAGCCACCGCATCAGTGTCGTTGATATTCTTCTCAACAACGGCGTTTGGCGGGAGTGGTCTGACCGCATAGGTTTCAACCCGGTAGCGGTCGCCACTGCGACTCAACTCCAGGAGCTTAACCGAGGTAGAGCTAATATCTAGCCCCAGCACCGGTTTTGTCTTTTTATCAAGGAACCCGAAAATGCCCATTTTTCTATCTATATCCGTAACTTAGCCGTCGTTTATGTTATAGCACTTTAAGTTAAGCCTGCAACAAGAACGTACGTATGTAAACAGGAAAAAACCCCGTATAATGCATCGCCAATAAGGTAAATATCGCTAACCCACTAATTCCCATAGAAAAAATGCTTAAAAAATATTCTTTTATCAAAGTCGTTTTCTGGCTATTCCTCACGGGATGCGGTGTGACCGGCGTCACGTTTGCCGGTTTGTACCTGTATTTGGCCCCCAAACTGCCCGATGTTCAAATGCTACGGGAGGTTAAATTACAGACCCCGCTGCGTATATATTCAAGCGATAACAAGCTTATTGGTGAATTTGGTGAACAGCGACGCACCCCTATTAGCTATGAAAAGATTCCTCCGTTATATGTAAAAGCACTGCTTTCGGCAGAGGACGCCCAATTCTACGACCATAACGGTGTTTCCATTAGAGGACTTTTGCGAGCCGCTTCACAATTATTGCAAACGGGTAGCATCCAATCCGGAGGCAGCACCATCACCATGCAGGTGGCCCGCAACTTCTTTTTAACCTTTAAGCAAACCTTCGCCCGTAAATTCAATGAAATTTTGCTGGCCCTGCAAATTGAACGCGAACTGAGTAAGGCCGAGATTTTAGAGCTGTACAGCAACAAAATTTACTTTGGCAACCGCGCTTATGGCATACAGGCCGCCGCTAATGTCTACTATGGCAAAGACATCAACGACCTAAGCTTAGCTCAATGGGCCATGATTGCCGGCCTCCCCAAGGCACCCTCTGCCTACAACCCGCTGGCAAACCCTCAGCGAGCACTGATCCGACGCGACTGGATTTTAGGTCGTATGCTTGAACTCGGCCATATTGACCAAACCACTCACGACCAAGCCGTCAAAGAGCCGGTAAGCGCCGAGTACCACGGCCTCAGCCCAGAACTCTACGCCCCTCATGTGGCAGAAATGGCCCGTCAACACGCCGTCACACTCTACGGCAAGCAAGCGTATAGCGATGGCTACAGTGTTTACACAACAGTAAACGCTCACTTACAAGAGGTGGCTCAAGCAGTCTTAGTCGAAGGTGTCCTTACTTACGATCAACGCCACGGCTATCGCGGGCCCGAGGCTAATTTAGGACTAGAAGACCCCGACACTTGGATTGAGCAGCTGGCGGACATAAGCACCTACGGCGGCCTCAAACCCGCCGTTGTTAGCAGCACCGATGAGCAGAGCGCTGAGATATTATTCGCCGATGGTAGCCTTTACACATTACAGTGGGAGGACGGTTTATCGAGTGCACGCCCCTATATTGATGAAAATTACCGCGGCAAGCGACCGCAAACTACCGCGGATATTTTTTCCCCAGGAGACCTAATTCGCGTACGCCCCAGCGACAACGGCTGGCAGTTGGCCCAACTGCCAGAGGCAGAGGCTGCCCTGATATCACTTAACCCAAACAACGGCGCCATTGTGTCCCTCGTGGGCGGCTTTGACTTCAATAAAAGCAATTTCAACCGGGTAACGCTGTCCACCCGCCAGCCGGGCTCTTCCTTCAAACCCTTTATTTACACGACGGCACTGGATAATGGCTTTACCCCAGCCACCATAATCAACGATGCGCCTATTGTGATTGAAGATGCCAGCCTGGAGGGCACCTGGCGCCCCGTCAACGATGGCGGCAGCTTTCTGGGGCCCATGCGAATGCGTACCGCTCTGTACCGCTCACGCAACCTCGTTTCTATTCGTATATTGCGCTCCATCGGCATACAGACCGCCCACCGCGGCATTGCCCGCTTTGGCTTCGACGCCGAGGCTCTGCCCTACGATCTTTCTTTGGCGCTCGGCAGTCACGACGTGACACCATTACAGCTGGCTGAAGGTTATGCCACCCTCGCCAACGGTGGCTTTAAAGTGTCACCTTACTTGATTGAGCGTATCGAGGATGTGGATGGCGCTGTTTTATTTGAAGCAGCCCCTGCAACCGTTTGCCGTCAGTGCGAGGGCCAGTCTTTAGCGGAGCAAGATTCACCCCAAGAGCCCGCCAGCGAAGCGCAAACATTAGAGGAATTACTGGGCGGGGAGGGTTCTGATCAGGAGCCTTCGGAGCGCACTTTACCGCGCGCGCCGCGCGTACTCAGCGCCGAAACCGCTTTTATTGCCGACTCGATGCTGCGCGATGTTATCGCGCGCGGCACTGGCCGCCGGGCTAGAGTTCTGGAGCGAGGCGATATTGCCGGCAAAACCGGCACCACCAACGGCCCCAGAGACTCATGGTTTGCCGGCTACAACCCAGACATTACCACCATCACCTGGCTCGGCTTTGACAACAATACCAACCTCGGTAATAACGAATACGGCGGCACGGCGGCACTGCCCATCTGGATCAACTACATGCGCGAGGCATTGCAAGATCATCCCGAGGTACCCCCTCGCCGCCCCGACGGTATTGTCACGGTACGTATTGACCCTGAAACGGGTAAACGCGCCGCCGCCAACGACCCCGATGCCATCTTCGAGATCTTTCGAGCAAGCGAGGTACCCGCAACCAAAGATACCGAATCGGCCGGGGGCGACAACACCAACGCCGACATACTGCCGGAAGAACTTTTTTAGATGAGCAATCGAAGACAGTAGAATTAGCAGGCATAAAAAAACCCGCTCAAGGCGGGTTTTTTTGCTCGCTGCGGTGTAGTAATCGCTTACTTACCACCACCGATACGGCTGGCAAAACGCTTATTAAAGCGATCGATACGGCCGCCGGTATCTACTACTTTCTGCTTGCCGGTAAAGAAAGGGTGGCACTCAGAACAAACGTCGATGTGAAAATCTTCACCGCGAGTAGAACGAGTTTCAATTTTGTTACCGCAGCTGCAGCTTGCAGTTACGTTTTCATATTTAGGATGAATATCTGCTTTCATGGTATTTGCCCGTTTGTTGTATACCGCCACCCGATCATAAAACTGAATCAGTCTCTGCGCCGAGCACGGTATCTCAGGTTGGTTAGTGCTTAGGGGCGGCGATACTACCACAGACCGAGACCAAATCAAGAAAAATGTGTATTTTTCAAACGATTTCTCACAGCATCCGACACGGCTGAAGTGAGCGGTTAAATACCGTAATATGATGCTCACTTAGAACTTGGGCTTTTTCATTCACCCGATATGATAGATTGCAGTGTCAATCAACTCATCCACAATAAATGGCCACCGCATCAATGACCGCGCAGCGTATCATACAAGTCGCCCTTCCCGTTCCGCTGCGGCGCGTATTCGACTATTTATTGCCTAATGAGCAACACAAGACAGCGATAGGCGCGCGGGTCGAAGTGCCCTTTGGCCACCGTACATTAATTGGTATTGTGCTTAAGCACGCATCCCAAAGTGACACCCCGACCGACCGACTAAAGCCGATTACCACGGTGCTCGACCCCACCCCCGCGGTCAACGATGAACTGCTGCAACTGCTACTTTGGGCAGCCGATTACTACCAGTGCCCCATTGGCGAAGCTCTACAGGCCGCCCTACCGGTATTGCTGCGCCAAGGGGCAGCCATGACACCACAATTATCTACCGCCGAGCAGTGCTGGCAACTCACCACCGAAGGACTGGGCCTGCCAGACAACGCCTTAGCGAAAGCGCCCAAGCAAGCGCAACTATTACACCAATTGCGCGAACGGCCCGGAACCACGTGGCAAGCTTTAAAAGAAGCAGGCTTTGCCCGCGACGCCCTATTACGCCTACAAGAAAAGGGCTTGGCCCACACCTGCGCGGCGCCACCTATAACCAATAGCGAATCCCCCCTTAACCTCAACGCTGAACAGCAGGCTGCTCTTGATGCCATTTCGTTTGAGCGCTATCAGACCTATTTACTCGACGGTGCCACTGGCAGTGGTAAAACCGAAGTTTATTTACAAGCTATCGCTCGCTTACGCGAAGGCGCTGAGCAGGCTCAAACTCTCGTACTGGTGCCTGAAATAGGCCTAACCCCGCAAACCATCAAGCGTTTTGCACGGCGATTTGGCGCCTCAGTCGCCGTATTACACTCGGGCCTCAACGATCGCGAGCGGCTTAACAGTTGGCTGCGCGCTGCCAGCGGGGAAGCCAGCATTATCATTGGCACCCGCTCGGCCCTGTTTACCCCATTGAAAAACCCAGGGCTTATCATTATTGATGAGGAACACGATACCTCCTTCAAGCAGCAAGATGGTTTTCGCTACTCGGCCCGCGACCTTGCCTGTGTACGCGCCAAAAATTTAAACATACCGCTGATATTAGGCTCGGCCACACCGGCGCTTGAGAGCTTGCACAATGTCAACACCGGTCGTTTTCAGGCCTTGCCATTGCGGCACAGAGCCAATCGTCAAGCGGCACCTTTAATTAACGTCATCGACAGCAGTGATCACCACCAAGGTTTAGCCGCCGAGAGCTTATTGGCCATTGAGCAGCACTTAGCCCAAGGCAACCAGGTATTAGTTTTTCTCAATCGGCGCGGCTTTGCACCGGCGTTAAAATGCCGGGATTGTGGCGCGGTGGTCAACTGCCCCAATTGCGACGCGCGGCTCACCCTGCACCATAACCCGCGACACTTACATTGCCATCACTGCGATTTTCAACGCCCCATTTTGCGCACTTGCGAAAGCTGCCACGGACACCATTTAGAACCAATCGGCCAGGGCACCGAACGCAGTGAACAGGCTTTGAATCAGCGTTTCACCTCCGTGCCTGTCTGGCGTATTGACCGCGACAGCACTCGCCAAAAAGGGGCTTTGGAAGACCTGTTTACACGCATCAACAGTGGTGAACCCTGTATTTTGGTCGGCACCCAAATGCTGGCCAAAGGCCATCATTTCCCCAAGGTTTCTCTCGCGATTATTCTCGATGTCGATGGCGGCCTGCTGAGCGCGGATTTTCGCGGCCCCGAACGCCTGGGGCAGCTCATTACTCAGGTTGCGGGGCGTTCGGGGCGCGGTGATCGGCGCGGTGAGGTTATTCTGCAAACCCAAAACCGCCACCATCCGCTGCTCCAACGACTGATACAGCAGGGCTATTCCGCCTTCGCCGCAACCTTACTGGAAGAGCGGCAAATGAGTCAGATGCCGCCCTTTCTACCCATCGCACTGGTCCGCGCCGACGCCCCCGAAGCCGACAGCCCGCATCAGTTTCTCAACCAGCTGAGGCAAAGTCTGGCACCACTTGCGGAGCAAAACGCGGTGCAAATGCTGGGGCCAATGCCAGCCCTGATGGAGAAAAAAGGCCAGCGTTATCGCCATCTACTGCAAGTCAGAGGCCCTTCCCGCCACGCCCTACAGGCCTTTCTCAGAGCTTTGGCCGAGCACCTCGACTCCATCAAAACCCCACGCCATTTGCGCTGGTCTATTGATGTAGACCCACAAGATATGAGCTAATTGTGGCCAGTCGATCATCCTAAACCACTCAAAACCAACTGAACTTACGGCTCGTCACCACAGCTCTGTTTGACATTGCGACGACCAGAACTGAACACAATATGGCTCGACGCCCCAACAAATAGCACTTTCACGTTGCCCCCTAGTACCGTCGGCCGTAAAATAGCGGCTTTTGCTCAGAGCCAACTTAATGACCCGCGATTACGCTAAGAAAAAACGCCCGCCGACTAAAGCCAAAAAAGCGGCCCCCAAGGCCCAAGTCCCTTGGTGGGTATGGCTTTTTATCGGCTCTGTGTTGGGCGCTTTTATCAGTTTTTTGGTGTATCTCGCAGGTGTTACTCCAACACCACAGCCCCAGGCCCCCGCCCAAGCCACCACCAGCCCAGCCCCAAAGTCTGCGACCGAGCAAGCGCCAACGCCTGCGCCAGAACAGACGCTGCCCAAGCCGCGCTTCGATTTTTATAAACTTTTGCAGGAGAGTGAAGAAATCGTACCGGCTACCGAGCCTGCCGAAATTGAAACCAACGTCAGCACGCCGGTTGAGTACCTACTGCAAGTGGGCTCATTCCGGCGCGCTGCAGATGCCGACGCCTTGCGTGCGCAGTTAATTTTACTGAACCTAGACGCCCATACTGAACAAGTCACCATTCGCGGTGGCGAATTGTGGCACCGGGTGGTGGTTGGCCCCTTTGACAATCAAAGCCGCATGGCCAAAGCGCGCTCAACATTGGTATCAAATCGCTACAGCGCATTGGTATTAAAACGCAAAACCGATAGCTAAGCACAGCCAGCCACTCGCTTTTCCATTCAAACTCAACAATCATTCAGCACGGCGCCGGATAACTTGAAATAGTCCGGCGCTGCCCCCAATTACTGTTTAAATCAGATTTATACATTCATCCGAACATCGTATAAGGAGTACTCGTGGAACAGTACCGGGGTACCACTATTCTTTCCGTGCGCCGTGGCAACAGTGTTGTTATCGGCGGTGACGGCCAAGTGTCTTTAGGCAACACCATTATGAAAGGCAATGCACGCAAGGTGCGCCGACTTTATAACGGTCAGGTAATCGCAGGCTTTGCCGGCGGTACCGCTGATGCCTTTACATTATTTGAACGCTTTGAAGCCAAACTGGAGGCCTATAACGGCCAGCTCACCCGAGCGGCGGTAGAACTCGCCAAAGACTGGCGCACCGAGCGCTCACTGCGAAAACTCGAAGCGCTGTTGGCGGTAGCCGATAAAGAGGCGTCGCTGATTATTACCGGCAATGGTGATGTCATTCAGCCCGAGGACGACTTAATCGCTATTGGCTCTGGTGGTGCTTTCGCACAATCGGCCGCTAGAGCGCTTTTGGACAACACCGACATGGCCGCCGAGGATATTGTCAGAAAAGGCCTCGGCATTGCCGGTGACATCTGCATCTACACCAATCAAAATCACACCATCGAAACTCTGGAATTTTAACTGCGAGCTCACTATGTCCAGTATGACGCCCCGTGAAATTGTTCACGAGCTAGACCGCCACATTGTTGGCCAAAACAATGCCAAACGCGCCGTTGCTATTGCCTTGCGCAATCGCTGGCGCCGCATGCAAGTCAATGCCGACTTACGCAGCGAAATCACCCCCAAAAACATTCTTATGATTGGCCCCACCGGCGTGGGCAAAACCGAAATTGCCCGCCGACTGGCCAAGCTGGCAAACGCGCCCTTTATTAAAATTGAGGCTACTAAATTTACCGAAGTCGGTTATGTCGGGCGCGATGTCGAGTCCATTATTCGCGACCTCGTAGAAAGCGCCATTAAAATGCAGCGTGAAAGTGCCATGCAACGGGTACAACTAAGCGCAGCCGAAGCGGCGGAAGAGCGCGTACTCGACGCCCTATTACCCAAGGCGCGCGGCGAACAAGATGCCGACAGCGGCGCCAATACCCGGCAGATTTTCCGCAAAAAATTGCGTGAAGGTGAGCTGGACGATAAAGAAATTGAAATTGATTTAGCGGCCACACCGGTCGGCGTAGAAATTATGGCGCCCCCTGGCATGGAAGACATGACCAATCAGCTGCAAAATATGTTTTCTTCCATGTCCAACGATCGTAAGCAAACCAGTAAAATGCCGGTAAAACAGGCATTAAAAGCACTGGAAGAGGAAGAGGCAGCCAAGCTCGTCAACAACGATGACATTAAAGCCACGGCCATTGAATCGGTAGAACAAAATGGCATTGTCTTTCTCGACGAGATCGACAAGGTTGCCAAGCGCGGCGAAAGCGGCGGTACCGATGTCTCACGCGAGGGTGTACAACGCGACTTACTGCCCTTAATTGAAGGCTGCACGGTAAGCACCAAACACGGCATGGTCAAAACTGATCATATCTTGTTTATATCCTCGGGCGCTTTTCACTTATCCAAGCCCTCCGATCTGATACCGGAGCTGCAGGGGCGATTGCCTATTCGGGTAGAGTTAAGCGCACTGACCCCGGATGACTTTGAGCGCATACTCACTGAACCAAGTGCCTCGCTAACCGAGCAGCAACAAGCCTTGCTAGCAACCGAAGGGGTGGAGATCGAGTTTGCCAAAGACGGTATCCGCCGTATTGCAGAAACCGCCTATGAGGTCAACGAGCGTACCGAAAACATTGGTGCGCGCCGATTGCATACGCTACTGGAACGCTTACTGGAAGACATTTCGTTTGATGCCGGTAGTGATGGCAAAGCGTTCACGATTGATGGGGCCTATGTTGATAGCCATCTGAGCGAGTTGGCCCAAGACGAAGACCTTAGCCGCTATATATTGTAACCCCCAGCTGGTGCGGCTTGCCGCACCACGCCACTACCCAAAAGACTGAGAAATGACGCCGACCAAAATCAAATTACTGCGCGACGCTGCCGAGCTTGAACTTCACTACGGCGAAGCAAGCTATCGCTTAAGTGCGGAGTTTTTGCGAGTGCACTCGCCCAGTGCTGAGGTGCGAGGACACGGCAAAGGACAGGAGCAATTACAAACCGGCAAGTCTGAAGTCGGTATTTCAAAGATTGAGCCGGTGGGCAATTACGGGGTAAAGCTCACTTTTAGTGATGGCCATGACAGTGGCATATACACCTGGCCACTGCTGCATGATTTTTGTCTACATCACCATCATTACTGGCAAACTTACCTTGATACTATAGAAAAGGCTGGAGCCAGTCGTCTACCCGATAACGTGCAAGTCATCAAACTCCTCTAGCCCTCAGCTAAAAATCAAGCGAACCAGCCTCCGATTAAACTCGCATTATTTTTGCTGGCCAACAACTTGGCGCAAGCCGCTCAACATTGGTAAGACACTCATGTTTGTGTCATTATTAAAGCAAGGCTGATGTAGATTTAATGTCTGCATACTAATCTCCATATACTGTTATCTATCGGTCCTTCGTCGAAAGCGATTTATCAGCCACTGGAGTTTCTAAGCCTCAATTACCCCCCCGGCGGCGCCTCTCGATGGTGTACTAGCTGATGATTTACTCAGGTCACATACCGTAACCAAGCGGGGTGAAAAGACTCGACTGATATAAGGGAGGGGGGGCAGCAGCAGCCCGAATCGACTTGAGATATAGCGGGCTGCCTGGATATTTTATGTTAATTTTTCCGGGAAATTTATGCGTGTTTTGGTAACAGGTACGGCAGGGTTTATTGGCTCAGCACTAGCGATAAAACTCCTCGCGCGAGGCCATGAGGTGATTGGTGTCGACAATCACAACGACTATTATGATACAAAACTAAAAGAAGCACGATTAGATCGTCACCTACACAATGAAAAGTACACGCACGAGAAAGTAGACCTAGCCGACAGGGCTGAGGTTGAAAGAATCTTTAACCAATATAAACCGAATAGAGTCGTCAATCTGGCCGCTCAGGCGGGAGTTCGTTACTCTATTGAGAACCCTCTTGCCTATATTGACTCTAACATCCTCGGCTTTACCCATGTGCTTGAGGGGTGTCGACACCACGGTGTTGAGCATATGGTCTACGCGAGCAGCTCCAGTGTTTATGGTGCAAACGAGACAATGCCCTTTTCCGTACACCATAATGTCGACCACCCTCTAAGCCTGTACGCCGCCAGCAAAAAATCCAATGAGCTGATGGCACATACCTATAGCCACCTATATGACTTGCCCACCACGGGGCTGCGGTTTTTTACCGTATACGGTCCTTGGGGACGCCCGGATATGGCTTTGTTTAAATTTACCGAAGCGATATTAGCGGGCAAGCCGATTCAAGTGTTTAACTACGGTAAGCATCGCCGGGATTTCACTTACATCGATGATACCGTCGAGGGCATTATTCGAGTACTAGACAAGCCCGCGCAGCCTAACCCCGACTGGAGCGGAGCAAATCCCGACCCCGGCAGCAGTACAGCCCCATGGCGAATTTATAATATTGGCAACCAAAAGCCGGTTGAGCTTATGCAATACATCAGCGCTCTGGAATCGGCATTAGACATGAAGGCAGAGAAAATATTACTGCCCATGCAACCGGGCGATGTTCCAGACACCTATGCTGATGTTGCCGACTTGGTTGCGAATTTTAACTACCAGCCGATGACCACTGTTGACGAGGGTGTTTCCCAGTTTGTTCAATGGTATCGGGCGTTTTACAATGCCTGAACAGACCGGAACATGGATGGCACTTAAATTGTTGAATAAAGTTCCATCGCATTCAGCTGCTGGAAAATGAGTCATAGATGTCTTTCTCGAGCGGCGCAACAACGTCCGACATTCACCCTGGAGCCGCAATCGCCCAGCCATGACTAAGCTATCTCACCGACGAATCGACAGCGACCATCACCACGCACTGGTAAGCACTGGCACTAGCACCACCATTCAACTGGATAGCTTTGAACCCCGTGCCTGGGGCCAGTCTGCAGTTTCAGTTTCCGGCAGCGGCCGCGGTTCAGCCTGGTTTGTAAACACGGCGAGCGGCGAGCAGTGGGTGTTGCGCCACTACCGCCGTGGCGGCTTACCCGGCAAGCTAATCAAAGACGCCTTTTTATACCTAGGTGAGCCATCGGTGCGCTCGATCAACGAATATAAACTATTGCAGACGCTGTACGCTCGGCAGCTGCCGGTACCAAAGCCAATCGCCGCACATTACTGCCGCACGGGCCTCGTTTACCGCGCCGCCATTATTGTGGCGCGGCTGCCCGGCACCCGCTCACTACTGACACTGAATGACAAGGCGGATCGGCCACTGTGGGAAGCTGCGGGGCAATGTATTCGTCAATTTCACGATGCTGGGGTCTACCATGCCGACCTCAACGCCACAAATGTATTAGTTAACCCCGACTCGGGGCAGGTATATTTGATTGATTTTGACCGCGGTGCGCTGCGCACGGCCAGCCCCGAGTCAACCGCCTGGAAACGGGCCAACCTCAATCGTCTACAACGAGGGCTTGTGAAGCACTGGCCAACCAACACAGGCTCTTCCACACCCTTTTTTGACGCGCTGATATGCGGATATCGCTGACAATTGCCTCTTGTGGGGAATTTTTAGCTATACGCTCTATACCCGCACCGCCCATACAGCGGCACGAGTATATTGCTCTGCCCCCTCCCCCCTCACTGTGTGGTAGAATCCCCGACCTTTGACTTACCCCAATGAGTGACCGCATGGGTTTTCTGCATGTATGAAACACTTCGTCTAGCCTTCTTCCGACTGGCCGCTAGTGGCTGGGTGCCCTCACAATGGTTCGAGCCCAACCTGCCACCGGTCTCCTCCAGAACCGCAAAAACCGGCCCCCTGAGTTTGGAAGTGGTAAGCCATTGCTGGAATTACTCACATTTTCTCGCCTATCAGCTTAGCTCTCTTGTGCTTTTTCCACCCCGCAAGCTGTCGGTGACCATGACGGTATTCTACTGCCCCGACGACAAACAAACCGAGCGTCTACTGAGCTTTTTTGCCGAGCAAACCGTACCCGGTGTGACATGGAACTGGCAACCATTACCTCGCCAACAGCTTTTCCGACGCGCTATCGGCCGCAACCAAGCCGCACTGCAAACCCAGGCCGACTGGGTCTGGTTTACCGATTGCGATCTGATGTTCCGCGAAGGGTGTCTGGATACCTTGGCCGAGCAGCTGCAGGGACGGCAAAATGCCCTAGTATTTCCCGAGCAGGAGCGCTGCACTGAACTACTCGCCGAAGATAACCCTATGCTAACAACCGGAGCAGGCGATCCGCAGGTATTGAATATCGACACCTCGTCTTTCACGACTCAATTTCCCTCTAAAGCCACCGGGCCACTGCAAATTGCCCACGGTGATGTCTGCCGTGCCGTCGGCTACTGCCGCGCCATCAAACTGTATCAGCAGCCGGTTGAGCAGTTTGCCAAATGCCACGAAGACCGGGCATTTCGCTGGCTAATACACAGCCAGGGCGAGCCACTCCCCATTCCCGGTGTTTACCGCATACGCCATGTCAGTAAAGGCCGCTACAACGGTAGCCGCGCCAACACAGGTGTACGCACGACCCTGCGCCGCTTGCAATCCTGGTTGAGAGAGAACACCCAATGAGCAGTGTCCTGCGCAACAACACCGCTCCTCTGCGCCAGCTACTGACGCAACTCAATGATGCCGCCAGTCTGGACGCAAAGAGGCTGGCCGATCAGGTCCCGGAGCAGCAATGAACGGAACCGACCAACTGATGCAGCATACTAACGCGACCACACAGGCCCGCACCTCATTTCCCGATCAGGTGGCACAGCGAATGCCCACACTGTGTGTGATCTGGTTGATTCTGACGGTGCTCTCCCCCGAGCAGGAGCTGTACAAAAATTTCTTTCACCTGATTGTCATACCGGCTAGCTTAATCGTGCTGCTCTCTCGTCGGTTAGAATTGCCGTGGAAGGACCCCTTGCTGTTATTGTCCGCCCTTTTCGCCCTCTACGCCTCCACCACCACCTTTGTGGTAGGGCTGGGTCCAATCGACGGACATTTACGCGCGCTGCGCTGGGGAGCGGAGATCAGCTTCGGGCTTGTTGCCTTCTACCTCTGGCTGCCGCGGATACTAGAACGACCACACTGGTGGGCACGCTGCTTTTTGATACTGACTCTGATCGGTGCCTGTGGGGGCATACTCTTATTCGCATTGGGCCAGCAATTCAACGGACGTTTGTCGGGTCTGGGCGCACTGCACAACCCTGTGCAAGCGGCCTCGGTATTATTGGTATATTTTGCTCTCGGACACTTTCTAATGACCCGCAGCTCTGCAGCCGAGCGCTGGGACCACCGACTACTGATCGCCACCTTCATCGCCATGGTTCTGTCTATCGTACTATCCGGTAGCCGCGCACCGCTTGGCGCGCTGGTGTGTTACGGGACTTTTGTGGGCACCCTACACCTTGTGCGCGGCCCTCGAGCAGGATTAATCATCCCGACTTTAGTGGGTTTGGCAATAATCAGCATTGCCCTTTTTCTACTTCGCGGGCCAGATGGCTTGTCCGAGCTATTATTCGAACGCGGGTTTTCCTATCGGTTAGAAATTTGGAAAGGTTATATGTTACACCCACCAGAATCCTGGTGGTGGGGCTTCGGCGCCGGCACGTCACCGGAGAACACCCCGGCCGCAGAGCACTACTGGATCCCCAATAACATTCCGGTTTTCCATCCGCATAACTTATATCTAGGCACCCTAGTAGAAACGGGGTTGATTGGCGCGGCCTGCCTGTTCGGGGTATTTGGGCTTGTTTTGCGGGCTATCGTCAAAAGCGCAGCGCCCAGTATTGCCAAGTGGCACCTTGTGGGTATTGTAGCGTTGGTAGTGCTGTTGACGTTGACCAGCGGTCACACCGCCATCAGCTCGATCAAAGCCATTTGGCTGTACTTCTGGCTGCCAATGATATTCATCTGGTTCTGGGGTCGACAGGAAGACGGCAGCAGAAATGGACCGGTAAGAAATAACGCAAAGCCCTCCTACTAAAGAGGTGGACGCTCAAAATCAACATGATAAGGCCAACTACCGAATAATCAATCTACTGCACTGTGCGTGCCTCGCCATTCAGGGCATTCACCTTTAGAGTCCTTTGTTGGACACGGATTCACACAAAAGAAATGCCCAGCCCCTTAGCTTGGCAGTGAGCTGCCCGCCCCCATACTAATCATCAAAGGGGGCTCATAACTGAGCAATCCCATAATCGGTACGCGTCAACTTCTCTCTTTCACTTTTGATCCGCAACGCCTTGTTTTGCGCCACTTGCTCGGGTGATTTATAGCCGCGGGCATGATCGAGGTGCACAACGATGGCGTCGTAACGAACATGCTTAGGCCGAATACCCGAATTGGTCAGGCGCACTCCAAACTCCCGATCCAGCCCGCCCCAGGGCATGCGTTCATCAAATCCGTTCACCGCGAGAGCGTCTTGCTTCCAAACCGACCCATTAGAGCCTTTGAAGTTACAAGCGGTTGGAGTAATGCTATTCAAAATAGACGCCTGAAACGGCGTGGCCGTCAGCTTAAGGTTCTTATGGCTCGAGGCCAGCCCGTGGGATTTTAGCCAGGCAAGCTCAAAACAGCGCCCAGCAACAATATCATCTTGGGTGATAGCCTGGCTCGTGCTCATTGGCAACTTATGATAGCCACCCGACAGGTAGGTACCGGGTTTGGCCCGACTGGCATGCACCGCCAAGAAATCGCTACGAGGTATGCAATCACCGTCGGTAAACACCAAGTATTCTGACGACGCCTCGCGTATGCATTTATTGAGAATTCGGCACTTACGAAAGCCTTCATCTTCTTGCCACAAATGGGTGATCGTCAAACCAGTGTCGCGGCGGAGCCGGTCGATTGTCTCCCGGGTTTGCTCGGTTGAACCGTCATCACCAATAACAATATCGAAATCTTTGTGCGTCTGTACGCTGTAACCCCACAACACTTTTTCTAACCATTCGGGCGAGTTGTAGGTGGTCATAATTACGGTGAGCTTCAAGCAGATTGCTCCTGGGTTTGGCCACCATCTGGGGGTGAGCGTCATTAATGAATCCCACGCCAATATCATCACGGCAACATACGGCAGTTTTGCGCGCCTAGATGTCACCAAACAAGTGGCGGAGTTCGCTATTGTATCACCGTCATTAGCCCATGCTAATCTAGAGCGGCACCTTTTTGTGACTTATAGCGAGTGCATTTTAAGGCCAATATTGGTGCCCCCCCCCTACCACTGATCTTGAACACGCCGCTGAACAAGTATAATTTATCGTAAACAAGGTTAATCATGAAGTGGGCTAAAGTGTAAGCAACCGACAGAAGCCATCACTCGACTGTCGAGTAAGGCCCTTAAATTCGCAGAAAAACAATGGGGCAAAGCCGGATATATATTAACCTGCAGGGCCAACATTTGACTATCGTTCACCCCGTAAACAGCCTCAACCACTAAATAGCTGCCCGCCCGCCAGAGGCCTCAAAAAAACAAAGTGCATTACAAATGCCACACCTCGATCACCAATGACTAAACCTTAGAGAGCCCATCAAAAGGAGATTTGTTAATCAAGCAAGTTCGTAGACATAAAGAAACCACCCCACGACAAAGATCATAAATTATCAAATCCATTTTATTTGGAAATTGGATTTAATCTGGAGTATATCAAGGCCGATTTAAAGCTATAACAACCCGGAACCTGCCAATCACTTTATTTTATAAGCCTGCAACTCTGGTCAAGCTACTATAAATTACGATACTAAAGTACCAAAAGAGACCACTACACCCCGTTATCAAAAAGCACCACATAACCCACAACTTATTTACCCCGCTAAAGCAGGGGAATGAGTCAGTAATCATGCCCAAGTGCTGCATTTGACATATTTTTGTCACATTTCGCTCTTACCTTCTATTTTTGGCTTGCGCAGAGTTTACCAATCGGTAATATGACGCAACAAATTGCACAATCTTAAAGGGCTCACTGTGAAGATTACGATTTTTGGCACCGGTTATGTCGGCTTGGTTCAGGGGGCCGTATTGGCCGAGATGGGCAACAATGTTATTTGCGTAGACCTGGACGAGAATAAGGTAGCGCAGCTTAACCAAGGGCATGTGCCGATTTACGAGCCAGGACTGGAAGAACTTGTCATTGAAAACTCTAAGGCGGGACGACTAGAATTTACCACCGATCACACTTTGGGTGTTAACCATGGACAGATCATTTTCACCGCCGTGGGCACCCCGCCAGATGAAGACGGCTCGGCCGATTTAAAACATGTGCTGGCGGTCGCCAAGACCATTGGCGAGCATATGACCGAACGCAAGGTTATTGTGAACAAATCCACTGTGCCTGTCGGTACGGCAGATAAGGTGCAAATCAGTGTCGCCGAGGCACTCAAGGCAAGGGACGAAGATATTGCCTTTGATGTAGTCTCTAACCCCGAGTTTTTAAAAGAAGGCTCGGCCGTGCACGACTGTATGAGCCCCGACCGGATTATTATCGGCACCCATAGCAACTACGCCGAAGAAGTCATGCGTGAGCTGTACGCACCCTTTGAGCGCAAACACGGCAAAGTAATGGTAATGGACGTGCGCAGCGCTGAGCTGACCAAGTACGCCGCCAACTGCATGCTGGCCACCAAAATCAGCTTTATTAACGAAATTGCCAATCTATCCGACCGCCTGGGCGCCGATATTGAAGCGGTACGACAGGGCATAGGCAGCGACCCGCGCATCGGCTACCAATTTATTTACCCCGGCGCGGGCTACGGTGGCTCATGCTTTCCCAAAGACGTACAGGCACTGATTCGTACAGCGGACGATATTGGCTTTGATAGCTTGTTGCTTAAAGCAGTAGAGCAACGTAACGCCGCGCAAAAACAAATTGTAGTGCAAAAAATATTGAAGCATTATGGCGACGTAAACGGTAAAACTTTTGCGTTGTGGGGACTGGCCTTTAAACCCAATACCGATGATATTCGTGAAGCCCCAGCGCGGGTGGTAATGGAGGCACTTTGGGAGGCCGGCGCCAAGGTGCAGGCCTACGACCCCGAGGCCATGGAGCAGATTCAACATGCTTATGGCAACTCACAAAGTCTGCGCTTATGCGGCACCAAAGAAAGCGCACTACACGGCGCCGACGCCTTGATTATTATGACCGAATGGCAGGCCTTTCGCTCACCGGACTTTGACCTAATTCAAAAAGAGCTGACAAACCCAATCGTGTTTGATGGGCGCAACTTATATGATCCTAGCCGGATGACAGCGAAAGGGTTTACTTACTATTGTATTGGGAGAGGAGAGCGCTAAAGCGTCGCTCTTTTTGCCCCCACCTATGCAAACCATAGGTGGGGACTCAATCGTGGCGCAAATAGCAGTCGTATTTGGTCAATTAAAAAATAAAATGCCCATCATCATCAAACTTTTCATGCCCGCTCATTGCTTATAGAGTCAAGGAATCAGACTGATTGGCACTTTGTAGCCTTGCATAATACCCCTGCTTCGCTATTAATTCTGCATGGGTCCCTGACTCCACAACCTCTCCTTGATCCATCACCACAATCAGATTGGCTTTTTCAATCGTGGACAAGCGGTGTGCGACAACAAAGGTAGTACGCCCCTTAGAAACTGACTCCAAGGCATTTTGAATATAGCGCTCAGACTCATTATCGAGTGCAGAGGTAGCTTCATCCAAGATTAAAATAGGGGCATCTTTTAAAATGGCGCGAGCAATTGCCAAACGCTGACGCTGGCCACCAGACAATTTTGATCCGCTCTCACCTATAAAACTGTTAAAGCCTTGCGGTAATTGTTCGATAAACTCAGTCGCGAAGGCAAGATCGGCAGCCTGTTTAATGTCTGCCTCTGTCGCTGTATCGAGAGCGCCGTAGGCAATGTTATTGGCCACGGTGTCGTTAAAAAGCACCACTTGCTGAGTCACTAAAGCAATTTGGGCGCGCAACCCTCGCAAAGAAAACTCTGTTATATCGGCGCCATCAACCAAAATACGGCCCTGGGCGCCACTGTAAAAGCGTGCCAACAAACTTACCAGCGTTGACTTACCACTGCCGGATCGTCCTACCAGCGCCACCACCTGGCCCGGCTCCACCGTTAAATTGATATTTTTTAACGCCTCGCGATCACTGCCCCGATAACGAAAGCTCAAATCCTTAAATTCGACCCGTCCGTGAACAGTTTTTGGCACCAAATCGCCCGTATCTGACTCCGTTGCCTCATCCAACACTTGGAAAATGCTGTCGGCCGCCGCCACGCCTTTTTGTATCAAAGGCACAGTTTCACTCAACTGGCGCATGGGTTTAAGCACCATACCAACCGCAAGAAAATAGGCCACAAAAGCACCTGCATCCTGAATTTGCATTTGCCCCAAAGCCACCCATAACAGGCTTGCCATGGACAGTGAAATTAATATTTGAATTAACGGGGTATTGAGTGTGGAGGTCAATACAATTTTCATATTCTGCAAATAATTGCGCCAACTGGCACCGGCAAAGCGATTTTTTTCATATTCTTCACCGCCGAAGCTACGCATCACTCGGTAACCGCTGACCATTTCGGAGGTGACCTGAGTAATATCCCCCATACTGTGCTGCACCTTGGAACTAAGTCGGCGCAAGCGCTTACCCACAAAGCCCACTAGCACAGCAATAACGGGCACCACTCCCATCATCAACAAAGTCAGCACCCAGTCTTTATAAAACAGGTAACTCAACAACGCCACAACGGTTGTGCCTTCGCGTATGATTGTTTTTAAAGCCTGAGTGGAGGCGGTGGTTACATTATTGATATTAAAGTTAATCAACGAGATTAACTGGCCCGAATCGTTGCGCTCATAAAACTCACCTGGCAGGTACACCATGTGGTTAAACAGTTTCACCCGCAATGTATCAACAATTCGAAAAGAAACTTTGGCGATATAAAAATTGCCAACAAAGCCGCCCAAACCCCTTACAAAAATAATAGCGACGATAATGACCGATGGTTGCCACAAGGGGCCACGCGCCTCGGCTTCAATAAAGTTAAGCAAATACTCCATATACTGCGCCATGGCAGGCTGTGAGGCGGAGTACACAATAAAACCCAACACGCTGATTAAAAAACTTAACCAATGTGGTTTGATATAGGCAAGCAAACGCAGGTAGACCCTAAGCGAGCCAGTATCCGAAGTTTTGTTCGGTGATTGAATATCCGAAGTAGACATAATAGCCTTTTAGTAATTAGATATACTTGCGCACAAACGCAATGATTGCGTTAAGCGCCTTTAGGCGGGTTTCACCTTAAGGCAAATAATGATCATCGCCTCTCAACTCCACTCTCTGCACTTATTTACCAACTTTTTAGGGCTTGGTACAGGGTTAATGGCTGCCTAAGTGGAACAATGACATCTTGCGAATGTACGAATATGACTGGCGTTTTGAATTTATCCACTCGGCTCACGGGTAAGCCTTGCTCAGTGACTGCCATATCAAGTTAGCCAAAACCTAAAATTTGTATCTCCCAATATGCCAGCGAGTTGCTCGACTTACCGCGCCTGCGGCGCACTCAATTTAAAGTCCCTGTTGAGTTATTTACACCACCGCACCGATCAAGGCAGCACAAAAAATACACCGCTAAGCATCATCACCTAAGGTGTAGACTCACAAATTCAGACTTTCAGCATAAGAGCTTCTGTGCTGCCCCAATATCAGAAAACCGGACTCGAAAGAGCTTGCCATTGTGCTCGCCCATCATCAATGGGGGTAGATTTACAACGTCACACTGACAAGCTTTTCAGGCCAATTACGATTTTACCGGTGCCAACCAATCTTTATGCTGGGGCAAACGTCCTTTAACAGCATCGAAATACAGCGCTTGCAACTCGGTGGTCATAGGGCCGCGTTTGCCTTCACCAATCATGCGGCCATCCAGCTCGCGAATAGGCAGAACCTCAGCTGCGGTGCCGGTAAAGAAAACTTCGTCGGCCACGTAGACTTCGTCGCGGGTTATGCGTTTTTCCCGCACCTCGTATCCACACTCGGCAGCCAAATTGAAGATGGTGTTACGGGTAATACCATCCAGGCAAGAGGTCAGCTCTGGGGTGTAGATAATTTTGTCGCGAATCAAAAAGACGTTTTCGCCACTGCCTTCGGCCACATAACCTTCGTTATCCAGCAACAAGGCTTCTTCACAGCCGCTATCCAAAGCTTCTTGCAGGGCTAACAATGAATTAATGTAGTGGCCGTTTGCCTTGGCCTTACACATGGATATATTCACGTGATGGCGGGTATAGCTTGAGGTGCGCACTTTTATACCCAAGTCACGCGCTTCCGGCGACATATACGAGGGCCAGTCCCAGGCGGCAACCATAACGTGGGTTTTTAAGTTATCGGCTCGCAGGCCCATGCCTTCTGAACCGTAAAATACCATGGGACGCAAATAGCTTTCGTGCAAGCCATTTTCACGCACCACCAGTTTCTGCGCTTCGTTTAACACATCTTTGGCAAAAGGCATTTTCATGCGCATGATATGCGCCGAGCGGAACAAACGATCGGTGTGCTCTTGCAGACGGAAAATACAAGTGCCATCTTCTGCGGTTTCATAGGCACGCACGCCTTCGAACACGCCCATGCCGTAATGCAGGGTGTGGGTCAGTACATGCACCCGTGCATCGCGCCAAGGTACCAGTTCGCCATCCAGCCAAATTACGCCATCGCGATCGGCAAGTGACATAGCCAACTCCTAAACAGTTCAATTGTCATTCGGGGAAAGGTCGATGCTCGTTAGCACGCCCATTAATTTGTGGCGCCGACCATCAACTGTCGCCAGTGCCCAGTAACTTGCTCTCGCTCCTGTGCGAAAACGTCGCTACCTTGCAATACCGCCTCTTGGCGCTGTAGCGCAAGACGGTGACCGGTGGATCGATAGGCCTTGTAGGCTTCAATCAATTGCGAAACGGCTTGATCGGTCAGCAATGCTTCACTCTCAAGGGTTTCGAGTATGCGGATATTGTCCGTGTACCGGGTGAGCGAGGGCGCTTTTTGGGCCCACGCTAAAACGGCGTATTGAACCATAAATTCGATATCGACGATACCACCACTGTCCTGCTTGAGGTGAAATTTGCCACTATCTGTACCGCTACCGAGGTGCCCGCGCATTTTTTCGCGCATTTCGATCACATCTTGGCGCAGCTTTTGGATTTCTCGCGGCTGACATAAAAGCTCACTGCGCACCTGCGCAAAGCGGTCCGCCAAGTCTGTTTTGCCGGCGACCGCGCGGGCACGCACCAGCGCTTGATGCTCCCAGGTCCAGGCCTCGGTACGCTGATACTTCGCAAACGCATCGAGTGAGGTCACCAACATGCCCGAGTTCCCAGACGGCCGCAAACGCATATCGACATCGTACAACTTGCCCGACATGGTTTGCGTATCCAATATGTGGATAATCCTCTGCCCTAAGCGGGTGTAGAACGTCAGGTTATCGACCGACTTTTCACCACTGGTAGAGCCTGATGCATCACTGTCGTGCACAAACACCAAGTCCAAATCCGAACCGTGTCCCAGCTCAATGCCGCCGAGCTTACCGTAACCGAGCACTATAAAATTCGGCTCTCGCTCCTCCTCGCCAGAAGCTGTGCACGGGTAGCCGTGGCGCGCGGTCATTTGCTCCCACGCCAGCGCCAGCACATGCTCGAGGATAACTTCAGCTAAATCTGTTAAATAATCGCTCACCTTCATCAGTGGTAAGGCACCGGTCACCTCACTCGCCGCCACCCGCAAGGCATGGGCGCTGCGAAAGTAACGCAGGGTTTCCATATGACCTTCCAAGTCGTCCCAGCCAAACCTAAGCAATTCGCGCCTGAGTTCATCCACCAAGGCGTCTTTATCGGGCGGCGTGTAGAGGCTCTCGGGCGTCAGCAACTCATCGAGTAATATCGGGTGCTGGGCCAACTGATCGGCAATCCAGGGGCTGGCCGCACTCAAATGTACCAATTGAGCCAGTGCGGTGGGGTTTTCCACCAGCAGTACCAAATAAGCGCTGCGCCGGGCCACTGACTCGACAAAAGGCAAAATTCGCTTGAGCGTATCGGCGTAAGCTATGTCTGACTCGCCGGCAAGGCCAATTAAGAGCCGAGGCACAAATTGATCCAACCGACTGCGACTGGAGGCCTGCATCGCGATGACCTGTCGCGAGTTTTTCAACCCATCCAACAGTGCCAGTATCGTTTTTCCATCGTCGCAGCCTTGGGCAGCCAAAAATTCTATCGCCTCGGCCCCGTGCAGTGACTCATCCCATAAGGCACGCCACTCATTCAGCTCACCATCATCCAGCGACTGCTCCTGATCGGGGTCGGCGATCACGGCCTGGAACTCTTCGTTAACCGTGGTACGCACCGCGTTGAGTTCAGTAAAAAAGCTCGGCCAGTCGGCGAAGCCCATCACCACGGCTAGACGCAACTGCCCTTGCTCGTCCATCGGCAGCGACTGAGTTTGCCGATCCTGGTAACCTTGTATAGCGTGCTCGGTATTGCGTAAAAAGAGATACGCTCGGTGCAGTGCGACACCGCTGCCATCGGGCAGATACCCCTGCGCCTCCAGCATGGGCAACAATTTGCACACCTGGCGCTCGCGCAGCTCCAGCTCGCGCCCGCCGCGAATAAGCTGGAACAACTGCACCACAAACTCTACCTCGCGGATGCCGCCTTCCCCCAGCTTTACATCCATATCCATGCCTTTGCGCTGTACTTGCCGGTTAATCAGGCCCTTCATATCGCGCAGCGCTTCGATTGCCCCGAAATCTACATACTGACGATAAGTGAAAGGCGCCAGCATATTCATCAACTCATCACAGGCCGCCTCGCCTCCCGCCGTCCAAGCCACGGGGCGGGCCTTAATCATGGCGTAGCGCTCCCAGTCGCGCCCCTGAGACTGGTAATACCCTTCCAGGGCATCAAAGTTTTGTACCAGCGCCCCGCTTTGCCCGTGCGGGCGCAGTCGCATATCCACCCTGAACACAAAGCCATCCGCGGTTTGGGTGTCCAGCGATTGAATAAGTTTTTGCCCCAGTCGAACAAAAAATTCCTGGTTGGTTAAATTTTTTCGCTCGCCATTGGTTTCCCCCGCCTCGGGGTAGGCAAAAATCAAATCGATATCGGAGGACACATTCAACTCAAGCGCCCCCAGCTTGCCCATACCGAGCACGACCATGGCTTGGGTATCACCTGAATGTCGCCCCTTGGGCTCACCGAAGCGCGCTGCCAGTGCCCGGTAGTGCCAGTTCAGGCTGCCCTGGATTAAGGTGTCAGCTAGGCGAGACAACTCTGAAGTCGTCTGTTCGGTGTCGGCCAAGCGGGTAAAGTCTCGCCAAATAATACGCACCATGGCTCGGTTGCGAGAGCGCCGCAGTAACCGATCCAAGTTGGTGTCGTCCTCAGCCGCGTCAATTTGGGCGGCCAAATCGTTTAACACGGACTGAGCTTGCTCGGTAAATAACGCGCCCGTGGCGATTAAATCGGCCAATAGATCCGGGTGGCGAATACAGGTTTGTGCGACAAACTCGCTGGTGGCTAAAACAAAGCGAAGCTGGCGTTCAAACGCGCCCCATTCAGGTGCCCCGCTACACTGTTCAAGGAGTTGGGGCAAGGCCGCTAATTCAGCTTGAGAAAACGCTTGCTGAAGGGCGTCAAGTTGACGCTCCGCCTCTTGGGCAAGAGGTTCAGGCAGAGTGGGTAGTGCGATCATCGAATCTCCGGGTTTTATTGAATACTTATGGGCCGCTTATCGTTCACGTCTTTCTGGTGGCGGGGCAACGCGCAGCACTTCTTCCATAGTGGTTAAGCCGGCGGCAATCTTCTGCGCGCCCGACAGTCGCAGGGTGCGCATACCCTCGCGCATGGCCTGCTTACGCAAAGCTTGCAGGTTGCACTTTTCGGTAATCATGTCCTGCACAGTGTCGCTCAGCATCAGAATCTCATAGATTCCCTGCCGGCCCAAATAGCCAGTATTGCGACACTCAAGGCACCCCACCGGGCGATAGACCTTCTCCGGAATGTTTACTTTCCAGGGTGAAACCAGCGACTCCCAGTCCTCGCGCTTGATCTCCCCTTCCTCTTTACAGTGAGGACATAGGGTTCGCACCAGGCGCTGGGCCATAACGCCGAGCAAAGTGGCATTGATCAAATACGCCGGTATCCCCAAATCCAGCAACCGCGCGATGGATGCCGGCGCGTCATTGGTATGCAGCGTAGATAACACCAAGTGGCCGGTTAGCGCGGCCTGCACGGCCATTTGCGCTGTCTCTAGGTCACGCATCTCGCCCACCATAATGATATCTGGGTCCTGGCGCATTAAGGTGCGAATGCCCGCGGCAAAATCCAACTCAATTTTGTGGTGCACCTGAGTCTGGTTGAAGCTCTCCTCCACCATTTCTATCGGGTCTTCAATGGTGCTGACATTGACCTCGCTGGTTGCCAGTTTGCGCAACGAGGAATAGAGCGTGGTGGTCTTACCGGAACCGGTGGGGCCAGTAACTAAGACAATCCCGTTGGGGCGCGACAGCATGCCGTCCCAACGCTTAAAGTCATCGCCCACCAGGCCCAAGTCGTGAAAACTGCGCAGCAGTACTTCCGGGTCAAATATCCGCATTACCAATTTTTCACCAAAGGCGGTGGGCAATGTCGACAGGCGCAGCTCCACTTCGCTTTCATCGGCGCGGCGCGTTTTAATTCGACCATCCTGGGGTTTGCGCTTCTCGGCAATATTCATCCGCCCCAACACTTTAAAACGGCTGACTACGGCCATCGCCACGCTGGCAGGAAACTCATAGACATCGTGCAGCACGCCGTCGATACGAAAGCGCACTCGCCCCACCTCACGACGTGGCTCAACGTGAATATCACTGGCGCGCTGATCGTAAGCGTACTGCAGCAGCCAATCGACAATATTGACCACATGTTTATCATCCGCCTCGGGGTCGCCCAGTGATTTAAGCTCTACCAATTGCTCAAAATTGGTGACGACCGAGTTCTTACCCCCGGTCGCGCCCGACACCGAACGGGCCAGCGTGTAGAACTCTATTTGATAGCGCTCGACATCCGCCGGGTTGGCAAACACCTTTTTCACCCGGCGCCGGGCCACATGCTCTACCTGCGGCTCCCAACCCTCGATAAACGGCTGTGCGCAAGCGATCTCAACCTCGTCGGGGGTGACCCCCACACAGAGAATACCGTGGCGCTTGGCAAAGGCGTAAGAAACCACCGAGGTAACTTTGGAGACATCAATCTTTAACGGATCGATATGAACCACCGATAGTTGCGCCCGATCAGCCATCCAGTGAGTTAAAGCCTCACCGTCGAGTAACTTGCCGGGGTGCAGGGCATCGTCTACATTTTGACTGGCAATGTACGCTAATGGGTGCATGGTTGACTGTTTGCGCGTACGGTTTGCCCCCAATAGCACATTGGCGTCCTCTTGGCTCATACGCCCATCACTCACCAAATCGGTGATCACCGAGCGTAATTCCAGCACCATTGATACGGTGGCCTGTTGCGACATAGCGGGCTCCTTGTGCCTGAGCTGTCTTGCGATATGACCGATTGTAGCCTCTGGATACACCAGCCGTCACGAACGGATCGACAAACAGAGCGCGGTTTTGGGGTGACCTGCGGCCCGATAATTCATATACTGCGCGCTAATTCTGCACAAGGATAATGTTATGGCCTTTGGTAACCCCTTTTCCAACATGTTTGGGCAATCCCCGATTAAGCCCATGCAGGAGCACATGAGCGTGGCCGTGAAAGCGTCCAGCCGCCTAGCGGATTTTTTTGAAGCGGTGATTAACGGCGACTGGGACAACGCCCGTCGCGTTCAGCAGGAGATCTCGGAGATAGAGCATCAGGCTGACGATTTGAAAAAACAATTGCGCCTGCACCTTCCCAAAAGCTTGTTTTTACCGGTACCCCGCTCCGATCTTTTAGAACTGCTCAGTATGCAGGATCGCATCGCCAACAAAGCGCAGGATATCTCAGGCATTATGCTTGGCCGCCACATGTCTATTCCCGCCACTTTACAGCAACAATTTGTCGAGTTTGTCGACTCGGCGCAAAAAACCGCTGAGCAAGCGCTTACGGCTATTAATGAGCTGGACGAACTGCTGGAAACCGGTTTTAGCGGCCGCGAGCTGGATATCGTTGAAAATATGATCGAAAAGCTGGATCAGTACGAGCGCAGCAACGACGCCCTTCAGGTAGAGATTCGCGCCAAGCTCTTTGCGCTAGAAGCTGACTTACCGCCAGTGGATGTGATGTTCCTGTACCAGGTCATTGACTGGATTGGCGAGCTGGCCGACAGGGCCCAAGCCGTCGGTAGCCGCCTGCAACTATTGCTGGCCCGCTAATCAATCAGAACTCTATTATCGAATTAACACTGGGGAACACCACATGACCGTGATCGCGGAATACGGCCAAATACTGCTGATACTCGCTTGTGTATTTGGCTTCTTTATGGCTTGGGGCGTAGGTGCCAACGATGTTGCCAACGCCATGGGTACATCGGTAGGCTCCAAGGCCCTCACCGTAAAACAGGCGATTGTTGTCGCCATGATCTTTGAATTTTTGGGTGCCTATCTGGCCGGCGGGGCTGTTACTTCGACGATCCGCAAAGGCATCGTCGACCCGGCAATTATGGCCGGCACACCCGAGCTTTTGGTGTACGGCATGCTCTCGGCGCTGCTAGCGGCGGGCACCTGGCTGCTTATTGCGAGCATTTTGGGCTGGCCGGTATCCACCACCCACTCCATTGTCGGGGCCATTGTCGGCTTCGCTGCGGTAGGCATCTCCCCAGAGGCCGTGGCCTGGGGCAAGGTACTGTCGATTGTAGCGAGTTGGGTAGTCTCGCCCATGCTGGCCGGAACCATCGCCTTCTTTATTTTCCGGTCAGTGCAAAAGCTTATTCTGAATACCGAAAATCCCATGTTGCAAGCGCGGCGCTATATTCCGTTTTATATGTTTGCAGTGGGCTTTTTAATCGCCATGGTCACCCTGCTCAAGGGGCTTAAGCACGTGTTTAAAGACAGCGGCTTTTCTCTGAACTTTGTGGAAAGCGCCATGGTCGCCGCGATTGTAGGTGCCATTGTGTGCGCTATTGGTATTGTGATGCTGCGCCGGGTGAAGCCAGAGGAAACCGATACCGGCAACCGCTTTGCCAATGTGGAAAAGATGTTCGCCGTTTTGATGATCTTTACGGCCTGTGCTATGGCTTTTGCTCACGGCTCGAACGACGTCGCCAACGCTGTCGGCCCGCTGGCAGCCATTATTAATGTCATTAAAACCGGCAGCGTAACGGCCAAATCCGTTATGCCCAGCTGGGTGCTATTAATCGGCGGCCTAGGTATTGTTATTGGCCTTGCTACCTACGGCTTTAAAGTAATGGCCACCATCGGTAAAAAAATTACCGAGCTGACTCCCAGCCGCGGTTTTGCAGCGGAGCTCGCTGCAGCTGCCACCGTGGTGCTGGCCTCGGGCACGGGCCTGCCCATTTCAACCACCCACACCTTGGTAGGTGCTGTCCTCGGGGTTGGCCTCGCCCGCGGTATTGGCGCGCTCAACTTAGGCGTGGTTGGCTCTATCTTTATGTCGTGGGTGGTCACTTTACCCGCTGGCGCCGGTTTAGCTATTTTGTTCTTCTTCTTTTTCAAAGGTATATTTGGCTAGCCCCTCCGGGATAGGCTTACCGGGAGGGCATCCGCCCTCCCGTCACTCGCTCCAAGTTCCCCCATACCCGTAACGCGCCAGCTGTATTACACTAACAGGCTGTTTTACGGAGTTTAACCCATGCCCTTTGATTTACAGCGATACACCCAACAACTGCAACAGCTGGTAGCCGAACCGTCGGTCAGCTGCGCCGTGCCGAGTTGGGATATGAGCAACCAGCGTGTGATTGAACTGCTTGCCAACTGGCTCGACGATTACGGGTTCAATACCGAGATCATGCCGGTGCAGGGGCATGCGGGGAAATACAACTTATTAGCCACGCTTGGCAGTGGTGATGGCGGGCTGGTATTTGCCGGCCACAGCGACACTGTGCCCTACGATGAAGACCGCTGGCAGAGCAACCCTTTCCAATTGAGCGAGCGCGACGGGCGATTGTACGGTTTGGGCGCCACGGATATGAAAGGGTTTTTCCCTGCGGTGCTAGAAGCGGTGCGTCAAATCGACAGCTCGAAACTACAGCAGCCGATTATGGTGCTCGCCACTGCCGATGAAGAGAGCAGCATGAGCGGTGCACGGCAGCTCGCTGCCAGCGGCGGGCTTAAAGCGCGCTACGCCGTGGTCGGCGAGCCCACCAGCCTGCAACCGATCCATATGCACAAGGGTATTATGATGGAGTCGATACGGGTTGTGGGGGCTGCGGGCCATTCCTCCAACCCAGCGCTCGGTAACAATGCACTGGAGGCCATGCACGAGGTAATGACCGAGCTTATGGCTTACCGGGGCGAACTGCAGGAGCGCTATCGCAACCCGGGATTTGCTGTCGAAATTCCCACGTTGAACCTCGGTTGCATTCACGGCGGAGACGGCGCCAACCGCATTTGCGGGGAGTGCGAGTTGCACTTTGATTTACGCTCCACCCCCGGCATGCACAACGATGAACTGCGCCAGCAAATCAGCCAGCGGCTGACACCTTTGGCCGAGCGCCGTAAACTTGATATAGTTTTCTCAACTTTATTTGAAGGGGTTGATCCATTTTATCAATCGGCCGACGCCGAGCTGATTAAAACCTGCGAGAGTTTGACTGGGCAAAGTCCCGCCAGTGTTGGCTTTGCCACCGAGGCGCCGTTTTATCGAAAAATGGGCATGCAGACCGTGGTAATGGGGCCGGGCTCAATTGATCAGGCCCATCAAAGCAACGAATTTATTGCCCTTGAACAAATCGAACCGGCCGTGAACAGTTTTAAGGGGTTGATAGAAACCCTATGCATGGCAGACATCCCCAGCGACAAAAGGCCCAATCATGAGTGATGATACGCAAAAGGATTATGTAAAGTGGTTTCGCCACTCGTCGCCCTATATCAACGCCCACCGGGGTAAAACTTTTGTCGTCATGCTGCCGGGCGAGGCTCTCGGGCACGCCAATTTCAGCCACATTATTCAAGACTTGGCACTGCTGGCCAGCTTAGGGGTACGCTTGGTATTAGTGCACGGCGCGCGCCCGCAAATTGATGCCCGCCTCAATGCCGGCGAGCTCGCCACCCAATTCCATCAATCGCTTCGCATCACCGACGATAAGAGCTTAAGCGCCGTACTACAGGCCATCGGCGAGGCGCGAATCACTATGGAGGCTGCGCTTTCAACCGGCTTGCCCAACTCCCCCATGCACGGCTCACGAATCGAAGTGGTCAGCGGCAATTTTGTCTCAGCCATGCCCCACGGGGTTATTGATGGTGTCGACTTACAACACACCGGCAAAGTGCGCAGGGTAAACACGCAACAACTGGTGCGCTCGCTCGACGCCGGAGCCATTGCGCTGTTATCGCCTTTGGGCTACTCGGCCACCGGAGAGGTGTTTAATTTAACCTATGCCGATGTCGCGACCCATGTCGCCTCTGCTTTACAAGCTGACAAACTACTGGCCTTTTGCGATGCCGATGGTGTCTATGATCAGGATGGCACACTGATACGCCAGTTCACCCTCACTCAGTGCCAACAGCACATTGAACACAAGGGTAGCCAATTATCGGACCTAGTGGGCCTGGCACTGCAAAGCGCCTACTTAAGCTGCCAGCAAGGGGTAAGGCGCGCCCAGCTGGTTAACTTTACTCAGGATGGCGCACTACTGGGCGAACTGTTCACCCGTGACGGTCAGGGCACCATGGTCTACTCGGGTCACTACGAACAATTGCGACCGGCGACGATTGATGATGTGGGCGGGATTTTAGAGCTTATCGCCCCGCTTGAGGACAAAGGCATTTTGGTGCGCCGCTCGCGCGAGCGGCTGGAGACAGAAATAAACCAGTTTAACGTCATGGAAAAAGACGGCACGATCATCGCCTGCGCCTCACTGCATCCGTATAGCGAGATCGCTGAGCTGGCCTGCGTTGCCACCCATCCGGATTATCGCAAAGGTGGACGAGCTCAAGCTTTACTTGAGCAATTGGAACAGGGCGCTGGCAAACAAGGCATACGCCGTTTATTTGTTTTAACCACCCAGACCGCCCATTGGTTTTTGGAACAGGGCTTTGTGCCCGGCCAAATCGATGATCTGCCCATTGAAAAACAGTCACTGTATAACCTACAGCGCGGCTCAAAGATCTTTTTTAAAGATATTTAACAGCGTCCGTAATAATACCGGTACCCCGGTGCCTGACAGTTCTCGTCCTGCCAGTAAATCTGGTATCCTTGCCGGTTATTCATTCGGGCCCCTGCGGGGCTGCAGCCATTAATCCGGGGAAATTATGCCTACTTATCGCTCCAGAACCACCACCGCCGGCCGCAATATGGCCGGTGCCCGCGCATTATGGCGCGCAACCGGCATGAAAGACGACGACTTTCAAAAGCCAATTATCGCCATTGCCAACTCTTTTACTCAGTTTGTTCCCGGCCATGTGCACTTGAAAGACATGGGTCAGCTGGTGGCACGCGAAGTTGAAAAGGCCGGTGGTGTTGCCAAAGAATTCAACACGATTGCGGTCGATGACGGTATCGCCATGGGCCACGACGGCATGCTTTATTCGCTGCCCTCGCGCGATATTATCGCCGACTCCGTGGAGTATATGGTCAATGCTCACTGTGCCGACGCGCTGGTGTGCATTTCCAACTGTGACAAAATCACCCCCGGAATGCTCATGGCCGCCATGCGCCTTAATGTCCCGGTAATTTTTGTCTCCGGCGGCCCTATGGAAGCCGGCAAAACCAAATTGCTCGATCATGGTCTGGACTTAATCGACGCCATGGTCATGGCAGCCGACGACAGCGTTGACGATGAAACACTAACTGAAATTGAACGCAGCGCTTGCCCCACCTGCGGTAGCTGCTCGGGCATGTTCACCGCTAACTCAATGAACTGCCTGACCGAAGCCCTTGGACTTTCGCTACCTGGCAATGGCACAATTGTGGCCACCCACGCCGACCGCGAACAATTATTTAAACGCGCCGGACACCGTATTGTCGAAATTGCCAAACGTTATTACGAGGGCGATGAAGAACACCTTCTACCCCGCGCTATTGGCAATAAAAAAGCCTTTGGCAATGCGATGGCACTGGATATCGCCATGGGCGGCTCAACCAATACCATTTTGCACTTATTGGCTGCGGCGCAAGAAGCTGAATTGGATTTTGGCATGGCCGATATCGACCGCATCTCACGTGAAGTACCTCAGCTTTGTAAGGTTGCCCCCAACACACAAAAATATCATATTGAAGATGTGCATCGTGCTGGTGGCATTATGGGCATACTCGGCGAATTGGATCGCGCAGGCGTATTGGATACCACTGTGCCTACCGTCCACAGTGACACATTAAAAGAAGCGCTCGACACATGGGACATCATGCGTGACCCGAGCCCAGAGGTAGTCGAGTTCTTTAAAGCCGGCCCCGGCGGCGTTCCCACGCAAGTCGCCTTTAGCCAAGCCGCGCGCTGGCCCAGCCTGGACGGGGATCGTGAAACGGGCTGTATTCGCCATATCGATCATGCCTTTTCCACCGAAGGTGGTCTGGCCGTTCTCTACGGCAATATTGCTGAAAATGGCTGTGTGGTAAAGACCGCCGGCGTAGACGATTCCATTTTAGTCTTCGAAGGCCCAGCCCATGTCGTTGAAAGCCAAGAAGCTGCCGTAGAAGATGTTTTGGAAGGCAGGGTAAAGGCGGGAGATGTCGTTATTATCCGCTACGAAGGCCCGCGTGGCGGCCCAGGCATGCAAGAGATGCTCTACCCTACAAGCTACCTTAAATCTAAAGGTCTCGGCAAAGACTGTGCCCTGCTGACCGACGGTCGCTTTTCAGGTGGAACCTCGGGCCTTTCCATTGGCCACGCCTCACCCGAAGCCGCAGCTGGGGGCGCTATTGGATTGGTCGAAAGTGGTGACACTATTCGTATCGACATCCCCAATCGCACGATCGATGTTCAAATTTCCACTCGCGAGCTACACGACCGACGCGAAAAAATGGATGCTAGCGACAACCCCTGGAAACCCGTTGAAGTCAGGCCGCGCCGTGTCAGCGCTTCGCTCAAAGCTTATGCCATGCTTGCCACCAGTGCTGATAAAGGTGCCGTGCGTGATTTAAACCTGCTGGATTAACCTTGATTCAAGCGCATTAAAGAACCCGCTACGGCGGGTTTTTTAATGCCTAAGAAAAAATCCTCGATACTTAAAACAAAAAAACCGGCCATAAGGCCGGTTTTTTTGTAGAAGATCTAAGCGAACTAGCCTTCTTTCAATGCTTCCTGACGCTTGCGCTCACCTTCAGTAAACTTAATCCACTGGTTGGCAAACTGACGACTGCGCTTATCACGTGACGCTTTGGTAAACGCCTCAATCGCCTCTTCAAAGTTACCCAACTCAAGCTCGGTTTGACCAATGGTCATATGAACTTGATCAGGTCGCTTCAAACCGCCTTTACTCAGCGCATTTTTAGCCGCTGAAGACGCTGCACTAAACTCATCGCGAGAGAACAACAAACGCGCCAGATTAAAATAAAGATCACCGTCATCAGACTTGGCGGCGGCACGCTTCATTTCTACCAGAGCTTTATCGGTCTCTTGCGCTAAGCGCCATGAATTCGCCAACAACTCGAGATTCGCTGATGTTGGATCTACCAGCTTATCGTTATTGATGGCTTTATCCAGCACTTTAGCCGCTTTATATGGCGCTTCATTCTCGATGAAGTAACCGGCTAAACCTTTCAGTTCATTTTCTTTTTTCAGTCCACCCATCACATACATGGAGTCCTGAGCGCGACTGAAATTCTCCATTTGCCCCAGCTCATAATACAAGCTAGACAACTGAGTCCAGTAGTTCATCTTCGGATAGTGACGAACCAGTGTCTTTACAATACTCAAAGTCGACTGAAAGTCTTCTTTGAAATAATAAAGTGCGCGCAAAAAGCTCAACCAATCTTCACGAGGGACTTTGCCTTCGGCTTCATACACTTGAACTGCATGCAGCATGTTAGCCAAAGCCTTCTCTGGCTGATCGGCACCATAGTATATCTGAGCGAGGGTCGCATATTGGCTAGGCGAGATCATCGCCACCATTTTTGACCACTTTTCCAAATACTCTACAGCTTTCTGTTCATTTTCTTCTTGTGCGTAAAGCTGACCCAAGAAGTAGTAGAACTGAGCCTCGGTACCAACAGGCAAATTAGGGGATTGGCCTACGACCTTTTCGAAATAACGAATGGTATTCGCTGTATCTTCACGTTCGTAGTAAATCTGCCCTAATACCTGAAACAACATCGCCTTGGCGTATGGATTCAGGTCGTCGGCATCTTCTTCCATTTCTTTGGCCATCTCAAAAGCTTTTGCTGGGTTCGGCTTGGCGCCGTCAGCAATTTGCTCATCATTTGGCTCTAGGGTCGATGTGACTTCGCTATAGTCTTCCAGAAAAGACTGAGGCAAGCCCGGCAATCGACGTGGATCAGGACGCTTTTCAGCAGGTTGCAGCGCTTTTGCGCCAGCCGGCGCCACATCCAGTGCTGACACATCGGCAGCACTCAATAAGGCAAACGGAGCCGCAGCAACAACCGACACTGCAACTGACTTACGCAAGGTGTTGGTAATTACGGATTTCAACTTCTTCATTTTCACCACCCCTACTTCGCCAGTTCGAAGGTAAAGCGGTTGCGAACACCTGGAACTTCAATCGCAGTACCGTCGATTACCCGTGGCTTGTATTTAAATTTCTCGGCAGCACGAATCGCAGCTCGGTTAAACATAGTAGTTTCACTACCATCTTTTTTGATCGCCTCAATCACCACCACATCGCGAGTTGCCCCGGTAGTGGTTACTGTGTATTCGACGGTCACGAACCCTTCAACACCACGCTGAGCGGCGCGTCGTGGGTACTGAGGTGCAACTTTTACGATAGGCAAATACTCACCATCGCCACCCAAGCCACTAGTGCTGATGTTGATATCGGCACCGAGACTAGGCGCATCCATATTTAAACCTTGTGGGTTCATATCTGGTGCCTTGAAGTCGGGCTCTGGAATATCCGGCGGAGGTGTCTCCGGCGTTTCCGGCTTGTCCGGCTTCGCTGCTTCGTAGCGAGTCTCAATCGTGGTATCCGGCATTTGAATATTTTCGATCCGAGTAGTCTCAGGTTTATCTTCGGCTTTCAGATCAGTGTTAATCAATGCCTGCATCAGAAATAGAAGGCCAAACGTGGTGCCTACCGCTAATGCAATCGAAATTATTACTCTTCCAAAATTCATAGCGGCCTAATTCTTCACAGTTGAAACGGCTATGTTACTCACACTCAGCTGACGAGCGGTATCGGCCACCTCAGCAAGCAGTTTTACACTCGCTTCAGCGTCGGCCTGAATAACAACACTGCCGTTTGGATTATCTGCAAGCAGACGCTCTATTTGCGCCCGCACCCCACGAGGATCCACCTCTTGCTTGTCGATCCAGATCTCATCGCCATCGGTAATCGCAATCAAGATACTGGCGTCTTTCTTCTCTTCCGCCGTAGTCGCATCAGGACGATCAACCTCTACCCCGGTCTCTTTAATGAACGTGGCAGTTACGATAAAGAAGATCAGCATGATGAAGACAACGTCCAGCATAGGAGTGAGGTCAATCGCTCCGCTCTGCTCGTCTTCAGCTTCGTTTCTACTGCTCATGGCAATTCTCTTTTAACTGGTTGCTAGTCTTGCCAGCCTCAGTGATCCATCGTCAGATGGTCAGCAAGCAACTGATTTTCACGGTTGGCTATGCGAGTCAGATAGGTGTTGGCAAACAGGCCAGACAGTGCTGCAACCATACCCGCCATTGTCGGGATAGTCGCTTTCGAGACACCACCTGCCATCTCTTTGGCATCACCACCACCGGTTACAGACAACACATTGAACACTTCAATCATGCCGGTAACAGTACCCAACAGACCGAGGAGCGGACACAAACTTACCATAGTGGCAATCATGTCCATGTTAGTGTTGACCTTATCCTCAACTCGAGAGATCAGCGCATAACGAATCTGGTGTGCATTCCAGGACTTGCGCTCGGAGCGTGCTTCCCAAGCATCCAAGGCCTTCTGTACATCGCCCTTCAAACCACCTTTGAAGTACCACATCCGCTCGAAAGCGAGTGTCCACATTACGAAGGTTAGGGCGGCGATCCCGATCAAGATGGGGCCGCCCTGGTCTAGAAAGGCTTTAATGGCGGCTACTGCTTCCATTAAACCCATATCTTTTACTCCTACTTGCGCTCGGCGTTTTCGGCGATGATACCTGCAGCCTGCTCTTCAAGTACGTGCAGAACACGCTTGGCACGGCCATTCACAACGGTGTGGATCAGTACGGTTGGAATAGCAACCAACAGACCCCAAACGGTGGTGATCAAGGCAGAGGAAATACCGCTGGCCATGTTTTTCGGATCACCGGCACCGAAGATGGTAATAGCCTGGAAGGTCAGAATCATACCGGTAACGGTACCCAACAGACCCATCAGAGGCGCGACAGCTGCGATGATTTTCAGAATAGACAAGCCACTCTCAATAGCAGGACGCTCTTTCAATACAGCTTCTTCAAGTTTCAGCTCAAGTGTCTCGCCGTCAACGGTTGGGTTGTCTTCGGCTACTTTCAACACACGACCCAGTGGGTTATTGGTGTTGGCTTTGCTAGATTTCAGCTGCGAGCTTACCTTGGCACTGACAGTGAACAGGTACAAGAAGCGCCACACACCGATCAGCAGTGCAACAGCACCAACGATCATAATGGCGTAACCAACTTCACCGCCCTGACTCCACAGACGCTCACCCCACGTTGGGCTGTCGATCAATGCAGTTAACAGAGAACCACCGGTAGGACCTGTTGGGTCAATACCTATGCCCACCAGACCGCCACCGGCGTTTTGCAGTTCATCAGCCGCGCTCAGATAGTTACCGGTAGGCTGACGGGTCAGCTCTTCCATTTTGTAACCGTCGGAGATGTAGTTCAGGTACTTGCCGTTAGACAGCAGGTTGTAAGAACCAACACGTACAACCTCTTGGCTTACTTGCTCGCCATTTGGTTTGATAACAGTGCCGTTAAACTTAACAATCTTGCCGCTCTCAACCATTTGACGCTGCTGTTCGTACCACAGACGCTCGATCTCTTGGATCGAAGGCAGACGAGAGTTGCTGTTCATTTTATCGATCAAGGTGGTTAAGAACTCACCGCGATTGGGGTACTGAGCCGAAATCAGCGAGGTGCTCAAAGTAGAGCGTAAATCACCGGCCGTTGAGGTCAGATGACCGAACAGCTCTTTCAGTGAACCCAGCTCTTCGTTGAACTGCTTGGTTTTGGCATCAACATCCAGCTCTTGCTTGGCGTAAGTGTCTTCCAAACGAGCAGAGCGAGCTTCTTCAGCAGCCAGGGTGTCCTGCGCCTGCTTAAGTAAACCCGCTTGGTTGTTTTTCTCACGCTGGAACTGCTGCTCACGCTTCTTGTGTTCGGCAGATTCATTAATGCGCGACTCTTTCACCATGTTCAACAGTTCATCAAGGCTAGCAGCCTTGTCGTCACTTTGAGCCATTGCGATATTGGTGGCGAACAGGCCGGCAGCCAAGGCTACCAGGCAGCTTTTAGCAAACTTCATTTTCATTGCGCCGCCTCCGGAGTTTGGACTGGTACAAACATAATGTCTTTAGCGGCCTGATTGCGGGCGATGCGCAGGCCTTTAAGGATCTGACCGCGGTAGGAGTCATCCAGGGCAACCCATTCACCCTGAACTGGGTCATAGGCACCTGATTGCTCAGTGTCAGTTGTTTGATACATCAAAGAGACACGACCGATACGCAAAATATTGACTTCGCGATCCTGACCATCGATATTCAAAGTGTCACGGTAGGCTTCGATGAAGCGGCCGTATTCACTCTCGATACGGTAAGCTTCAAGCACCTGACGGAACTTCTCAGCAACCGAAATATCGGCACGGTCTTGGTTGTCACGCAGCATAGCGATACGGTCAAGACGCTCTTCCAGCTTAAATGGCTTGTCCAACTCTACAAAGTTTTCCAGCGCATCCAACATACGAATCACCAGCGGCTGAATGCGACGCTGAATAACAGTAACGTTTTCAATGGAATCGTTGAGGTCTTCAATAACCGTAAGCTGAGCGGCAATTTGCTTCTCGAGCTGGCTGTTGTATAGACGCATATCTTCGATTGACTTGTTGACTTGCTTAAATTGTACCAGCAAGTCGTCAGTTTCCTGAGCAAGACGATCGATACGGACTTGGGAGTCCTTGGCCAAGGTTGTTTTTGTCTGGCTAACCTGGAGAACTTGCTCCAAGGTTTCATCTGCCATGACAGCGCTACCCATTAGCGCACTGGCAGAAAGCACAGTGGTCAGAGCCACGGCTTTCATTCGCTGCTTTTTCATATATCCCCCAACTCGGGTGCTTCATCAGGTTTGTGCGACAGACTGCTGTCACAGACGCATATCCACTGAGCCTCTTACGAGGTCGTTAAGAACGCAGCATTGTAATAAGAGGCTTCCTCTACATTCAATGCCTAATCCAAATGCCTTTACAACTGTGTATATTGGTATCATACAGGTAACACTTTACCGCACCATCACAAGGCACAGGTAACGCTTGCCCAATATTTAACCACACATTAATTATAAAAGATGCCAAATAGGTCGATAAACGTTTTAAGCAATCGCCCGGGCGTTACGCTCCAATACCAAAAAACAGTGAGACAGCGGAGCATCCGCCTCACCCGCTTGGCGAGATATCTCTCGCCAGTCGCTCTCGGGTAGCTCGGGAAAAAAGGCATCAGCCTCCTCCACAGCCACATCAATCTCTGTCATATAGATTCGGTCGGCCCGCGCCAAAGCTGCGCGATATATTTGCTCGCCACCGATAACCATGATCTCACCCACCCCGGCAGGCACATGATCCCGCGCCAGGTCAATCGCCCGATCAACACTGGTTGCACTGGCCACTCCTTCGGGGGCAGGCCAGTGCTCGTCACGAGAAATGACAATATTAAGACGCCCCGGCAGCGGTCGACCAATCGACTCAAAAGTCTTTCGGCCCATAATAATCGGCTTGCCGAGGGTAACCTGCTTAAAGTACTTCAGGTCAGCCGGCAAATGCCAAGGCATGGTATTGCCTTTGCCTATGGCGTTTTCGGCGCCGCAGGCGACTATCATGGCTAATCTCAAGGGGCTTCTCCTAACTATCCAGGTTAAACCGAAATCGGCGCTTTTATGCGCGGATAGGGATCATAGCCCTCAAATTGAAAATCATCTACCTCATAGTCAAAAATAGACGCCGGTTTTCGCGCAATCACTAGCTTGGGCAAGGTGCGCGGTTCGCGCTCCAACTGAGCGAAGACTATGTCGTCGGTCAGGTGGTCATTGTAAAGGTGGCAGTCGCCAAAAGTATGGACAAAATCGCCCACTTCGAGTTCACACTGCTCGGCAATCATATGGGTCAAGAGTGCGTAACTGGCAATATTGAAGGGCACCCCCAAAAACAAATCGGCACTACGCTGATACAACTGGCACGACAACTTGCCATCGGCCACATAAAACTGAAACAAGGTGTGGCACGCCGCCAGGGCCATTCTACCCGCCGCGACATTGTCCTGGGGCGACACCCCCTCATCGGGCAAGTCAGCAGGGTTCCACGCACTGACAATTAACCGGCGCGAATTGGGCTTGGTGCGAATTTGTTCGATCACTTGGGTAATCTGATCAATAGTGGAGCCATCGGGGCAGGCCCAGCTGCGCCACTGCTTGCCGTACACCGGCCCTAGGTCACCGTCTGCGGTGGCCCACTCGTTCCAAATGCGACAGCCGCGCTCTTGCAACCATTGCACATCAGTACGGCCTTGCAAAAACCACAAAAGCTCAACAATCACACTCTTTAGATGCACCGTTTTAGTGGTCATTAGCGGGAAGCCCTGAGCCAAATCGAACCGCATCTGCCGACCAAACACTGAGCGGGTACCTGTACCGGTGCGATCTCCCCGGTCAAGGCCGTTATCCACCACATCGCGCATTAAATCCAAATATTGTTTCACTTGTCTCCCCCCTGAGCGGCCTTACCCATCAACTTATGACTGCCATAGGCTGCCACCAACAAACCCACACCTAATACAAGAAGCGGTAACGACAGCAGCTGTCCACGAGTCACCCAACCGAACAGGTCGAACTGTATGTGCTGATCCGGCTCCCGAGCGAATTCGACCAAGATCCGAAACAGCGCATAACCAATCAAGAAAACACCGCTAACCGCACCCGCCGGGCGAGGCTTTTTGGAAAACCAAAAAACAATAATGAAGAGCAGAATGCCCTCCAGAGCCATCTGATAAAGCTGCGATGGGTGACGCGCCAGCTGCTCCGGGTCTTTAGGAAACACCATCGCCCAAGGCAGGTCGGTAGCTCGGCCCCAGAGTTCTTGACCAATAAAATTGCCCAATCGACCAAAAGCCAGCCCCAAAGGCACAATCGGCGCTACGAAGTCGGTTAATCGCAAATAAGGGATATGCAGGCGATGGGCGTAAAACAACATCGCCAATACGACGCCGATAAAGCCACCATGGAAAGACATGCCGCCCTCCCAGATACGGAACAACCACAAAGGGTCGTTCATCCATGCGTCAAAATTATAAAACACCACATAACCAAACCGGCCGCCCAGCACCACGCCGAAGGCTCCGTAGGTAATTAGGTTTTCTACCTGGGGGCGGGTAATGGGAGAGCCGGCCCGGCCGGCCCTATGCATAGCTACACCCCAGGCCGCCGCGAACGCCAGCAAATACATAATGCCGTACCAGTGCACATCCAGCGGGCCAACAGAGATTGCTACAGGATCAAAATTCGGGTGGGTCAGCATAGTATTTGGTATCACTCTGGCGGCAAACGAAAAGGATGGCATCATACCATCGCGATTGTGACAGGGGGAAGCGCCGCCCAGCGAGAAGCCAGCGGACGGCTCAAGGGCGAACGAGCCGTGTTAATTCAGCTGGCGAGTTTCGTCTTCTTCTAGCGGGCGAACCACACGGCTGACTCCCGCCTCACGCAAGGTTTGTGCAATGCGGGCACGAATTTGCTCCGCATCGATCAACTGCATGACATCCGAGTACAGGGCCTCGGCCTGATCCATATTAATGGAGCGAATGACCGATTTTACTTTAGGCAAGTTAGAGGCGTTCATCGACAATACATCGTAACCCATCGCCATTAAAATAATGGCTGCACCGGGGTCGCCGGCAAGCTCACCACAAATCCCAACACTCACCCCCTGCGAGTGGCCGGCCTGCACCACTTGCTCCAGGGCTCGCAACACTGCGGGGTGGAAGGCTTGGTATAAATCTGCCACTCGGGCATTATTGCGATCCACCGCCAATAGATATTGAGTTAAGTCGTTGCTGCCCACCGACAAGAAGTCTACACGCTCGGCCAGCTCACGCGCCTGATAGACCGCCGCCGGCACTTCAATCATAACCCCAATAGGTGGCAAATTGACCTCGAAACCCTCTTCCAACAGTTCGTGGTAGGCTCGGTAAATCAGCGTTTTAGCCTGTTCGAGCTCGGTAATACCGGATATCATCGGCAACAGGATACGCAAGTTATCAAGCCCAACGCTGGCCTTCAACATGGCCCTTATCTGCGCTAGGAAAATTTCCGGATGATCGAGGGTAACCCGAATGCCGCGCCACCCCAAAAATGGGTTGTCTTCAGAAATCGGAAAATACGGCAGCGCCTTATCGCCCCCAATATCCAGGGTACGCACCGTCACCGTGTGTGGGGCGAAAGCTTCGAGCTGCTCGCGGTAAATGATCCGCTGCTCTTCTTCGGAGGGGAAGCGGTCGCGCAATAAGAATGGCACCTCGGTGCGGTACAAGCCCACGCCCTCGGCGCCGCGCTCTAGTGACCTCAACACATCGGTCATCAGACCCGTATTCACCCACAGAGGCAATCGGTGCTTATCCAGAGTCTCACAAGGGAGGTCACTAAGTGCCTCCAGCCCCTTAACCAGCTCATGCTCCTCAAGGGCAATGGCTTCGTAATGCTTTAACAGCTGCGCACCTGGGTCACTGTAAACCGCCCCTTTGTAACCATCGACAATCAAGGGCCGACCGTCCATGCGGGTGTAGGGTAAGTCCTGCGCCCCCATAATCGTGGGGATTCCCATGGCGCGAGCCAAAATAGCCACGTGAGAGTTACTGGAACCCTGCACAGACACAAGCCCCACCAACTTATCCGCCGGCACTTCGCCCAACATAGAGGCGGTTAAGTCATCGCCAATAAGAATGGTTTTATCGGGGTAAATTTTGCAGTGCTGATTGGACTCTTGCAGGTACGCCAGCACCCGGCGCCCAAGATCGCGCACATCGGTCGCCCGCTCACGCAGATAGTCATCACTCATACTGGCAAAGGTATTCTCGTGCTCGAGAATCACCTCACTCCAGGCGTAAGGCGCACAGGTGCCCTCTTTGATTTTGGCAATTACCTCGCCCCCCAAAGAGGCGTCATCCAGCATGGCGAGGTAGGCATCGAACAGGGCGCGCTCTTCGCGGTTAAGCCGCTCTTCGAGCTGCTGCCCAAGCCCTTTGATATCTTCACGCACCGCCATTAAACACTGCTGAAAAAAATCAATTTCAGCGCTTATGTCTTGGCAGGTTTGAAACGGGACCGACTTTAAATCCGCCAAAGGTGCAATAACCACCCCTTGGCCAATGGCAATCCCTGGCGCACCGGACACCCCGGCAAACTTCGCCTGAGCTGGCGCCTGCCCCACAGACAACATGGTGCCAGTTGCCTCCGCGTGGGCGATGACTCCGGCCAGCTGGGCTGACATGGTTACCAAGAAGGCTTCATCGCCCTCATCGAAACGGCGCCTTTCACTTTGCTGGACCACCAGCACACCCAGCACTTGGCGGTGGTGAACAATCGGCACACCGAGAAAGGAGCTGTAACGCTCTTCACCGGTTTCGGGGAAATATTGATAGCTGGGGTGAGATTCGGCATCTTCAAGGTTGACCGGCTCTTCGCGGACCACTACCCGACCCACCAAACCTTCACCACGAGCAAGACGCACCTGCCCCACCGCCTCTGCCTGCAAACCCTCGGTGGCCATTAATACGTAGTCACCGACGTGATCGCGCAAATAAACCGAACACACCTGGGTCTGCATGGCCTGCTTAACACGTGCGACAATAATACCCAGTACCTTATTCAGGTCCCGGGCGGTATTAACTTCCTGTACGATCCTGCGCAGTGAATTAAGCATAGTTGCCATTAGTGTTCACTCAAGATGTTATTCCGTCGGTCTCAACCACTGTGATGAGCCCTACGATGTTAGAAACTGCATACGCTCCATTTGACTGTGAGCCGCCGCCAGCTCTTTAAGAGCCCTGCGGTACACATCACGCTTAAAAGCCACCACTTTCCCCAAGGGATACCAATAGGACACCCAGCGCCAATCGTCAAATTCTGCGTGACCGTCATTATCTACCGTAATGCGCTGCTCGTCGCCTTTAAGCTTGAGCAAAAACCATTTTTGTTTCTGTCCCACGCACAGCGGCTGAGCATTGTGTCGAACCAATCGATGCGGCAGCCGATAACGCAGCCAGCCGCGGGTGCAGGCGATAATATCCACATCGGCCTCAGTCAACCCTATTTCTTCACCTAACTCACGGTATAAAGCCTGCTCGGGAGTCTCGTGGTGATTAATCCCCCCCTGCGGGAACTGCCAGGCGTCTTGCCCACCCACACGGCGAGCCCAAAGGACTTGTCCTTGCTCGTTTGTTAGAATTATCCCTACATTGGGGCGAAACCCATCGGAATCTATCACTGCACCTTCCCAACTATATAATTATTGTGGCTATGGACCCAATTCATTAGCTCAGGCCCTAGCCACTGCGGCCTTTGCCCCGCGGATGTGTCTGTCGCTATTTTGAGGCTTTTTAAGGGTTTAGCGAGCATTTTTCCACAAAACATCACGTCTAATCAATTGAGGTTACACAAACTGGCAAGGAATACCAAATGCTTATTCCTCAAGTGTAAGATCTAGTATGCTATGCACTTTATAGGATCTGGGAGGCAAACCCGTGGCGCTGGCCATATTTGATTTAGATAACACACTGATAGGCGGTGACAGTGATCACCTGTGGGGCGAGTACATTATTGCGCAAGGTTTGGTCGATGAAAAAGCCTACCGCCGCCAAAACGACGAGTTTTATTTGGCCTACCAGCGGGCCGAACTGGATATCGATGCCTATTTAAAGTTTGCCCTGTCACCGCTACCAGAGCGTTCGGAAGCCCAGTGGCAGCGCATTCATCAAGGTTTTTTGCGCGAAGCCATTACCCCCATTATGCTACCCAAGGCCCTGCAGTTACTCGATAAACACCGCCAACAGGGTGATTATTTATTAATTATTACCGCCACCAACGGGTTTATTACCCGCCCGATTGCCGAAGCTCTGGCGGTCGACCACATCCTTGCCACCGACCCTGAGCTGATCGATGGGCAATACACCGGCGGCTATCTCGGCACACCCTGTTTTGCCGAAGGTAAGGTTGAGAACCTCCACCACTGGCTGCAAGATCACCCCTTCGATCTGCACGACAGTTACTTTTACAGCGACTCAATCAACGACCTACCCTTACTACTAGAAGTAGGTCACCCGGTGGTGGTTAACCCAGATCCAGCGCTGGAGCAAACCGCATGTGATAAACAATGGCCCATACTCGATTTGCGAGAGCCTGCATGAACACCTGGGCCAGCCTGCTGGCGGTGAGCCTATGCTGCACCCTGCTACTTGGGTGCGAGCGACAAACAGCACCAGTGCCGATGGATACACCGCCCGCGCCAGAGTCAGAACACCGGCAGGCGCCAACGACCGCCGCTCAATTAAATCAACTCTCTGAGCAATTGCGGCAGCACACCTTAACTGCCACCACCGACTTAAGTCAGGCCTGCCAAACCTTGCAACAGCGAGTGGAGGCCTTTTTAGAAAGCCCTAAAGACTCAGGGCTTGCCGCCGCCCAAGCGCAATGGCACACCCTACACGCGGCGGTGCATTTAACAAACCTCACCCTGGGCATGGCCGAAAGCAACCCCAATTTATTTGCGCAGTTGGTTCGGGATATTAAATACATTCACCAGACGCCTATTGCACCGGGTTTTCTCGACAGTGTTGAGGGCTACCCCGTCAGCGGCTTAGCACACGATGTGACCCTGCCGATTCATCGCGACACCTTACTCACCCAGCATGGTTTAACCGACGATAGTGAGGCCACCATCGGCCTGCATGTGGTGGAGTTTTTATTGTACGCAGATGACGGGCAGCGAACAGCCCAGGAATACCAACAGAAGCACCAAAGCGACGGGCAGCTCAAAGTGTCAGAGCTGCCGCAAAACAGGCGGCGAACACTCTTAGAATTAACCACTCGCCTAACCTGTGACAGCATCGAGAAACTCGCCAGCCACTGGCAACCGGCCAGCGTTACTGTATCAACCTACCAGCGTTTGCCAGCACGTAGCCAATTAGCGTTGTGGCGCAATGCCTTATCGGCCACCATTGACGCAGCACTCGATATCGATCATTGCGAGTTTGCACCCGATGGATGCCAATTAACCTCAGACTCGGTAAAACAACTACTTAGCTTTAGCAGCGAGCACGATTTGTTACCCGAACTAAACATTCTAGCGCTTGAAAATCAGCTAAATTCATTGCAAAACGACCCTAGCTTATCCGCTACAGAGCGCCAGCAACACCTGAAGCTGGCATTGCAAAAAACTAGCTTGGCCGAGTCGTCACCCGCGCAAAAATAGCCTTTAAATAATTGGTCTCAACAATGGCAGGGTGAGTTGGGTGATCTGGCCCCTGCCCCATACGCTGAATAATGCGGGCATCGCGCCCGCGCTTCCAGGCACTGGCATGCACAATTTCAATCAGGGTCTGTTCGGCCAGATGCATCGAGCAGGAGGCCGACACCAGCAGCCCTCCGTCGGCCAACAACTGCAAACCCAGCTCATTGATATGACGGTAGGCGGCCTCGCCGGCCTGTTGATCTTTGCGCCGCTTAATAAACGCCGGTGGGTCGAGCACCACCACATCAAACTGTCGCCCCTGCGCTATCAACTGCTTTAGAACATCAATCGCTTTACCGGCAATAGCCTCGACCCGATCCTCTACTGAGTTTAAGGCCGCGTTGGCGTACACCGCATCCACCGCCGATTGCGACGCATCGACACACACCAGCGACTCAGCACCGGCTACCAGCGCCTCAATCCCCCAACCGCCAATATAGGAAAATACATCGAGCACCCGGGCACCCTTGGCCCAGGATTGCAGTTGGGCGCGAGCCATGCGGTGATCGTAGAACCAACCGGTTTTTTGCCCAGTTCGTACCGGCGCTAAAAAGTGCGCGCCGTTTTCGATTAAGGGCACCTGCTCCGGCACCTCGCCATAGGCGACCTCGGTGTACAGCGGCAATCCCTCCAGCGAGCGAGCGCTGTGTTCATTGGCCAAGAGTACGCCCTTAGGAGACAGCAGAGTCACTAAAGCCTCGACAATCTCGGCACGCAGGTTTTCCATTCCCGCCGAGGCAATCTGCACCACCAGGTAATCACCAAAGCGGTCCACCACCAAGCCGGGCAGAAAGTCACTGTCACCAAATATTAAACGGTAATAAGGCTCGGAGAAGGCGGCATCGCGTACACCCAGCGCACTTTGCAGACGCTGAGGCAGCAAATTGGCCGCAAAGTCGGCGGCACTAAACGGCGCATCTTGTCGGCTAATTAAACGCGCGCAAATTAAACTGGCAGGGTTTACCAGAGCCACCCCGATAAACTGATCGCGGGCGTTCACCACGCGCATAGCGATACCCGGCTCAATCCCTTTAAGCGGTGAGCGCTTGGTATCGACTTCATTGCTGTAAATCCAAAGGTGGCCGCGTTTTACTCGGCGATCTTTTTGCGGGTTTAGATAGAGAGTGGCTAGTGACATGATAAAGGCTCCGGTTAGAGCCGCGCATTATAGACAAGTTTGCCGGTAAAAGCGGGGATTAGCTCCTCTTGATACAAACGCCAAGAGAAAGCTCTACTTAGCGACATGGCTCGTTCAGGGCAATACGGTAGTGTTTTATTCCAGTGCATCCAGGGGCAATTGTTGGCGTTCGGCAAAGTTGCGCTCATCCTCAGCGCTCGCGCCCTCACGGCACTCACCGCGAATCCACTGCACCTGATTTCCCAACCGGTAATCCAATTCAAAATAGCCAGACCGACAATAGCCCGTCTGGGTGACAACATACAGTGTTCGGTTTTGCAGTTTGCGATAGTCGCGCTCGCCTGGCGGGCGACCGGGCCGGGCGCGGGGGTTTAAGCGAGCCTCGACCTCAGGCGGTAAGCCCACCCGATACACAAACTGCTTGCTGCCATTAGGCAAAACATCAATGCCGAGCGATTCGGGCGTCGAACCATACGAAGGCACAGAAGAACAAGCAGTCAGCTGTACCATAGCCAAAACGGCCACTCCCAAAGCTCGCCACATCACCCGTGCCCCTAAATTCTGAATGTATAGTGCACCCAGTCTAGTGAATATCGCGGGTTTTAGGAACCCAACATTGGCAAGGCACGTTTTCGCCAGCGCAGAACCGGGCCACCGGTTGCCAGGAAGGAGAGAAGGCATTACATTGAGCCGGCCGTCATAAGCCGTTGACTTGGCAAATTTATGACGGGCTCTGCACACCACACACGGATTGGAATAAGGGAATAGAAATGAGACCGACACATTATCTGGCCATCGCGATACGGATATTTTCCATACTGTTACTTTTATACAGCGTACCGCAATTTTCATTATTGGTCGGTGTTGCCACAGGCGGCAGCAATCACATTGACTTGCCTTTAGCCTTTGTTTTTACAACCACAGCAGCGCCGCTTTTGGCTGCTTTGTGCTTTTGGTTCTTTCCCTTAAAGCTTGCCAATCTTATTGTAAAGCCGGAGATTGATCAGCCGATTGAAGCCATGGACGTTCTATCAATACTAACAACCGTACTGTTAGCCATGGCCGTTTATTTTCTCTATTACGCGATCGTCGATGCCGTTTACTGGGCCACTTTATGGCTCATTGCGGAGCGTAGCCTCGACCCTTTCTATCTAGATGCAGACAACAAAGCCAATATGGTGGCAACGGCTCTGGAGCTATTATTCTCGGGTTTACTACTGCTAAAAGCAAAAACACTGGCCAGAAAAGTTCTGCTCATTGCACAGTGACTTAACAAGCAGTCCAACCGTACAAAGACTCGGCCTTAAAAGGTACTGAGGTAAGAGGCAGTATCGCACTTATGTGCGTTCTGCGTTCTGCGTTCTGCGTTCTGCGTTCTGCGTTCTGCGTTCTGCGTTCTGCGTTCTGCGTTCTGCGGTACAGTATCTGGCTCAGGTATACGGAGAGCAACCAACTGTTAGTCGCTCTCCGCACACCGGCAACCTATACCACTACTTCACCCAAACCTGCTTGGCATTGACGAACTCTTTAATGCCGTGCGGGCCGAGTTCCCGGCCAAAACCAGATCGCTTGATGCCGCCACTGGGAAGGCGCGGGTCGGTTTTGACAATTCCGTTAATGGCCACCTGACCTGCGTCAATTTGCTGCGCCCACTGCTCGGCTTGTTTGACATCCGCCGTCCAGATAGCGGCGCCCAAGCCGTAATCGCTGTCATTGGCAAGCTCTATCGCCTCCTCAATGCCAGACACCGATGTGACAGCCATTACGGGGCCAAAAGTTTCCTCCCGAAACGCCGTCATTTGCGCAGTCACTTCCGTCAATAAAGTCACTGGATAAAAGTAACCTGCACTGTCTGGCAACTCACCACCCAGCAAACATTTTGCCCCGGCCTCGACCGTCTCGCTAACCTGGCGATGTAGATTTAGCTGCAAATCGCGCCGGGCAATGGGGCCGACTTGTGTTTGCTCGTCTTTAGGATCACCCATTTTTAAAGCTTGCAGGCGCGACTTCAGCATAGGGACAAATTTATCCAATGCTGACTCTTCAACCAGTATGCGTTTGGCGGCGATACAGGACTGACCGGCGTTAATAATGCGAGATAAAACCGCAACATCCGCTGCAGCCTCTAAATCGGCATCGGCCAGGACAATACAGGGATCGGAACCACCGAGTTCCAGCACACAGGGTTTGATTTCACTACCGGCCACCGCGGCCACCTTACTGCCGGCACCGGCCGAGCCGGTAAAAGACACCGCGGCAATGCGAGGATCGCGAATGGCTTTTTCCACCAAACTCGTTTCCACCGGCAAATTCACCATAATATTTTCCGGCGCACCGGCGGCGACAAAAGCATCGGCGATAGACTGAGCGCTGGCCGGCACATTGGGGTCGTGCTTCATAACACAGGTATTACCCGCCATTAACGCCGGCGCCAAATAACGAAAGGCCAGCCACAAAGGCGCGTTCCAGGGCAAAACCCCCAAGAGCGTGCCCAGCGGTTGATAGCAGACATAACTGCGGCTGGCATCGGAAGGCAGTGACTCCGACGTTAAGTATTCCTCAGCATGCTCTGCATAGTACTCGGCACACCAGGCTGCTTTTTCCACCTCAGGCTCACCTTCGCGTACCGGCTTACCCATTTCATCGGCCATATACTGCGCTATTGTGCTTTTGCGTTTACGCAACTCAGCGGCCACAGCGGTTAGCACTTTGGCGCGCTCGGCAAAAGAGGTGTGTCGCCAGGTCGTAAAGGCTTCGCTCGCCTGACCTATACGAGCGCTCACTTGCTCGGCATCCAGCGATTCGTATTCAGCGATTTTTTCTCCGGTGAACGGATTGTTGGCTGTTAACATATCACCTCCTAGGATTCCTGGGTTTTGTCATCGTCCGCAGGCGCGGGGGACTTGTCCGATTTCTTTTGCTTGGCGCGCTGTGTACTTAATTGCGCGACACTGACACCTTCATCACTTTTAACGGTGAAGTCACGATCCATTTTGAAAAATGACTCACAACCTTCATCGGTAATGTGAATGGAATCTGAGATGCCACAGGTTTTGTCGCCATCCACGCCCCACATCCAGGGAATAATATGGAAAGTCATCCCCTCTTTAAGCACCGCCGACTCGCCTTGCTTAAGACTGACAATATAACCTTCGTCCCAACTGGGAGGGAAAGCGATACCAATGGAATAACCGGAGCGGGTAATTAAGCGCGCGCCGACATCATTGTCAGAAATGATATTGCGAATTAAATTATCCGCATCTGACACCGTCATACCCGGTTGAAAATAATCGTGCATAGCTGACAGCGCGTGTTTCATTTTCTCTTGCGCTTTATACATAGAGTCAGTTAAATCACCCAGCACAACCGTACGCATCATGGCGGTGTGGTAGCGCCGATAGCAACCGCCCACCTCCAAAAACACATGTTCACCGGGCTGTACGGTGCGACCTTCCCAGGTGGCGTGACCTATCATGCTGCGCGGCCCAGATGTGACATAGGGCATTACCGCGGGGGGCTCGCCGCCGGCGCGGAACATTCCATCACTGATGGCGGCCGCAATTTCATTCTCGGTGGCACCGGCTTTACACGCCAAAATACCAGCTGACATACCGGCCTCGGTAGCCAGTGCCGCTTTGCGCATCACAGCAATTTCCACCGGTGATTTACATACGCGTCCCTCTTCGACAATACCAAAACAATCAAGCAGCTTCGCCTCAGTTAACGTGGTATGGATTGTGTCTTGCTGATACGCGGGGAAGAAGTAGCTGTTGCGCTCGTAGCCGATGCGTTTTTTGGACAAACCAAATTCACGCAACGCATCTACCAACATTTGAATGGCGTCCCCAGTATCGGGGTAGGGACGAGTGCGCTCGACCCAAGTGCGCGCAATAATGTTGGACTCCTCCATGGCGCGGGTAATCATAAAAGGCTCATCTTCTAACGGTACTACCAACGCCTGAAAAAAGGAGTAACCGGTGGTTTGATAGTCCGTTAAATACATGATGTTTTCGGGGTCGGTAATTACTACGGCATCTAAATGCCGCTCTTCAATGCGCGCCCGCAGTGCCGTTAAACGCCGCTCGTATTCTTCGAACGGGAATGTCATATCATCGCGCTGAATCATGCACCACCCCCTAACACTTTTTCGGCATGCTTAAGCAGCGTTGCCAAACCGGTTTCCATCTGATCTTGCGGAATTGTCAAAGGCGGAATAAGTTTAATCACTCGCCCACCGCTACCACAGGCCGACACGAGCAAGCCATCGTCAAAACAAGCACTGATAATTGCCTTGGCGGTTGCACCATCGCCCACATCCACGCCGTAAACCATACCCCGGCCGCGTATGTGTACCGACTCGTACTTTTCTTCTAACGGGGCAACGGCGTCATACATAGCCTTGCCTTTGACTTTGACCTCATCCATTAAATCTGGCGTCTCGAAATAACCGAGCGCTTCAGCTCCAGCAATAAAACTGAGCCCTTGACCTCGGAAGGTGCCGGTGTGCTCACCCGGGTTCCAATGCTTGTCCACTTCGGGCTTAATTAAATTCATCGCCATAGGTGTACCCCAACCGCCGATACCTTTTGCCAGACAGATAATATCTGGATCAATGTCCATTTCATCGAAACTAAAGTACGAACCAGTTCGACCACAGCCCATTTGAATATCATCAATAATCAACAACGAACCAAGTTCTTTCGCAAGCGCAGCCAAACTCTGCAGCCATTCTTTACTGGCTACATTAACGCCACCTTCAGCCTGAATGGTTTCCACCAAAAAAGCCGCCGGCGGGGTCATGCCGGATGAGCCCTCTGTGTATAGCCAGCGCATCTGTTCAATCACATCTGCGCCGCCGCCGGGAATAGCGTTAGCCTCGGTGCAATCGAAAGGAAAGTGGGACACGTGCTCCAGTGGTACGCCTGACGCCGCGCGAAAAGCTTGATTGGCAGTACACGCCAGTGCTCCCAGCGTCATACCGTGAAAGCCGTGAGTAAAAGCAACTATCTGCGTACGCCCTGTTGCTCGGCGCGCAATCTTAAGGGCAGCTTCCACCGCATTAGTGCCAGTGGGCCCCATAAATTGCATTTTATGGGGCATCGAGCGCGGCTCCAGAATGGTAGAGGTAAAACGCTCCATAAACTTTTGCTTGGCCGTGCTGTGCATATCCAAGCTGTGCGTTACACCATCGGACTCGATGTAATTAATTACCGCGCGTTTCATTCGCTCGTTGTTGTGGCCAAAGTTCAACACTCCGGCACCGGCAAAGAAGTCAATATACTCTTTGCCTTGATCATCCACCTGAATCGCATTACTCGCCGTATCAAACACAACAGGATAGACACGACAGTAACCTCGGATTTCAGATTCACGCGCTGTAAAAATACTCATAACTTTCTCCTAACCTTGACACGGCTAAACAGCCTTCGATGTGGTACTTACTGTGGCATGGGTGCTCCCACTAACTGACTAAATAATTTCACCACTGGGTCGATCAATCGATCATTAAAATCGTAATTTGGGTTGTGACAGGCATAGTGATGATTATCACCATCATCGGCGCCAATAAGGGCAAACGCCCCCGGGACTTGTTTAAGGTAGTAGCTAAAATCCTCCGACGCCATGATCGGAATAGCAATATTCTCATCCAAAACCTGACCTGTGTTATTGCGGCACCACAAGCGACGCATATTTTGCGCATACTCGGCATGATTAATGGTGGCGTCATAGCGCGGATAAATATTCACCTCGGCGGTGACACCGTAGGCAACGGCAATTTGCTCAGAAATTTCAGTAATTAATTGATTAACTTGATCGCGTGCTGCTCGATCTGACACGCGAATGCTACCGCCAATTTTCGCAGTTTCGGGAATAACGGTGGGACCACTGGGCGCCTCAATTGAGGTGACACTAAGCACTGTGGCTTGCTGAGGGGGTAAGCGCCGGCTGACAATTTGCTGTAGTGCCTGTACCAATGCCCCCACCGCCAGCACAGGGTCTCGACACAGCTCAGGCTGACTGGCATGACCACCTTGACCGTGAAGAATAATGTCAAATGTGCCGTTACCACACATCACAATACCATCGGGGCAAACAAGCTTTCCAAACTCGATTGCAGGCCAATTGTGCCAACCATAAATGCAGTCAACATTTTCAAGGGCACCATCTTTAATCATCTCGCGAGCGCCGTGCCCACCCTCTTCGGCCGGTTGAAACAATAACGTCACAGGGCCCGATAATTGCGCTTCATGCTGTTTTAGCCACATCGCCGATGCCATTAGAGTGGCGGTGTGCCCGTCGTGACCGCAAGCGTGCATGCAACCCGCGCGAGTGGACGACCAGGGTTGGCCAGTGCTCTCATTGATGGGTAGCGCATCTATATCTCCACGCAATGCGATGTGTTGACCTGGGGCCTTGGGAGCTAATGTAGCGACCGTACCGGTTTCGGCACAAATTCGCCAACTAATACCGAGCAGATCCAATTCCTGACGAATACGCTGTGCTGTATTAAATTCCTGCCAACCCAGTTCAGGCTCACTGTGAAGTTGTCTACGCAGTGCCTGAGCTTGGCTGATAATCTCTTGCCACTGTTGTGTCATACAGCTCCTTAGAATCGATGGCAAAAACAAATAGAGGTTTCAGCCCTGATACTAGTCTCTACGCAAGGGTTGTTCCAATCGTTGACTGCATAAGTTTAATGCGAAAAAAACCACCAATAGCGACCCGTGACGGCGCACAGAGAATTTATGCGCCCCGAAACAGCGCAAGGAATTGTAAATTTAACGATTATTATGAATAACCACCCAAGCCCAGTTGAAAAACAGCGTTAGCCGTTACTGACTAACGCGGCTCCATACCTTATGGATATAGTCGCTCAAATGATGATCAATTATGTCGATAATTTAAAACCGGCTTTGACTTACCACTACCCGATCACCACTGACCGGCTCAACTGCCTGTAATTGTTGATGATAATCCTCACCACCCACAACATAGAGCAGCCCTGAGGCTGAGTGAAAAATCATATCCGCCGAACCTGACTCGCCCGAAGCAAGATTTTCTGTTACTACCTCACGCTGTCCAGTCTCGGAATCTACTACGGTCACATTGTTTTGTACCGCTGTCAGCAAATAGACCTTATTCAATACTTGATCGATCGCCACCGCCTCAGCCGACTCTAGCGGCATTGGACCAAAATCAATGCCTGCTCCATCCGAGATTAATCTCGAATAGGCCGGCTGCTGAGATTCATCCAAGGCCATCACGCTCACCGTGCCGGCCCCGCGATTTAATACGATCAACTCTTGTAAAGTTTCACTCCAAGACACTTGTACTGGCTCGGCAATAGAAACTTCAACCGTCTGCTCGTTGGCAATGACCGATGCCTCCAACGTGGTGACATTCAGCCCAACAACCTGCCCCGCCTGAGGATCTGCAATATAGAGATGCTCTTCGCGCATAAATAAACCCTGCGGCTGCTGTAAGGTTTCAGAATCGCCAACCCATTGTAGCTCCAGCTTAGTGCGCTCGCCGGTAGCGCCATCAACACTCAGTAACATGCCTTCATACTGAATGTAAGATGAATCACCCTCTCCAACCGTCACTTCATTCCATGCCGAAAGATAAAACTTGTTTCTAGCCAAATCGTAAACCATATCTGAGAAGTTATCGGCCACCGAACCTTGTTCGACATCCGCAAAATCGGTCACTTCAAGACTGCGAAAACCATTGTCTAGCTGAACCTCAATTAAATTTAAATCGGTGGCATCCTCGGCACGGCCTAACACCCAGACACTGCCACCTTCAGGGCTGGCAACAAGTGCGGTTGACTGCACCCAGTGGGCACCACCGCCTGGCTCATGTTCAGGTGCTATGATCAAACTCGACTGAGCATACCCAGCTCTTGCCTGATCATCCTCTGCAGTAACGGTCAATTGCGCGGTACCATTGCTAGGCAAAACAACATCACTGGCACGAAACTCACCAGAGGCCTGAACCACTGCGCTCACCTCGTTAACACCCCCGCTGACCATCACACGACTGATAGCGGCGCCGTCAGCCGTATTCACTTTGCCCACAACATCCACGGCACCTGCCGAGTAGGTGCCCTGAGCAGGCGGGAAATCTAGAGTCACCTCGGGCGAACTTTCGTCCGTTAACACCAGTGTTTGCTGCTGACGTTGACTGGCACCGTCATTATCAATTGCGACCACGCTAAAGGTAAAACGTGACTCTCCCTCAAAGGCCGGCACAGTAAAAGTTGCGCGAGTGGAGTCAGCGTCAGCTAAAACCACGCTATCTCCTTCAAGTTGCTGCCACTGGATGCTGCTAACAGTGCCGTCTGGGTCGTAAATTTCCGCTTGCAGCGCCACTTCTACTAACCCGCTCTCAGTCCTAAAAGGCGACAATTGTACAACCGGCGATTGGTTAACCCGCGCTACCGTTACCGACACGGCATCGGTAGATTGCGCGCCCTCATCGTCGATGGCGGCATACTCAAACACCAATGTCACCTGCTGCTCAGCATTGCCTGTGGCTGGAGCGTTAAATTGGATTTGACCATCCCCAAGCGCTTCTGTTGCCACGCTCGGCCCTGATACCTGTAGCCAAAATTGCTGGCTGATGACGCCGTCGTCACTCGCCTGACCGGTTAAGTTAACAGTCTCACCGGCCTGTACCTGAAGATTTTCGCCAGCCGAAACCAGTGGTGCGGAATTGGCCGCAACCGAGCTACTCGATGAGCTTACCGCGGAACTTACTGACGAGCTGACATTAACGTTGTCGTTCGAAGAGTCGTCCCCACCGCAAGCGGTAAAGCTTATAAACGCGGCAACTAACAATCCTTGCTTCAGTCGCGCTTTGTTTTTTTGACTGGTCATAACTTTCTCCTGAGTTAAGGTCATTGCCCATACTCAGCAGAAACCATACCAACAGAAAAAGCCCAATACTTTCAACATCTTATAATTCTTCTGGTTTATTTCATGCAAGGTTCATTGTAGTCTTTGCATTTATTTCCTAACTTTTACAGGCTGCGCGCAAAGACTGTAGTTGTCACTTGATATATTCTTCGCGACAGAAGATCAATAACTGATTAAGGAAATTGTGATGAAACGAACCTGTGTTTTTGTAGCCGCTGTGCTTTGCTTGCCCGCCCTTCATGCAGCGGAACCTAGCCCTTGGCCCGCCGGTCAAAAAACGGCGATTAGTCTGTCTTACGATGATTCGCTCAACAGTCAGCTCGACAACGCCATACCCGCGCTTAACCAATACAACTTCAAAGGCTCGTTTTACTTAAACCTATCAGCATCTGTTACCTATGATCGTTTGACCGAGTGGCGCCAGGCGGCAGCAGATGGACACGAGTTAGGCAACCACACCATTTATCACGCATGCAGCAAGTCGCAGCCGGGAACAGATTGGGTAAAGGCGTATAACGATATAGATAAGCGCACGGTCGAGCAGATGCGTGATGAAATCTTAGTGGCCAATGCATTTCTTCATGCGATTGACGGCAAACAAGGGCGCACCTTTACCCCGCCGTGTGGCCACACCGAAACCGCCAACGGTAACTATTTACCCGCGGTAAGCGATCTTTTTGTCTCGATTAAAGGATCGGAACAACCGCAACCGAAAAACTTTACTCAAGTTTTTCTTCCCCATGGCCAAAGTGGCGCAGAGTTGATCGGCATGGTTGAAGCCGCTAGCGCCGAATACGCATTAGTACAATTGATTTTTCACGGCATTGGCGGGGACCACCTATCCGTTAGCGATCAAACTCACCGAGAATTATTAGCGTATTTTGATAAAAACAAACAAGACTACTGGGTAGATACTTACATCAACATTATGCAACACGTTCAGAAAAACCTGCCTTAAACATTTTTCAATTCCACAAAAAAAGGCCCTGACATTGCTGTCAGGGCCTTTTTAATAACCGCTATTTTTTTACGCCTGCTTTGCTGCACTCTGTGCAGTTTTTTTACCACCCCAGCATGTGAGTTTGTGGCCTTTGAGCGCATAAAACAAGATGTATAAGTAAGCCGGCAACGACACCGCATACGCCAGCTGACCATCACCACTGTCGGCAAAGTGACCGTAAATGGGAGGCAGTACCGCACCACCGGCAATACCCATAATCAGCAGCGCTGCGCCTTTGGAGGTATAGCGACCCAAACCTTGTAGCGACAGCGGCCAGATTGTCGGCCAGCACATGGCATTGGCAAAACCAAGCAGAGCGACAAAATACACTGCATTGGGAATTTCGGGCATTCCAAAAAGACTCAAGGTTGTGGCAGACATCAGCTGATTTTCCATTGAGCCGGTCATAACACAAAAGGTAAAAATAATTCCGAGAATCGCCGATCCGGTCAACGCGACTTGCTGACTAATAAAGCGCGGTATCGCCACCACACCGATGGCGTAGCCAATAACCATAAAGATCATCGTGTACGAGGTCAGCAAAGATGTCACGGAACTGTCTAGACCAGCCTGCTTACCCAACAGCCCAATGGCGTCACCAGCGATAACCTCCACCCCCACATAGGAGAACAACGCCAACGCGCCCAACACCAAATGTGGAAATTGGAACACACCCGACAGACGGATATCACCGTCTTCTTGCCCCTCAATGACTTCGTCTTCAAGATCTGGGATCGGAGCAAAGATCATACCCACCCCCAACACGGCCAGCGCGATAGCCATACCGATATATGGGCTAACTAATTGACCGGCCAAATCATTTAACTTGGCATCGCGTGCAACTTCCGGCAATAGAGCTAGCTCAGCCTCCGATACGCCGGTAATACCCGACAACACCAAGGCGGTAAATACCACCGGCGCCACGACGCCCGCACCCTTGTTTAACAGCCCCATAATGCAGATGCGCACCGCCGCTGACTCAGGCGGCCCCAGTTTCACCACATAAGGGTTAGAGGCGGTTTGCAAAATGGTTAAACCAGAACCCACAATAAATTGTGCCAACAAAAAGATCGTAAAGTCGCGCCCATAAGCGGCCGGAATAAAAACCAAAGCACCGGCGGCAACAATAAACAAACCCAATGCCATACCGTTTTTATAACCTGTGCGCTCAATGATGTACGCCATTGGCAAGGCCATAAAGGTATAAGCGGCATAAAACGCCGAGGCGACCAACATGGCCTGGAACGCACTCAAATCACAAATAGTTTGCAAAAACGGAATTAGGGCCCCGTTTAGCCATGTCACAAAACCGAAAATGAAAAACAGCCCGGCGATAATCGCCATAGGAACAACCACACTACCCGTGGCCTGCGTTGTTTTTTGATCAGTCATAAACCTTACCCTTTCCAGCGTCGCCGAGGCCCAAGGCCAATGCGATCTTTATTGTTGTGTAGCTAATGCCAGCCACAGGCTAGCCGTTTCGATTTTGCTCATATATTCGTCTGATATACTGACATTAACCCCTAAAGACAACGTTGTCAATAATTCTTAGACTTAACTTATTTCCGCCCGCCCAGCTCTCGGTACTCCATTTGCGTTTTAATGTGCTCACGCATTTGGCAAGCCTGCGCAACAAAAGATTCAACGGTCGGCCGCACGGGATAATGAGCATAGTGAAGTTCCAACTCAATGGCTGGTAGCGCCGGCTGTAGTGCAATAAACACACACCCCTCACTTTGCAGAAATCGGATACAGGCGGGCGCAATAGCGACGCCTATACCACTTGCCACCTGACTGAGCAGGGTTTGCATGTGCGCAGCCTGCCTGACCACACGAGGTGAAAAGCCCGCCGCGCCGCAAGCGCCGATGATTCGGTCAAACAAATCGCTGGCCTGAGCACGCTCAAATAGCACAAAATTCTCTTGTGCCAAGACCTCAAGTGACAGCCGCCGGCGATTGGCCAACGAGTGTGACAACGGCACCACCGCTACGAGTGGGTCGCTATACAACGGCAAACTTGCCAGTTCGACGCGCTCCGGCAGAGGTCTCGAAAACCCCAGGTCAATCTCCTCGCGGGCAAAGGCCTCCAACTGCTGCTGTGCTGTCATTTCAAACAACTCCAGATGTACATCGGGGTGAGCGCGACCGAACCGCTGGAGCAAAGCGGGCAGAAAACGTGCGGTAGCCGAACTCATATAACCGATGCGCAATTGGCCGATTTGTCCGCTCCCGGCTCGCAGCACTCGCTCACGAGCTTCCACCTCGAGCGCCAGTAAGCGGCGAGCGTCCTCTAACAATACCTCGCCGGCCGCGGTCATTCTCACTTCGCGAGTGCTGCGCCAAAGCAGTGAGGTGCCAAGCTCGGCTTCTAAGTCGGCAATTTGCCGGCTCACTGCGGGCTGAACTGTATGCAACTTGCGCGCGGCGGCCGAGAAGTTGCGCAACTCTGCCACCGCGACAAATGTTCTGAGAGTTTTCAGCTCCACTTACCGCCCCGATTTATACAATTTTGCTATAGGTTGAATACCATAACATCATTTCTATTATTAAATAATAGCCGCTAGAGTCTGGCCTAACCCGTTTTTGGGACAGTTATGCAGAGACCTACTTATGCCAACCACACAAATTACCGAGTCACCGGTAGATTCCCCTCGGCCAACAGCTCCTTCCACACCGCTTTTGCTAATAATGGCAGCGGCAGTGGCTTTTACGGCCGCCAATTTGTATTACTATCAGCCACTCTTACCAGCTCTGCGCGACGGTTTGGCACTAAGCGATAATCTGCTCAGCCTGGTGCCGTTTGCAACTCAAGTGGGCTACGCCGTCGCCATTTTGTTTATTTCGCCACTGGGCGATATCATTCCTCGGCGCACGCTAATAGCCGCCCTATCATTACTGCTTACCTGCGCGCTGGCAATGCAGGCGAGCGCCGGTTGCGCCTTACTGCTGATAGCGGGTACGTTTTTGATGGGGTTGGGGGCTAATATCACACAGCAACTCATTCCTCTGGCCGCATCCCTGTCCAGCCCACAACAACGGGGGCGGGTACTGGGCACCTTAATGAGTGGGCTGACACTGGGAATCTTACTGTCGCGAGTGTTTAGCGGCAGCATCGCCGAGCATTTAGGTTGGCGTGCAGTTTATTGGGCGGCGGCCGCCGCTGCACTCGGCTGGGGTTTGTTGCTTTGGCGTGTACTACCCTCAGAAAGCACACGAACAACGACCATGCGCTATCCTGCTTTGATCACCTCCATGCTGACACTTTTTCGCCAGCATGCGCTGCTAAGAGTGTCGGCCATGACCGGAGCCCTCTGGTTTGCCGCGTTCAATGCCGTTTGGGCTAGCCTGTCACTGCACCTTACAAGCGCGCCACTCAATCTTGATTTGCAGCAAGCCGGCCTGTTTGGCTTCGCAGGCATGGCTGGTATTATCGGCGCCAAGGCCTCCGGCCGCTGGGTAACCTCACTGGGCACGTGGCGGACAATATGTCTGGCACTAATGGTTCTGCTGGCAGGCACGGCTGTACTCTGGAGTTTTCAATACTCGCTCGCCGGCCTCGTGCTGGGCATCGTACTGATTGATTTAGGCGTGTTTGCCGCTCAAGTCCCCAACCAGGTGCGAGTATTTGCCATTGCCCCCTCGGCCCAAAGCCGATTAAACGCCGTATATATGCTGTTCTATTACCTAGGTGCCTCGGCAGGAGCCATCGCCGGCGTACACCTTATGACTACCTATGGCTGGCAGGGAATTATGGCCCTGACGGCCGGACTCTGTACAGGTGCAATATTCTTGCATGTCGCCATGCGCAATACCGACCCCAGTGTCAAACCGACATCCACATAAACAGCCAAGTCAACGGTAAAAAATATCGTCAACACTAAGCGAGATAAACCTCGCAACACAAAACAGACTTAAATCAAAAGAGGGATCCAACTAGCGCAATCCCCCTCGGCGCTCATGGCTTAGACACACTCAGTATCGAATGCAGCACACTCGGCCAAACCGCCATAAAAAGCTGGTTCGATTTCGCCCGCACAAAACCTACAGATACAAAAAAGGCCCGATCCGAGGACCGAGCCTTTTTTGACGACAATGGCACACTGCACCCGGCGGAAAGCGCGGCAGGAGGCCGCGATTCACAGCTTCGCTGCCCGCAGAGCGAGGTTTTATTTATGGTGCCCAGAGGCGGACAACGCGGCAGGACGCCGCGTTGGACAGCTTCGCTGCCCGAAGGGCGAGGGGCAGGACGCCCCGAGTCAATCGAACCGCCATAAAAAGCTGGTTCGATTTCGCCCGCACAAAACCTGCAGATACAAAAAAGGCCCGATCCGAGGACCGAGCCTTTTTTTCTGTATGGTGCCCGGAGGCGGAATCGAACCACCGACACGAGGATTTTCAATCCACTGCTCTACCGACTGAGCTATCCGGGCTTTGTGTTAGCGGCTATTTAATAAAGCAGCTGTCACAAGAGGCGCGTATTAAACCTGTTGGGGCGCTTGGAGTCAAGCCCTGTGGCTGGAAAAAATTGCCCCTACCTTGCCACTGTATAAAGACTAATCAAATGCGATTAATCCTTGTTCTGTTCCGGGGGCACATAGCCTTCAGCGGCATCGTATTCTTCACCGGAGAGAAACTTGGTCATTTGTTCGCCCAGGTAAACTCGCGTGCCGGTGTCCATTAGGTTGAGCTGTTTTTCGTTGATCAGCATGGTTTGATGGGCCATCCACTCCTGCCAGGCTTTAGCGCTGATGTTGTCCAGAATGTCCTGCCCCTTGGCTCCGGGGAAAGGCGCCTGCGTCAGCCCGGGCAACTCCTGTTGGTATTTGCGACAAAAGACTGTGCGGCTCATAGGTAGACCTCGTTGGTGATTTAGGTGGACAGCGGATCGAGCTGGGCTAGCTTTTCCAGCAAGCGTTTTACCGGTGCGGCCAGTCCGACGGACTCGGGCTGGTGCACGTTATACCAAAGTGAGGGCCCGGCTTCCATCACCTTGTCGGGCAAACTCAACAGCGGTATATAAGCCGGAGTAATGTCGAGGTGATAATGGCTGAAGGTGTGGCGGTAGGTGTCCCACAGTTCAATAGCGCCTGGCTCACCGAAGTGCTGACGGCACTCGGCGGCGAGGTCGGCCTGTAAGGGGTACTCGGGAAAGCTCCACAAACCGCCCCAGATTCCAGTGGCGGGCCGCTGTTGCAGCAAGAGCCCGCCCGCGGGCGCGCGCAGCATTAACAGATACGTCGATTTTACCGGCTTGTCTTTTTTCGGCTTTTTACCCGGGTAGTCTAACTGGCGGCCGGTGGCGCGGGCGGTGCAACCATCGCCCAAGGGGCAGTGTTCGCAGGCGGGTTTGCTGCGCGTGCAGACGGTCGCCCCCAAGTCCATCATGGCTTGGGTGTAGTGGTTACAACGAGACTCCGGCGTGTGCAAACGCGCCTTTTCCCACAGTGCTTTTAACGGCCCACTCTGCCCGGGCCAGCCGTCAATGGCGTGGTAGCGGGCCAGTACGCGCTTTACGTTGCCATCGAGAATGGTCGCGTACTTACCGAACGCAATGCTGACAATGGCGCCAGCGGTGGACTCACCAATGCCGGGCAGCGCGGCCAATTGCTCGACTGTGCCCGGAAAGTCGCCATCGTAATTTTCAACGACCTGTTGCGCGCACTTGTGTAAGTTGCGGGCCCGAGCGTAGTAGCCGAGGCCGGTCCACAGGTGCAGCACGTCATCCAGCGGTGCGGCAGCGAGCGCCTGCACACTCGGGTAGCGCTGGGTAAAGCGCTCAAAGTAGGGAATAACGGTGGTGACTTGGGTTTGCTGCAACATAATTTCTGACAGCCACACCCGATACGGGGTAATGTTTTGTTGCCAGGGTAAATGCTTACGGCCGTGCTCATCAAACCAGATGAGCACGGCGCGGGAAAAAGTATCTGTCATTCGTTGTTTTTAAATAAACCTTTCAATAAACCTTCGACCGCTTTTTCGGTGTCGCTCTGTTCTTTATTACCATCGCCATCGCCGTCTTCATCGTCACCGGCCAATTGGCGAATCAACTCTTTTTGCAAGCGATGTTTGGCGTAATCCCCCACCAGAGACTCCAGCGCTTTAGAGTCGAGGCCACAGTCTTTTAGCGGCGAAACATTGGCCAGCGAGCCTTTGCAGCGCAGCAGCGATAAACTGCGGTTAAGCCAATAGTTACTTTTGACGGTGCAACCCATCTCGCTGGTGGACTCTTCCAGCAGGGTCATGGGCAAACTAAAGTCGTATTGCTGCTTGCCCAGGTTGAGGCTGCCGAGGGTGGATACAATCAGGTGCTGAACGCCGGCAGAGAAGTTTTCCACTTGGACGATCTGATCGCGAATGGTCACTTTACCTTCCAGCGCCCGCATGGGCGTTTTGTCCGGCCACTGACGCTCTTCACCGGTTTGACCGTCCTCACTTTCTTTTTCATCGTTGGCCAGTGCGACCGCTTTACAGAAGTACTCTTCCACATTAATCGGGGCAAACACTACATCGTCCCCGGCGAAGTTCGCATCGGCACTCAAACGCTCAACCAGCTCGGAGGCATATGCCCCTTGTGTGCTACCCGAGGCATCGAAGTTTAACGCACCGGTTAATTGTACGCTCTCATCCAACTGTAAATCGCGCAACAGTGGGGCCATCTCTACCCCAGCCAGGTCCGCGTCAAAGTTTACCCGGGCTTGCTCACCGCGTGCATCCAAAGTGGCTGTTGATTCTAATCGGCCTTGATAGGTGTTTAAGCTGGCATCTTGCAGCTCCAGCAAACCATCTTTAGCCCTTGCAGTTAACTGCACATTGGTCATGGTGAGCTGATTGACGATAACCTCTTGCAGACTTAAGTCGGCCATTACGTTTAAGTTGCGCAAGGTCTCCAGTGGCAGGGGCTCCTCGGGTACCGACGCCGTTTGATTCCCTGTTGCGGTCGCATCTGAGTCGGCCGCGGGCTCGCCTGAATCGGCCGTTGACGCCTCGGATTCGTTGGGCGACTCCTCGCTCACGGGCGGCAGATAGTGGTCCACATTAATTTTGTCGCCAGCCAGGGCCAGCTCAATAGCTTGACTAGGAATATCAGTAATCGCCAAAGTACCGGTGAATGTAGTGTCATCCAGCGTAATCATCACGTTATTGAGGGCCGCGCTTTGCAAGCCGCCGGCCACTTCTGCGGTAAAACCGACGGCGCTCATTGCATCGGGATTGGCAGTGCTGGGCACCGTTTGGCCTAAACTTGCCAATACCGCCTTAACATCCAGAGGCTTAACGGTAAGCTTACCCTGATAGGTTAAATCGCCCTGCAGATCTTGCGCGGTCATATCAAAGTTAACCGTCAAATCGGCATTGCCGGCACCGCTGGTAATATCCGCATTAAGCTCGGAGGAAGTCAGCTCAAATTGATTCATGGCTTGATCGACCGTCATACTCGCTTGTAAGTTCAGTGCGAGCTGCACCGGCCCCCGCGGAAAACTGGCCGGATCGGTAAGCGCTACTACGGATTGCAGATTCAGCGCAAAGGGGCGGTTTTCGAAATTAAAGCCCAGCAGGCTTAAGGCGTCGACACCCAGGGCCAGCTCGGTGCCTGTTCGCGCATCTTGATAATTGAGTTGAGCGTTAGAGACTTCAATCACGTCGATGGCGAGCTTGATACTACCCGCCTCACCCGCCTCTGCCGGCGCGGCCGGTGTTGAGTCAGCTTCAGCGGCTTGGCGCTGCAACACTTCTTGGGCGGCAGCGGAATCTTGGATCGCTGCTTTTTCACGCGCAGTAAGCGCTTGCCAGTTACCCGCCCCGGCCTCATTGACGGTTAAGTCCAGTTCGGCACCGTTTATTAGCAAACTCTCTACCACTAGCTCGCCCGAGAAGAGCGGTGCAGTCGCCACCATTAGACTGGCGCTTTGCAGCTTTGCCACGGGCTCATCGGGGTTATTAATAGAAGCTACCGCAATTTTGTTCAGCTCTATACCGACACTGGGCCAAAAACGCCAACTGAGGTCGCCCTCCATACTCAGGTGCACGCCTTGCTTTTCGGCCAGTGCTTGAATACGGGGCTTAAAGACATTGGGGTCCAGCCAAAATAACAGTGCCACTGCCATCAAAATTAGCAAGGCAACAATGCCCACAATGATTTTCAATAGGCGTTTCATTGGAGAGCCTCCTGATAATTCGCGATGGATCGAGCATAGCAGGCTCGCTCGTTAGCTGCCATCGACTACCACTGACTTCGTACTGGGGGTAGTTATAAGACCACCCCTCGCGCTAAAATAGCCCTTTCGTTACTAACTTTGCCCCGCAGGACTTCAGAATGGGAAACCGCACCGCCCTTTATCAAAGCCATGTTGATGCCGGCGCTAAAATCGTCGACTTTGGCGGCTGGGATATGCCAATCAATTACGGCTCACAAATCGAAGAACACCATACGGTGCGCCAAAATGCCGGAATGTTTGATGTATCCCACATGACCGTGGTGGATGTAACTGGCCCCGATGCCCGCGCTTATTTGCGCACATTGCTCGCCAACGACATTGCCAAATTGGACGATTTTATCGGCAAAGCCCTCTACTCGGGCATGCTAAACGAAGCTGGTGGAGTCATCGATGACTTGATTGTCTACCACCTGGACGGCTGGTACCGCGTCGTGGTCAACTGCGCCACCCGCGATAAAGACCTGGCTTGGATGACCCGGCAGAGCGAAGGGTTTGCGGTCACACTGCAAGAGCGCGCCGATTTCGCCATGATTGCCGTGCAGGGCCCCAAAGCCTTGGCACAAGCCAAACAAGCATTGCCCGAACAAAACGATCTTATTGACGGCTTAAAGGTCTTTCACGGCGCAACCGCTGGCGACTGGTTTATCGCCCGCACCGGGTACACCGGCGAAGATGGGCTGGAAATTATGCTACCAGAGGCCGATGCCCCCGCGCTGTGGCAAACACTAATCGACAATGCCGTAGCCCCATGCGGCCTGGGCGCACGCGACACTCTGCGTTTAGAGGCCGGCATGAACCTCTACGGCCACGAAATGGATGAGACCGTCTCCCCCTGGCAAGCCAATATGGGTTGGACCATTGACCTAAAAGACGCCGAGCGAGATTTTATTGGCCGCGCCCCACTAGAAGCGCAGCAAGCCGAAGGCGTACCCGCTAAACTGGTCGGGTTGGTTTTACGCGAACGCGGGGTATTGCGCGCGGAACAGACTATTATTGTCGATGGCGTAGAGGCGACCGGTGTGATCACCAGCGGTAGCTTTTCTCCTACCTTGGGATTCTCCATAGCCTTGGCACGGGTACCTGCCGAAGCCGAGGGAGAGGCCGTTGTAGAGGTGCGCAATAAGCGCTTGCCAGTTACTATAGTCAAACCTAATTTTGTCCGTCACGGACAGTCACTCGTTTAAACAGACACAGGAAAACACCATGAGCGAGATTCGCAGCGAACTGAAATACCTACCCAGTCACGAGTGGGCCCGGGTGGAAGAAGACGGCACCGTGACCATCGGTATTACCGAGCACGCCCAAGACAGCCTGGGCGACGTGGTCTACGTTGAGACGCCCGAAGTGGGCGCGAACGTTGCCGCTGGCGAAGATGCCGGTGTGGTAGAGTCGGTAAAAGCGGCCTCCGACATCTACTCTCCCGTGACAGGTGAAGTGATTGCGGTCAATGAATCACTGGAAGACGAGCCCGAGCAGGTGAACAGCTCACCCTACGACGACGGCTGGTTTTTCAAAGTTAAACCGAGTGACTTGTCTGAACTGGACGACGCCCTAGATGCTGACGGCTACAAGGCTGCTATCGAAGACGAGTAACTATGTAGTTTAGAGGGCCGACACCCCGCCCCAGTGGCGAGGAGTCGGCCTTGCTGCAATAGCTGATTTCACATTAGCTTGCGCTAATACTCAATACCCAGTGTAGAGATAATTTCGTAATAACCAAACAACACAAAAATAAAGAACAAAAATAAAATGATCTCGTGTTTAAATTGGTGACTCAGGTAGAAGGCTCTATCCTTATGGTGCAATACATCCATAAGCTCATCGCCAAAGCGAATTGAGAGAAAAGTTCCCGCCGCAGACAATGCAATAACACTCCAATACGGCCACGGATTTGTCAAAATAGCGTGCATCGTTTTGGTGATAAATGTAACTTCATAAAAATGGCTAAAAGAAGTCATTGCAATAACATTGATCCCAATGGCAATCATCCACACCACGATTTCGGACCAAATCATCCGCACCCCGAACAAAACCCTGATCGGAAAGTCCAGCAAAAAACCGGCATCGGCCACTGGCGTACACAAAACAAAAAAACTCCAGGTGATCAGTGCCGCCACACCTCCCGTCAGCAGGTCATATTGGTAGGTTAAGTAGCCAAAATACAACACCAAAATAAGAAGCAAAGCTGAAAACTTCACAAACACCTGACGATTTGGGTTACGCATCGAGAAAACTCCCCTGATTATCGAACGCAAAAGATGACCTAACACCTCCCTCCAATAGCAACTCAGTATAGCAGCGCCCGAGGTAGCCCAAGGTTTTGAGTTTACTTTGATTATGAGGTATGGCATTGTCAAAGAGTAAACGCGTGCACTGGAACGGCTCAATAGTGGGCCTTTGATCGCAAAAGAGCACGCCGACAAACACTGCAACCTCTAACAGAGAACATTCGTGAAAACCTCACTACGCAAAGTTTTCAAGCCCCTGCTGGCACCGCTTGAAGCGGGCACAGAACCTTATCACTACAAACCCTTGAGCCGAAAAGTGCTGTTTTTCTTTGGCGCGGTTTTTACCTTTCTGGGCTTACTCGCCGCTTGGCTTATCCCTGAAGGCGCCGACCTCGGTTATTACTTTCCGGTTTTAGTCTTTACATTGGCTGGCCTGTACGGACTAATTGTTGGCGCACTGGGTGAAGACCGGGCGGTGGCGAGGATTTGGGGGAATAAATGATACAAGTTAATCCAAACACCTTTATTGAAGGCACTACACAGTGTGATGAACAGAAACTCGCCCATATAACTCACTTAGTAAAAAAAGACCTCACCCCTACCTATAAAGAATTCCCTCAGTGGGTAGAGTTCTTCGACTTTTTATCGAGCAATCAAGTATTTCTAACCTCGGACCATTATTACCGCTACCTGAATACTTTTGGCGCCTTATTGCAGGAACTAGGTGAAATTAAAAATAAAATTATTGTCGAAACAGGCTGTGCCTCACCCATATCACTATATTTAGGACGATATAATGAGTGCTATAGTACCGAGTCTGACTTAAGAATCAATTTAGATATCGAAAGTGAGTTTGCAGACATTGTCATTTCATTAGAAGTGCTAGAGCACATTAAAGACCAGCCCGAAAAAGATATATATGATTTGGAACTATTCCATGAATCCGGAGCCAAGCGCTACGCACAAGAAATTCACCGAATCATAAAAAAAGATGGACTTTTAGTGCTAACCACCCCAAACCCCTGCTCCTATCAAGCCATCAGCAATACACTAGAATACAAAGCACCCAGTGTCTTTAGAGGGCATGTTAGAGAGTATACAAAACATGAAATACTTAGCCTTTTCTCCAACATGCACCTTTTTACCTACACTACCCAGTTCAATTTTTTCATGCTCGGCAATAAACGGAACGATTGGCTGAAATTATTTAGACAAAACCATTGGGATACCAGTGACAGAGGGGATGATCACTTTCTCCTATTTAAAAAGTAACCCAAAAATCGATTGACGTATATTTTTAGCAAAGGCAAAGACATGCATGTATTAGTCGTTGAGGACGATCCGTCCATGCAAGAGTTGCTGGCCTCTTTGCTCAAAGGAATCGACAGCCAGGTACACATCTACCGCGCCGATACTGTCGCCGCAGGCATCAACTTTTGGCGCAAGCATCCTATCGGACTGGTGCTTTGCGACCTAAACCTTCCCAACCAGGAAAGCGGTCTGACACTGGTTAAAACTATTCGTGAAAAAAATGCCAAACTGCCCATTGTAATGATTACCGGTAGCGGCGACCGGGCCACGGTAAAAAGCAGTTTACAGCACCGGGTAAATGAATTTATCGTCAAACCGTTTGAACCGGCTTCAGTTATGGAGCGTTTGCAGCGCTATTTCGACAACGATAAAACCACACCCGATCACGCCCCCAAGTGCGGCAAGAGCCTGGAGAGCTTTATTAGCGACGTAGACGCTGTTCTCGCACGCCTCACCTTGTTGCCGGGCGCTGAGGCAGCGCTGCAGACTCTCAATCGCGACGACAAACCCTCCGCTCTGGACCTGGCCCAGCAGTGGCAAAACGATAGCGCTATTACCACACGCTTAATATGGCTCGCCAATAGCAGTTTGATGCGCCGCTCCGGCCGCGCCCTAACCACACTGCGCGAAGCCATCTCTGCGGTCGGTGTTGATATGGCACTGTCACAGGTGCTGGCCCTGTCACTCGCCAACAAAAACCAGCTGCGGCAAACAAAACTGCAAGCCCTGAGCGAAGTTTATGCCGAACAAACACAAAAGCTAGCCGAAAGTGCCGCCCTACTCGCCAAGCAATTAAGGGTCAGCGTGGCCAACTGTTACACCGCGGGATTAATGGTAAGACTGGGCGAGTTGGCCACACTGGAAGCCATTCAACTTTATCTGGACTCGGGCGGGGAGGCGACTGACGAAGAAATTGAATCAGCCGTACAGAAGCACGCGGCCCACTACGGCAACCGGCTAAAATTTAAGTGGCGCCTGCCCATCGAGCTGCGTGAGCGCATCGGCGCCACCTACGCCACAACACAAGGCGAGGTAAAGCCTGAGCTGCTGCTGATGCGCTTAGCCGCTTGCTTAAGCTCAAACGCAAATCATACTGCAGAGCAGGAAAAACTTTGTAGCCGTTTGGGAATAAAAATACAAGAATTGCCGCCAGGGTAAACGCACACGCAAATAGAATTTCGGCACCTGCGCTTTTTAGAGACACCTACCCCACAGGACTGAGTCCAACACTCTAAGTGCGCCGCTTAGTTAAACAGGATAATTATAATGATGGTTTACTTTTCAGCGCTGCTCACTTTTGGTAGCGCACTGGTATTTAATCGATCCACAACCAGCCGAGCCGCCGCCTCAGCCATTGGTTTTTATATTTTTTTATCGCTGTTTCTAATTGGAGCTCAAATCCTGGCCCATTATCTTACAGGCAATGGCATAGATGAATCGGTTTATTTCCACCTCGTAATGAGTAAAAAAGATGCCGGTTTAAAAGAATTTTATGGTCTCATTGCCATCAGTTTGATGTACTTACTCATCTCAGCCCTGCTATCCTTCATCGCGTACAGAAAATCTCTCAGCAAGCAAGAAGCCAAACAATCGAAACGTACCTATGTAGCCGGAGTGGTGTTGGCCTTAGCGTCGCTTGCGCTAAATCCCGCAAGCGCAAGCCTTACATTACTCTTTTCGTCCTACACCACAAACACTGAGGGTTTAGTTCCCCCCTTATTATACAAATCACCTTCTATTCAAGAATTTAACAAAAAAAATATCGTTTACATATACCTTGAGTCCGTTGAGCGCACCTATCTAAACAACGAAATGTTTCCTGGCTTAACGCCGAATTTAAATAAACTTGATAGCGAATCTCTCAGTTTCACCAATATTCAACAAGTCTACGGAACTGGCTGGACTATCGCAGGTAAAGTAAGCTCGCAGTGTGGGGTACCCCTAATCACCCCAGGGAACGGAAACTCAATGAGAGGCATGGACACATTTTTACCCAAGGCAACGTGCCTGGGCGACATATTAAGGTCGAACGGGTATCAGCTAGTTTACATGGGTGGCTCCAGCCTCAAGTTCGCGGGGAAAGGAAACTTCTACAAATCTCACGGATTTGGCCGTGTAGAAGGCATCGAGACATTGAAGACCCAGCTCGAAGACCTCGATTACCAAAACAGCTGGGGACTCTATGACGACAGCCTTTTCAAACAAGTAAAAAAACGCTATGACCAACTCGCTAGCCGCCCAGAACCGTTTGGACTATTCACCCTTACTCTGGACACTCACCACCCTAAAGGGCACGTATCTTCATCCTGCCAAAATATAGTCTACGGGGATGGCTCAAATCCTATCCTTAACGCCATTCACTGCACCGATAAATTGGTTGCTGACTTAGTCAACCATATAAAAACAAGCCCAACTTACGGCAATACGATATTGATCATCGCATCTGATCATCTAGCAATGAGAAATACTGCCTACTCACAGCTCAGTAATGGCAACCGAAAAAACCTATTATTGATCATGGGCAGCGAAATTACGCCCAACAGGAACTTCAGCCCTGGCTCGCTGCTGGACATCACCCCAACTTTATTAGATTTATTAAACGCAGACATAGAATCATTTGGTTTCGGTCGATCGCTTATTAGACCTACTCCTTCACTGTCAGAAACAACCCGAGACATAAATACCTACCTTGCAAGCCAACGTAAATTCCTTCAGGGCCTTTGGTCTTTCCCCGACATCGGCAGTGGTTTTGTAGTAAGCAGCGAGCAAAGCTCTGTACTCATCCAAGACAGAAACATTGATTACCCGGCACTAATCAACTTGGATGAAAACTTACAGATAGTCAATATAGAGTTTGAATTCGACTCAAAAGAAAAGCTTATAGAGCAAGTTCAGAATAAGACGTTCTCCGATAAATTCATATGGATTGATCTCTGTCAAAACAACAGCACAATAACCCCCCAATATGTTTCAGCCCCGTCTATTTACTGTATAGTATTTGGCTCTCTGGGTTCAGAGAACAATCAAACCTTTATAATAAATCAAAAAACACCCATAAGTTTTTCTGAACTTCAAGAAATCTTCAAGCAAGGCCAACCTACCGCCAAACGTGCCGAACTAGCCCGTGAGAAGCTGCAAAGCCTAGCAATCTACGGTGAGATCGATGTCGAACATTACACACCACGGCCGTCCCTTTCAGGGGATTATTTATTGACCTCCGCCGGCAAACAGAGCACTCGAAAAGCACACCTAAAAAACTTAGTAAACAATACTGAAATTGATCTCAAGCAAGGTATTACCCTGTACGGCTTCAACAAAATGTCGCCACCAGTCGAGCTGTTGCGAATCAATCATTGCCAAAAATCGCCTTTCTCACCAGCAGGGGTTAACTTTCAAAATTACATCTCCCGATATTTCGGTTTTTTTGGCGCGCTTGCGGTCACTGCCAATTACCAGACAAACTGCAGTGCTAACGAGCTTGCTCTGCTTTTCGAGCACACCGGGTTAACAAACTGGCAATCATTGAGCACTGGAGCGCCATACATAGCAATTCTATCTAGCAATGGCGGCATTATTGAAAAAAGTGGCTCCCCCCAGAGCAGTATTTCAATTAATGCCACGAATTTTATACGACCTCTTGCTCACCCTAAAACAAAACCCCGAACCACTCACAAACTTCCCAGAGTTGCCCACGCAGGGGGAGGCTACAACCAAAAGATTTACACTAATTCAATTGATGCATTAAACGATAATTCATCTAAATATGAATTATTCGAAATTGATTTCTCATGGACTTCCGATGGACACTTAGTCTGCATTCATGACTGGAGTGACAGCTATACACGCTCGTTCGGTTTACCGTCTAAAGGAAAGGTAACATTAGATGAATTTAAGAATAATATCATTAACCACTCAAGCGTAGAAAAATGCACATTACAATCGCTTGCTGACTGGTTATTAAAAAATAAGCATGCCCGGATTGTGACAGACATCAAAGAAGATAATATTAAAGCATTAAACAAGATTGCTACCGACTTCCCCAGTTTACAGCAACGCTTTATACCCCAAATCTATCAACCTTTAGAATATTACGAAGCAAAACTGGCCGGTTACCATGACATTATATGGTCTATTTATCGCTACCGGGGCGAAAACCATCAGATAGTCGACCAAATTCGCTCAATGAATTTGTACGCATTGACAATGCCTAAACACCGGGCAAGAGATGGACTAGGAGCTCAAGTCAAACAACACACCGGCACACCGAGCTATGTCCATACAGTCAACAGGCCAGAAGAGGCGGACAGCTTCTTCGAATTGGGCATCGATTCCATTTATACCGATTATTTGTCTGCGCCGTTAAAAGCCACTTTCAGCTTGAGGTCCGCCGCCTATTCTGCTGGAAGCTCGTACGTATTATCCGAAAAATCTCAGAAAACCGTTAAGCTGCTACGCGGACTCACGCTTATCGGCCTCAGTAAAACTGGTGAACTGGAGAAACTTTCCCACTATGACTCCTGTGGCTCGGGCAAGGTAACGGATAGCGTCAGTGTCCCCCCGGGCTCGGGATTTGCCAATACGATCGCTCGCTTTCAGCCAAAATATGATGCCTTTGCCATACTTGCACATGACAGCGCTGAATGCGGGGCGCGAGAAGTTGAGCAATTGCTTGCTGGGACTTCTCTGCATGACTGGCCCAATATCAAGCTACGAACACCTTATATAGGTGTAATTTTTAAGGATAAGCAGCCTCAAGAAACTTTCGGCGAGAGGGAAACCTCTACCACCGCAACGATCGTTGTACAGTAAAAAGCGCCTCACGACACAAGACCGCCCTCTAGTGCTCTCTCTAACTTGCACATTTAATCATTTGATTATACTCTAATCAAATGATTAAATTTTTCCTGGAGACCTCGATGGCTCGATTCACTATACGCTGGCAAACTTTCCTCTTGGCGGTGTTAACCTCTGGGTTGCTGAGCGCCTGCGGCAATAAAACCGCTCCACCCGAGCAGGCCGCGCCCCGTATTGTCGATGCCGCAGAGGTACAGGCGGCAAATGGCGCCAGTCGTATTAGCCTGAGTGGTCGAGTACGCGCGGTTGAGCGCACGGTACTAAGTTTCGAGGTCAGTGGTGAGATCGCCGAGATTCACGTCGATGTTGGCGACGCGATTGAACAGGGGCAGGTACTGGCCAGCCTGGACGCCGAGCGCTACCGATTGGTACTCAACCAAGCGCAGGCGTCAGCCACTGAAGCGCAAGCGGCGCTCACGGAAAAGCAACTGGACTACAACCGCCTGCAGGAGCTCAAAGGTAAGGGTTTTGTGAGCGAAGCCAACCTGGACTCTGCACGGGCTGCACTCGAAACCGCCCGCTCGCGTTTAAACTCGGCGCTGGCATCGGTCAGCATTGCCGAGCGCGACGTCGCTTTAACCCAAATCAAAGCTCCCTTCGCCGGCTCGGTCAGCGATCGCCGGGCAGAGCCGGCGCAGCGAGTCAGCCCGAATCAGCCTGTGTTAGAGGCGATCTCTGAGCGCGGCGGGTTTGAGGTGTACACCCATGTCCCTGAGGCATTAGTCAGCAAATTTAAACGCGGCAGCCAACAAGAAGTGATTATTCCTGCTCTGAGTAACCAGCGACTGGAGGCCGCCATCGAACACATCGGCACACGGCCAGAGTCGTCCAACAATTACCCTTTGGTGCTCGCACTTAACAACGCTAACGTTGAGCTCCGCTCAGGTATGACAGCCCAGGCGCTGCTCTCACCCCAGTCGACTCAATCAACACAAGCCAATACCGTGTTAGTGCCATTGACATCATTGCTGCACGGAGAAGAGCAAACCGTCTCAGTTATGCGAATCAATAGTGATTACACATTAGAGCCGGTAGCAATTGAGGTCATAGAAGCCCGGGCGAAAAAAGCCGAAGTTAAAGGTCCGCTAAAAGTGGGCGACCGAATCGTAGCGCGCGGTGTTGAATTTGTTGCCCCCGGAGAACAGGTTGCCATTTTAGGCGAAGGGCCTGAACGCTTTAACTGACCCTTGCGCTCAAGTATGGAGCGCAGCTCCATCAAAAATGTTGATTTATTTTATACATAGCCCGGGTCGTTAATTAACGGCAATGAGGGCACTTACGTTGAAGTTTACTCTATATGAATATTTCGCAACTGGCCTATCGTTATCGTCCGGTATTGCTACTCTGCCTAGCACTGTCAGTACTTTACGGTATTAGCAATTATTTTGCATTGCCTGCCCGTGAAGACCCCAAAATTGTCATACGCGAAGCACTGGCAAGCACGTCTTACCCCGGACTGTCGGCCGAGCAAGTCGAAGAAAAAATCACCAAACCGCTAGAAGCCAGTATTCGCGAAGTAGGAGAAGTGGAATCCATTAGCTCCACCTCAATGCGCGGCCGCTCACTGATTCATATTGAGGTGCGCGATGAGTTTTTCGATCTCGACCAAATTTGGGACGAGGTTCGGCAAAAAATACTCAACGCCTATTCCAGGCTACCAAGCGGAACGCAAAAAACCGTATTAAATGACGACTTTGGCGATGTCGCGGTGGTCACCGCTGCGCTAATGTCCGATGTGTATAGCCATGCCGAGCAGCTGGAGATGGCAGAACATATTCGCGCCGAGCTCTACCTACTCGACGGCACAAAGCGCGTTGAATTACTCGGGGTACAAGAAGAAAAAATATATATCGATTTACCGGAGGCTCGCTTGGCAGAGCTAGGATTGTCACCCGGGCAGCTCACCTCCCAATTACAACAGCGCAATATTCTACCGCCGGCGGCACAAATAGAAGCGGGCGAGCAACGCTTTGCCGTTCAGGTGAGCGGCTCATACAACAACCTGGAAGATCTCGCCAACGCCGAGATTCAATTACCCAATAACGACGGTTCCATGCGCTTAGGCGACTTAGGCACAATTGAGCGTGGCTACCAAGAACCCGCCAGCCAAACGGCGTACTTTAATGGCAAACGCGCGATTGTATTGGCAATCTCTATGCTCGATGGCCGCAGCGTATTGGATTACGGCCACCAGGTTAAAGACGTTATTACCCGGCTGCAGAGTGAACTTCCGGCGGGCTACCAGTTACAGACCATGACCTTTCAAGCCGAGCAGGTCGCAAATGCTGTGTACGGGGTAACCTCCAGCGTACTGCAAACCTTGGCCATCGTGCTCGCCGTTGTTATTTTATTTTTAGGTATGCGCACAGGCTTAATTGTCGGCTCGTTAATCCCAGCGGTTATGCTGGTCACCTTAGCGATTATGGGTTTTATGGACATGTCACTGCAGCGTATGAGCCTCGCAACGCTGGTGATTTCTCTGGGGCTTTTGGTGGACAACGCCATTGTTGTGGCGGAGGATTTTAAAACCCGGCTGGAGAGCGGCGACTCGCGCGATGAAGCGCTACGCACTACCGGTGCAGAACTCGCCTTACCGCTGCTGTCTTCCACGCTGACCACCATCCTCGTCTTTTTACCGCTCATGCTGGCCAACCATGTAGCCGGCGAGTACACGCGCTCTATTTCTATCGTCATCGCCATAACACTGAGCACCTCGTGGTTTTTATCTCTGACCGTCACACCCGTGTTGTGCCACCGTTTTTTAACCATCCCCCCCAAGCCCCAAACACGCGATGAAGCTAAAGCCACTCTATCTGATCAATTATTCCAGGTAATGAGCAGCCGCTACGACCGTTTAATTCGACACATACTCGCCCATCGCATCATTTTTTTATGTGGCATGGCCATTTTATTAATAGTGGGTGTAGGCTTAATGCAGCTGGTCCCCAAAAAGTTTTTCCCGGATTCGGACCGCAATCAAGTCTTAGTTTACCTCGACTTCCCCGTTAATATATCGCCCACCCTAGCTGACGAATCTATTCAATTTCTCAGCGCCGATATTCTTAACACCCCAGAACTTTCCGACGGCGTTGATAGCGTAGCAGGCTACGCAGGCTTTGGCGGGCCTCGCTTTGTTCTCTCACTTACCCCAATTGACCCGGCGGTTAACAAAGGGTTTTTAGTTATTAACGTCAGCCAGCGCGATCAGGTTGACACGATCATTGACCGAATCAAAACCTACATGCGTGAGCGCCACCCGGAAGTACGCGCACAAGTCGTCAAAATGTTTTTAGGCCCTTCCGATAGCAATTTACTGGAAGTACAAATCAAAGGGCCTGATCGCGAAGTGTTATTCAATGCCGCCAGCCAAGCCAAAGCCATTTTGGCCCGTCAAGCAGGTGCAGAAGACATTAAGCACAGCTGGGAAGCACGGGTATCAGCTATTGATGTGGATGTAAATCAGGCTCAGGCGCGAGCCGCTGGGGTTACCTCCGAAGACATTGCCCATTCGCTGCAGGGAGCCATCGACGGCTATCAGCTGTCACGCTACCGCGAAGGCGACAAGCTAATACCTATTGTGCTGCGCAACGACAAAGAAGAGCGCAACAACCTGGAGCGCTTGCGCTCACTGACCGTTTACCCGCTGGAATCCAATGGTCGCGGTGTTCCCCTCAACCAAGTGGCGGAAATTAAACTCACCAGTGGCTACGGTCGCATTGACCGGGAAGACTTGGTTCGAACCATCACGGTACAAGCGCGCAGCTCGGAGTTTACCGCCGAACAACTACAGCCTATTGTGGCAAACGACTTTAAAACACTGGAGGCCTCACTACCAAGCGGCCACTGGATAGAATACGACGGTGTGGTCAAAATGTCGGCGGAAGGGCAGTCCGCCCTACAGAAAAATTTACCTATGTGTATTGGTTTGATTTTTATTTTACTGGTGGCCCAATTCAACTCCTTTAAACGCCCCATGCTTATTGTGTTAACTATTCCTCTAGTGATTGTCGGTGTTGCTACCGGTTTATTAATTATGCGGGCCGATTTTGGCTTTATGGTGTTGCTGGGTCTGTACAGCTTAGCGGGTATTATTATTAACAACGCCATTGTATTAATCGACCGCATCGATATTGACCGGCAAGACGCCAACCTTAAGGCGGCCGAAGCTATTGTCCGGGCATCTGTGCGCAGGCTGCGCCCGATTATTATGTCTACCGTCACCACAGTATTAGGCTTTTTGCCACTGATACTCAGCCACGACCCATTGTTTTACGGCATGGCAAGCGCCATGGCGTTTGGGCTCGCCGTTGGCACGGTAATGTCCCTATTGGTTGTACCGGTGCTATACAGCTACGCATTTAACATTCCTGTCGACACTATTAAACACAAACCGGCACGGGGAGATGTTCATGCCTGAACGTGAACTGACCGCACAAAAACTGCTTATCGCCGGCATGCACTTGTTTGGCGATCTGGGTTTTAAAGGCACCACTACACGTATGATTGCCGATAAAGCCGGCGCCAACATAGGCTCCATTGCCTACTACTTCGGTAACAAACAAGGGCTGTATATCGCGATCGCTCGGGAAATTAATACCCGGCTGACGGAGAAGTTAAAACTCGACCACATGCCATCGCCTGACGCCCTAAGCCCCGACCAAATTCAAAAAGAAATCACCCACTTTCTCCATCGTCTCGTGGATCTATTTGCAGCAGACAAAGAAGCGGAACAGTGGCTTATGTTTGTGCAACGTGAGCAAATATCTCCATCGGAGGCTTTTGATGAACTCTACCAAAACGCTTTTCATTCGGCTCATTCGTTTTTAAGTCAACTTATTGCACGTTTTTGCCAATTACCCAATGACAACCGCAAAGCAATTTTGCAAACACACCTACTAATAGGTCAGGTGATATTTTTACTGACTGGCCGAACACCTTTATTGCGACGTCTGAATTTACAACAAAAGCAGCTAAGCCAAGATACTATTGACGATGTTAAGATAATACTCGAAAGTCACATCAAAACATTACCTTTAAAATCCGCTTAGCCGTTAGCCTCAACACTTGCAGAAGCTGTAGCTCGGCAAATATTCATATAAACTATGCTACTGGTATCGCCCCATCATAGATAAGGTTAAAAACCGAGCCGGGCACTATACTAAACAGCGCTCAATCATTGAGGCCTAGCACCGGTCTGCCTTATCTTAACGATATCGTCAAGACCTTCTGAGTTTTACATAGCAGAAAAAATTATGATTAAATCAATAAGAAATATTTTTGTTCGGACTTTTTACGTCCAAATGTGGGAGAACCGGCTGAGAGTTCAACCATTTGGCGCCTGCGAAGCATTTGACGAGAAACCATTTATCGCCCTCAACATACACGCCAAAAAACCTAAGATCGTCGCTATAGGCAACGCCGCTTACGACCTTCGCGCCAGCACCAGCCTTCGGGTTTTGAATCCATTCTCACACCCGCGATTATTGGTGGCCCACTTTATTGAGGCGGAGCAGGTTTTGAGCCACGCACTGCGTAGCCACACTCAGTTCAAACCAATGCTTACCAGTCCTATTGTGGTTATGCATCCACGAGAAAAACTCGAGGGCGGCGTCACCGGTATTGAGACCCGGCTATACCAAGAACTAGCACTGGGAGCAGGCGCTTGGCAGGTACACTTGCATACTGGTGATGAGTTGCCGATCGAAACATTTAACCCCAACTTAATAAATCATTGATAATCGCGCGTTTAATGCCATAACGTATTACCAGATAAGCAGTAAATAACAAAGGAAACCGCATTCATATGAACCATATTATTTGGCAAGGACGCTGCTCGGTATTGGTGTATTTATACCCCTATTTTTTTATTGCCCTGTGTACTCTGGCCCTATTTCCCATTCACCCTCTGTTAAGTGCTGCGGGGTTCGCCATTATGGTGGGTTTTATGATGGACGCCTACACGACGCGCTATACATTAACAGATGAAGAGATGGTAGTGGCCGGTGGCCTGCTGGGTGCTGAACCAACGGCATTAGCATTAAAAGATATCACTAACATTTACATCATTAACGATGTGCCCTGGCATGTATTCTCGCTGGGCTGGGTTTTACTGGTGTTAAACGAAGAAGACGACATTCATCCTTGCATTCGCTGCGTACGCAAACCGTTAAAGGTGGGGGCTTTGATAGAGAGCGCCGCCATTAAAGCCGGCGCCAAGATAAAAAACCACGAAGAAGAGCAGCCACCTTCGAGCTAAATTGCTAATACTATTTTGGCGGTGACAGTCGCGTCCACACCTGCCAAGTACCTATGGCATAGCACAACCCGTACAGCAGGCATATCGCGGAGGAAACCAGTAAAAACATCTGGCTGTGCCCTAAGCCTTGAATAAACGGCGTATTGAAAAACAATACAGCATAAACACCAAACAACCCACGCAGCAGAAATACAAAGCTAATCAACCCCAAGGCGGCGCGCATAAAGGGCAACCTTGGTATGGCTCCAGCCCCCGAGAACCCATACAGCGCCCAACTAAACAATACCAACGCAATCACCCCTGTGAGTTGTGCAGGGTAAGCCAAACCTTGCTCCGCCATTTGAGCCATTTTTTCACCTGCGCCAAAAAAACGATACCATTGCGCGCCCCCAAAGATAATCGCGATATGCATTAATGCGGCTCCGGCCGTCAATACACCTGCGGCCATTAACCATCCATTTTTCTTCATTATTTTACGCCCTTTTATTGATTGTTTCGGCCATTATAAGCCGAAATGAACCACCCCCTACAAATTGGCAACAAAAAAAAGGCGCCTAAATATAGGCGCCTTTTTTATCTCGCTGTACCAAATATTATTCAAACATTTGATCGATTTGATACACCACGGTAGTACCACTAACCTCAAAACCAACAACCAGCAAAGCCTCGTCGGTTGGTGAGTCTTCGGCAGAAATAAACACCAGACCTTCGGGACCCAAATCACCAATGGTATCGAGTACGCTTTCAGCGTCTTCGGTCATCCAGTCATCGCGGGTGTTAAAGTAATCCATAAACGCGGGCACTTCTGGGTCGGTGATATCGAACACCATAATACCGCCCATACGCTCCAACCCGATAAAGGCAAGTGTTTTGTCACCGATAGTGCCGAGTGCAACGCCTTCTGGCTCTGGACCCTTGGCATCGGAACGACTATCGAGCTGGTCGCCTTCGTCGTGGGCACTGTTGAAGAAATCTTTACAGGGAATATCGCGCGCCGAACCCAGCATACAATCATCACCAGCGAGATATTGCTCCATCATATCGCCAGAATCCCAAATCAGACCGCCGTCTTCATCCCAGATAGAGAAAGAACGCGCACCGTAGCTGTACAGATTGTCGTACATCATGCGGTCACCCGCAGCATCTTCGTTACCGTCAGCGTCGAACATAACTGGCGTGCCGTCGGCATTTTGACGATAGCCCATGGTCCAGGTAATACCCAATCGACCCAACACCTCATCATCGCGGCAATCACCGGCATCACCTGCCTCTGCGCCGCAGTATGCGAAGGTGTCGTGATTGAGTAAGCCACCGGCAGCCAGCTCGCGCAGCTGCGGCGGTAAGTCGTCGTCGGCGCGGCGATCAAAACCATCGCTGTGCACTAGGTGTTTAACGCGAAACTCTTCGACAAAACCTTTGCTGGCATCGCCGGCCCAGTAATCATCATCGTCTTCACCCCAGGCACGGGCATCACCTTCATTGGCGGTCACCAAGTAAGTTGTGCCTTCAACTTCATACGAGGCCATCGCATCGGGTAGGTATAAGCCGCGTACACCCGGCCAAGCCTTCACCTCTACGGTACCTTCGTCACTGACATCCATTAAGTTGCCTGAACTAAAGTTATTCGCCTCTACCCCATGATCTTTGTAACCGAGCGATGCGATTGACTCAACGGTTGCCGAGGCGATGTCGATGCGGGCAATAGCGTTATTTTCTTGCAATACAGCCCAAGCCGTAGCGCTGTCAGAAGATACGGCAATGTATTCAGGTTCCAGATCTTGCGCAACACTGGCACCGGGGCCGAAGATGCGAACACCATCGGCAACAAGAGACGCCTTGTCACCATTGAATGCGTTAAAGTCGGCGGTAGCAACAACGGGGTTGGCGTTGTCACTTACATCGATAACAGCAATAGAGCCTTCAGGATCGACCTGATAGTCATCGCTCGGCTCACCTTCATTGGCCGCCAATACATAGTTACCGTCGGGGGTAAAAGTCACCATATCGGGTTGGGCGCCGACAGCAACGCTCGAAATAAGGCTCAAGTCTGCCGCGTTAAACAAGGCTATAGCGCCATTATCGGTTTTGGTATCGGCCTCGATGGCAAGTGCCACCAGCCCGTCGTGCACGGCGACGGAGTTTACCTCGCCATCGGTAACGACACTGCCACCATCGAGTGTATCAATAAAGACGGGGGCGGCTGGGTCAGACATATCCAGCACATCGATCATGCCTTTTTCGGCATTGACAACAAACAGGCGTTGGCTCGCGGCATCGTAAGCGGGAATTTCGGCGGCCGACTCGTCGAACTGACCAGTGCTGTAGCGCCCCACCAGGCTTAGCGCTATAGACGAAGGGGTTTCGACCACCGGCGTGCCGGGATCGGGGTTGCCATTATCGTCATCGTCGCTATCGCTGCCACAACCGACTAAAGCCAAAGCCGAGCATGCGGCTAGTATGTACGGAAAACTCTTTTTCATTGTTAGCTCCTGTTATCGAATGAACGGGTCGGCCAGAGCCTAACGAGCGATTGTTACAGGTTTGTGGCGAGGTTTCGTTCGGCTGTATGTTTCCTGCAGCATGATCTAACTTGGGGCATTTTTAACGCTGCTTTGCTCCTTTTCCCTCTTTTAGAGCCTTAAATCGACAAAAGATTGAAAAGCCCTTCGCCTTTCGGTAACTTGCGCGTTTTATCGCTAATCGACCGCAATTCACAGCTCCCTGCGGCAGGCACGAGGCACAGACAAATGGCACAGTACGTATACACCATGAATCGCGTCGGCAAGGTAGTACCGCCCAAGCGCGAAATCTTAAAAGACATCTCCCTGTCCTTTTTCCCCGGCGCCAAAATCGGCGTATTGGGTTTGAACGGCTCCGGTAAATCCACCCTGCTGCGTATCATGGCGGGCGTCGACACCGAATATAACGGTGAAGCCCGCCCCATGCCCGATATCAAAATTGGCTATTTACCACAGGAACCCGCACTGGACCCGGAAAAAGATGTTCGCGGCAATGTTGAAGACGGTGTTCGCGAAGCGGTAGACGCCCTGGCCGCGCTGGAACAAATTTACGCCGATTACGCCGAGCCCGATGCCGACTTTGATGAATTGGCAAAAAAACAGGCGCGCTGTGAAGATATTATCCAGGCCTGGGATGCACACAACTTAGATAACACGTTGGAAATAGCCGCCGATGCACTGCGTCTGCCGCCCTGGGATGCCGATGTCACTAAGCTGTCCGGTGGTGAACGCCGCCGCGTTGCACTTTGCCGGTTGCTGTTATCGCGCCCCGACATGCTGCTGCTGGACGAGCCAACCAACCACCTGGATGCCGAAAGCGTGCACTGGCTAGAGCAATTCCTGCAAAGCTTTACCGGTACTGTGGTCGCCATCACCCACGACCGCTACTTCCTCGATAACGCAGCGGGCTGGATTTTAGAGCTGGATCGCGGCCATGGTATTCCCTATGAAGGCAACTATTCCACTTGGCTGGAGCAAAAAGAAGCCCGCTTAGCGCAAGAAGAGCGCGGCGAAGCGGCCCGTCAAAAAGCGTTAAAAGCCGAATTGGAATGGGTACGTCAAAACCCGAAGGGGCGCCAGGCTAAAAGCAAGGCACGTCTGGCCCGTTTTGATGAACTGCAAAGCCAGGAATTCCAAACCCGCAACGAAACCAATGAAATTTATATTCCACCGGGCGAGCGCCTAGGCGATAAAGTCATAGAACTGGAGCACGTCAGCAAAGGTTATGGCGACCGCTTATTGATTGACGACGTCACCATGAGCATTCCTAAGGGTGCTGTGGTCGGTATTGTCGGTGGCAACGGCGCGGGTAAATCGACCCTGTTCCGTATGATTGCCGGCACCGAGCAGCCCGACAGTGGCACCGTCACCTTAGGTGATACGGTACAAGTTGCCTATGTCGAGCAGAGCCGCGAAAACCTCGACGACAAACAAACCGTGTGGGAGGCAATTTCTGACGGGCAGGATATTCTGCGCATCGGCACTTACGAAGTTAGCTCTCGCTCCTACGTGGGCCGTTTTAACTTTAAAGGCTCCGACCAGCAAAAACGCGTGGGCGAGCTATCCGGTGGTGAGCGCGGCCGCTTACACCTGGCCAACACACTCAAGCAAGGTGCCAACGTTCTGTTGCTGGATGAACCCTCCAACGACCTGGACGTTGAAACCCTGCGCGCACTGGAAGATGCTATTCTCGCCTTCCCCGGCTGTGTCATGGTGATCTCGCACGATCGCTGGTTCCTCGACCGTATCGCCACGCATATTATTGCCTATGAAGGCGAGTCCGAGGTGGTGTTCTTTGAAGGTAACTACACCGATTACCACGAAGACTTCGTCAAGCGTAAAGGGCAAGACGCGCAGCCTAAGCGCGTTAAGTACAAGCCTTTAAAAAATACTTAATACGCTAACAGCCACTGTGCGCGTGCGATGCGCGCACAGTGGCCTACTCTAAAAAATAATACCCCCTCTTCTTAGCCGACTCATTACGTCACCATCCCCGGCTCAGCTCCGCTGTTGATTAACCTAGGCTTTGCTCATGCTTGGGCAAGGTAGCCACCATCGCGCGAATTGCATGCTTGTCCAGCGATAGCGCTTGCTTTAACTCTTGTAAATTAAGCTGATTCACCCGCGCGCTGTGATTTTGGGGGCGAACTCCCATACCTTCAAAGACCGACTGCCAACTACTAGGCCGAAATAATTCATCGCGGGTTTGCCCCACATTACCCGATGCACGAAACAATTCTAATCGCTCGGCCAATGAATCAGGCATCGGTAATTGTCGGCAGTAACGCCAAAATGGCGTGTCTTGCCGATCTGTTGCACAGTAGTGCAACATAAGGAAGTCGCGCACCTCTTCATAATCGGCACTGATTTTTCGGTTGTACTCACGCACCAACGCGCGATGGCAATCGGCATTAGGGAAATAGCGCAGAAATAACTCTACACCGCGGGTAATTAAATGAATTGATGTTGCCTCGAGTGGCTCTAAAAAGCCCGACGCCAACCCAAGCGCAAGACAATTGTGCTTCCACATTTCACGCCGATGACCACTGACAAAGGGAATGGTTTTAAAGTCATTCACAGGCTCAGAGGCCAGCGACTTTAGTAATTGCCCCCGAGCTTCACGCTCTGAGCTAAACTCACTGGCATACACCAAACCATTGCCGGTGCTATCGCGCAGCGGAATTTTCCAGCGCCAACCAACTTTTTCTGCAGCAGCCAAAGTATAAGGTGCGATGGTTTCCGTGGCCGCCGTTTTGACCGCAATCGCACGATCGCAAGGCAGGTAACGACGCCAGTCAATAAATTCGCTGCCCAAGGTCTTACCAATTATTAAGGCATTAAAGCCGCTGCAATCGAGAAAGAAATCACCCGCAATGCTCTGACCGGATTGCAGTTGAACACGACTGATAAAACCCGAGTCGTGACGATGCACTTGTTCTACCAAACCCTGTGTACGTTTAACTCCGCGCGCCTCGGCATAGCGGCGCAAATAGCGAGCCACACGGACCGCATCAACGTGTAAGGCATAGTTAGCCCCACCAATTGGCGTGTGCCGTGCCTGCTCGGGAAAGAAAAAACGCCCCTGCTCTGCCATCACACTGCAAGGTGAGAAATCTTGCAGTCCCAGGGGTTCACCAGCAGCGCGCGCACGCAATAGGCACTGATAAAAATCGTAACTGCCCACCGGCCGCCCCAACCGGCCAAATGGATGAAAATATTGTGTGTGGCGCTGCTGCCAGTGAGAGAACTTAATGCCCAGCTTATAGGTTGCCTGAGTTTCGCGTACAAACTCGGCCTCATCGATCCCCAAGCGACGCAACATTCCCACAAAAGGCGGTAGCGTGGACTCGCCAATGCCAATGGTTCCCAGCGCTTGCGATTCAACCAGCTCAATACTGCATTGGGTAGAATCAAACTGAGCGGACAACATTGCTGCTGCCATCCAGCCCGCGGTGCCACCACCGACAATTACTATTTTCTGAATGGGTTTATTTTGCATAAACTTATTTACCAATCGTTATTATCCACCAACAAACCCATCGAGCGAGTTGCTGGCTCCCCCGCCCAACCTGATCCATTACAAGCGGTTAAGGCTTGCTTTAACAGCTCAATCGCCCCGTGTCTGGGAAAGCTCACCCGCCACGCCAACACCAAGCTACGCATCGCCGTGGGGTCGGCCAATGGTCGACTGGCAACCAACGAGGGTGAATAAAAGCTATTTTGCGCAGCCATTTGCGGCAACACGCTAATACCCAGGCCCGAAGCCACCATATGGCGCAAGCTCTCCAGTGTACTCCCTTGCACCCGAGCTCGCACATGCTCTCCGGCCACGGAGGTTTGCAGGTGTGGGAAAATAGCCAGTAACGATTCGCGCAACTCATCGCCCTCGGCCATCAGTAGCATTTGTGTGGGATCTAGATCTGGCGTATCAATACAGGCCTTTTTAGCCAGCGGATGATGAGCTGGTAACAGGGCCAATAAGGGCTCGTCAAACAGCGGCTGGCAGACAATATCGGCCATGGTAAAAGGCGCCACTGTGATTACGGCGTCCAGCTCGCCGCTGCGTAGGCGTCGCGCCAACTCCGAAGACGGCCCTTCATACACTGACAGCGGCATAGCTGGCGCCGTTTTTTGCAATAGAGGAATGCACTGCGGTAACACATAGGGGCCAACACTAGGCAGTGCACCGATTGCCAGCGGCCCGTGGGGGGCCTCGCGCGCGCTTTGAACTAAATCATTAATACCCGCTGCCTGCGCCAACAACTCGCGCGCGCGCTCGGCAACCTGCTGGCCGAGCGGCGTCAACCCCACGCCACGCCGTGTGCGCTCAAATAGAGACACGCCGAGGGATTGCTCCAATTTTTTAACGGCAATACTCAAGGTCGGCTGGCTGACATGACACGCGGCGGCGGCGCGGCCAAAGTGCAGCTCGTCGGCCAGCGCCGCCACATATTTCAATTCTGTTAGCGTCATAGTCCACTCTTCTTGTAAGTTGAAACAATATACGATAGCCATAAACAATGAGCAAATGCTTGTACCTCCGACGTAAACCCTTAAAAATGTGCCACTTCTATAACAAAACAAAGAATGATTGGTTTATGTCTATTACCCCTGCAAAAAAACAACACTTATGGGTTTGGTTCTTATGGCTGGCGCTTTTTTATCTAATATGGGTGCTACTGTTGCAAACAGAGGGGGCAATACAACAGGCCATTAGCCACTGGCCGATGGCACTGGCTATGGCGGTGGGCAGCTATGCAGCAGGCTCCACCCCCATGGGGGGCGGAACAGTGGGCTTTCCCGTTCTGGTCTTATTATTTGAAATGCCCGCCACCTTAGGGCGAGACTTTAGCTTTGCGGTGCAGTCCATCGGTATGGTGAGTGCGTCTATTTTTATTTTGGCTCGCCGACAACCACTGGCCTGGGCTATGCTCAAGGGCGCCTTAATCGGTGGTTTACTCGGTCTGCCTCCCGGTATTTTATTTTTCGCGCCACTAGTGCCTGACCTGTGGATTAAGATTATATTCGCCGTGCTTTGGGGTAGCTTTGGCATCCTTCACCTGTACCGTATTAATGAGATCTCATCCAATATCGGGATGACGGAGTTTGACGAGCGTTGGGATTTAAAAGTGGGCTTGACACTGGGTTTTTGTTCCAGCCTCTTGGCCGTCTCAGTAACCGGGGTCGGTATCGATATGGTGCTCTACGCAGCACTGGTACTGCTGTGCCGCGCTGACCTCAAAATCGCAATTCCGACCTCGGTGGTCATTATGGCGGCAGGATCGGTGTATGGCGTAATCATTAAGAGTATCACCCACAGCTGGCAACCCGGGGTGTATGAAAACTGGCTAGCGGCGGCCCCAGTGGTGGCACTGGGCGCACCGCTGGGGGTTTTTATCGTCGAGCGTGTGGGGCGCAAACCCATTTTGTTGGTGGTCGCCGCGCTGTGCGTCGGTCAGTTTATCTGGACCTGTTTTGCCGAGTTTGGCGCGCTTGGCTGGCTCGGGGTTATTATCTCTTTGATTGCACTGGGCGGCTGTCTACTGGTGTTTGAAAAGTTGCGTGCTACCGGACACCGATTAATTGCCAAAACCGAGGAAGCTTTAAAACATAAACCGGCCCACACTCAGGCACCCCCGACCGAATAACTCGCCAACACAACACACAGCCCCGCCTCAAAAGCAGCAACCCCAAAAGGGGTTGCTGTGGTTTAAGCACGTTTTATTGTAGACTGGCAAGCACACGCACTGCTCAGTAATGACAATTATTAAATGTTACGCATTTCAAACTCGATAATTCTAGCCGACTGGGAAATTGACTTATCCTATGTGCGCTCGCAAGGAGCCGGTGGCCAGAATGTTAATAAAGTCGCGAGCGCGGCTCACCTGCGCTTTGATATACAGCATTCAACTCTGCCTGCCTTTTACAAAGATAAACTGCTGAAGATGAACGATCAGCGCATCACTAAAGACGGTGTCGTGGTCATTAAGGCGCAGCAATTTCGCACCCAAGAAAAAAACCGCGAAGATGCGCTTGAACGCTTAAAAACTCTCATCGTGCAGGCGGGTGTGCGGCAAAAAATCCGGCGCCCAACAAAACCCAGCAAGAATTCGCAACGCAAGCGTATGGACCAGAAAACCCAGCGCGGACGGGTTAAGCAAATGCGAGGCAAGGTCGATCCGTGACGAACCCACAACATGCACCCACTATTTGGGTTGATGCCGACGCCTGCCCGGTAGCGATGAAACAGATGCTGTTTCGCGCCGCGACGCGCGCCCACATCTCAGTTACGCTCGTGGCTAATCATACACTGAGCATCCCCAACTCTCCTTTCTTAAAATTCATTCAGGTAGAACAAGGGTTTGATGTGGCAGACCATTTTATTAGCCAGCGTGTTGCCACCAACGATCTCGTTATTACCGGCGATATTCCACTGGCTGCCGAGGTTATAGACAAAGGTGCCGTGGCGCTAAACCCACGCGGTGAGCTCTATACGCGAGAGAATATTCGAGCGCGTCTAAACATGAGAGACTTTATGGAAACTTTGCGCTCCAGCGGCGTCGACACCGGTGGAGCGGCCGCTCTATCGCAAACGGATAAACAGCGCTTTGCCAATCGCTTAGACAGTTGGATTACCAAAGCGCAGTAAGGCTGAGCGCCACTAAGCCCGCCTAATGATAGTGACGACAAGCGGTGACCACCCGGCGGCCAATATCGTCATCATTACAAGCCGTGGCAATATCGCCAAGAGTTACCACCCCCACAAAATCCTTATTTTTTTCGTTGTTAAGCACCACCAACCTCTGAATTTTTTGATCGTGCATATTTTGTAATACATCGCGCACATCATCTTCGGCATAACAATACAAAACCTGGGCCGTAGCAATCGAGCCGACTTTATCATTTGGGCTCATGCCTTGCGCGGTGGCGCGAATAGCGATATCACGATCGGTAATAATACCAACCAGCTTTTCACTGTCGGCTACCGGGGTAAAACCGCGCCCAGTGTCCTTCATGCGCTCGGCGGCTTCGCGAATGGTTGCCTCCGAATCGAGATATTCCGGTTTTTTGGTCATCAAATCTTGCACTTGCATATATCCTCCTTCGGGATGGAATAATCATGTTTGGCAGTCAGAATTCTGCAAAGTCAGGGCCAAGCCACCAAACGCGCTTAATAGGCAGGTTATTGGCTGTAAACTCTCAATTTTTGTAAGCTTTGCGTCTGCCCGGCGAAAAAATTGCAAAACTGGCAAGCCGCTATACCGCCCCCATTGCCAATAGGTGGGCAAGCGAGCTGGAACACTCTATGCTTTAGCAAACTCATTGATTTTGCGCCATACTTGATCATCATGGCTGCTCGGTTCATTGAGGCCGAGCCTGCTGTTCGACCAACTGCCGATAGGACTATAGGAATGACCATGAGCCCAACAACTAAGGCTGCAGAACGTGCGCGCCCCGTCTATCTGGTAGACGGGGCGCGCACGCCTTTTATCAAAGCACGCGGTAAACCGGGCCCCTTTAGCCCGGTCGATCTCGCGGTGCAATCCGGCCGAGCTCTATTGCAGCGTCACGCACTACCGAGCAATGCTTTTGATCAGGTCATCTTAGGCTGTGTCAATGTCATCGCCAGCGAGATGAATCCGGCACGTATCGCAGCACTTAGGCTGGGACTAAGTGAAACCACACCCGCATTTACCATGCAAATTAATTGCGGCTCGGGTATGCAATCCATTGATACCGCTTATCGCTATATCCGCGAAGGGCGACAGGACTTGGTGCTCGCCGGCGGTACCGAGGCACTCAGTCACGCGCCACTTATGTTGACTCCGCACGCCACCCAGTGGCTCGCCGAGTTCGGCCTTGCGCGCAGCCTACCAGCCAAACTCAAGCAGTTGGCTAGCTTCAAGACCGGCTACCTCAAGCCCGTGCTCAGCCTCAAATTGGGGCTGACCGACCCAGTGGTAGAGCTTAATATGGGGCAAACCGCAGAAGTCGTGGCCAATCTTTTCAATATCAGTCGGCAAGAGGCCGATGAATACGCTGTCGCCAGCCATTTGCGTTTACACCGGGCGCAAGAGGAAGGCTGGCTAAACAATGAAGTCGTGCCACTATTTGCCCCCGATGGGAGTGTCTTTAGTGAGGATGATGGTGTGCGACCCGACAGTGCAGTCGAGAAGCTCGCCAAGCTGCGCCCAGTATTTGAACGCCCTTACGGCAAAGTCACCGCGGGCAACAGTTCACAAATTACCGATGGCGCCAGTTGGCTAATGCTGGCCTCTGAAGAGGCACTGGAAAAACACCAGCTAACGCCTATCGCGCAAATCAAAGACAGCGAGTGGTCCGGGCTGGAACCCGAGATTATGGGCCTGGGGCCGGCCGTCAGCGCAGGGCGATTGGCTCTACGTAATAAAATGACGCTAGATGATATTGATTTGCTGGAATTAAACGAGGCATTTGCCGCTCAAGTTCTGGGCTGTTTAAAAGCGTGGAATGACCCTGACTTTTGCCAGGCGGTATTCAACAGTGATCAGGTGCTGGGGCAATTCGACACCGACAAACTAAATATCGACGGCGGCGCTATCAGTATGGGGCACCCCGTAGGCACCAGCGGTAACCGTATTGTGCTGCATTTAATGAATGCTCTAAAGCGCAACAATCTCAAACGCGGCATCGCCACGCAATGCATCGGTGGCGGCCAAGCTGGCGCCATGCTAATTGAACTGGTTTAAGGGCCTGGAGGATTTATGAACGGTATCATACTTAACAGCTTGGCCGGGCGCGAAAAATTACTCGGTCCCTTTCGTGAGCACAATGAACAACTGACCTCAGCTTGGAAACACTGGCAACTCAAACTGGATGAGCACAAAATCGCTTGGCTGTTGTTTGACTGTGAAGACTCAGATGTCAATGTCCTATCACAAGCCGTACTGGAAGAACTGGATGAAATAGTGATGACGCTGCAAGTGGATAAACCCGCTGCATTAGTCATTCGATCCGCCAAGCAGAGCAATTTTTGCGTGGGCGCGGATATCAAAGAGTTTGGTCAACTCGACTCGGTTGAGGCCGCACACGAAAAATTAGAAGCGGCGCACGGCATTGCCAATCGATTAGCAGACCTCCCTTTTACCACCGTTGCAATTGTACACGGGCATTGCTTTGGCGGCGGACTTGAACTGGCATTATGCTGCGATTACCGTATTGGGGTCACCGGATCGCGCTACGGATTTCCCGAAATACTGTTGGGACTGCACCCTGGCCTTGGTGGTACCGCACGCAGCTTAGCATTGCTAAACCCCGTCGATGCCATGACACTTATGCTTACCGGTAAAAACTTGCGCGACAAACAAGCCAAGCGACAAGGGTTAATTGATGCATTGGTTCCTGAGCGACATCTGGAAAATGCCCTGGCAGCCGCCATTGAGGGAAAACTGTCGCACAAAAAACACGGACTTACATTCAAACTTTTAAACAGCGCACCGGCACGCAAACTGCTAGCTAAGAAAATGCGCCAACAAGCGCAAAAGAAAGCGCCACCGCAGCACTACCCTGCGCCCAATCAGCTCATTGATTTATGGCTTACCCACGGCAGTGATACCCAAGCCATGCTACATGCGGAAATTGACTCTTTCTGCCAGTTACTGGTCAGCGATACATCGCGCAACTTGGTACGCGTGTTTTTTCTACAAGAGAACTTAAAAAAACAGGCGAAAACCGGAACTTCCATCACACCCGCTCAACACGTACATGTTATCGGTGCCGGCGCCATGGGTGGTGACATCGCTGGCTGGTGCGCACTGCAAGGGTTAACCGTCACACTGTTTGACATGAAGGCCGAGATCATCGGTAAAGCCGTGGCTCGAACTGCCAAGCTGTGCGATAAAAAACACTTAAGCCCCGCCGAAAAACGCGCGGTACTCGACCGATTGATTCCCGACTTAACTCACAGTGGCGCTCGTCACGCGGACATTGTGATTGAAGCGGTACCCGAGAAAATTGAGATTAAGCGGCAGGTGTATAGCCAGGTTGAGCCACTGTTAAAAGACGGTGCCATTTTGGCTACCAACACCTCCAGTATTCCACTGGATGATTTACAACAAGAGCTGCAAGACCCGAGTCGTTTAGTGGGCCTACACTTTTTTAATCCAGTATCGCAAATGCAACTATTGGAGATTGTGCGCCACAGTAAGCTTAGCGACATCACCTATCACACAGCATTGGCATTTGCCGGGCAGATCAAACGATTACCCACCCCAGTGACCGGCACGCCGGGTTTTCTGGTTAACCGTGCGTTAACCCCTTATTTGCTGGAGGCCATGGTTTTAATGGATGAAGGCGTTGCCCCCGAAACCATCGACCGCGCCGCCGAGAAATTTGGCATGCCAATGGGGCCAGTCGAACTGGCGGATATCGTCGGCCTGGATATTTGCATGGGCGTCGCCGAGATGCTCAATGCCGGGCTAGAACAACCCATGCCTGCAGTACCGCAGTGGTTAACCGATAAAGTTGAAAAAGGCGATGTCGGTAAAAAGTCGGGTAAAGGCTTGTACGTGTGGGAAAAAGGTAAAGCCAAAAAATTGGCCAATGTCGCCAGCGGGCCGGACAACCTTACTGACCGCTTGTTACTGCCCATGCTCAACACCTGCATGGCTTGCTTGCGTGAAGGCGTGATTGACGACGCCGACTTGCTCGACGGCGCCATGATTTTTGGCACCGGCTTTGCGCCCTTCCGAGGTGGCCCCATGCACTACAGCCAAAGTCGGGGTTACATGGCCATTAAAGCTGAGCTGGAAACACTGGCCGAACAACACGGTGAACGTTATACACCCGACGCCGGCTGGTCTACCGAGGTGCAATGAAGCCTTGCAGCAGCCCCGATACAGTCGTTGATGAAATAATCGAGCGGGTAGGTAAGCACATTGTGCTTGGCCTACCGCTCGGTTTGGGTAAAGCCAACCACCTAGTCAACGCGCTTTACCAGCGGGCCTGTATAGATACCAGCCTAACCCTCAATATTTATACTGCCCTAACACTAGAGCCGCCTACCGCACCCAACGAGTTAGGCCGCCGCTTTTTAGAGCCACTCCAAGAACGATTTTTTGCCGGCTACCCGCGACTTGAATACGCTCAAGCGCTAAAAGATAATTCTCTGCCCAGCAATATCTCTGTAACCGAATTCTTCTTGCAACCTGCCGCTTGGATAGGCTGCAATTCAGTGCAACAAAATTACACCTCGGTTAACTATACCCACGCGTTGGATTACTTAATAAGCGCAGGGGTTAACGTGATTACCCAGCAAGTCGCGCCCGAGCACTCGCACGGCGCACTGGGCGAGCATTACAGCTTAAGCTCTAACCCAGACATTAGTGTGGATTTACTCGATAAACGCAGCCGCGGCAAAATCGACTTTGTTATGGCCGCGCAAGTAAACCGCCAGCTGCCATTTTTAGGCGGCGCAGCCGTACGCGACAGCTCCGAGCTCGATTTGGTGTTGGACGACCCAGCCTATGATTTTGCACTCTTTATGCCGCCACACCAACCGGTAAGCAACGCCGATCACGCTATTGCTCTGCACTGCACGCGCTTGATACCGGACGGCGGCACCCTGCAGATTGGCATTGGCTCCATCGGCAATGCTATTGCCGCAGCACTCGTGCTGCGACACAACTCGCCCCAAGCCTTTAAACAGTTAACCGATCAGCTGCAGTGTTCGGCCAGCTGGCCAAACGGCGAGAGCGAACCCTTTAAACAAGGCCTATACGGCTTAAGTGAAATGCTGGTGGAAGGATTTATCGAATTATTGGAGGCGGGGATTCTTAAACGCACCGTCAACGGCTACTGCTTGCACGCAGGTTTTTTTATGGGTAGCCCGCTGTTTTATCGTCAGCTTCAGGCGCTCCCCCAAAACAAGCGCGATCAGATCGCGATGATGCCGGTCAACTATATTAACGATGTGCATGATCACGCCCACGGCAGCGAACAGGACAAACGTCAAGCGCGCCAACACGCTCGATTTATAAACTGTGCTATGAAAGCCACCACCGACGGCGCAGTCACATCCGATGGCTTAGAAAATGGCCAAGTAATCAGTGGTGTGGGTGGCCAGTACGACTTTGTGGCGCAAGCTCATACCTTACAAAACGCACGCTCTATTATTACGGTGCGAGCGACACGTAAGCGCGCTGGCAAAGTTTCATCCAATATTGTAAGCCAGTACGGTCACACAACGATTCCGCGCCACCTGCGCGATATCGTGGCTACCGAATATGGCGTGGCTGATTTACGCGGTAAGAGCGATGCCGAAGTTATTGCCGCTATGATTGAGATTGCCGATTCGCGTTTTCAAGAGCAACTGGTAAGCGAGGCCAAAGCGTGGGGTAAGCTGCCCCAGAGCTATCAAGTGCCGGCCGCCTTTTGCCGCAATACGCCCGAGCATTTAAATGGGCTGTTAGCGGGAGCATTTAAAGAGAACACTCTTAAGCACTTTCCTTTAGGGAGCGATTTTACAGATACCGAGCAACGATTAAGCCGTGCATTAAACTTACTATCTGAGACAGTTGGCACCAATAAAGCTACCGTTAATTTGTTGCGCCTTGGCTTAACCACTCATCCGAAAAATCACCTCGATGAACTCACCCGAATGGAGCTTGCCGCACCCAGTAAGCCGACTGAAAAGCTGTACCAACTATTATTACTAGGTGCCCTGCGTTCGCTGTAGGACACGCCATAACCATTAACCACCGAAAATCTTTTCTCTCTGTAACAAATTACTCCAATCGCCGTACTCACCCTTTACTGACAGTGGTACTAAGGCCAAGGCAATAAGTGTTAGAGCACAAACCCCAGAACTTATATACGCGACTAGGCTTGCACCGGCAAAGAATGGCGCGGGCAATAGCATAAGGGCTAACACAATTAACCCATAACGCAAAGGCCGGGCAACCTCAGCGAAAGCGCAAACACTCACAGTTAAGACTAATGCCCCGATTAAATGCTCCCAATTGGCAAGCTCACCATCGTGGCCTAAGGTTAAACGAGTAAACATTAACCACAGGCCAACAAGTATTGCGGCGAATAAGCTTAAGGGTACGGTAACACCGCCGCCCACCATGTCTTTGATTATTGTGAGCGGTGATCGGGTAAAATCATCCGGCTCTTGGGTGGTTTTTCCTTCGTCGGTATCACCCACAAAGAATATTTTTAGTACCGGCTTGCCGTCTTTTTTGCAGCGTTTTAAAAATTGCCCCGTGGCGATAAGCTCATCCAAGGAGTAAGGGATTTGCACTAGCATGGCCAACGCACCAATTAGACACAAGGTACACCAAGTGCCAATGACTATCGGCTGAATAATAATAAAAGTAATGGAGACGATACCGAGCGGCACAATCATAAAACCAAATAACACCACCAGCCACGGCATAGTACGCCAGCGCCTGGTAGAGCCGAGCAAACCAGTAAGAATTTCTAACATGTAGGTAAGCGCACCGAGCCCCGCATCAGGTACTGGCCACGCCTCGGAGACACTAGAGGTAATGATTTCTTCGGTACCATTTTTGTCGGCCGCGTTAGGCCCGCTAAAAAATGGCTCCCATACGCCATCTATATGCCCCAGCTGATACGCGGTTAAATAGCGTGAAATAAGAAACCCAACTAAGGCCAATACAATAATAGGCGCGCGCTGAAACCAGCTAGAGGGGTTAACACGCCAACCGGGTGGAGTCGTCGGGCCGCTCATTTCGGCGGCAGGTGACACTCCGACAATTGGGGGGACAAGAGCCGCAAAACCGATTGCCAACATCCCCATGACGGTGCCGTTTAAATACGCCGCGGCGCTGGGTGTCCAAAACACAAGTGGTGCGAACATTAACCATAGCCCGACCAGTACACTAGCCCAGCGTACGGCTCGCAAGCGCCAGCTAATCGCCATGGTACCAAGCAAGGCTAACAAAACGCCGCAGATTCGATCGCTAATGGCCAGCGGGGCGTCGCCGTAACCCATTGCTTCGGGCGAGGCGATCAGCCAAAGCCCGAGAGCAATGGTTAAAAACGGTGCCCACAAGTTGCGATAGTGGGCGCACGCAATATAGTCGTGATACTTATTTAATAGGTTATCGGGGTTTTGCTTTTTTTGCGCCGCTGATGTCATCCAGTCTGGTGGCGTAATGCCGTTAGTTTTGTACCACTTGAGCGGGTCATCATGTAAACTGTTAATCAGCGCTTTTAACTCGTCGTACACGTTTTTTTGAGCCGTCCAGTCGAGCTCTTGTTTCGCGTTAGAGCAGTCCAGCTCGTAGTGATCGGAGGCCATATCGATCATAAAGGCGCGAATAAAAGGCTTCTCGCCTTTATCAAAATCGTCAGGCACCGCCGGCTCTGCACGCGCCTCTAGCCATGCCCCTGCTTTTGCCAAACCCTCGGGCACTGTGCGGGTCTCCCAACTTTCCTCACCATGCAAAAGCGCACCGATCCGATTCTGCAATGCTTCATAGCTAATGGCTTGCTCTTCACCGGCGAGTAAGACGTGCTCGCGAGGTAGATCGTTGCGCTTTTCCACCACGCGAGAAAACAGCGCCATTAGGTCATCGCGATGAATAAACGCCTGCCCCGCCCCAACGTTGCCCGCGTACACATGGCTTTTTAAGCTGTCTTCATAAATGCGCGCGATCTGGTGCGACAGCGTCGGCACCGCCATTTGCTCGTCATACAGCCCCGCTAAATGCAGCAAACTATAGGGCATACTGGCATATTCGGTAATGACCGATTCGGTTTCAGCTTTGGATTCTGGGTAGGCCCAACTGGGGTCAATAGGCGTTTGCTCGGTGATTTTTTGCCCCGGCACACCAGGTTTATGAACGAGCATTGTACCCGAGTAAACAAAGCGCTCGACCTCAAAACCTTCGAGCGCCTGTAGTAAGTTTTTAGTTCCCTGCACGTTTACTGCATCGTACAGCGGAGACTTCTCACCAGTGAAATCAAAATAAGCCGCCAAGTGGATAACCGCTGCAACGGTGCGACCGTGATCGTGTGCGAAGCGCTCGAGTGCGAGCTTAACCGAGTCAGCAGAGGTTAAATCAAGTGGGTAGCTGGCATCAGCTAGGGGAGCTTCGTTCCGATCGAGGCCAACAACCGTATATTGCTGCTGTAACTTGGTGACCAAACTGCTGCCTAGATTGCCAGCACAGCCGGTGATGATAACAATGGGTTTTTGCGTCGCGTCTGCCATAACTTACTCTATTGTCGGTGGTTGGGATCCCTCGTTGCCACCACAACAAAGTGCAAAATTAAGACCGATTTACCACTGTATTGTAAGCCATGCCACACGGCAGCTTAGCGACAATACCAATAAAGCCTGTGCAAGTTTTACAATAATCAATCGGTTATATGTAAGTAAAACATTGGCAAAAGCTACCCGTCTTATTATCGATCTATAGCCGAACCATATTCACAGCGCTTAGAATTCAAGGCCCTCTAGGGCTTTTTCGATATCGATACCGATTGTTATAACGCCAAGCCGTTCATCGTCAATGTCGATTGGCAAGCTAAGTTGACTTTGAAATCGGCGGGTAGATTGGTCGTAGACCACATCGTCAAACCACCACTGCCCTACATTCAGCGCCATGCCTTTAATATGTTTGGTTTCGTCACCTTGCCAGTAATCTGATGTGTAAGGTGCCACCGCTACGTTCACGCCCTGGCGATTAGTGATAATAAGCTCGGTAATATACGCCTCTTGGTTTTGCCAAAGTGAGACAAACCCTGCGAGCTTACTGTCTTGCATTGCCAGCATCGGCTCAAAATCACCCTCGGCAAAGGCTTTACGCCATGTATGATCGCGGCTATGAATCTCTGCTTTACTAAGAGGTTCCTGTTTTTTATGCCATAGCAGCCTTTCCTGTAACAGCTGATGCCCCAGCCAATGGTTAACGACCTTACTGAGGCGGTCGTAAATCAGTGACTTTTCTTGTTTAGATAAGGCAAAACCTTTTGGCACACAACGTGGGATTTGCTGGTTAAACTGCTTAAAAAAACGTGGATTTTGCTCTAAGAAGTGATGCCCAAAATAGACGCCGAGCGGCACATAGCGGAAGAATTGGGATTGATAGACATCCGGCGACAACTCTAGCGAAGCCGCCGCCTGTTGAAAGTGGTTGAAGTCTGCCAAAATGACATTTATTCGGCCCGCCATTAATAACTTGATCAATTGCGGCAAATCTTGCGCGGCCAAATAGTCGGTTACCCCGTTAAACTCCAACCACTGCTGCTGGTGACTTCCTAGAATGGCCCCGGTGCGAATGTTTTTCAGGTCGGCCACTGACGAGGTACCAGTGCGTGAGAACCAATACCATTTCTCCAAAACCAAGGGATTCGATAGACGAGCAAACTGATCAAAAACCGGACTGGGCATGGCAGTAAAAAAGCCCGCCACTGCACCCTTGCGCACTTCTTGCTGAACCCGTCGCCAAGGTTGAAATTGCATTTTTAACCGATAGGGGAGTCGGTTAAAAATGCAATCGACATAGACGAGTGCGCCTTGCTGGCCTTTCGACACTGACTCCGCTGAATAAGCTGAAGCCTCGTTGGTGCCCATCAGCACCTGCTGATCTGCGCTTTGTTCACTATTCGCTTGAAGCGCAAATGCCATTAATGCCACGATGGCAGCATTCGCTCTAAATACAGACCCAATATTCATCCGAGAATTGCACCTTTCGGTTTCCTTTTCGGAAGTATAGCAGCCCCACGGATGAGAGAAGTTTAGTCGCCCACTAGCGCTTAATTTGGGGTTGAAAGTGCCACTCTTCGAGACCGAGAGGGATGTCTGTCGGCAAGTTGACCAAATACAATCCCATATCTTTCACACGACCGGACACCACAACCTCAATGCTGCCATTGAGCAATACACTTTTGTAAGAACCCGGCTTGCAGATATCGACCATAACGGTATGTTCACCGCGCTGATCCGTATAACGAAGCGCCAAATGTAAAGGCACTGGGCACCCTTGAGGTAGACGCATCCAAGCGGCTAAATCAAACCGTCCCTGCCACGAGCCGGCAGGTTTCCAGCTCGCGTGCGCACTTACCAATGAGGTGGGCACATCGGTAATGCGCTTGTCTTGAACCTCATCTTTGATAAAAGGGTTACCGGTGGTGACTCTCGTCGCGCCATTTGTTGCGCTTTTCATTGCGCCCAGTCCCGCGTGTTGAATGGCTTCGGTAGCCGCTTGAGGTGTTTTGCGATTAAACATCATGGCAAACTCCAGTGCTCAATGAATCGTGTTGCAAGCACCTTAGCACCGGGGTTTTGGTCAAACTGTGAACTTACCGACACTGCGAGCCAATTTTTCTGACAATTTTCGGCAATGCCTGACAGATCTCAACAGGGGCGTGACTGGTAGCGCTACCATTCCCCCCTAAAATCAATCGCTTTGCACTTATTTACCCAACCCCAAAATATGATAAAATCCGCCTTCCTAGATATTAGTCGGCACCTGGGCAGCCCAAGCCCTTTGCAACACCTAATGATTCGACCGGCCCACACTACATAGCACTGGACACTTATCATGTTGACACTGACCCATCGCGTCTTGGGGATTCTTGGCGCGTGCCTACTCGTCATTTCTCCGCAAACTTACGCCGCAACTGGCGCGCTCGACTTAACCACCTCACCTATTGGCTATTTTGCACTGATTTTATTTGCCGTAGCCTACATAGTGGTCATGCTGGAAGAGAAGCTGCACTTACGCAAATCCAAACCGGTGCTGATCGCCGCCGGTATCATCTGGATGTGTATTGGCTGGATGTACTCTCAAGCCGGCTTGCCACACGATGCAGAGCATGCATTCCGCCACACTCTGCTGGAATTTGCCGAGCTAATGCTGTTCCTATTGGTCGCCATGACCTACATCAACGCTTTGGAAGAGCGCCGCCTGTTCGATGTTTTACGCGCATGGATGGTACGTAAAGGCTTTAACTATAAAACACTGTTCTGGCTCACAGGATTTCTGTCGTTTTTTATCTCCCCTATCGCCGACAACCTCACCACGGCACTGTTGATGTGCGCCGTGATCGTTAAGGTTGCCGGTGACGACACTCGCTTTATCAATCTGTGCTGTATCAATGTGGTCGTTGCCGCTAACGCCGGTGGTGCTTTCAGCCCTTTCGGCGATATCACCACTTTGATGGTATGGCAGGCGGGTATTGTCGACTTCCACGAGTTCCTGGCCCTGTTCATTCCTTCACTGGCCAATTTTTTAATTCCTGCGGCCATCATGAGCTTTTTCGTGGAAAACCGAAAACCTGTCGCGGTTGAAGAAGAAGTTGAACTTAAGCGCGGTGCTTTGCGCATTATGAGCTTATTTTTATTAACCATCCTAACCGCCGTTTTGTGCCACCTATTACTACACTTGCCACCGGTACTCGGCATGATGACCGGCCTCGGCTACCTGCAGTTTTTTGGCTATTTTCTACGCCGCACGCTGCCGGGCTCCTTGGCGCGCAAACGTGCTATGGCCGAACGCTCAGGCGACCAACAGGCACTGGAGCGCCTGGGTAGCGTGGTGCCGTTTGACGTCTTCGGCAGGGTCGCTCGCGCAGAGTGGGATACGCTATTGTTCTTTTACGGCGTAGTGATGTGTGTCGGTGGCTTGGGGTATATGGGCTATCTGGCCTATATGTCGGAGCTTTTGTATTCAGGCTTTGGCGCGACCAATACCAATATTATTTTAGGTATTGCCTCGGCGGTCATTGATAACATCCCCGTTATGTTTGCGGTACTGACCATGGAGCCTGAAATGTCTCACGGTCACTGGCTACTCATTACATTAACGGCCGGCACTGGAGGTAGCTTATTATCAATTGGCTCCGCTGCAGGTGTGGCATTGATGGGGCAGGCGCGTGGCGCCTACACCTTTTTTGGCCACCTCAAGTGGTCTCCAGTCATCGCCTTAGGCTACGCCGCCAGTGTGGCTCTGCATCTGTGGCTGAACGCGGGCATGTTTGAACATTAACATTGCACTGTAGCCATTCAGCGGGGGCGCCCCATTAGCTCCCGCTAATATTTTATCTCAACGCCACATTTTAGTGGCGCTGCTTTATCAGGCGGCCACGCCGCCAAGCCCCCGGCAGAAAACCGGCCAATATTCGGCTACACTATCGCTTATACCCATTACCATCGTTCCGAATATCGCGATCAAGGTAACTTTACCCCAATAAGCACCACGTCTTTTCGCACTCAGCCCAATGCCAGATCAGCAGGTATAGCCCATGTCAGAACAAGAGCGCCGCCGCTTTCACAGAGTAGAGTTTGATGTCAAAGTAGAGCTGTCTCAGCACGGCCTACACTGGCAATCGGAGTTAGTCGATATCTCCATAAAGGGTGCACTACTGGCAGCGCAACTGCCCGATGCTTGCGAACAAGATGACCCTATTGAAATAAAAGTGGTTCTCTCCAATCAGACCACGATCACCATGCAAACTGTTGTGGCACATCAATCGGAGCGCGGGGTGGGGCTCGCCTGCAAATCTATCGATGTAGAAAGTATTCGCCACTTGCGCCGCCTGTTAGAATTAAATTTGGGCAGCGCCGAGCAGGCGGAAAGAGAATTAACCGAGTTACTGCAACAATGACCCAAGACATTTCAACCCAAGACACGCTTACAGCCCCAGAGCGTCGCGATTACGATCGGTTGCCACTACGCGCCTACGCCGAGCTTTCCCACGCCACGGAACGTTACGAAGCACACTTGATCGACATATCCCAATTTGGGGCAAAGATCGCTTTGCTGGTCGATCACGCAATCAACCCAGGCGATGACTTTACCCTAACCTTAGAACCTGAAAATTTACCCGATGCCCTCAGCCAACAATTACCCTTGTCACTGCAAGCCAAGGCGGTGCATATAAAGCAGCATATTTTAGGGATTCGATGTCAGCCCGCCGATGAAGCGGATGTTGAGCGCTTTAACCGCTTGCTTTCGCTGCTATAGCCTTCTGGTTATTCAATCGCCGCCAAGGCATCGGCCAATTTATTCACCGCGACAATCTCGATGCCCTCCATGCTCTTGGGGGCATTGCCAGCGGGCACTATCGCCCGCTTAAAGCCATGTTTGGCCGCTTCGCGCAGTCGCTCTTGCCCACTGGGAACGGGGCGGATCTCCCCCGCCAAGCCTATTTCGCCAAACACCATTAAGTCGCGCGGCAACGGACGATCACGAAAGCTGGACACAATGGCCAGTAGTAAAGCCAAATCGGCGCTGGTTTCATTGACACGCACGCCCCCCACTACATTGACAAATACATCCTGATCGCCCACCAGCACCCCTCCATGGCGATGTAGCACGGCAAGCAGCATTGAGAGTCGGTTTTGGTCCAACCCCACTGCCACCCGGCGTGGATTGCCCAAATGACTGTCATCCACCAGCGCTTGGATCTCCACTAACAGCGGGCGCGTCCCCTCCCACATCACCATTACCACCGAGCCCGACGATACGTCGTCGCTACGCTGCAAAAAAATGGCCGAAGGGTTACTTACTTCTTTCATGCCTTGCTCGGTCATGGCAAAAACGCCGAGCTCATTAACCGCCCCAAAACGATTTTTACTGCCCCGCAGTGTACGAAAGCGTGAATCGTGAGAGCCCTCTAGCAAAATGGAGCAATCAATCATATGCTCCAACACCTTAGGCCCTGCGAGGCTGCCATCTTTGGTGACATGCCCCACCAAAATAACTACCGTTCCCGTTTGTTTGGCAAAGCGGGTTAAAAAGGCCGCGGCCTCCCTAACCTGTGATACCGAACCAGGTGCAGATTGTATCTCCGCCAGATGCACCACCTGAACCGAATCCACCACCATAACACGGGGCTGCAGCTGCTCCGCCGCCTGGCCTATTAGCTCAACGCTGGTTTCCGACAGCATTTGGAGCTTATCAGTTGGCAGCGATAAACGCTTCGCCCGCATAGCCACCTGCTGTAAGGACTCCTCACCGGTCACATACAGACAGGTCATCCGCTCTGCCAGCTTGCACAGCGTCTGCAATAAAACTGTACTTTTACCAGCACCAGGGTGGCCGCCAATTAACACCACCGAGCCCGGCACAAAACCGCCCCCCAGCACTCGGTCAAACTCGCCAGTACCCGAACATAGACGCGGAACATCCTGCAAACTGATTTCTGCCAACGGCTGCACCTTGGCAGTGGTATTGCCGGCATAACCGGAAAACTGAGCGCCACGTGCGCCCGCCTTAGTGGCCGGCCCAAGCTTCATTTCAACGACACTGTTCCAACTGCCGCATTCGGCGCACTGCCCCTGCCACTTGGTGTAGTCGGCACCGCACTCATTGCAGACAAAGGCTATTTTTTGTTTTGCCACTCAGCCCCCTTAGGCTATCGTGTAACTTCCTCAAAAAAAGTCTAGTAAACTCGCCTCAATCTTTGACTTCGGTTAATGCAGGGTTTCGAATATACAAAGTACCCCCCTCAGTCATTAGAAAGCTCACCTCCAGCGATTCCAGTGAGACCTCCCCGGTTGGCGGCACTTCAAACTCAAGTTGATACTGTTGCCAATGAGCGCTCTCGTCGTCAGTCAATATCGGCTCTTTTAGATTGCTCAATAGCGTTGAGCCAGCAAAAGGCGAGGCGTTGTGATCCCTGCCCCTAATTAACACCGCCAGCGAAGTCGGCTCCATTGCCTCCCCCCACTCACTGGTAAAATCAGCCCTCACCTCGGCCGAAAACACCAGCACACCCACTGCAGCCCATTGGTATTGCCCAAAGTCCATATTCTCACTCTACCTAAATATATAAGGGGTCAGCAGTTTATGGGATTTTCACAAAGTTAGTAAGCACAACTTCCCATCCAGCCGCCATATAACTGCAACTGCTAATTGCAAGGTTCACCTATCACACATAGGGGCTAAACTTCCACAAATAGGCTTCAATGCCCTATCAACCTCTATTAGCCCGCAAAGCCCGCCCCAACCATATTGGTTTACCAATTCTGGTGTCTTTTAAACACGCTTTTAAGTGGTCTAACCAACCTCAACTGTCTCTGCTCAATCCCTTTAAAGGCCTTTTAAACAAAGGGCTATTCATGTTTCACATCGACTATAATTTGGCACAATTGACTGTCATCGATCAATTATAGAAATAAGTCGGCCATATTGAACCTTTTTCGACCAAAACACTTGCCTTATGTAGGCACTTTGGTCGACAATATTATCTGCCACGAAAGACTAAATTGGGCGCCAAAGAGCGCTTATCGTACAATAATCAATAGCGGCATCCTTGGAGGAATTCATGCAAGATAAAAATAGACACCCTTTGACGGCTCAAAATCGAGGCCAATTTAAGCGCACAGCGCTGGCTACCACGCTAGCCGCTCTTACCTGTATTCATGCAGCCCAGGCACAGGAAACCAGCGAAGACAACACTTCTGAAATAGTAGAAGAAGTATTTGTTACCGGTTCTCGCGCCACCATTCAAACCACCATTGATATCAAGCGCAACTCAACCACTATTGTCGACGGTATGTCCGCCAACGACATCGGTGATATGCCCGCACTGTCTATCGGTGAAGCCTTGGAAAATATCACAGGCGCTTCGTCTCACCGTGAAAATGGCGGCGCCACCGAAATCTCTATTCGCGGCCTTGGCCCTTACCTAAGCGCTACAACGTTCAATGGACGTACCGCTTCTAACGGCAGTGGTGACCGCTCGGTTAACTTCTCTCAGTTCCCCTCGGAGTTGATCAACAAGCTCGCCATTTACAAAACCCAAGACGCCAGCCTGATTGAAGGCGGTGTTGCCGGCTTAATCGCTCTAGAGACCGTTAAGCCACTGGATTACGGTAAGCGTCGCTTTCAGGTTGAAGTAAAAGGCGGCATACAACCCAACCAGCAAAATATTGATAACTCCATGTCGGGCGATATTGATGTGCGCGGCAGTGCCAGCTACGTCGACCAGTTTGAGTTCGACAACGGTGCCGCACTGGGTATTTCTCTCGGTTACGAGCAGAGCGATATCTCTCAGCCAGAATCTGAAATGCGCATGTCTAGCCCCAGCGGCACATCCCAGTTTGCCTGTATCAATGACCCCAATGCGCCAGATCGTGGTTATTACCTAGCTAATGCGAATGATTGTGAAGGTCCTGGCGACGACGACGACTACAACACCGTGGTAGACCCAGAAACAGGCAAAGCTTACGATGACGGCTTAAACTATGCGTTCGCCCCAAGCTCTAACGGCTATCGCCAGAATGACACGTCGGACGAGCGTGAAGCCATTTTTGCTGCGATACAATTCCAGCCCACCGACAAGCTGGATATTAACGTTGACTATCAAGTCTCAGAGCGTATTCGCGCTGAAAAACGTCAAGACTTAAACTTCGCCAACATGAAGCGCACCACCCCCGGTGTCACGCCAGAGAACTTAGTAGTAAGCGATACTGGTGCCATATCCAACTGGCAGGGTGAAACCGCAATTGAGTCCAATAGTGAACTATTCTATCAAGATGAAGAGTACACAGGTTACGGTTTAAACGTCGCCTATGACTTCACCGATAACCTGACGGTTTCTGCTGATTACTCTTTCTCTGAGACCACTCGTGAATCACAGCTTTATAAGCTTCGGTTACGTTCGGACAATTTCGACACCTCGTTAGAGCCTGGCACTTCGACCTATCGCCCCATGGTTCAGTGGGATACCGACTCGGGTATTCGTCAGTACACTATCGTTGATTTCGATGTTACCGACCCCACCTTGTTCTCTAGCAACTACCGCCTTCGTCTCGACAATGACCTGGACCGCACCAATACTATTGAAGCTGGTCGCTTAGACTTTGACTTAAGCTTAAACGGTGTTATCACCGGAGTTAAAGGTGGTGTTCGTCAGTCTGAGCTTCAATATATTGACATGGGCCCAGAAAACCGCAGAGAAATTTTACTAGACACCAGCGATCATCGTATTGTTCAGAGCATTAACGAAAGCTGTTATATCGACTTCCCGGAAGACGACTTTTTGGGTGCCGAGCGCGACGGTGCTTTAATCACAATCGTTGACCCACAAGGCAATGTTGTTAAAGAAACCAACAGCTGGGCAACGTTTGATACAGCCTGTGTTGCCGAGCGATTGGCAGAAGAAAATGACACAGATTTAGCCTTTGGCGAACTGCCCCTCAACAAAGCCAACATCACCGATGTTAGCGAGTCGACTACTGCCGCTTACATTATGGCCGACTTTGACAGCGAGCTGATGAACAAGACTGTACGTGGTAACTTTGGCGTGCGCGTTGTGCAAACCGAAGTTGAATCTGTTGGCTTCCGTACCGACTACACCATTCAAGACTCGGCCAGTGAAACTGGGCTTGCTCTAGTCCCCGTTGATGGCGCAGACCTTGAACGCGTTGTAGCCGGCAACGACTACACCGAAGTATTGCCCAGCGTAAACGTGATCGTCGATCTGCGTGAAGACCTGATGTTGCGCGGTGCCATTTACCGCGGCTTGTCTCGCCCAGAGCCTGCCGACATGAGCTACCAACGTAGCTTTACCCCCAATGACGAAGAGAACATCACATCATTGGACCAGCTGCTTAATAACGTGAGTGGCGACGGCAACCCTTACTTGGCCCCCCTGACCTCGTGGAGCTTCGACGCCGCTATCGAGTGGTATCCCAATGAAGACACGATGCTCACCTTTGGCCTGTATCATAAGAAGTTCCAAGGTGGTTTCGAGACTAATCACGTCACCGAGGAATTCAACATTGACGGGCAAATCCTGCCTGCCTCTTTCGATCTGACCGAAACCAATGAAGACTCCAGCAACCTGACCGGCTTTGAAGTAACCGCAACGCACAACTTCTCTTACCTGCCAGGCTTCCTGAGCGGCTTTGGTTTCAAAACCAGCTACAACTACGCCGACTCAGATTTTGAGTTTGAAGACAGCCTGTACGGTGACATCACTATTCGCAATGAAGCAGGTGAAGTGACCTCTCAGAAAATTGGCATTGTAGAACCGGGCAACGTACCGGGCTTCTCTGAGCACGTCTTCTCAGGTCAGCTGTACTACTCGGTAGGCGACTTTGACGCCAGCTTGATCTACAAATACCGCAGCGAATACTTCCAGCCCTACACCACCAATGGCACTCGCCTACGCTTTGTGGGCGATACCGGAGTCTGGGAAACTCGCCTGTCTTACTACATTACCGACAACGTACGCCTAAGCCTGGAAGGCATTAACTTGCTGGATGAGCCTAAGGTTCAATACCACTTTAGCAATGACAACTTGGGTGAGGTTAACAGCTACGGACCTCGTATTTACTTTGGCGTAAAAGCTAAGTTTCAGTAAATAGCCCGCAACAATTACCGCCCTACGGGGCGGCTTTTAAATGGCCCGCCTTGCGGGCCATTTTTTTACCTATTCACTTTAGACCTTTGATATTTTCTCGCCCACACAAAAGACCCAACACCTAGCCTCAGGTAATGTCCTACAACATTTCAGGCAGTATCTTTTAAAACACCTTTTACTAACGCCTCTCAATAAGCAATCGCAGCTGAGCGGCACCCGCCAAACCCACCTACAAATACCCGCCCACCCTCTAATTTATGATTCCCTCAAGCAAAACAGAACACGTTAAACTAAATATTTACGCAAACAGTCACACCCAATTAACCATTGCAATATGGGCACACTAATCACGCAAATGCCCTTCAGCACAATAAATAGCACACCTCAAACTCTTTTCCTGCAGCCAATTAAAAAGCCCACAATCAAACTGCAAGAAACCAATACGAAAAAGGCCTTTACCCAACCACCTAAAGGGTGTGATGTGGATGTGGTGTGGCGTGGCGTGAATCGTCTATGTTATATATTCACCCACATCCACGCGCAGAAAACACTAAGAAAGGACTAAGGACTGTCGTTGATGTAAAAACCCCAAACAAAAAAAACCCAGCTAATGCTGGGTTTTTTTCGTTATAGATGCCGCCATAGGCGACACCTAATCCTTTAGAGCAAAGCTATAGATTAAAATCTGTAGCTACCACCAAAGGTGATACGACGATCAGGATAACCTGAGAAACAAACCGGACCAGATTCAGAAACACAACGCTGGGTCACGCCTTCCTCTGTCAGGTTCACAGCCTCAACACCAACGGTGATTTGGTCATTGATGTCATACGATACACTTGCATTCAGCTGTCCACGATCTTCGTTTACAACAGGGAAGCTCAGCGTACTGTTAGTACTTGAACCACCTGCGAAATCTTCTGAACGGAACGCTTCACGCCAGGTGTAACGCAAGCGAGCAGATAAGCCGTACTTCTCATAGTATGCAGTGATGTTATAAGCATTTTCAGAGAACTCAAGCAGGCCTTCTTTCAACTCAAGGCCTGAACCAAGTACTTGCTCACCACGGCCAGTGGTAATATCTACCGCAGAACCGCCGGAGAACTCTTGCATGGTGTAGTTAGTTAATACACCAAAGCCAGATGCCCAACCCAGAGTGTCTTCAAAGTTTGATAAGTCATACTGGAATGCAAACTCAAAACCTGACTGCGTGGTTGTTACAGGATCATTACCTGGAATAGAGAAATCAACACACATCCCAAGCTGACCAGGAGTTCCCAGAACATTTGGGTTCACAATTGGATTGTAGAAACCGCCACCAGGACAGTTGGGGTCAGTTTCACGCACAAAGCCATTGTTTACTGGGGTCAACTTAGCACCTTCCAAAGTTGTACCGAAGATATTGGTACGCTCTTTTTCAAAGTAGCCTAAGCTTACTACCGCAGATGGAGCAAAGTACCACTCAACACCGATGTCAAATGAATCTACTTCTTCTGGCTCAAGACCTGGGTTACCCAGCGCTACTGTGGTGTTTTCGTTATCACTTAAGGTATAACCTACAGCTAGCTGAGAAAAGCTTGGACGGCTGATATCCGAGCCGTAACCGATACGAACCAAGACATCCTCAGTAGGCTGAACTACTAAATTCAACCGTGGCAGAATAAAGTCATAGCCACCAGTAAAGGTCTCTAAACCTGATGGACCATACCCTGTAGAGGCTACATCTGTCTCAAGATAACGGAAACCAACATTACCGCGCACGATGCCATACTCAAAGTTTGCTTGTGCATAAAGCGCTGTAGTTTCTTCCTTCGCTTTACGGTAACCAGACTCTGCAAATGTAGGCACGAAGCTTGATGGGCTTGAATCGTGCGCCTGCGTCTCTTCTTCGAGCCTAGAGATTACATAATCTGAATTAGAGAAAGAGGCATCAGGATCAACCAACATGAAGTCTGAAATGTACAACGACCTGCCATCGGCATCACCAAAGTTATCCGGACCAACCACTAGCAAATCGTCAAAATTAGCAGCAAATGGACTATCATCTAAATAGGAATAACCTGATTTGGCTTGCGAACGACCATACTCATGCTCGGACTCATTATAACGAACACCAAAATCAACTGAGTTCACACCAAACATTTCGAGTTCATACGAGAAGTCTAAGCGGAACGCATCTTCCGAGTTTGTCGTTTCATCGAAAGTGATTTCATAACCGTCTAACACGTAGTTAGCTGCATCAGTCAATTCAGCAGCCGAAGGACTATACATGCCACCCTCTGTAATACCAAAGGCTAAAGAACCACCGCTTAGGTCGTACTCGTATGGCAAGGCGTTATCATTATAAATCCGGATACTTGAAGGATCTACTTGAGTCCCTTCAGCGGCTAGATATGCAGCTGCAATTTCATTTTGAACACCTGCGATATTACCTCCAAAGTCGTCCATAACCAACGCACGTTGAGCATCACTAAGCGCGTAATAGTGGCTACCAACTGGCGCAATCAATGGCGTATTGGGGTTCAGGAAGTTCATGGTGTTACTTACTGTAGGACTAAAAGTGTCCGATGTAGTTGAAGCGAGTTCAAAACTTGCAGTAAGCTTGTCACCAGTCCATTCACCACCAATCGAGAAGATCTCACTATCAGTAACACGCGAGCCGGTCTCGCTTGATGTACGGAAGTTACCATCACTTGGGTTGACCGATTTATCAACAAACGTTCCATTAGCTGGAATAACTGGGTTTATATCGCCTGCAACTGCTACATCGTAAGTAGGGAATTGCTGACCTTCCAAATTGCCATAACTAATGGTTTCATAATCAGTTGGGGTATTGAAATTTAGCAGACCGCCAATACCTGATGCCTGCAAGCGATACTGATCTCGACTTCGCTCTTGCTCGGTTATAACCACATCAGTGTAGAACTTAAGGCTATCGCTAGGCGCCCACTCAAAAGTAGCGGCTATGTTTTTGGTTTCATAGTCGTCATTCTCTTGCTCTTGGACTAAGAAATTAACGCCCTGCCATTGTGCTGGAGCACCGGTAGTATCAACTCCGTTAGCCGCAACATTATCACGCTGAACTAGAACATCAACATCGACACGAGGACGGAAAGATACAGCTTCCTGCTCAGTGTAGCTACCGCTAATAACGAAACCAAAATCACCTGCATCGGTTGACCAGTTATCACCATAAGCGCCTGAGATACGAGGCTTAATACCTTCAGTGCTAAGACTGCTGTCTTCGCCTTGAATTCTGATTGAGCCCAAAGTCTCTTTCAGATCAAGCGGACGAATGGTACGCAAATTAACAGTACCACCTACAGAGCCTTCAATAGTTTTCGCTTCTGGAGATTTAATAACTTCAACTGCAGCAATCATTGCAGCATTAACATCTTCAAAATTGATACCATTACGGCCTGAGCCAGAACCTACTGTAGACACACCATTAACTTCTACACGGTTTGAAGTAGTACCACGAATTTGTACACCAGTACCTACACCCGCTGTACGAGTAATTTGAACACCAGTGATGTTCTCCATTACTTCAGCCAAGTTTTGGTCAGGTAGCTTACCAATGTCATCTGCGATGATTACTTCGACTAGCTTAGTTGACTCGCGTTTCTCCTCGAGGGCATTTGCCAGAGAGGCACGAATGCCTGTTACGACAACCTCTTCCAGCATAGCGTCGTCTTCTTGTGCAACCGCAACCTGGGCAAAGGTCAGGGCTGACGCCGTCATCATTGCGCCACTGATGGCCGCAACGGCTTTGGACAAATTAAATTTATTATCGTTGCTCACTTCTCATTCTCCATTTTATATGTTTTTTGGCAGAACAATTTTTTCTCTCGCCACAGGAACATTACCCAAACAGCTGCCTTATTGTCAACCATTTTGAATACAGCTGGTCACAAGCTTGATACACCATCAGACAACAATCCATTATATTCTTTAATTTCAATTAGTTACGCTATTTTCTCTCTCAATTGTTAGCGTTACAATTCTACCCACTTTCAACGCTACAAACCTGCCTAACTCGCCAGCTATATAGTCAGAAATACCATTACCGCCTGTAAACCAACAGTCACTCTGGTTAACCAATTTGACCACCCGAATCGCAAATCCAGAATAAATATATAAAATAAAAGTAGCACCCAAAGACATAAAAAAGCCCGCCACTGCATACACAGGGCGGGCAAGACAGTTATAAAAAATATGGAACGGTTACTCTACATCAATAACCACTTCTTCAGAGTTACTGTGGTAAATAGAACCCTCATTAACATCCGGATCCAATGAAATACCAATATCGTAGCTTTCGAAATCATCTTCAAACTCTAAAACAGTGCCTTCTTTATCAGAATAAAGTTTGAATTCATCCACTCGGTATTGTGCCGATGGGATCACTGAGCTGGTATCACCAAATCTAAAGGCGATTACTTCAACACCATTTTCTACCGCAGTGAGTATGCTCGAGGTCGACATGAAGGGCTCGTCAGTGACATCTTCACCATTGATGGTAATTGTCAACAACGGTGGAGTACTCGCATCAGCCTCAGAAGCATCCCAAGTGATTTCCACATAGTTCCATACCGCCGGCTCGTAAACTACAGGCACTTCGTAATCTTTATTGCGAATTACGTATTGATCAGCCTGAATACGCAAGTCAAGTAACGCTGGGTTGGTACTGGTACTGTTACCAAATAATCCAATATAGGCATCTTTAGCAACACCATCGGCAGTTTCAGCCATATCATCTTTGTTAAAGTAAGCGGTGATCTTACCCTCTACCATCGCCTCATCAAGCTTGTAACGCAATTCGGGGTTGTCGTTGGTCATGCTGTCAGTCATGCGGGCCACTTTGTTGCCAGCAGCACCAGGGCCTGACTCGGCACCTGTTCCACCACCACCAGTACCATTCACTGCAACCGCTGCCACTTCTACCTCGGCACTATTGCTGTGGTAGACAGAGTCTGCATTCTCGTCTGGATCCAGCTTGGTGCCTGCCTCATAGCTTTCGAAGTCATCTTCAAAAGCGACTTCAGTACCGGCAATATCTGAGAACACTTTTACATTATCCACGTGATAGGCGGCATCCGGCAGCACCGAGCCATCATCACCTAACTTAAAGATGACAACCTCTACACCGGCTTCTACATTAGTCGGAACACTAGCAGCAGATGAGAAAGGATCGGTAGTAACGCTCTCACCATTAATGGTGATGGTTACCAAAGGCGGAGTGCTAGCATCGGCGGCAGAGGCATCCCAAGTCATTTCAACATCGGTCCACACGCCGGGCTCAAACGGAATTGACACCTCGATATCGTCTTGATCGCGAATTACAAATTGATCTTCCTGAATACGCAAATCAACTAAAGCCTCGCTGGTACTAGTACTTGTGCCGTACAGCCCGATATAGGCATCTTTAGCTGAACCATCGGCGGTTTCAGCATTGTCGTCCTTCATAAATGAAGCGGTCAGCTTACCCTGCTCCAAAGCTTCGCCAAACTTATAACGCAGCTCACCTGCATCGCTGGTCATGCTATCGGTAATGCGCGCAACCTGAGAGGTCTCAACCGCTTCACTGGCACCGGTAATAGTAATTTCTAAGGTTGCCGTAGTGCCATCTACTGATTCAAGCTCAATCGAGTCGACTACTGAATCATCAGCGTCGGCCAGACCTGCAACCGTGGTGTCGGATGCATCAACGGTGTAGCTCCACACGCCGCTGGCTTCGATCGAAAAGGTGCCGTACATAGTGCTCTCATTCGTTAACGGCACGACTGCATCTTCGCCTTCATCTAAATCGGTAACCGACACTAAACCTGCGACAGCGCCTGCAGTGCTATTGTTAGTAGTACCCGTCAAACCGGTGAACGTTGCTGGAACATTTTCTACTGGGCCTGCGCTTGAAGTATTGGCTGGCGCTTCAAAAACATCCTCGCCATCACCCCCACAACCCGCTAAAGTTATGGCCAAAATTGACGCGGTTAAAATTTTCATTTTCATAAGCTTGCACCCTTATTTATAGCTAAGTTTTTATGCGAATCATTTAAACGTACTACGCACTTAAAATGTCACGAATAACAAATGCCTAGTTTTCACCTAAGACAAGGGCCCAGCGGGGAGCCCTACCTTAGGTTTTATTATTTCTAACTATCACCACCACCAACATGACTGACCAATCTAAAGCCATCAAAACTGGCTTCATCGTCAGACGATGGGGCCGCCTCATAAGTCAACTCAAAATTATCAACACGCAACTCATATATTTTTCGAGTGTCGCTGTCCATTTGCTCCGTGCCGCCAGGGTTATTAGCGATAGACTCGGCGTTAAATTGAGCAAAAATTCTCACTGAGGTATTATCACCACTATTAAAGGTCATTGATGCTTGGTAGTACCCATCTTCTGACGATTCGGGTGCCCCGCTGCTTTCCAACTGATCGTAATCGGCTATTTTTTCCCCTAATGTCACGCTACCTGCTTCATTTTGTGCGCCAAAGGTTGCCGTGGAGTTTGAGGTAGACTTCACCAGCAAATACATGCTCAGTGTGTACTCGGTGTTGGGAAGAACACCATCGATTATCTGGTACAACGTAGGTGTACTGTTTTCATCTTCTGGGTAGCTATAACCCAATTGCACCGAACCTTTATCACCGAATGCCGAGTTATTCGAACTACCAACATTACCTAAACCTTGCGAGCCTTGATCATCGCCAACGTTTTCGATGGTTTCCCAACCGGTGATATCAGAATCATCCGTGCCTTCTGGAAAATCGGGATTTTCAATATCAGCCTGCTTACTCAGCGTGGCAGGCATACGGCCAATAATATCGGCTGAGGTATTGTTTCCCGAGTTAAAGGTTACCGAACGGAATTCAAAATCACTTGAATCGTCTGTTGCCATAAACTCATCGCCATTTGCCAGCTTGACACCGAATTCTCCCGGCCCTTTCACAAAGGCGGACAAGGTGTAGAGGGTATTAGCTTCTAGGTCGACACTCTGACTAAGCTGGCCGGCGCCCGACACAACGGCAGAGGCGCCGCGCGAAAATACCTTATCGCTATCGTTTGACACTTGCGCCGAACCACTGAATGACCAAGCTTGCCCACCGTCATCGAAGTCAACGTTCTCAAGTGATATACGCTTCACAAAACCAGCACTGAAGGAGGGTGTGTAGCTTTTAGGCCCCACTTGATCGGGCGTAATAGGGAACCAAGTCGCGCTACCCGAGGCCACGTGATCGGCCCCCACAATGGTATTAGAACCACGCGCCTGACCATCCATATCGATATCGACGTTGGCGAAGCTGCCCATATCAGCGGCTACAGCACTTAAGTTAGGGCTGTTATCACTCGGGCGCCAAAGGCCATCATTGCCTTTTTCCAGCTTAGCGTCGACAAAGTTCATTCCAGACACGGCATTTGAACCATCGTCCGCTAAGCTTTGGCCATAAATAATGTTGCCCGCTATTTCCGAGCCACTGGGCATACCATCACCCATCTGCGTTAACACCGGCCCGATGCCTTGGGCAATCAAGTTATTCACCAAGAACAAATCTTTAGGGTTCTTGGATTTTTTACCGCCGTCAACATTCAAGCTATTAATACTGTCCACAACCGTGTTGTAACTAATTAAAGAATCTTCCAGTTGTTGGTAACCGCTTGCGCTTGGGCTGGAATCTGCCCCCATCAGTACAATGCCGCCGTGGTGAGTCGTATTTTTATAGCGCGCACCCTCAATGTAATTATTAACCACACGGTGACCGCCATCAATCAGTCGCAGGCCGCCCGCAAATGGGTGACCGTCGCCAAACATAAAGTTGTGAGCGATAGTGGCATTGCCACCGTGGCGAGTGGTGATTGAGCCATAACTGTCGCGCACAGTGTTGTGAACGATGCTGTTATTGGTCGCCTTGTTAGAAATAACTTCGGCTTCGCCGTCAATACGCTCAAAATAGTTGTGTGCAACCACAGAGAAGGAGTCCCCCTCGTGTGTGGTACTCAAACCAATACGAACCGCCTCATATTCGTTGTCACCGCTGTCGGCGTAAGCTTTGCCCTCTGTGGGCGCTCTATCACCAAAATAGTTGTGATCGATTTTAGTGTAATCGACTTGTGCTGTACTCGGATCCTGGCCATCGGGAATCCAACGATCAACAACCAGCAGTGCGCCACGGGTTGTTTTACCTGCGAACCAGTTATGGTCAATTCGAGTAAACTCACCATAATCATAAACCCATTTGGTATTGCTATCGCGCCCTACGTCCATATCGATAATGGCGTTTTCGGTGATACGACAATGGCTACATAAGTCGCCGCTACCCAAACGGGTCGCAATCATATTACTACTGGCCGACTCACCATCTTTAAAGATAAAGCCCTGAAGTACGACGTAAGAACCACCCATCTCCACTTTCACTTCACCACCGATGGTTACCTGACCTGGGTTTTGCGCGGCCACCGTAATCGGCTGTTCTGGCGTACCAGCACCGCCGATGTCTATATCGAGATTTGAATACTGACCATCCGCCAGACATAAAGTGGTACCTGGCGCCATTGCGCCGCCAGCAGCATCTTCTAATGCTGAAATTGAGGCAACCACTTGGGTACAGTTGATCTCTGGCACTGAGTCTTCATAAGTGAAGTCGCCGGCAACTGGGGCGTCCCCGGTCTGCGTCGGTGTGCTCGACTGCGATGATGAATTACTACTTACACTACTGCTCTGCGAAGAAGACTGATCCGAAGTACTAGAGCTACTAGAACTAGTGGTGGACACAGAGGAGCTAGAAGATGAAATTGGCTCGGAAGAACTGCTTACCGACGAGCTCGGCGAAGAACTGCCACCGCCAGAACCACCACAAGCGGCAAGCACAGAAACTGAAAGTAACAAACAATACCGTAAAAAAATCATACACAACCTATTTTTATTCACTATTATTTTATAAATTGATGCCACAGCAAAAACGCAACTGACTGTGATACCACGACTTAATTTATAGAAAAGAGAAACTGCACCGAACGGTTAGCCTGCATATCTTGTCCTGTAGCCTCACCCACCACAGGAGCCACTTTTACTGTGGCAGCATTCTGTACCTATATTTATGCGCTGCGTTTACCCTCTGCTAAAAGCAATTTAGTTGTTGAGCGAGCCTATGTTTGATAAGAAATTAAGCTTAACTCCCTAGTTTATGCTTATTAGTAGGGATAATCTGCCTGTATAAGCTGACATTACCGAATTGGCTGCAGCATTGTCAACCGATTTGACATACATTAGGTTCAACCAAAGATAAAGCCGGTCACGCCCCCAAAAAAACCATCACAATATCAATAAGATAGCCTCGACAAATAGTAAATAATCATTAAAACCAGCCAATCAATAGAAGCTTTTATCGCCATGCGCTCAGCGGCAGGCCAAAATACGAAATACTCACAAAGGTAGAGATTTAGTGCAAAAGAGAGGAGCTGAAGTGGCGATCATCACGACTCTCAGCCTAACTGGAGCCGTGATGGTCGAGCAGAACAACACTAGTTTAAAGTAATTGAGCGGAAAGTGGCCTGAGCGTAATGACCTGCCTGAGAGTCTTTCTCCCAAAGCCCAGTACCGGCACAACCTGCGTACCACATACCCTCTTGATCCTTACTGCTGCACTGATTGTAAGCACCCGCTTTAAAGTAGAACCAGTCACCACTGTAACCTTTAGGATTGTCTAACTCATCCACCTTGCCATAGGGGTCGACATTATTTGACAAATCAACCGAATATTCTATGGTCTGCTTACCTTCACCCGTGAAAGTAAGGTTCATGACGCTACCATCGACATCTACGACATAGCTGAACGTTTCATCGAGCTTCAGGCCCGCTTCACCGGGGTCCTCCGGGTTATCCCACACATTGCCCCACACGGGGAAAGCAATATCGGTACGGTTGGGATCATCCTGTTCAAGATTGCGCTCGTAAGTCCAGAAAACAGAACCGTACTCATGATCGGGCCACTTTTTGTAGTAAATCTTTAACGGCTCATTCCCATAACCGAAACCTTTGGCCATTTTGCTATCTTTACCCGCATGTATTTGACCGACTACGACTGAAAAGGCAGGCTTTTTATTTGGGTTTTTGGCCTCAACAGCAACATGATTAACAGCTAGAGTTGCTGACAGCTTGCCACCAATAGAGCCATAGCGCGAAGCTTTAGGGTGCGCTGCCAACGCAAAATTATTACCAGGCGCCTTTGTAGAGCCTTTAGCATCGATCATTTGACGCAGCTCACTGCGGGTATTGGTAGAGCCCGATGTCGTCACCGCTTTATTGGGGGCGGCAAACACTACACCGGCATCGGTGGCATAAAAGAAACGTGGCTCAAGCAAGCGGTCAATGTGCGGCGGGCCCACTTCATCAATTTTACCGTCTCGGTTACTATCCATGGGCAGGGTAATCTTCCATTGAGAAAGATCTATGACAGAGCCAGGAATACGTTTACCGGCAAGAGACGGCTGGCTAGCACTGCTCTGTTTTGTTTCGGTCTGACCCTGACAAGCGGTCAACAGAGCCACAGAAGATACGACAGACAGCGCAATAATCGGCATAGAGCGAACGGTTTTTTTGACGTTTTTTATCATAATTTTCTCCCAAAAAATTTTCTTAAAGGGTGGTTTTGTTCAGTTATATTTCATTAAAGCTAAAACCAGCAGTCTCAGCATCAAGTTTGAATAATTGGGCACTCTGATCATTGGCAATTAAAACCATGCCAGCGGCACCTGTGCGAGATCGATAAGCTTGAGAAAACCCCCCATCGATGCATAACAATTGATTATTAGCATACCGCGGCGACTCTCCGGCTTTTAACTTTACCGGCACATGGCCATTGATAATAATACTGCCAGCATCTCCACTCAACTCTTCTGCCACCTTGGCAACGAAATTAGCATCGTTTCTGGCATCAAAATATGGGTTCTTACCCTCTTTATGGAAGTGCTTATTCGCAATAAAGTAGCGTTCAAACGTCGTCATTTGTTCTTTTCCGAACAAAGGCGAGTTGGGCCCACACCAAAGATACCAAGCAACATCCGATAGATACTTACAGCTGGTTGAGTGTCGACGTGAATAGGCTTTGCGCATTTGCAGCTCGAAGGCATCGAACATCGCCCGCCCAGTTACTTGGCGACCAGCAACTGGGGCCGGCAAAAACTCCAAGTCATCATCCACCGGCATGCAACCATGAAACAATAAATATTCACCATCGCTATCCACTAAGCTGCCATTAGCAAACAAAAAGTTAACGTGCCGCTGTAAGCGTTCAGAACCGACAAATTGTTGCTTTAATTTCTCAATGACCGACCACTCAGCATCGGTTAAGGATGTTGGAGAGTGCGGGTTAACCGTTGGCAACGACGAGTCAATTAAGTCAACTGTCTCGCCCTGCAGGCTGATTTGTCCATGCGTATAATCGATTTTATTCAACAAGAGCCTGGACTCCATTGAATAATCTGGATTCCTTTCAACTATATGATGCTCAAGCTTAAATTGAATCATCGCAATTGCTTTATGCATCGCAGCCAATTGCAACTGAGACCACTGCGCCGCGTCAGACAAAGGCATAAACTGCTCGCAAGAGTCGTCAGCGTAAGCCTGCTCAGCCAGAGTGGCCAAATCTGACAGGTCAATTGAATAGTCGTCCGTCAGCGTTTCAACATGCCCATACCGAATACAAAGACGAACAGCCGTGGCAATACACTCAAGCGAGCCTGAGGCGGCTCCCATCCACAAAACATCATGGTTGCCCCACTGAATACCAACCGCGGGCAGCTTTTCCAACTGATCAATAATATGGGGAGCACTTGCACCACGGTCAAAAATATCTCCCACCAGCTGTACTCGATAAGCAATCAGACTGTGGACTGACTCTGCGATTAGATTGCAAACTGATATTCGATCGAATGCATCAAGACGGGAAACTGCCTCAAGGTCAACTTCACTCACCTCAGCCTGTATGGCGCACTGATCAACAACAGGCAATAGCCAGCTACAGTTAACAAATGCATCAACGCATACAGGCCAAAAGCGACGTTCATTTTTAAATGTGAGCAACAGATCCATCATAATGACAACATCACTCACGGCACTATATTCAGCATCTACCGTTCGCTGTCGTGGCAATAAGTAATGCCTGAGCACGCCTGCACGCGAGTCATCATGTTCCGATGCATCGATCACAATTTTCTCTACGATCCCGAATTTTTCTTGCACCAGATAATCAAATACATCCCCCTGACCATGTACATCAGAGAGAAATACCCGATAAGGGCTCGCGGCAAACTGACTGCTATTGGCACTCATCACATTTCTCGCCGATCAAAAAACGCTTTCGCAATTTAACTGCCGACAAATGTCGGTAAGTTTCGATGAAAAACCCTCTTCAGCTTTACGCATCCAAACACGCGGATCGTAAAACTTCTTATTGGGCACATCTTTACCTTCAGGATTACCTATTTGAGCCTGCAGGTAGCCTTTACGGTCTTCATAAAATTGCCGTACGCCATTCCAGTAGGCCCACTGAAGATCGGTATCCACATTAACTTTAATAACACCGTAATCAATACCTAGAGCGATATCTTCAGCGGAAGAACCCGACCCACCATGAAACACAAAATCGACAGGGTTGTGACCCAGCTTATACTGCTTACTGAGATGATCTTGAGAGTTTTTCAAGATTTCAGGACGCAGAGAAACATTGCCCGGCGAATAAACACCGTGAACGTTACCAAATGAGGCCGCAATAGTGAATTTATCGCTGATAGCACTGAGCTTCTCGTAGGCATAAGCCACCTCTGAAGGCTGCGTATATAGGCGTGATGAATCAATACCAGTATTATCTACCCCATCTTCTTCGCCACCGGTAACACCTAGCTCAATTTCAAGGGTCATACCCATAGCACTCATACGTTTGAGATACTCACAGCAGGTGTCAATATTGTCTTCTAGCGGCTCTTCGGACAAATCAATCATGTGCGACGAGAACAAAGGCTTGCCGTACTGCTTAAAATACGCCTCACCGGCATCAAGTAAACCGTCAATCCAAGGCAATAATTTGCGCGCAGCGTGGTCTGTATGCAGCATGACAAAAGCCCCGTATGTGGACGCCATAGAATGTACATGCAAAGCCGCCGAAACCGCGCCTTTTATCGAGCCCTGATGATTGGTATTTGAGACAGATTTACCACCATAAAATGCAGCGCCGCCGTGAGACAGCTGAATAATGATTGGAGCATTTAATTCAGAGGCAACCGCCATAACACTATTAACAGTGCTGGAGCTGGTGATATTCACAGCGGGCAACGCCATTCGATTCGCTTTGGCATAGGCAAAAGTTTGGCTAACCGCATCACCGAGGATGACATTATCAGTTAAATTCAATTTGTTAATCATGGACAACTCACTTTTAGTCTGTGGGTATGTGGTGTCGAAAACTTAAAAGCTAGGCATATCGCTTTCAGCAATGATGGCACCTTTATACTGAATCACCGTAGAGGCCAACAGATGGCCTTTTTGTGCGGCAATTTCATGGCTTTCGCCCTGGGCGCGAAAATGTAAATACGCAGCATTAAATGAGTCACCCGCCGAAGTGGTATCGACGACCTCAACCCGGCGCCCACTCACCATTTGGCGAGACTCCCCTGTATCCACACAACAGCCTTCAGGGCCCATCTTCAGTACGACTTCTTGTGCGCCGCACTGGCGAATACGATTAATAACCGCATCTTTATCGGTTTCGCCGAACAACAGGGTTTCATCATCAATGGTGGGCAGAGCAATGTCGCTCAATGCGTAAGCGCGGCTAAAAGCCTTCTTGGCATCTTCTATGTTGGCCCAAAGTACAGGGCGATAGTTACCATCAAAAACGATCTTTTTACCCGCGGAACGCAACTGCTGCAACATCGCAAATAAACGATTCAATGAGGGCTCATCAACAATGGCCAAACTGATGCCGGACAGGTAAATGAAATCGAACTGAGATAACTCATTGGTTAATGCCTGCTGCTTTTCATCGCTATCAAACAAGAATTTCGCGGCCGAATCATTGCGCCAATAAATAAAATGGCGCTCACCTTCAGCATCGTTACTGATATGGTAAACACCTGGGCGCTTAGCAGGGTCAACCTTCACCAAACTGGTGTCGACACCATTGCCTTCCCACTGGGCCATCATCCAACGGCTCGCTTGATCATCCCCCATGCCAGTCACAAAACTTGCATGGGTACCAAGGCGGGCCAGATAGACGGATGTATTCAGTGTGTCACCACCGTAGCCAATCACCGCTGGAATTTTTGCTTGATCCGGAGATAAGCTACCACTGGACATTTCCAGCATACATTCGCCAATCGCTGCAATCTTCACTCTCTACCTCTTCAATGTATTGTCTCTCGAGCTTCAGTCGAGATCAAAAGCTTACACTCAGGAAAACAGCAGGCCGCCGTTAACATCTAAATTCAAGCCAGTTAAAAACGATGCTTCATCTGAGGCCAAATACACCACCACATCACCCACTTCATCGGGTGCCCCTTCACGTCGTAAAGGTGTTGCCGCCGCAATGTTTTGACGCACTTCATCTTTGGTAAATGTATCGTGAAATGTGGTGCTGATGACACCTGGACACAAAGCGTTGACCCGAATACCTTTAGGGCCTAGCTCTTTTGCCATGGCACGGGTGAACGTCATAACCGCCCCCTTGGCCGTGGCATAAGCCGATGCACCCGGACCGCCTCCATCGCGCCCCGCTTGTGAAGCAATATTTACCACCGAACCGCCCTTACTCATATGAGGGGTTACATACTTGGTCAACATAAAGGTGCTGGTAAGATTTAAGCGCATTACCAAATCGAAAAATTCGGGGGTCATCTCATCAATGGTTTTGCGTTGAACCAAACCGCCCGCCACATTCACCAACAGATCAATCTTTTGACCAAATGCTTCTTGCGCCTTAGCCACTAAATTTTGTACATCTTGCGCATCGGTCATATCGCCCTGGACTAGAATAGCATCCACGCCTAGCGCTTTAACTTCCTGCAGAGTAGATTGCGCCTGCTCGGCATTGCTGAAATAGTTAATAACAAGCTTTGCTCCTTCCTGGGCCAGCTTCAGCGATATTGACTTGCCGATATCGCGAACCCCACCGGTAATAATACAAACTCTATTTTCAAGCTTCATACTAAACACCACCTCAAGTTCAACAAAGCGACTGTCCATCAGGTTTTAGGCGGTCACTCTACCAATAAATAACCGAGCAAAACGGGGCACTATCGCCCCGTTTACAACTACCAATTTCTTACAATTTAGGCTTTTAGATAGGTTGAGCTTATTTTCCACCCACCATATCAGCACGAATTGGGCTGAATATATCGATCAGAATACCGGCCTCTAAACAAACGGCACCGTGCTCTTCGTTCGGCGGAACATAAAAACAATCACCACCTTTCAGTATTTTCTTTTCACCATCAATCATAACTTCAAATTTGCCACGCTCAACGTAGGCAACCTGAGAGTGGAAATGGCTGTGAACATAGCCTTCACTGCCCTCATCAAAGGTAACGCGAACAACCATGATTTGCTCGTTATAGCCCATGATGCGACGCTTAACACCCGGCGCCACATCTTCTTCTTCGATGGTATCCATTTCAATAAATTTACTTGATTCGATCAGCATTCTCTTCACCTTTTACTATCACGGAATATTAAAAGTAACTGCCTATCGTTCCAATGAGAGGCAGTTCTAAACATCAATTCTACTGTTGTAAGACTTCAGCCTCAACTGGGGCAGATCCTTTCTTACCTGTGGTGAGCACCAGCGTATAGGTGCCTGCATCACCCATATTAACAATGAGCTCGGCGCCAGACTTAGTTGTATTGTAGTCCAAAGACTTAACACGGCTATAAGCGTTAGTAACAAACTCAGCCGTGCCATTGTATTCGCCGTGTGGCTCAACAATCGAGTACATGACCGCATTGCTCGCCTGCAATCGACGCACAGCACCTTGATCGCGACGCAAATTGTGGTTTGGATCGTTGGCGCCTAACTGGAAAAACAGTGTTTGCGCCGACTCGCCATCACTCGCCTCGCTGCCATAGGTATACGAATAGAACCGATCACCCAGAAGCCATGTCAAACGATTGCCCTCAGACGCCGAATCGCCCTGGCTACGCAGCAACATATGCTGATAACCATTATCGTCACCCATCGCTGTCCAGACATCGAAGGCCTCTGCATTTTTAAGATTATGGTCAATCACCTGGCCATTAAAATGCAACGGCAAGTCATACAGGTGCTTGTCATCAGATTGAATAGACACGACATCGATAACAAATGGCTCGATTGACTCAGGCTTAACCAATGCTTGTACGCGGGTAATTGCAACCCCGTCATAAGCGGTATTAATTCGACCAATGCTTACATCAGCTGCATCACCAGTACTAAAGAAAACTTGCTCGGCAGGCCTTGTATTGGCCACCGCCAAATCGGCATTGAACTGGCTCGTCTTATCGACAACCAATGCATTATGAGCGACCGTCTGTTTAGCCCAGGTGTTATTTTCGTGTAAATAATGGCCGCCGTATTTGGCTTCCACATTCAAATAGCGTGCAGCACCGTAATCGGTAACAACCTCTTTGCCGTTATCATAAAACTGCCAACCCAAACGATCGTAATGGCCGTGACCCATACCTTGGCTTGTATTTTTTGCCACAATCAAGGAGCCCGATTCATTATCACCAGAGCGCATTAATGTTAAGCCACCCTGATCACCTTTAGCGCCATCGCTATACACTTTCGACTCATAGGGGTATGGCTCGACGTTATTACTGGCAAGAATTTTTGACAAAGCGACGCCACCGGCACTTAGGCTAACGCGCCCTTGCTGACGGGCGATATCACTTAATGACTCATCTTCAGTAATATCGTAGGCAATCGCCAACGCCTGCACCAATTCTTCGGTCTTAATGCCTTTGTCTTTGATGGCATCGTTAATTGGGATAAACAAGCCGTTATAGCTCAACTCGATAGTTGTTTTAATTGCCTTGAGCAGAATACCGTCGCGATGCTCAAAAATGCCGATTTCAGGCTGATTGGTTTCGATAGCCTTGGCAAACCAAACGAAAGGCATTAACGCATAACGCTGATAATAAGGCCCTTCGGTGTAGTAACCATCAGGAGAGAAAAGCTCATCCAACTGTTTTAGAAAGCCAGAGTTGCCGCTTTTATCCAAACCCTTAAGCGCCTTTTCCACATAATCGTCTCGGCCGGTGGCATAACCCACCATCCCGACAGCTGCCACAGCCCAAGTGCCGTGATTATGGATCTTATCGAAAGTTTGCGGCTGACCTTCAGACAGATAATCAGCAACCGGGAACAGCAAGTTGTTCAAAATCTTGTCTTTTTGCTCGCCGTTTAACGTTTCCGAAACCATGTCGTACGCCTGACTGGTGTAAACCAACCAAACCGCTTCGTTTAGACTCTGCCAAAATAATTTGCCCGGCGTTTGCTCTTTCTTCTCAGGGTGCAAGCCCAGCTGTGGGTACATTTCAGCGTAGGTATTTAGCATTTCAACAACATAGTCACTGTAACGACTATCACCACTAAGCTGGAACTGCAAACCAGCAGCGTGCATGGCCTTATAGTTGCGCTTATGCTGCTCGTGGGTATAACCACCACCAGCATCTTTAGGCCAAGGCACTACAATACCTTCGGCAATGGCGGCATCAGCCACACCCTTGTTGCTTTGCAATGATTGCTCTAACAAGCCACCCGAGGCGGACTGCAAGGCAACAATATCATTCTCACTAATAACCAGTGACGGCGATTCTGCAGCAGTGGCATTTACACCACTCATTAGCAGGCAGGCAACGCCACCGGCTTTAACGATAAAAGAGGGCATTTTCATAAAATTTACTCAGAAAAGTTATTATTGTCAGCGTTAAAGGTAGATTCCATGCCTGGCACGACACTTTCTACTTTGTACAATGGTTTTTGATTATAAGTGTTATTGTCGATACGAATCACAGGCCCACCAACGGTGTGCTGAACTAGGATTGGAGCACTGTCTTCGAAATGACTATTTTCAATTAATCCACGCTGAACACCGTGCAGCACAATACTGCTACCGGACTTATCAGCAGCCGGGGATGCAGTAACGGTCACGCCATCTACGTGCACGTGTGGGCCAAATGTACTTTCGTCGGTTCCGCCACGATAAACTGTCATCAGGCCACCGGTGGCGTTATTTACCTGGCTATTTTTAACCGTAATATACTCGGCGTTATACATGCCGTAATCGTCTTTTTCCGAATCCAGCTTTAAGACTGTACCTTTAATATTATTAAAGCTGGAATCTTTGACAATCACATGGTCAGCGAATGTGCTTTGGCGCAACTTGATTACATCAAAGTCTTTATTGATATCCAAGTCCTTCACCTCGACACCCAACAGCTCCAACCGAGAGTTTTTCCCCATAGGCTTACTGTCAGAGCGAATCACCGCATTGGCCTTATCATCAGGAGCGCGCACGCCACTGATCGACAAATCTTGCAAGCGCAGCGCGCTACCATTCAGTAAATCCACCAGAGACTTTCGGCCAAACGTTAAGCGAGTCTCACCTTTACCTGCACCGCGAATTACCAGCGCTTCATTTAGCAGTAACGTTTTTGACAGGTGGAAATCACCCGCAGCCAGCACCAGCTCGCCCGCACCATCCAAGGAGGCGTAAGCGTCTAGAATTGTGTCAGTTCCGGGGTTCACGTTGACACTTTGCTCTGTGTTAAAGCGATCGGATTTTTCAAATTTTGGATACCATGAAACACCCACCTCAGTTTTCTGCACAGGCAGCACTGGTGCTGACACATCGAGCCCGGCAACTTTCTTAAACCCACCTTCTAACTCGTCACCAGTTTCGAAGTTCGATTTGTTACCGCTAAAATCAATACCTTTTACACTATCGTGCAGCTCAAAGGGCGACTCTTTAGAATCGTTAATGACAGTGTTGTTAACAAAGCGGCTGTTTGAAGGAGCGGCGCTGCGCTCTTCATCGCTACCAGCACCGAAAATAATACGCTCAACATTCACCAAGGTGTTACCTGTGATCAGTGCGTTATCCACTTGATGATAGCGGTTAATCGGAGAGTTGGGCACGCCATTCACAACAACCAAACCGCCGCCAAAACGCGAGCCAGCCAAACCAGAGAGGTAGTTGTTTTTAATAACTTGGTCAGCATTGATCACGCGAATGCCACCGGTATGATCAACCCCATTACCGATAAACGCATTGCCTTCAACCAGATTACCGTTGCCGTGACGCAACGTCAGGGTGCCACGCGACTCAAAGAACACATTATTTTTTAAGACGTTTTTACCTGACTTATTGGAAACAATCTCAACTTCACCATCGCAGTGCTCAAAGTAATTGTGAGCCACGGTTGTTAAAGAGTCGCTTAGCGAGTAATGACTGGTGCCGATACGTAAGGTTTCGCCACCGTTTGAACCCAACACAGGGCGCGGGCCAAAATAATTGTACTCAATGATATGACGGTTTTCGCGACTGTGCTCCGTGTCGAGCTTAACCGCCATGGTGACGCCCTTATTACGCTTAAAGCTGAAATGGTTATGATCGATGCGGTTATTTTTACCGTAGACGCTCACCCAGTAATCAGTTTCGTAACGATCGGGGTTACTAAAGTCATCGATCACCACTTCTGTCAGGCGAGTGTCAACCGCTATCGTCGAGTAATCTGATTCATCTTTTGGCTTGGCCGTACGAAAGGAAATAACGGAATCGGTTGGCGTATAGCCGTCTTTAAACACCAGCCCGCGCACCACTAGGTGCTCACCGGCCAGCTGGAGATTTGAGCGTCCGCTGATAATCGCTTTACCCGGATTAGCTGCCGCTAGGGTAATGGGCTCTTGCTCGGTACCTTTGGCAGAAAAAACGAATTCCACATCACGCCAAACACCATCTTCTAGCAACACTCGATCACCAGGCTCTAAGTCGCCTGCGACTTTTTGATACTCAGAGAAGTCAGCAACGGAGTAATCTTTTGCCGCACATAATGCCGGAACAAGAGTAAGGGCAACAACACCAGAAAGGGTAGAAAGCTTATTATTCATATTTATCACACCACAATTACGCTCAAAAATCGGCCGCAACCGTTAAAGCCATGCTCAGCGACAACTTAGAATGGAAGACCTGCGACCGCTATAACAGCTGGTACACACAGGGGAAAGACGCCCCCAGAATCAAGCACATAAGGAGTCAAGCAGCCCACTTCTAAGCCAGCCGCCAAGGCCACATCTTACGCTTACAGCCCCACTGGAACTTATACACCGAAAGGCTATCACCGAAGGAATAAAAGTGTCAACCAATCTATCTTACAATTCTGGTCAACAGCCTAACCCCTAGGGCTCGCAAGCCCCGCCAACAAACCCTCGCATCACCAAAACCACCTCAATTGTCCCTCTTACGCCACCCTTGCCAACTGCTGTACATACATCAATTTATGCAGACAAAAAAACTTAACAAATCGTCTACCAATATGTATTACCAATTAATACGATTCATGGTAGGATTTACCTTGCAGCCTCAACTAAGAAATGGCCTGTGCATAAGTCGGAGCGGCGTCTCACCCAACCAGGTATTACGCCAAGCCCAATCCGTCCAGCACCTGACCATCGCGGCTGCTATAGCTCCGAAAGGTCGTCAGCACCTTAATGGTAGTCTCCACATTGGAACTCTGCCGTTAAGGTCTCAGAGCTAACGATGACACAACAATAAAGAGGTTGCCGCTATGCTAAAACCACCCTGACTCACGAGGTCTTTATAAAGTGGCGATAGCTGCGTAGCATACCCAAAGGCTCCCCCTCTCACCCAGAGGCCGCCAACAGCTCCGGCACCGGCTCACCGAAGCCGGCAAAATCGCAAGCAGTTCGAGTACACTCGAGTTAATAACGATCCACAAAAATAGATAAGACGAAAATTAGCCCTGAGGGAGTAAACAATGAAAATCAAAAACTTACGATGGTGGGTGATCTCTCTGATCGCACTTGCCACCATTATTAACTATATCGACCGCCAAACGATGAACGTCCTCTGGGCAACCAGTATGGGTGAAGAGCTATACCCAGACCTAGACGCCGATGGCCGCAAAGCCATATACGGCACCATCTCCGGCTTCTTTATTCTCGCCTACGCCCTCGGCCAAGCAATTTTCGGGAAAATTTTCGACTGGGTCGGCACTCGTATAGGCTTCGCCCTATCTATTGGTGTTTGGTCAATCGCTACCGCCCTGCACGCGTTCGGGCAAGGTGTGGTTTCTTTAAGTATTTTCCGCAGCCTACTCGGTGTAGCAGAGGCCGGTAACTGGCCTGGCGCTGCCAAAGGTAACGCCGAATGGTTCCCGTCCAAAGAGCGCGCACTGGCGCAGGGCATCTTCAACTCCGGCGCGGCTATTGGCGGCCTGGTATCGATTCCAATCATTGCCTTCTTGGCCATTCACTTCAGCTGGCAAGCCATCTTCGTTATCGTCGGTCTGCTTGGCCTGCTATGGCTCGTGCCTTGGCTCGTTCTGGTCAAGTCTCCGCCTGGCACACACCCCTGGATCACCGCCGAAGAGCGCGAATATATTCTTACCGGCCAGAAAACCACCCCGGCCACCGACGACAACAACGTCGAAACAGAATACGCCCCCAATACCAAAGAAATGCTATCGCGCAAGCAAAGCTGGGGGGTTATTATTGCCTCGGCGGCTATCGACCCCATCTGGTGGCTGTTTGTTTTTTGGATTCCCACCTACCTTGCCGAAGTTTACAATATGGATGTTAAAGGCATCGCCCTATACGGCTGGGTACCTTACGTGGGCGCAATGTTCGGCGCTTGGTTTGGCGGCCTTCTCTCGCAAAACCGTATTGGCGCTGGCTGGACCATCAACAAAACCCGCAAATTCGTCATCACCCTTGGCTGCCTGCTGATGCTGCCTTGCTTGCTGGCCATGGCCAGCCCTGGCGGCCCAGTTACCGCGGTACTGCTGATGGGTGTGATCCTGTTTGGCTTCCAAACTGCTATCAGCAGCGTGCAAACACTGCCTGCAGATATGCTGAGCCAAAAATCAGTGGGCACGCTATCGGGCTTTGCCGGTATGGCTGCCAAGTTCTCAGCCTGGGGCCTAACCATTTTCGTTCCTTGGTTAACCTCTGGTGGCAACTACGCACCCGCCTTTATCATTGGTGCGTCACTAGCCGTTATCGCCCTAGCGGCAATCTGGATTCTTATCCCAACTGTTGAGCCTTTGAAAGCAAGAGACTAAGCCTCAACTGTGCCCCGCAAGCCCCTCGGCTTGCAGCACACCCAAGCCGCTCACCACTAATGCCCTGCATTATGTGAGCGGCTTTTTATTGCCTGAGCCTACCCCCTTACCGCCCAAGCTTATCCCAGCCGCCCCTGTGAACACGCCCCCTCCCCCACAATGCCCACTGTTAACACAGGCGAGCGAGCAAACCGCCCACCACTCAACTCAAACTCTCTTTTGCAGCACCACCATCCACCTACAGGCAGCGACTATGCGCGATACACAGTGACCTTACCTATCTAACAAGAGCCTACTTCAAGCCTCACGAGCCAAGTGCATGGACCGCCATACAGGCAGCGAATTAAGGGGGATAAGAGCCAAACAAATCAAAGGCCGGATAAGCGGGCAAGATTAAGCATTTTGAGACCGAGCAGGAACACGCCAGCGCCAACAGACGCTCCCTAAAAGGCAGGCCTAAAAAGCAGATCAGTGAAACGGGAGTTAAGCAGAGGGGACAGAGCAAAATACTCAACCTTTCCGGCCGAGCTCAATAAAACTATCTTAAGAGGTAAGCTATCAGAACGAAAAAAGCCGCGCTGAGCCGAGAGGCTCAAGCGCGGCTTTTTATTACCGCTCAAATTATTTTGCTAACTTGAGGTAGTAATCAAAGATCTCTGGAACATTGCCATTGCCCATATCGGCAGCAACAGCGTCCTGCAAGCCTTTAGAAGTACCTTCGGCGATTGGCGCCTGAGTACCCAGATCGTTGACCATCTCAAGGAAATAGCCCAGATCTTTATTAGCGTTAGCAATCGAGAATCCCAAATCACTCACACCATCAACAGCGTAATTCTTACAGAAGTTCATGAAAGGTGAGCTAGATGGGCCAGTAGACATAATATCGAACAACTGCTGACGATCAACACCCGCACGATCTGCAACTGCAAACGCTTGAGACATAGCACAAACGGTCGTCATACCCATAAAGTTGTTAATCAACTTAGTGGTGTGGCCGGCACCCAGCGCGCCCAGGTAGAAAACATTCTCACCTTGCTGCTCTAGTACTGGCTTAACTTTCTCAAAAGTCTCTTTGTCACCAGAGGCCATAATGTTAAGCAAGCCATCTTTCGCGTGAGCAGGTGTACGACCCAGAGGAGCGTCAACCATGCCGGCACCTTTCTTGGCCAAATCAGCGCCAATCTTGCGGGTTGAGGCAGGAATTGAAGTACCGAAGTCAACCAGTACCGCACCTTCTTTAATACCCGCTAAAATGCCGTCATCGCCGTATACCAGCTTTTCTACCACATTAGAGGTGGTCAGACACAACATAATAATGTCGCTAGCTTCAGCCAACTCTTTGGCTGAAGACGCCGCAGTTGCGCCGCGTGCTACAACGGCATCAACCGCTTCTTTATTAAGATCCATTACAACCGGCTCAAAACCTCGTTTTTGCAGGTTTTCAACCATGTTGCCGCCCATAAGGCCCAAACCGATAAATCCGATAACAGGTTTAGTCATATCTGACTCCTAAAATATACATTTGAAACTCGACGCATGAGCGCAGAATACTGAGTCCTCGCGGAGATTAAAGCAACCGCGAGCAACAAAATTAAACGAGCTGCCACCGCAAAAGCATAAAGCCCCGCGAAGAAAAATCGTTTTAAGGTAATTCTTACTGCCGCTGTGAAACACCAAAGGGCAAAGAAGCCTTGATTGAGAAAAAGCAGGCTTTTATGTGCCAAACTCTCAGCTTCACATTATCGCTCAAAAAATAGATCGGGCCTACCCAATAAAGGGAGGCCCGACCCAAGGAGAGCCACACACTAGAATTTAGCGGATCAGCCAACTTCTAGTCTGATCAGCGGGAAATGATCAACCGAGCCCTAAGCCCTTATTAGTACTGGCATACGCCGCACACAGAACTAGGCTCAGCCACCACCTTCGACTGAACAGTTAGACTACCAACGATACACCCAAAGTGTCAACCAATTATTATTACCGGATTGTATCACCTCATAAAAGGTACAGACTCATCAAACCTTGCGGCGATATGCGCCAAATCACTAGCTATTCGCATTAAGACTGTTACGTTTTAGAGCATGAGTTGAGCACCCCCCACTATAATTCCACACGTTTTTTGTGCCTTTTGTTACGTCGCTCTCAGCTTTTCATGGTTCCGTCAACCAACCTGTATTACCAATTAACGATTCTGTGCTATGATTGCAAGGTTAATAATTAGAGAACATTACAAGTCAGGAGTGGATTAAATGAGCGATAGCAGTAATAGCGGTAATAGACGCACCTATCGCAAGGTTGCGCAGAAAATGTTGGCGGCCCTCGATTCTGGGGAGTTTCCCGCCGGGGCTCGCTTGCCTCCCGAGCGCGAGCTTTCGGAGCGCTACGGTGTCAGCCGTCCAACTATTCGTGAAGCCATTATTGCTCTTGAGGTAATGGGTCGAGTCGAGGTTCAAACCGGCTCAGGTGTTTACGCCCTAAAATCCTTCAAGGCTAACAGCACTAATCCGCGCGAGTACAGTCCCTTTGAGGTAACTGAGGCGCGGGTACTGATCGAATCGGAAGCCGCAGCATTGGCTGCATCTACCATCACGGCTGAGCAACTCGAAGAGCTCAACACCGCGCTGGAAGAAATGAACAAAGAAAATAACGATGGCAACCTCACCTCAGAAATAGCCGATCGAAAATTTCATTTGGTCATCGCCAACTCCACCCAAAATCGCCCCCTAATCAGTATCATCCAACACCTTTGGGAGATTCAGGCCAACTTACCTGACTTAAAAGTTGCTCATCAGTCGGTGTGTAAAACCGACGGCGAGAGACGTATCAAAGAACACAGGGTAATATTGGAGGCACTCAAAGCACGCGATCCGCACGCCGCACGCCTATCCATGAGAAATCATTTTTCTCGCTCGCTCGATGCACTGCACGCCACGACTGAGCAGCGGGCGGTTGAAGAGATCCAAAGGCAGCTAAGTGAACGGCGCGAGCGATTTTCTCTCAACCGCATTCAGTATATGACTGAATAAGATTGTGCTCGGCCTTTATTCAACAGGCCGAGCATAACTCACAAACCTTATCAGACGGTCAGTCAAAGCCATTCACTATCGCTCATGAACTGCTCTACTTACTCAGACCAACCACATCCAACTGTATGGTAAGTCACATGATCACTGTTACTTCCCATGCATTGGAGTCTCGACGAGTAACGGTACGACCTGACCAAGCAAACAATAACTAACTCACTTATTCATACGAACAAACACTCGGTAACTGGCAGCCCACACAACTCGGCGCGCCATTACATCCACGAGCCACTGAGGTTTTAATCAAATGAAAAAACAAGCCCCTTTCGTCATTGCCAACTGGAAGCTCAACGGAGGGATAGATCTTACCTGCACTTCGGTCGCATCCATGCTGAACCGAAAATTCGAGGCTAGAATCGGCATCGCACCACCCTATGTCTACATCGGCGATATGGTGAGCTTTTTACGCAATTCTGACATTATGGTAGGAAGTCAAAATGTCAGTAAATTTGCCTCTGGCGCTTTTACTGGAGAAACCTCTGCACAAATGCTGAGCGAAGTGGGCTGCCAATTTTGTCTTATAGGCCATTCGGAGAGACGCCAAGTATTTTTGGAGAACGACAACTCTTGCCACACCAAAATGGAAAAGGCGCTCGATAATAACCTGATACCGGTTTTGTGTGTCGGTGAAAATTTACAGCAATACGAGCTCGGCCTAACCAATGACATACTCTATCGTCAACTACACCAATCGCTGCCCGACCTTAACCTTGAAGGGAAAGAGCTGTGCATCGCTTACGAACCCGTATGGGCTATAGGCACCGGCAAAGCGGCCACGGCCGATCAAGTTCAAAAAGTACACAGTTTTATATATCAAGAGCTGGTAGAAATACTTGGCACAGAACGGGCCAATAAAGTACACATACTCTATGGTGGTAGCGTCAATAAAGACAACGTTGAAGAGCTCCTTTCCACACCACACGTCGATGGCGTGCTCGTTGGCGGTGCTAGCTTAGATCCCGAACACTTCGCTGAAATTTGTGCGCTGGCCAACAAATCGGCCCAATAACAAACAGCCAGTCGCCTTCGATTTTTTCGAAACAAAGGTAGAGGGCGGCGCCGTAGCCACAAGCTATCTCTAATGCCCTCGGGCATTAGAGATAGCAGCATAGAGATAAGTAAACAGGCCCCCTGGCCGTTGTTTCATACAGCAGAGATGCTCGCCCTGCTTAGGTGACACTCGTGATTTTCAACTACTGCCTAGGTAGGCACGCCAGCCACCGAATTGACTAATATCGATAGCCCCCTCAATACCCGACTGCTCACAAATAAACCCCGCGCACTGCGTACCGTCGGCTAAACGCACTTTGCCGATTCCTAAAGGGGCGGCAATGCCGGCGACAAAACTGCCTAACTCCGCCACAGGCATTGACCATACCTCCACCTCAATAGCGCAACCTTGGCCCTCTTCTGCCAAGACCATAGCTGGGCGCAGTGGTGGCCCACCAGGCAGAGCATAAAGCTGATACTCCGGCGCCGACTGAGTACAACGCTGCAAGGTTGCCGCGCGCTCGCGCAGCTGCCAATTAAGCGGCTGCCCATTTAAGTGTGCGCCGCACACCACCAGATCGATGCGCTCGGCACCACCGGCAGGCTTATCGGATAACGCCTCAAAGGCGTTTTTATTCGCGCCCAGTGGCAACGCGAAACTTTGCTGAAGGCGGTTGCCAATGGATAACAGCTTGCGGTCACTAAAGGCTTCGGCCACGAGTGTCAGGCCAAAGGGGAAACCTTGTTCGGTGAAAGCCGTTGGCAACGCCAAACCGCAAAGATCAAACAAGTTCATGTAATTGGTGTAGTAACCGAGCTGGCTGTTTAACTCAATCGGGTTGGCCTCAAGCTCGGCAATAGAAAAAGGCCGTGGCGCGGTTGGCGTGAGCAAAGCATCCACCGAGTCGAGCACACGTTGTGCCTCTTTGCGCAGCGCTTTTAAGCGGTACTGCGCGGTAAAGCCATCTCGCGCAGACGGTGCGGCACCGGCACTGATAATCGCCTTGGTCACCGGCAATAAAGCGTTGGGGTGTTCCTCAATTAACGGGGAACACGCGAGGTAGCGCTCGGCCACCCAAGGGCCTTCATACAATAGTTTAGCGGCCGATAAAAACGCCGACATATCCACTTCAATCAATTCTATATCAGCAAGCTTTTCTATCGCACTTAAACTGGATTGGTAGGCACTTTGATAACCCTCGTGGCCAAAAAACGCCAACTGCTCTGCGGACATAACCCCCAAACGCAGAGGGCCAGATTGGCGGCCGTAGTGACGAGCACTATTGGCAAAAGGGTTGACGCGACTGTAGGCATCGCTTTCGTCATCACCCTCGGCGACTGACAGCGCCGCATGGGCATCATCGGTATTGAGAGCAAATACGGTCATGCAATCCAGCGAACGGCAAGCGGGCACCATACCGGTGGCCGACAATAAACCAATGCTAGGCTTAAGTCCCACCAAATTATTAAAACAGGCGGGCACGCGCCCCGAGCCGGCGGTATCGGTACCGAGACTAAAGCAAGCCAGCCCCTTGGCCACGGCTACGGCGGAACCAGAGCTGGAACCGCCACTGATCATATTAGGGTCGGCGCTATTCTTACACGCGCCCCAGGGGGAGCGTGTACCGACCAAACCGGTGGCAAATTGATCGAGGTTGGTTTTCCCAACAGGAATGGCCCCGGCATCAATCAATGCCTGCACCACGGTGGCGGAGTGCGGCGGCGTATAAGTAAATGCCTCGCAGGCAGCGCTGGTAGGTACACCCTTTAAATCAATATTATCCTTGATCGCAAAAGGTAAGCCATACAGTGGCAGGCTGTCGGGACTTTGCCCTTCTAGCGCCTGCAAATAGGGCTCAAGCTCGGCGGCGCTAAGGCGATAGATCCAAATATTATGGTCCGTTAAAGCCTCGCAGCGTTTGGTGATTTCTGCCAGTAGCGCTCTGGGAGTAAGACGACCATCGCGATACGCGAGGTGAAGACTATGACGCGTTAAGGTAGGCGTACTCATGACTCAAGCCCTCCGTCCAAAATTAATAACGGCTGGCCTGCACTCACCCGGCCCCCTTCTTTTACCACCACCGTTTTTACTGTGCCCGGTTGAGTGGCAACAACCGCCACTTCCATTTTCATCGATTCCAATAGCATCACACACTGGCCAGCTTCGACCTGATCGCCCTGTGCTACATTAAGCTGCCAAACGCTGCCCGCGACCGAGCTATCCACCACAATATCGTCATCGCCAATCACTAGACTATCGTCATTTAGCACCACCTCTGGCGCCTCGTAATGGAACTGGCCATCGGCGTGCCAACGGGCTAACTCATCGCTAAAGGCTTGCTCGCGACGCTGGGTATGCGCCTCAATTTCTGCGCTGTGCTGCTCAATATGCGCTTGATACCCCGCCAATGAAAACTCCCCCGGCTCAGTGCGAAGCGGGTAATCGCCCAAAGGAAAATCACGACGGATTTGACTGAGTTCATCGTGACCTACTTCGTAAAATCGAATTTGATCGAAAAAGCGCAGCAGGTAAGGCTCGGTAAAAGCCTCGGTACGCCGGTAACGATTCCACATTTGCATGGTGCGACCGACAAATTGATACCCCCCCGGCCCTTCCATACCGTAAACACAAAGATAAGAACCGCCAATACCCACTGAGTTTTCCGCCGTCCAGGTGCGGGCGGGATTGTATTTGGTGGTCACCAGTCGGTGGCGCGGGTCCACCGGTGTGGCCACGGGCGCACCGAGATACACATCGCCCAACCCCATGACCAAATAGGCGGCATCGAAGACGATACGTTTTACGTCATCGATACTATCGAGGCCGTTTATACGGCGAATAAATTCTAAGTTATCGGGGCACCAAGGTGCGTTTGCGCGCACCGATTGTTGATATTTATCCACCGCCAATTGGCAAGCTTCATCGTTCCAACTTAACGGTAACCATACCGTACGCGAGGGTACTGTTAGTGAGTCTAACCGTTGCGATAAATGGCGCTCACGTTCGGCCAACTCTGCCAACAGTTTATCGAGTGGCAACTGTTGTGAATCGTAATGCAGTTGCAAAGAGCGAATGCCTGGCGTTAATTCACGCAAACCCGGCAGCGGATTTTTCTGTAAGTCTTGCATTAAGGCGTGCGCGCGAAAACGCAAACGAATATCAAGCTCGAGCGGGCCGTACTCCACCAATAGAAAATGGTCTCCCGCCAAACGATACACTACCTCGTCACCTACCTCCGCAGCACTAAGACGCTGCACAATGGGAGAGGGTAATTCATTCAGATCAATGGGCGCCGGGTCGGTTGTGGCAACCTGAGCGCTATTATCGACAAACAATGCCTGCTGCTGTTGCTCAGCGACCACCGCATCGGCATAGCTCACCGGCACAAAACGCAAGGTGTCGCCCGCGCGCAGCTGACCGAGCTTCCATAAATCGGCGGTGATCACGGTAGCAGGGCAAACAAAGCCGCCCAATGACGGGCCATCGGGGCCAAGAATAACTGGCATATCACCGGTAAAATCTACCGTACCAAAGGCGTAAGCGTTATCGTGAATATTAGACGGGTGCATACCGGCCTCACCGCCACTTTGACGTGCCCACTCGGGCTTAGGGCCAATCAAACGTACACCGGTGCGGCTGGAATTGTAATGCACCTCCCAATGTTCGCTAAAAAATGTTTGCACGTCGGCATCGGTAAAAAAATCCGGCGCGCCGTGCGGCCCGTAAATCACCCGCAATTCCCACGAAGAACCGATATCAGCCAGAGGCGCCTGTTGCGCGGTGGGCTCACCGATCATTTGACCCAGCGCCAATACATCGCCGGTGCGCAGTGCGCGGCCGTTATGACCACCAAACTGCCCCAAGGTAAAAGTCGAACGCGACCCTAAATAAGTGGGGCAATCGATACCGCCGGCCACAGCCAAATAAGCGCGAGCACCCCTCTCGATGCGCCCCATTACCAGGGTTTGCCCCGCGGCGACATCCACCGGCGTCGACATGGCCACGGCCTCACCATCCAGTGTTAAAGGAATCTCGGCACCGGTGACTAAAATACGAGTAGCGGTACTAAATTGCAGTGTTGGCCCCTGCAGGGTGATCTCGAGTGCGGCGGCATCGGGCAAGTTACCTAACAGCGCATTGGCTAAGCGAAAGGAGTAATTGTCAAATGGGCCCGAAGGCGGAACGCCTACATCCCAATAACCACCGCGTGCGGGGTAATCTTGAATGGTGGTCTGAGTGCCGCCTTGTAGAATATCGATGCGAGCCGGACACCAGTCAACCGAAGCCAAATAGCGCGTGGTGACTTCGCCGCGAGTAATGACGCTGTCGTCCAGCAAATGGCGCAAGTAGGCGCAGTTGCTTTCAATACCGTAGAGCTGGGTTTTATCCAGCGTGCTACGCAAACCTTGAATCGCCTCAGCGCGATCGTCACCACAGTAAATAATTTTGGCAAGCATGGGGTCAAAAAACGGGGATACTTCAATACCACTATCCAACCAATGTTCAATGCGCAGCCCCGGCAGCTTATCGCTAGGGGTAGGAAGTTCAACATGACTCAACAAGCCCGCGCAAGGCTGAAAATCGCGGTAGGGGTCTTCGGCATACACTCGCAATTGAATGGCGTGACCACTGGGTGTTAAGCCTTCGCGCAATTGCTCTAGTGGCGGCAATTCACCCGCTGCTTGCTGTAACATCCATTGGACTAAGTCCACCGACCAAACCATTTCGGTTACACCGTGCTCGACCTGTAGGCGCGTGTTCACTTCCAGAAAATAACACTGCTCGGTATCGGCATCGTATATATATTCCACTGTCGCCGCATTGCGATAGCGAACGCTGGACAGCAACGTTTCGGCCAGTCGATACAAACGCTGGCGCACGGGTTCTGGTAGATTGGGAGCGGGACACTCTTCAATGACTTTTTGATTGCGACGCTGAGCACTGCAATCACGCTCACCAATGGCCAACACGCCGCCCTTGCCGTCACCAAAAGCTTGCACTTCAATGTGCCGGGCGCGGGCGATGTACTTTTCTAGAAAGACGCCATCGTCAGCGAAATTATTTTTACCCAGCTGTTTTACTTTATTAAAGGCTTCGCGCAGTACAGATTCAGACTCGCAAACCTGCATACCAATGCCCCCACCGCCAGCGGTACTTTTCAGCATAACGGGATAGCCAATGTCGGCCGCCGTCTGGCAGGCCGACTCAATATTCGCTAATAAGCCTGAACCTGGCGGCAAGGGTACATCCGCGTTTGCGGCTATTTCACGGGCCCGGTGCTTAAGACCAAAGCTTTGCATTTGTTCCGGTGTAGGACCAATAAAAGCAATGTCAGCGGCTTCGCAATCGGTAACAAACGCGGAATTTTCACTGAGAAAACCGTACCCCGGGTGAATGGCCTCGGCGCCACAGGCGCGGGCAATTTCCAGTACTTTTTCGCTATTTAGATAGGTGTCTGCGGCACCACCTTCCCCCAAGCTGTAAGCTTCATCCGCTTGACGAACGTGCAAGCTCTGGGCATCCACTTCGGCGTAAACCGCCACTGAAGTCACGCCCATTTTTCGCAGAGTACGAATAATTCGAGTGGCAATAGCGCCTCGGTTAGCTATCAAAACTTTTTTAAACATACTGGTCCGTTACGGGTCGTCCCGCTTTGTTATACGACAGTGGCCGTCCACTGAAGTCGTTGATTCACTGTTGATCTATTCGGCTGTACATTTTCAATTACGAGTCCCAAGTCAAGCATTCAACCGGTGTTGGGTTATATGCATTGCAAGGGTTGTTCAATTGCGGGCAATTTGAAATTAAAACGATGGTATCTACCAGCGCTTTAAACTCTACGTACTTGCCTGCACCAGAGATACCATCGGCAAAGGTCAGCTCACCTTGCTCGGTAACGGGGACATTCATAAAAAAATTGATATTATGGCCAATGTCGCGTTTATTCAGGCCGGTTTCCGGGTGCTCGGCAATGGCCAGCATCCAACTGTCTCGGCACGCGTGCATACAGCGTTTTTCCAAATCGTAACGCACGGTATTGCTTTCGGTCGCGCAGGCGCCACCAAGCGTGTCATGTCGGCCGCAAGTATCGGCAACGATCTCTAACATTGGGCGGTTACGGGTCGTGCGCAATATTGACCCCGCGGTGAGGTACACGTTGCCCTGCTCGCGAATGGTGTCGGTTGCACTGTAGCGCTCAGCTGGGTCATCGGCACAAAAAAACAAAGTATCGGCAGCTTGATTACCCTCTATATCGAGAATGCGCATCACCTGCCCGGCTTTTAACGTCTCTAAAAAGTAATCTCCAGCATCGACCTGCGCGCGGCTTTTGGCAGTGTCGGCTACACGTTCGCTGTGTTTAATCATAATATTCTCCTCAAGCGCCTAAATGGTAGAGCGCATTGTTGGCAAAGCCGCGCCGATTTTCGTCACAGTGATTGAGACACACATCATCCTCAGTCATAGGCTCTGCCAAGCCTAGCGAGACGCCGATTCTGCAGCGCGGGTACTCGGGGGACTGGTTTAACGGATGGGGACAGGCGTGAATCAGAACCAGACAATCCATTTCAATGCGCAAAGCAATTTCACTGCCGGCTGGGCTGTGATTGTCCACTAAACTCATATTGCCTTCGCTGTCGGTGACCACTTTACTAAATACATTAATATTGGCAGCCAAGTCGGCAGCGTTCAGCCCGTACTTTGCCTGTTCGACTAAAAATGCATCGTAACCATTCTGGCGCCAATCGTTGTGATCGGTTTGATAATCGCGTGCGCCCCAACGATCTTCAATATGACTGGCGTGGCTATTGCCGCACACGGTATCGTGCCAACCTAAATCATCTTCAATGATTGAGGCAAAAATCCGCCCCATATCAGAATACAAACAATTGCCCCGCGTTAACTTAAAGGTGTGCTGACACTTAAGCGTATCCGGCGCGTTGTAGCGCTCAAGTAAATTACGCGAGTTGTAAAACAGTACACCGGCATTGCCATTGCCATCGAGATCTTGCAATCGCAACACAGTGCCACGGCGCAACTCCAAGGACCAATGGCCACCCGGTGCTATTGTAGTTTGGTAATGATTCATTCGCTTAACTCCTGGCCCGTACTATTCAGGCCACTATCAATTTTTTCCAGTAACTCCGGCTCACAGGCCCCCACGGGCAAGTCATAAGTAATGCCGGCGCCATAACTGTTGGGCGCTTGCGGATCAACACGCAGCTTGTCGAAAACCCACAAACGCGTACCAAGGTGAAAGCCTTCAGCCAAATCGTGCGTCACCATAAATACGGTGAGTTTGTGCTTGCGCCACAAGGACAACACCAATTTGTGCATATCCGCACGGATGCCTGGGTCAAGTGCACCAAAGGGTTCGTCGAGCAGTAAAATACGAGGTTTCAGGATAAGCGCTTGGGCGATCGCTAAGCGCTGGCGCATACCGCCAGACAATTCATCGGGGTAGCGATCCGCCATGTGCGCCAAGCCTACCGTTTCAAGCATGGTCATTGCTTCTTCACGGGCGGCGCGTTTGCGAGCGCCCCACAAAAACCCTAAAACGGAGCCCTCAAAAGCGCGAGCAATAGTGACATTTTCCAGTACACTCATGTGGGGAAATACCGAATACTGCTGAAAAACCACACCGCGCTCAGAGTCGGGCTCATCAAGTATGGGCTTACCATCCAGTAGTATTTCCCCTTTACTGGGAATATCAGTACCCAACAACATACGCAAGAAAGTGCTTTTGCCGCAGCCGGAGGCCCCCACTAAAGTGACGAACTCGCCTTCTTTGACCGAGGCATTAATGTCTTCCAAAATAACGCTGTCACCGTAACGCTTCCAAACATTTTGAATGTCAATCATGAGCGATTCTCCTGCCAAGGGAAGGCCCATAAGCTGACTTTTCGCAGTACAAAGTCAATAACAAAAGCCAGCAGTGCAATCCAAGCCACGTAAGGCAAGATCACATCCATAGATAAGTAGCGGCGCACCAAGAATACCCGGTAACCTAGGCCATCGGTGGAGGCAATAGCCTCGGCGGCAATTAAAAATAGCCAGGCACTGCCGAGCGATAGACGCACGGCATCAATCAAACGCGGCATTAATTGCGGCAGCAAAACTCGCAATAATATTTGGCCACTATTAGCCCCTAATGTCTGAGCTTTAACGAGTTGTTCCCGGGGGATTTCTAAGCAACGCTTTTGAATATCACGAGCAATAAACGGGGTGATGCCGATAGCAATCAGAGCTACTTTGGACACTTCACCCAGACCAAATACAATAAAAAGTATCGGCAGTATTGCCATGGGCGGAATCAGCGAAGCAACGGTGACCAAAGGCGCAACGCCTGAGTAAACCATAGGAAAAGCGCCGGTGCTTAAACCAAACACAAGCCCCAGCGATGCGGCAATTAACATCCCTAAGCCTAAGCGCGTCAAGCTACTAAGCGTATCTTGCCAAAATAAGTATTCCCCTGTGCGCCGGCTTGGTTCAAAAGCCAGCCGATAAATAGCATCGCCCATTTGCTCAAAGCTTGGCAGCAGTTTGTCTTGTGGGTTTTCTGCCAATCGGGCATCAGAGGCCAACACATACATCAGCAGTAAAATTGCAAAGGGCAGCAGCGATAATGCAACGCCCCACACTCTTGATGGTTGTTGGTTGATTAATCGTTTCATGTAAGTATCCCAACTATAGAGGAGTTTGGACGGTGTAAAACACCGCTCATCGCACCGGTTTACAGCTTACCGTCAGCAGCCATTTGCATATAAGTAGGATTAAAACGAAGCTTAATATTGTTTTGGTTACCGTAAAGACCGGCGGGAGTTTCGATACCGATAAATCCAGCATCCGCAGCCCCTTCACCCAAGAGTCCATGCTCAAAGGAGAATTCCGCTACGTTCTGCATGGTGGCTTTTAGATCGTCACTATGAGTAAAGCTCACGGCATTGGTAGGCTGGTAAAACATTTGGGTACTGGCCAGTTGCGACTCGTAACCGGCCAGATCGGTGCCTGATGCACTCGCCATAGCAGTGCGGGCGGCGGTACCTTTTGCGCCAGAATCACTCATGGTCGCCATGATTTCATACCAAGCGCCGGTAAGGGCTTTACCCAGAGCAGGGTTTTGCTCCAACACCTCAGTATTGACAACCATTAGGTCAATAATCTCACCCGGTATCTTTGATGAATCAAACACCTTGCTAGCACCGGGCATACCCACAATTTCGCTCAACAGTGGGTTCCAGGTGACGACCGAGGACACACCATTGGTTGGATAAACAGCAACTAGATCGGCATCGGAAGTATTGACCACAGTCACGTCTGACTCACTCATACCCACGCTATCCAGAGCACGAGCAAGCAAATAATGTGACACGCTTAGCTCAACCAAGTTAACTCGCTGGCCTTTAATATCAGCCAGTGAATCACTGCCTTTTAATACAACTCCGTCATTACCATTGGAGAAATCCCCTACAATTAAAGCGGTGCTATCTACACCGCCCGCCGCGGGAATGGTTAAGGCATCCATATTGGTCATAGCGCAGGCATCAAAAGCGCCGGTGGTATATTGATTGATGGATTCGACGTAGTCATTGATCTGTACGACATCAATGTCGATATCGTATTTCTCAGCCCACTTGTCGACGATTTTTTGCTCGTCACCGTAACCCCAGGGCATCCAGCCTACGTAAATAGACCAACAAACCTTAAAGCTATCTGCGGCTGAGCTATAAGAAGAAAAAGAGAGTAACAGTAATAGCGTGGCTATTTTTTTCATCGCCTGCCTCCGGCATAAATTACGCGGTAAAATAGAGCACTCCTGGCAAATTCTGCCGATCGTCTCCCGGGCTTTTGTCCCGCCGTGTAACCTGCTCCGTGGCGACTTAAATCGCTATAGAAAAAGGTCGAAAGCTCTCGGACCAGTCGTTGCGTTGGTGCAACCGGAACCCTAGCTTTCCATTGCCAAATTGTGATGCCTACTAGGCATGTCCTAACTTACCAAGAGTGCGGACACAAAACTTGTTACAGTTTTCGTGCCAACCGTCTACACACCGCAACCTACCGCTCTGGCCCGCAACCACTCAAGCCTTTTCCCTGAAATACACCCAAATATGGAGCACACAAAACCCCGACGCACCAAAAAAGCACAGAAATTTGTAAGCTGGAATGGAAGACTTCGGGAGGATCTCAGCGGAAGATACTGGGTTTACTTAGGATTGCGAGGCAATAAGATGACAAATACCGCACCCCTGCCTTCTCCTTCACTGAAGGCCTGAATAGTGCCACCATGCAACTGCACAATATGCTTGCACAGATGTAGACCAATCCCCAACCCACCCAATTGACCGCAGGCGTTGGGCGCCTGCACAAAAGAGTCGAAGATACGCTCTAAAAACTCAGAGGAAATACCACAACCATTATCAGTGACTCTCACTTCAATATAATCATCAGCGATGGCTTTCGTTTCTATTTGCACATGGCCATTTGTAGGTGTGTATCTAACAGCATTAGCAAGTAAGTTGGTGACTAATTGAGTTAGGCGTACCTGATCCCCGGAAAGGGTTAACGTGTTCTCTGGTACGGTTAAGGAAAACTGTTGATTTTTTTGTAACAGAGCCTTTTGATTCGCAGCCACACTGTCGTCAATAATAGTCGTTATATCACACAGCGTTCGCTGTAAGGAGATGTTACCGGTCGCAATTCGCGATGTGTCGAGCAAATCATCCACTAACCGCACTAGTAGCTTTGTTTGGCGCCCCATCGATTCAATGGAGTCAATAACATCTTGATCGAAATTTTTGCCTTTTAAACCAAGAAAATCCAACCCCATGGTGAGCGACGACAAAGGATTGCGCAACTCGTGAGAGATCATCGCCAAAAATTGATCGTTGCTTCGCTCGCGCCCCTGGAGACGATGGTTAAGCCGTGCGAGCTCAACTCGCGCTTTTTCAGATTCCAGAAACAGCCGCCGCTGCTCCAGCTGAGACATCACTTGATTGGCGAGCACTCGTAAAGTCTGACGCTCACACTCGGTAAAATCGCGCGCCTGATAATCCAAAATACATAGGGTTCCCAGCGCGTGTCCCGTAACACCTCGCAACAAAGCCCCCGCGTAAAAGCGTAGGTGTGGCTCGCCGGTTACCAGAGGATTATTCTTAAAACGGCTATCACAACGGGTATCCGGGACTACCAGTAAGTCTTGCTCAAGTAAGGCATGAGCGCAAAACGAAGTCTCCAGTGGCGTTTCGCGAACGCCTAAGCCAACTTCCGATTTGAACCACTGGCGGTTGCGATCAATGAAGTTAACCACCGCAATCGGGGCGTTAAACAAGTTCGCAGCCAACGAGGCAAGCTCATCGAAGGCATGATCGGTGGGAGTATCGAGAATGTCGTACTGGTACAAGGCGTTTAAACGCTCTTCCTCACTACAAACAGGTGTGGGCTGCATCGATTCTCCGGGGAAACGACTTAATAACGTTATATAGGCGATCGAGTGCTGCAAATATGCGCCAGGCGCTGCAAACAAGCAAGATCTAGCCAAGAGTTGGTTATAATAATGTTCGTCTGTGGCGAAAGCAACAATGTCGGCAATTTGTCACTAAAGCCTATAAAAAGGCTGCGAACCTATCCTCTGATAAGACACCCCAACACTAGAGAGCAAATAGCCTCGAATGATAGCTGGCTCACAGACACCAACCCACCACTTTGCCTAGATGCTCACTATTCAGTAGGCTAGTAAGCCGCTGACGAACCTCTCTCGTGCCTAGCAAGTTAGTGCGAGAACACAGGGTCCAATTTTCAAAGAGGAGGACGAGTAACAAATATGCCTTGGCTATTAGCTTTCCATATTGCGGCGCTTTTGTGCTGGTGCGGAGCTCTTCTCTACCTGCCGGGGCTGGTTATGACACAACAGCGCACAGCAATTAACACCGAACTAGATCTGCAACCACCGCGCTTCGTATATAGCCTGATTGCCACACCCGCCGCGCTCGCCGCTATTATCGCTGGCACGTTAGTCTTTAGCTTTTATCGTATTTGGGATATTTGGCTGATCGCAAAACTGCTGTTAGTCGCGGCACTGGTGCTTGTGCATCTATTACTTGGTTGGCTGGTCGCGCGCGCTGAACGGCAGCCACCCAATCACTTACCGCTTTGGTGCTACAGCACAGTGCTGCTGGCCGGTGTCATTATGACCGCTATTATTTGGCTGGTACTGGCCAAGCCCTTACGTGGCACCTAATATGGCACTTATCACGAATGGCTCAGGAGTCGGTATCAACCCCCACACCATGCTCGTAGACAAGCTGGCCACCCAATATTCCAGCCAGCGAAATCAGTCCAGCCGTCACTACAGACAGTGTGACGCCCCATGGGCTGACCCACGCCAACATATCCTGGCAGCGCAACAGCCAGTTAAGCGTCACAATAGAGAGCGACATAACCGCTACCAGAGCGTGACTCCAGGCAGTTATCAAACGCCTAATTTGCACCACCGATACCAGGTCAATCAAACCAATCAAACCCGCCGCCCAGCCGCCCACCGCTCCGACGCCCGCCAGCCACAAACTGGCTCGCGCCCAAAACTCATCGCCGGTAAATATATAGGCAAGGTCGGTCGCCACCAATCCCACCAAAGCGGCAACGGGAAAGTGAATCAGCATCGGGTGGATGGGGTGACCTGCCACAGCCGTGCGGCTAGGAATAGACGATCGAGCCATAAATTATTTCCCACAATTAAGTACAACCAAGCGCAAGCAACTAAATGGTTGGCCACTACCTTACCGTTTTTTTGTACCGGTTGCAGCGGACCACAATCAATGCTGGAACCAGCTGGCCCCGCGGCCGATATTATCATTTGGCTGTGGTGGGGCATGTTTGCGTTCTTTACACTGGTATTATTGGTGGTATCAGGCTTGTGGCTCTATGCCATGCAGCGTCACCCGCAAGACGTTAGCCCCCGCGATGCAGCCATAACAACAAAACGCTGGATTATCGGCGGCGGTATTGCTCTGCCACTGGTGAGCATCATTGTTCTACTCGGGGTCGGCATACCTGCCGGCCAGCAAATATTAACCTTGCCGGACGAGCGCGCTGCGCTGCGCGTTGATGTGCACGCACATCGTTGGTGGTGGTCGTTTCATCAGCCCGATGGCGATATCACCACGGCCAACCAGCTCACCATTCCAGTGGACACCCCCATTGAATTTTATGTGCATAGCGACAATGTTATCCATTCGTTTTGGGTGCCCAAGTTAGGCGGTAAAATTGATGTAGTCCCAGGGCGTGTAAATACCATACGCTTGCGCGCCTCTCAAACGGGCCTCTTTCGCGGTCAGTGTGCGGAGTTTTGCGGCACAGGGCATGCCCACATGGTGTTTCAGGTAAAAGTGCTAAGCCAAAACGATTTTGCCCTTTGGCAAGAGCGTCAACGGCAGCCCGCGAGCATACCTAGCAAGCACCAAAAGGCCGCCGAAGCATTTGCTGAGCACTGCGGTCAATGCCATACCATCAAAGGTGTAAGTCAAGGTAATAGAGCGCCCGACCTTAGCAATATTGGCGCGCGCCGCCTGATGAATGTAGGTGCACGCCTCAAGCAAGATATTAGTATCGAGCAGTGGATGAAGACGCATCCTACCTGGCTGCGCGGCGGCCAAACTCCTCATCATAAAACAATAGCCCCGAACCGAATGGCGGACATCGTCACCTGGCTGGAGACTTTGGATTAATGGATAACGACCCGCAGGCAGCGAGTGATTTTCACAATCAGTTTGATAAAGTGTGGGGCAACCCGCGCGGCTGGCGCGCGTTTACCATCGTTAATCACACCACCATTGGCCTGCGCTTTTTAATTACCGGCGGCGTATTCTTTTTAATCGGCGGGCTACTGGCTATGCTGATTCGCACCCAGCTCGCGCTGCCTGGGCACGACCTGCTAACGCCCGAAATTTACAACCAAGTATTTACCATGCACGGCACCATTATGATGTTTTTATTCGCGGTGCCAGTGATGGAAGGTTTTGCCATTTATTTAATTCCCAAAATGATTGGCGCACGCGATTTGGTGTTTCCGCGTTTAAGCGCTTTTGGGTATTGGTGTTACTTATTTGGCGGCATCATTCTTACCTCCAGTTTAATTATGGAGATCGCCCCTGCTTCCGGCTGGTTTATGTACACCCCACTCAGTAGTGCCGTTTACGCGCCGGGGCCCGGCTCTGACTTTTGGTTGCTAGGCATTACCTTTGTGGAGATTTCTGCGGTATCTGCCGGAGTTGAGTTGGTGGTGTCGATTATGCGCACGCGCACCAAAGGCATGAGCTTACAAAGAATGCCGCTGTTTGCTTGGTATATTCTGGCCATGGCTTTAATGATTGTGTTTGGGTTTCCGCCGCTGATTTTAGGCAGTATTTTACTTGAGCTTGAGCGCGCCGCTGGTATGCCATTTTTTGATGTAGCCCGCGGTGGCGATCCTATTTTATGGCAGCATTTATTTTGGTTGTTTGGTCACCCCGAGGTGTATATTTTATTTTTACCAGCAGCGGGAATGGTATCCACCATACTGCCGGTGTTTGCCCAGCGCCCTATTGCTGGTTATCGCTGGGTCGTGCTGTCTATTATCACCACGGGTTTTATCAGCTTCGGCTTATGGGTACACCATATGTTTACCGTGGGTATACCGCAGTTGGCTCAGGCATTTTTCTCAGCCGCCAGCATGATGGTGGCAATACCCACGGCCATTCAGGTATTCGTCTGGCTGGCGACTCTGTGGAATGGACGCCCGGTGTATGCGCCACCAATGTTATGGATACTGGGGTTTTTAATTATTTTTGTCGCGGGCGGTTTAACCGGCGTTATGCTAGCGTTGGTACCGTTTGACTGGCAAGTTCACGACACCCACTTTGTGGTAGCGCACTTTCACTACGTCTTGGTTGGGGGCATGTTCTTCCCGTTAATGGCGGGGATTTACTATTGGCTACCGCACTTCTCCGGCCGCATGCCCAACCGCCAGCTCGCCCGCTGGGGGTTTTGGCTGGTATTTATCGGCTTTAACCTCACGTTTTTAGTCATGCACTTCACAGGCTTATTAGGTATGCCGCGACGTATTTACACCTATGATGCCAACCTAGGCTGGGATATTCCCAATATGATCTCATCTGTGGGCAGCTTTATTATGGCCACGGGAATTGCCACCTGCCTACTGGATATCGCGTTGCATTTTCGGTTTGGCGAAAAAGCCAAAGCCAATCCGTGGAATGCCGACACCTTAGAGTGGAGCACGTCGCTACCGCCAAGCGCCTACAACTTTGCCACTCTGCCCGAAGTAACTAGCCGGCATCCATTGTGGGAAAACCCCGATCTGCAGCGTACTATTGAGCAAGGCCATCACGATCTCGCCACCATTGATCACGGTCGCCGGGAGACCTGGGGCTCGGACCCACTCACCGCCAAAACGCGGGAGATTATTCATTTACCAGGCAATAGCTGGCTGCCATTTTTTGCCGCCCTGACCACGGCGGCACTGTGTATGAGTTTATTAACCAAGCACTATATGGTGGCAATCGTGGCTGCATTGTGTAGCGTAGCATTGCTACTGCGTTGGTCGTGGGAGAACGGCGCACACCCGCAGGCAGCGCCCAATCAAAGGCGAGTTGAAAATGATCCGCCGCTACACTCTCGCACCCACGATGGACCGGGGCTGTGGGGCATGGCAGTCACCCTACTGACCAACGGCTCCTTGTATTTATCATTACTATTTGGCTGGCTTTACCTATGGACGGTCGCACCGAACTGGCAGCTACCGACCAAACCACCCGTTGATGGGTTAGCCTTGTTATTGTCGGGCGTTTGCCTGTCTGTTGCATTGTGGTGGTTCAAAGTCGTGATCAAACGGTTGCGTAACAAAGTCACTGCACACTTACAGCCGCATCTATGGGGTATTAGCGGCCTGGGGTTTATCCACCTCGCTACACTTATAGTCACTTGGCAAACAGCCGCGCTAAAACCGCAAGTAACTTCGCACGATGCGGTCATTACCGTTATGTTGGTGTATCAAGTGTTACATAGCGGTTTAGCCGTCATTATCACTGCGCTGCAAGCGCTTAGAGTGGGCAAAGGTTATGTCGGCCACAAGGCGCCCTACGAGCCTGTGGTGGTAGAGCGTTGGTGGGTGTACACCGCCGCCGTATTCTGGATTAGCTACGCGGCCATTATTGTGCTGCCAATGATGTGGGTGGTGCCTTAATGTTATCGCCTTTTCATCCCCTTCAGCTCGCCTTGGGCCTTATCGCCTGGAGTGTGTATTTCGTTGTGGTTTACGCAAGCACTTCCATCGCTTGCACACATTTCACTCCTGGCAACGGGCCTCTTACCTGGCTCAATGCTGCCTTGCTAGCCTTTACTCTACTCGTTGCTCTAGGCTTAATGTATCAAGTATGGCGCGGCTGGCTCGCACTTAAGCGTGCGCCCCGCTCGCTGCCCCCAGCCAAACGATTTATCGCTGGCCTCGGTTGTGCTGTGTATCTCGTCGCCGCTTTGGCAACCATACTGGTCGGCGCTCCGACAATGATATTAACCCCATGCGTTTAATCTGTTCGACTCTCACACTTCGTTCGTTTTTGTTATGTGTGGTGGCTTTTTGCCCGACTCAGGCTTTTGCTCACAACCCAATAACCGACCCGACACAAAGTGCTACGGTGGCCGGCGCCTTAATGTTGTTAGCGCTTTGGTTAGCTTACGGGTGGGGCTGTTTAAAGCTTCGGCCTGCGCGTCATCGTTGTTGGTTGTTTAACGCCGCCGCCATACTGAGCGTCTTTACGTTATTTGGCCCGCTGGACGAGTGGGCCGAGACCAATGCCGCTGCCCACATGGTGCAGCATATGATTATGATGGTGGTCATTGCCCCCATGTGGGTAGTTGCCAGGCCCCTACCTCAGCTCTACGCACTGAATGCACCGATTGCCTCCGCCCTGTGTGCGCCATTACTACTGTTGGCACGCCACTCAATGGCCGCTGCGGTTATTCACGGCGCCTTTATCTGGCTTTGGCACACGCCTAAACTCTACATACTGGCACTGGACAATCTTTGGTGGCATTTGTTTGAGCACCTATGCTTTTTAGTCAGCGCTGGCGCCTTTTGGTGGGCGGTGTTACGAAGCCAGCAGCGCAATACACCGGCCGCCCTATTGGCCTTATTATTTACGTTAATGCACACCGGTTTTTTAGGCGCACTACTCACCTTTTCGCAAACATCCTGGTATGGAGCCGCGCGACCCTTAGAGTACCAGCAGCTTGCTGGGTTACTAATGTGGGTACTGGGCGGCCTGCCATATTTTACCGCGGCTCTTTGGTTAGGTTGGCGTTGGTTTAACCGTGTCGGTGACAAGTCGTAAAAAAAGCAGCGCGATTTAAACCAGGCTACCAACCATCGTAGAGACAAGTTGTGACCAACACGCGCCGAACGCTGGAGAATTCTTGCCAGGTGAACAACTCTGATTCCACTTTCTCTATGGACGAATAAACCCGATAGCGCTCATGCTGATCGGACTCACCATCAGCGTGGTCATCGACAATATGCTGCAAACTTTCAGCGTAGGAGACCATAAGATTTTTAAGGGCTATCACAGCACTCGCCGATGGTCTTAGCTCTTTATTGGGATGATTGGCAAGGTAAAACAATAGATCGGAAGCCTTTAAATAGGCCAGTGAAAATGCACTATTTGCGTTAGATGTATGAAAATACGCAACAACCGGATAGGCACTGTATTTATTAGCAAACTTTGTCCCGTCGAGCTGAATTTCAAATAGCTTTTGCCAAATAAATTCTACATTGTCTTGATCATCAAGCCGCTTTAGCAGTTGCTCAGAGTCGCCTGCAACAATATTGATTTGGCGAGCCAGTTGACGCTTCTCGAGTGCCACAGGAACGACGGCAATAATATAAGACAAACCCACCGAGGTCAGTAGTGTTCCGGTGGCCACCGCCAACGTACTATAGATTGTCCAGGGAAAGTGCTCGGCGGTAAAATCACCATAGCCCAAACCGCTGAGTGTTACGCCCGTAAAATATAAGGTTTCGAGCCCTGTGGCCGCCGTGTAGGTACTGCCATTAATGACATTGCCCTGAACCGACTGGAAAACTAAAAACCAGCCCAGGTATAAAAGTAGATACCAAAACATCACCACCAGAATCATCAACACCGGGCCACTGGCCGACAACAGTCTATGTGAGGTTTTATACTGGTGAAAGCGCAGCGCAAGCCGCCATAGCTTTTGTGAGATAAACGAGGTTGCTGGACCACCACCTCGCAAGCTAAGTATGGTGACAAAGGCATCAAACAGTGTAAAACCGATTAAAGCCACTCCAAACATCATCTGAAAAAGCGCGAGACTTGTCATCAATTCACTCGGTTTTTGTAGTGGATTAGCGTGCTCTATACCTACTTACCCTAAAGCGTAGGCACAGCGCGTGCAAACCAAAAACATTAAGGATGTGACAGTGTGCAGCCCAAGCTTAAAAAATCCACATTGAATGCCGGTAAGAGAGTAGCTCACTTTCTCGATCAATTGCTGTCTTGATCGTGCTCGCGTTCCAATTGCTTTAACGTCAGGTAACCCGACCAAAGTCTGGAGCCTGTTGTTACCCAGCATAAAACGGCAAACACCCCTGCAAGTATTGGAAAATACTGCGGAAACAGGCAAAACAATATTAAAAATAATATGGTCTCGGAGCCTTCCGCTAAGCCGCCCATGTAATAAAGGGATTTTTGTGGATAGTCGGGGTTGTCGATGCTGTATTTGCCGGAAACTGCCGAAAAGGCTAAAAAGGTGGCTCCGCTGCCCATAAACGAGAGCATCAGTAAGCCTGCCCATCCCCCGTTGCGATCCAGGTCGGCCAACAAAAAGCCCAAGCACACGGCACTGTAAAAAATAAAATCTAATACGATATCTAAATAGCCACCGGCATCGCTGATGCCTTGGATTCGCGCAAGCGCCCCATCCAGGCCATCAAAGAATCGGTTTAACGCAATGGCAACAAGGGCAACGCTGTACCAGTTTAATGCCAGTGCAGGTACGGCGAGCATGCCAATCATAAAGCCTATAAGTGTGATTTGGTCGGCCTTAACATTCCATCGGTCTAGGTAAATCGCCAACCGCTTTAGCGGGGTTCGCGTCAGCGGTACTAGGCGTGTATCAAACATGGTTACTCCTGTAATACGTTTGCGGCAGCATTGTCGATACTTAATAGCGGCCCGCGTTGTTCTGGCAGCGTTGGGCGATCGTGCAAATCGTGGCTCACCATGAGCGCGGGGATTTGCCACTGGGCAATTTGCTCAAATGTCCACTGCCGTACGTCTTCTCGCCGGTGCTGATCGAGCGCAGCAAAGGGCTCATCCAACAGCAACGCTTTAGGTTCATTGATAAGCGCACGCAACAACGCAATGCGCGCTTGCTCGCCGCCGCTAAGTGTGGCGGGCATGGCTTTGCGTTTGTCGGCCAGCCCCACCGCCACCAGCAATGTTTCTAACCGCTCGGCCCGCGCAGCGCGCGACTGGTATGGCGCACGCCGAGGTAAAGCAAACAATAAATTTTGCTCGACCGACAAATGCGGAAACAACAGCGCCGACTGAAACAACATGCCAATGCGCCGCTCGCTAACGCTCTGTTGCGTGATACTCTCATTGTTTAATCGAGCGCTGCCGGTGATATCAAACACCGACGGTGCTTGACCGAGCAGCCACAACAGCAAGGTTGATTTACCGCTCCCGCTGGGGCCCATAATCATGCCAACCTTACCCGGTGCTACGCAGCATTCGGGCACCTCAAGCAGCGTCTGCCCCGCTTGGGCTATGCGTACCTGCTGCAACTCAAGCATTCTGTCTCCTTGTTACCAGGGCCAAATAAAGCGCCACGGCCAGCAGTGCGGCCAAAGGTAAAATAAATTGCCATAAGGCATAAAAACTCAGCAATTGCCGATCGCCGCCACTACTCACATTGACCGCCTCGGTGGTTAACGTGACCACTCGCCCCGCGCCCAACAACTGAGTGGGTACGTACTGCGCCACACTGACCGAAAACGCAATCACCCAACCGTAGAGAATGGGTCTGCGCAACATCGGCAATAACAATCTCAGCCAACAGCCCAACGGCGAATACCCCAGCGACTGGCCCACCAACAACCAGCGCCGATCATAACGTTGGTAATCCCCCGCCACCACCAAATAGGCGTAGGGAAATGCAAACACACAGTGGGCCCAAAACACCCAACCCAGGTGCGGCGCCAGCTGGAACATACTCGCGCCGTATTGCCAAGCCATCACCAGTGGCAACTGCGGGGCCAGCAGCACTAACAGCATAGGCCACTGGGGCCAACGACGGCGGCTAGTATGCTGTGCTTCCAGGCAGGCTAGCGCCGCCACGAGCGCAATGGTGGCGCTGGCGGCGGCCAACTTGAGAGTAGTCCAAATCATCGGTTGCACATACAGCCATTCGCGCTGCCATAAATCAGCATTAATTGCGCTGGGTAATACGCGAGGATAAAACCAACCCGAGGCCAGCGACCAAACGGCCAGCGACACTAACACCCCAATCGACAGCACCACCATCATTGGTAGCCAAAGCCGCGCTACGTGCATAGCCGTGCCACCGAGCACGTGCAGCACCTTAGGCATTGCCCGCCCACTACGCCAGACCCAGGTTAACGCCCACGCATAAAGCGGCTGATGTAAACGATTAAGGCCCAACAGACAGAGCGTAATCCCCAGCAATAAAGCCGAGCCAAGCAGGGCGTTAACGCCCGCATAAGGCGCGAAGTCTCGCTGCCACGCCAGTACCTCTTGCGCTAACACGCCGGGTAAATTGGGCCCAATCAACAAAGGGATATCGACCACAGAGACGGTATAAACCATCACCGCGGCCATGGGCAATGTTAAGCGGCGCAAAAGCTCCGGCACGATAAGCTGCCACCAACTGGCGGTAGCCGAATACCCCAATGAACAGCCCACCTGGCGGTATCGGGCAATAGGCAACTGGGCGCATGCGCTGTAAATCATCAGCAATAAAAACGGTACTTCTTTTAGTATTAGTACCACCAACAAGGTCGTAAAAGACCGCTCGGGCAGCAGCGCCACCTCGGGCGGCACTGCAAATGCGCCACTCACACTGTGCAGTGCCCGCACCAACCAGCCACTGGGGCTAAACAAAAAAACGATGCCCACCGCAAACGCTAAATGCGGAATCGACAACAGTGGTGACAACCACACGGACATTTTATGAGAGGTGCGTGCACTAAACGCCAGCGCCATGTAACACGCTAAAAGCGGCGCAACAATCGCCAGAGCCACTGAATAAACCGTGGCGGGCACAAGCCCTGGGGCATTGCTAAACCTGAGTAATTCTGCGGCGGTTACCGCCCCCAATTGTTGACCAAAGCTCAGCAGCGCCACACCCAAAGGAATGACAATAAGCACCAGCACGCTAACGACTGCAGCGGGGGTAAACAGACGCGCTGAGTTGTTCACCGCTGGTATCTCTGTAACCAGCGTTGCTCAAGTGCGTTTTGCCAACTGGCATGGAGCTCGGTCGCGCTCGGCAACAGCGTACCGCCCTCGGGTAAGTCCACAACGGCAGGATCACCCCAGTACGCGGTATCAGCTTTGCGCTGCTGCGCTTTCTCAGAGATTAAAAAATTAATGGCAACTTTTGCCGCCGCCGAATGCGAGGCGTTGCGAGGAATGGCCAAATAATGGCTATTGGTAATCGCCCCGACCGAAAAATAATGTTGCTGCACATTTGTCGGCAACCGGCTGGCCTCGACTTTGGCGGCGAGCTCTTGCGGATTAAAACTAAACGCCACCGAGAGTTTGGCATCGGCCAACCACTGCAGTTGCTGCGCTGAGCTTTGCGCAAAGACGGTGCCCTCCTCCCACAACATTGGATGCAGCTTATCCAGGTATTGCCACAGCACCGGTAACAACTGTGCCATGGCGGCCTCGGAGGCAGGTTGATACAAGCGCGGATCGCTGTCGGTTAAATCCAGCAACAACGATTTTAAAAGTGTTGTGCCAATAAAATCCGGCGGCTTGGGGTAACTTAATTTGCCGGGGTTTTGCTTGGCAAAGTCCAATAGTTGTGCGGCATTTATGGCGGCATCGGCAAAGCTGTTATCGCGGGCGATAAGATTAAACTGACCAATTCCCCAAGGCACCTCCAGGCCATCGACCGGCACGCCGAAATCGCTTGCCAGTGGCAGTTTATCGTGCAGTAAATCGGCGCTATTGGGTACGTCTGTTAACACATCGGGCAGCAGGAGGTTGTCGCGCTTTAGCACGTGAAAGTTCTCGCCATTGACCCACAAAAGATCAATGGCACCGCCATCAAGACGGCCAGCCTGTGCATCGACTTGCAAGCGTTGCACAGCTTGAGCGATATCGGGCACTTTAACGTGCTTTAGCCGAACGCCGTAGCGGCGATTTAATTCGCCGTCGACCCAGCGCAAATAACGGTTAACATCGTCAGAGCCGCCCCATGCGTAAAAGTACACCGTGTCGCCACGGGCCTCGGCCTGTACCTCAGACCAATCGGCGGCGGTGCAGGTATTTGCCAGCAGCCACAACGCCGGCAATAAACGCTTAAAAATACTGGTTAAATTGAATTTGTACATAACGCGGCAATTCCGGAAAGACCAAAGAAGAGCCAAAATACCCGCCCTCAAATACCGGTGTCCAGTTTTCTTCGTTGGTCAGATTAAACACATCTAAGCGAATACGGCTGGCACCTTGGTTAAACTCATAGGCTAGGTTGGCATTAATGGTGAACTGCTCGCCCACCTCGACAGTTTGCAAGTAGTCCAGCGGGTATTCACCGGTTACCACCGTCGAGCCACCCACAGACCAGTTATCAGTCAGCGAATAACCGCCAGACGCTGACACACTCCACTCTGGCAATCCCTGTAAACGCTGATTAGAGGCCTCAAACGTCGTGAAATTAGGCGCACCAACCCCAGTACCTGCAATAATATCGGGCCGTGAGTCATCAAAAATATCGGCCACTTGGCCGGAGACCTGAAACGCCGCCGAGTGATCAAATTGTGCTTCCAGCCAATTGGCGCCCATGCTTGCCCAGGCATTATCAGAGCGGTAAAAAACTTGCGCTTCCAAGCCGCGAGTAGCAATCCCACTGTTGCTGCCATCGCGATTGCGCAAACTGCGGGTTTGCTCAAAGGCGGCGACATCGGCGTACCACGGCGAGCCGGCGGGCGCGTACTTCACCCCTAGCTCGTACAGTGTGTTTTCGGTAGCAAAGTTGAGCGAATCAATTTGGTTTTGTGCTCCCAACACCGTGCCACCCGCCATACTATTAGAGGTAGACTCGCTGTAGCTGCCGGTGGCATACAAGGTTACCGACTCGCTGGGGCGATAGTGCAATGTCGCCTCACCCGCCTTTAGAAAATCGTTATGAGTATCGCGGCCAGGCGTTACGCCTGCGGGGGCAATCGGATCGCGTGCGGCCACATCGTACCAGTCGCCACGCGCGCCCAAAGTTAACTGCAAGTGCTCACTGAGTGGCTGTCTGTGCTGAATAAACACACCCGTTTGCACACTGGTGGAGTCTGTTGTGTCAGACAGATTGAAATCTCCAGCCCCGTCATCATTAAGGTCATATTGACCGCCCGGCGAGACAAACACACCGGGGCGCAGTTGCACTAACCGCGCTTGTTGTTCGGCGGTTAATGGAATTTCGCGATTACTCAGGGGGCCGGTCAAGTCGGTAGGTGAATCGGCCTCGGTGCTAAATTGGCTGTAACCCAAGACATCGTTGTAACGCACGGCGGCGCCAACAATGGTGTTATTAATGTGCAACTCCAGGCGGTTATCAAACGTATCAGCGCCATCAATAATTTCAACAAAGCTGTTTTGCGCAATCTCTTCGCGCTCAAGATGCTCGTAGTAAGTTCGGTTTACCAATCGGACTGAGTCGGCAAGATCAACCGAAATAACCGAGTGCAGAAGTGCAGTCTCGGCGCCATTAATATCGTCGGGGTGAGTCATGACCCTATTGCGGGGGATTTTTATTTCACCGGTGGGGCTAACTACCGACAGGGCCGCCGGCACGGTCGAGCCGCCAGGTTGTACTCCTTGGCCCTGCACATAAAAGCCGTTATCAATCAGGTTTTGCGTAGGTCGGTTAATGCCCGCGTTATCGGTCCAATCAACATCGTAGTATTCAAATGAGAGATTCCACTCGATGTTATCGGAGGGCAGCAGACGATAAGAAGCAAACAGGTTGGTGCTATCTAAGCCCGCGTAGTCGTAAAAACTGCCTTCATCTTTAACCTCTACACTAATACGCGCGCCTTGACGCTCGGGCTCGATCACCCAAGCGTAATCCAGTTGGCCTCCGTATTGATCCCACTCGCCGGCAGTGAGGCTAAGCCGCCCTTCTGGAGCATTTAAATTGGAGCGTTTGGGTGTAATATTAACGAATCCACCCGTGCGTTGCGTGGTTCCCAGTATGACCGATGGCGTACCGCGTACGATATCAATTTGCCCCACCGAGTTAAACGACAGCGGCAGGCCCAACCCGTTGTTGCCCGCCTGCCGGCGTAACCCTGATGAGAACAACTCCCCCAGCTGGCCGCGCAAAGTCGGTAAGCTGGGGGCACCAAAACCCTTGGCTTGAAAGGTATTGGGGGCGACCCTTTGCAACTGCTGCAAGTCGTCGATAGCAGCCTCATTGAGCAGTCCTTCGGTTATCGGGGTGACCGACCGACCAATATCGGCAATGGTTTGCCCTAGCCCAAAGGCATTGTCGACGTCCTCACTGCGCACATTACCCATACCGCTAAGGGCTTCGCCCACCACCAATACGCTTTCGATACGGTCCACTTGGGCGTGGGTGGACAGGCTCGCCATCAGTACCGCACTAGCACATAAAGTGGGCACAGGTGTCCTTGATACTTTTTGTAATAAACTAAGAAGTTTCATTCCGTTAGACTCGTTCTATACAAACTCCCTAGGGAGTTTAGTTATTATTTTTCAGCGGAGCTGTTCAAACTCCAGTCGTAGGGTAAAAATGTATACTTGGCTTGGGCGTAGCTCAGTTGCTCTCGCTGAGGCTGGGTCAGTGACATCGCATCAGCGTAGCGCAAAAAGAAATCACGCAGGTTATTAAAACCCAACCAGCCTTGCTCAAAATCTTGCCGATACCATTTAAAAATCGCCGAGACTTGAAACTCGCCATCACGGTAGCGATTGCGCGTTGTATCGCGCAAAAACCGCTTAGTGCTATCCTCTAACTGTTGCTTTAATTGATCGGCCGTAAAAGGCTCGGGCCGCAACGCTGGGCAACCTATAGAGGCACAGTTAACCGCAAAGTGAATGCGCGGCTCGTTATAGCGGTTTGGCGCCCGGATAATTTCGTGCTCAAGCTCATCCAAACTCATGTCTTTGCCCAGCAGGATAAAAAACGATTGCTTCCAGGGGCTTTGCCAAAAGCTGCCGATGTCTTTAATAGACGCTAGCGGGTAGTGTTCGACAATCAGCTGTAACGTGTAAGCATTGTAGGCGTTAATTAAAAATGCCAACTGTTGATTTTTAGTCCAGCCATCAAAAGTATCTCGCTTAACCCCAGAGAGTTGCTCGGCATATTGCTCTAGCGTTTTGGGGTTACTTTTTAGCAGCGCGTAGTTAACCTCGGAGGCCACACCGTCACGAGTCCAACCAACGTTTTCTTTGAGCACATCAGCATAAACTGAATGCTGATGGTCAAAGTCTGCCGCGATGACAACATGGCTACCGAACAAAAAGATTAAAAACAACAACACGGTTTTCATTTTTTGGCGCCGCCTCGCTTCCATGTGTGATATTTTTCCAGCCATTTTAAAACCGTCTCGGGCTTGTGCGCTTTTTTCCATTCGCCCGCCGTGTATTTATTGGCCTCGGATAACGTAGGGTAGGTATGGATCGTACCCAAAATTTTGTTTAAGCCAAGGCCGTGGCGCATGGCAAGTACAAACTCGGTTAGTAGGTTACTGGCCTCAGCGCCGACAATCACCGCGCCCAAAATTTTGTCTTTGCCTTTGGGTGTTATCACTTTGATAAAGCCGGTTGTCGCGCTATCAGCAATGGCGCGATCCAGCTCGTCTAACTCAAAGCGGGCAATCTCATAATCAATGCCTTGCTCGATTGCCTCAGTTTCACTAATACCTACGCGGGCCACCTCTGGGTCAACAAAGGTTGCCCAGGGAATAACGCGATAATCCACTTTAAAGCGCTTAAACTGCCCAAATAGGGCATTAACCGCCGCATACCACGCCATATGAGCGGCGGTATGAGTGAACTGGTAAGGGCCAGCTACATCGCCGGCAGCGTAAATATTGGGGTAAAGCGTCTCCAGGTATTCGTTGGTAATCACTGTGCGTTCGGTGCGGATGCCTAAGGTCTCTAAGCCGTAGCCGGTTAAGCGCGCCTTGCGCCCGACGGCCACCAACAATTGATCAAACGGCAAACGTTTTTCTAAGCCTTGGTGTTTTACCACTAAGAATTTTTCGTCACCTTCGCGCTCACAGCGCAGGGCTTCGTGCTCGGTTAACACCGAGACGCCATCGGCCGCCATAGCCTGGCGCGCCAACTCGGAAACCTCTTTATCTTCTTTGGCCATAATACGTTCGCCCCGCTCAACTTGGCTCACTTGAGAGCCTAAACGGGCAAACGCATGAGAGAGCTCCGAACCGATAGGCCCGCCACCCAACACAATCAAGCGTTTAGGCGGCGTATCAAGTTCGGCAAAACGATCCCACAGTGTATCGCTGGTGACGTAGTCAGAATCCTCCAACCCTGGCAACTCGGGAATAAGCGGCTGCGCCCCAGCGGCAATGACGATGCTGCGAGTCGTGAGGCGCTGAGTACCGCCATCGTTAAGGGCGATATCCACCGTCCAGGGATCAACAATAGTGGCATAGCCCTGTACTACATCGACCCCAAGGCTGGTGTAGCGCTCGACGCTATCGTGCGGCTCTACTTCTTTAATCACTCGATGCACGCGATCCATCACCGCGCGAAAACTAAATTCAGGCTGCGTAGCGGTCAAGCCGTATTCATTGGCGTGACTCATTTGGTGGGCAACTTTGGCGCTTTTAATCAGTGCTTTACTGGGAACACAACCATAGTTCAGACAATCGCCGCCCATTTTGTGTGCCTCGACCAGGGTAACCTTAGCCTTAACGGTTGCCGCAATATAAGCCGACACTAAGCCGCCAGCACCACCACCGATAACCACTAAGTTGCGGTCAAATTTCGTGGGCTTTTGCCAGCCTTTGTACACGCGCTTACGCTGCACAAAGCGCACGATGGCTTTGGCAACCCAAGGGAATACTCCCAGCAAAACAAAAGACAATATCAAGGCGGGGGAAAAGATTCCGCCCACGCTTTCAATCTCGGCCAATTGCGTACCCGCGTTTACATAAACAATGGTGCCGCCCAGCATGCCCAACTGGCTCACCCAGTAAAAAGTCCACACGTTTAATCGGGTGAGCCCCATGACCAAGTTGATAATAAAAAACGGAAATACCGGCACCAAACGCAGGGTAAACAAGTAAAAGGCGCCTTCGCGATCCACGCCTCGGTTAATGGCCTTAAGCCGGTCGCCAAACCGGTTTTCTACCGAGTTTCGCAACACAAAGCGCGCGGCCAAAAATGCCAGTGTAGCGCCAATACTAGAGGCAAAAGAGACCAACAACAGCCCTTGAGCCAAACCAAACAAAGCACCGCCGGCCAACGTCATGATGGCAGCACCGGGGAGCGATAGTGCCGTTACCAGCACATAAACGGCAAAAAACACCAACGGCACCGCTAGAGGGTAGGCCTCAAGCCATTGGTCAAATTGAGCCTGACTGTTTTTAAGTTGCTCTAAGGTCAGATAGTCGTTCAGACCCAAAGCAAAAAAGGTGGCAAATAGTGCAGCGATAATCGCCACGATTAATACACGCTTCATACAAGATCCCATTAATGCGTACTTTAGCCCAACCGGGCATATCAGCTTTATGTATATACATAGGCGTTCGAGCTGCCGTTTTGTTACAAACTTTTTTCTAAAATAGTTACTCGGCTCAATTATTTCACTGTACTCACTCATCGCCCGCACTAAAGCTCGCGCCTACAGGCAGGGCCGGCTCGGAAAGCCTGCTAAAGACGTATAACGTAATATTAGTTGAGTCGGAGGCGACTCGCTCGAATCGGTCGTGAACCCGATACTTAGATAGCCGCAATAGTGGCGCTACGGAAAAAGACAGGGCGGTAAGGACAGCGCCAGCTTGCATAAATACAAACTGGCGTCGTTACTCAAATAGACAAATCAGACTTACCGGCCAGAACCCGACCGTGTGATTGTCCAGCGTGTGTCTAAATCACGCAGTAGATATAACGCAAAGCAAGCTGCAAGCATGGGCCAAGCGGCAAAAAACAGTAGGTGCGCAAACGGATCAAGGTATTGCTTATAAGCCGAGAAAGTCGACAAACCGTGCAAGACTAAAACAAAGCCATACGTCCAACGCTTCCACATACCGGCAACAAAAGCCAAAATCAAAACCATTTCTACCGCCGCCAACACGTAGACGATCTCAGTTCCAAATCCGCTCAAGCCATAAAACTTATCCAGGATACGGGCGGCATGACCTGGGTTAACAAACTTATCGATTGTCCACATAAACATGACAACAAAAACACCCAGCCGCAATAGCAGCAGAGACCACGTTAAACGCGTATTAGGTAGCATATAGAGCTCCGATTAGTAAATTGACTACATTGTCATATTCAAACCCGCCGGCAACCCGCGGGAACACTTATGTAAGTGACGATATACGGCTCTGGGGCGAAAGGCACAGAGATGACCCCACTACGGCGACCATTATATCGGCTGCAGTGACAATACATGAGCGATCACTCAAATACAATAGCAATCATAAAAAGCCAGGCAACAATCAAGACTGGTGCAGCCCCTACACGGAGAATGCGAAAGAAAAGCGCCTCAAACGTCCTGATCATTCAGGTGCGATGGCGGTGGAGAGACAAAAGGCTGTACCAGCAGCTTATCGAGCCGTAAACAACGAGGCTCGCGGAACGCATTGATGCCAATAATCATCCCCCTCTGGCCGGCAGCAGGCTGGCGGCGATAGGTAGCAAAAAGCCGGTCCCACCACGGTAGGTTAAACCCAAAGTTGCTATCGGTTTCAGCGCGCACCACCGAGTGGTGCACGCGGTGCATATCAGGGGTTACCACCAGCCATCGCAAATACCGATCCAATCGCCCAGGCAAGCTCACATTACTGTGGTTAAACATTGCGGTAGCACTTAACACAACTTCAAACACCAACACGGCTACCGCCGGAGCGCCCAACAGAATCACAACGGCGACCTTTAACAGCATAGACAACATAATCTCAAACGGGTGAAAGCGCAGGCCCGTCGTTACATCAAACTCCAAATCGGTATGATGCATACGGTGCAGCCGCCACAACCAAGGCACCTTGTGAAAGGCCCGGTGCTGAAAATAAATCACCGCATCCAACACTACAAAACATACAAGCCCCGCCAGCCACCGGGGTATCGCAATACTATTGAAAATCCCCCAGCCCCGATCGGCCGCCAAGTACGCAGCCCCCACCGCAGCCAAAGGAAATACCAAACGCAACAATAGCGTTCCCACCACCACAACCATCAGGTTATGCGGCCAACGCTGCCAGCGACCTACACTCTGCGGCCTAAAACCCGCAAACGTCTCCCACAGCGCCATCACCATCAGCACCGCTAAAAACACTGTGCCACGTATCAACGCTTCATGAGTCATAACGCCCATCAATCACCCTACTCTTTAACGGCTGTAAACCCATCGCTTTACTCAACGTTAGGCCTTTACACTACGATAGCCTATATCACGCAAACGTCCGATTGATTCATCCAATGGAGTTTGACCCATCAACAGCGGTAAAGTTCGTTATAGCCTGACGATCAAGTGCAATCGAAGCTGGTTACTCAATTAAGATAAGCAGTCCACTATAGGTGCAGGTTACTGGCGGAGTCAGTGGTCATTTAATTCAAGCGCACACCTTGGCAGTCTAGAGCTAGTCGCAGCGACTGAGCACTATAAGAGCCTTTATAGCCCCCAACCCCTTCTAAATTTCAATCCGTTACGAACACACCAAACCTCACAACCACTTATTCAGCATGTTGATATTCGTAATTAAATGGTATATTTCAGATCTTAAATAGGCACCCCAGAGAATGCAGGGTAATCAATTTTATCAGGGCTGCTGAGCAACTGAACCACTAAACGAATTACGAGAACTAACACATGGAAGGTAAGATTGTTCGCTGGAATGATAACCGTGGCTTTGGCTTTATTGAGTCAAAAAGCATTAAAAACGATATATTTGCGCACATCTCAGATTTTAAGCCCGGCTATCGTAGACCATTGAATGGTGATTCAGTCTCGTTTCAAATAAAAACTGAGAAAGGCAAAAGAAAAGCTGTATCAATTTCACTGGTTGATGTTCCACCATACCGCTCAAATCAGCGTTCGTTCTTATCAACCATAATCATTTTTTCCATATGTGCTGCGATTGCTTTTGCAATCTATACTCATTTTATCAAGCTGCAACCAACTCCGGCTTACGAAGATATGGGGTTCAAATGCCAAGGCAAAACGCACTGTAGCCAGATGACATCTTGCAATGAAGCAAGATTTTACTTAGCCAATTGCCCAAATACTCAGATAGACGGCAATAACGACGGTCAACCCTGCGAGAGACAGCACTGCAAAAGTATTTGGTAATTTAACATGGAAGCCTCTGAGCTGAAGTACTTAACTCAACCTGCATCAACAAGTAAAAACCGCCACTATAAGCTCAGTCAAAGCGTCCTGATTATCTTTGTTTTTCTTGAATATCTTTAATGGTTGCGCCAAAGTGTCATCAGTGAATATGACTTGGATGACTCATAAACATGAACCATAAAACTATCACTGCCATATTAGGGATTGCAGTGTTTACTGCCACTATAGTACTCCCGGCACCGGCGCAACTCGATCAGCACGCCTGGTGGACCGCAGGCCTTGCGATGATGATGGCACTGTTTTGGATTGGCGAAGTCCTGCCCTTGGCGATTACGGCGTTGCTGCCGTTAATTATTGCCCCAATACTGGGGCTGACAGATCTTAAATCCGTGGGAGCCAATTACGGTCACCCGCTGATTTTTTTGTTTCTCGGTGGCTTTGTACTCGGCTTATCCATGGAGCGCTGGTCACTTCACCGGCGTATCGCACTGGGGCTGACCGTGCTTTTTGGTGGCGGAATGCGTCGCCAGTTAGCGACGTTCATGGGCGCCACTGCATTTCTCAGCATGTGGGTAAGCAACACCGCAACGGCAATTATGATGCTACCCATCGCACTGTCTATATTGTCACTCAATACTGACCCGTCGAACTCGCGGCAAGATCGCCCTCTATTATTGGGCATCGCCTACAGTGCCAGCATTGGTGGCATCGCGACATTAATTGGCACACCACCCAATGCTTTAATGGCGGCTTATTTGGCGGATGTACACAATATACATTTGAGCTTTGTCGGCTGGATGGCAATGACTGTTCCTTTAAGCGCCGCGCTGTTGTTGGCAGCTTGGTTATGGCTGAGTCGTCAGCTTCCACGCGGTGACGGTTCGATACAACTAGAGGCACTGCGCCAACAATGGCAGGCACTGGGGCCAATGACTCCAATGCAATGGCGCGTGGCACTGGTGTTTATTATTACCGCCGGGCTGTGGATTACCCGCCCCCTGTTTGAAAACGCCCTGCCAGATATCAGCCTTTCCGACACGAGTATTGCACTGATAGCAGCCGTTGCCTTACACACCATTCCAGCCGCTGATGGCAAAGGCTCACGTTTAATGGACTGGGATCATACGCGCCGCTTGCCGTGGGGAGTATTATTGCTGTTTGGCGGTGGCTTGGCACTGGCTCACTTAATGACTGTTAGCGGTTTGGCAGAAACACTTGCCCAAACACTACAAGGGCTTGGCTCGTGGCCTTTGCTGGCACTGATTTTTGCGGTGGTGGGTGTCATAATGTTTTTGACAGAAGTAACCAGTAATACGGCAACGGCAGCGGCTTTTTTGCCTTTAATTGGCTCCTTGGCCGTGGCGGTGGGCGCACCGCCCGAAGCTTTGGTTGTTCCCGCCGCGTTAGCAGCCAGCTGTGCATTTATGTTGCCCGTGGCCACCCCGCCAAACGCCATTGTATTCGGCGCCGAACGATTAACCGTGGGTGAAATGGCCCGCACCGGTTTTGTCATTAACGTACTGGCTTGGCTCGGTATCGGGGTATTGGGCTGGGTACTAATTTGGTAATCGTTATGATTAAAAGCAAGTCAATCACGGAGAAATCACTGCGGAAAACCCGGAATACCCACACATTGGCTGACACATGAATTCCATTATTTACTTGTTATATGTTTATGCACCGAGCAGAACTAGGTGCTTAATTTGTTTATAACGTAGTGACATTGACAAGCAATGCGCCAGCTCTTTATAAGGTATAACCTGATTTCTTTTAAGTACAATTGCACGATTACCCTCATATGTAAATGTATCACCATAAATTTCTTTAAACGTTTCTATTAGTGATGTTTTACAGTTGAAATAAATACAAAACTGTTCAGGATACTTATCTTTCCAGTCAATTCTAATGGTGCTTCCTATTTTAGAAACATAACTAGGCTCACCCCATTTTAAGGTTTCTGTTATATCGGTAATACCATCTTGCATCGCAACACTAAAAATAAGATCGCGCACTGTGTTGAGTGAAATAAAAATATCTGCAGGATAGGTACTAAATTTTTTCTTTACGCTTGTATCCATTCAATCACCTAAACTCGAAAAACATATAACGTTTAGATAAGTATCCCCGTCGGCCCAAAAAATGCATCTTGTAACTTATTAAGCACGTATCCGGCAAATTTGTACCGATCGGGATGTCCTCATCGTCTTGCGTTATAACCCCCGCACCGAAAGTGGACGCCGGTTTCTTATTGATGAAAATTTCTTTTAGCGCCTGATTATTACAAAAACTATGCCTCCACTTCGCAACGTATTCCGCATATAGAACAAGAAAGTACCACATCTTTTACGATCGAGCCATTGCAACCTGACGATGTGCCTTTTAGGTAGCTATAGACCAGTAAGCGGCGGCGCTTTGTCGTGGGAGCATACGGGCCAGAGTACCGAAACGTGTGCAGGACTAAGTGTGCCAAGTGATCGAGCAGGGACAGACATCTAAAACGTGCCCCCACATACTTGCCAGTGAGAGTTTTCCAGTATGTTGGTGCCCAATATTTCCTAAAACACCAATTAAAATAGATTAAATTTTTATGAAAGATGTTATTAGGTGTCAAGCGGAGGCCTAGTGCAACCTTATCGACGCTTCTGAAATACTAGGTTCATCACTATTGGGATAATATATCTGCGACATCTAACAAATTACCCAAAAGGGGATATGAAATTCATATTGGTTGAAAATATCCTAAACGATTGCTACTTACAGCCCTAAACTCCTTAACTACCCACGGCGCATTCGCCAAAAAATTCACGAAATATAGGACACCACTGCAGTCATGCACCTCCACCGTAAACACAAAAAAGGAGTTAGAGTTGCTATGTTGCAGGTTGAACTACGAAACGTTTTTGGATCAGAGCTGCCCTAATTTTTAAGGAGAATTGGTATGAAATATAAATTATTGGGCGGCGGCGTACTTGTTGGAGCCGTTTTCATGCTTTGTGTATGGTTTTTTGCCGGGCAAGGTTTTTCCCCTGAGAGCCTTAATCCAGAGCCAATTAGTAGTACAGACTTAATTAAAGGCGAGCCAAAAATCGATCGATCAACTAGCATTATTGTCGATATGACACCTCGCACGGCGAAAGCAACGCCTAAATCATCGAGTGCTGACGATATTTTTAGCGAAAAAATGGACTATCAAGAGAACTGGTGTAACGAACTTCAGCTAACTGAGTCAGGAAAGAATCAAGCTGCAGATGAGCATAACCAATGGCTTCGAGAACACGGCCACCTTTTAGAGGAGCTGGAGGCGTACAAGAGTTACTCCATAGATACTTTAAAAAAGCTGGGTCAATCCGGTGATACAACAGCCCTTTCAGCCTTAGCGGAAGAGGGGAAAAAACAAGTAAGACTGGAGGCTTCCTATGAGGCTGCAATTTATGGGCTTACTGGTCGCGCCCTAATGCCTATATTGGTCGACTATGAGTATCAGGCGAAAACTCTTAAAAAGAGTGGTGATCTCGACTCAGCAAAAGACATATGGCTCAACTCACTAGCTTGGCAAGAATACGCGGCTATGAGAGGAGATTATATCCATGTAAAAGGTACTGTAGCACGGCTAATGAAAGGACGTACGGTCATGGCGCTAGCCCCCGGTGATGAAAACATTATCTCAGCCCGTGCGAAAACGATATACGATAATTTAAACAAGGAGCGCGTCAAAAGAAGACTACCTCGGTTTGAGGACAACCCGCCTAAGATTGTCGATAGCATCAATAACCTAATCGTTGCCTCGATGAGGTCTCGGGGTTGGTCTGGCTGGGGCTCCCAATTTGTGGCTGATAGCGATTGTGTACAGAAAAATATTCTGTACTTATCCTCACATTAGCACCATATATCGAAAAGAAACGGGAAACGAGGACACCCACTTACTGATAGCCATATTTGCTGGCATCATCTACACGGAACAACCTTTGCCAAAAACTTACACAAAGCCGTTAAAGCCAGTGGAGTCCATAAACGAGTCACCGCACATACTTTTCGGCATTCATTCGCGATAAACTTACTGCTTAACGGTAGCGATTTGCGCACAGTACAGAAATTGCTCGGCCATTCTGACTTGAGGATAACGGAGCTCTACACCCACGTTATTGGCCAGCGTCGTGCTGGCACTCGTAGTCCTGTCGATGACTTATTTTAAATAATCGCATATTTTTTCAAACTTATGCGCGGATATATAATCAATGTAAATTCGCTCAATAGCTTGAAAAAAAATCCTCTGTAGGCCCCTAAAGCCGTCCCGCTCAACATAACATTGAACAACTTATACCACATAAGTTTGAACAAATTTCGCAGTTTTTGTATAGACCATCGAAATACTGTCTTTTGACATTGGCAGTCGACTCGGGCTGAATATTTAACGCCGGGCTTTGCGGCGGTTTTGGAGGAGCGGAGCGACGGAGAAACCGTCCGGCAACAGCCATTTGTTAGCTGATGAACTTAGCCATGGCACGGTTGTGCGCTCCCTCTCCGGCGTCGAGCCCGGCCTTAACACCGGCCCGGTTTTTTTCTGGCTGGTTCTGACTCGCTTTTAGCTTACCCGTCAGCGTCTCAATTTTGATCTCTACACCAACGATAGCCTTTACCAAACGTTCGGTGAAATCCGTTGGCGCGTCATCAACAGACCAAGGTTTGGCCATGCCTGACTCATGTTTGTCTGTAAGTTGGTGAAGATGAAGTTTCAGCCAGTTCGGATCCTCGATAACGCGAGCGCTCCCTTCTGCATGGACAGCCAGGTAGTTCCATGTGGGAACAACCCGCCCCGTTTCTGCCTTGGTTTCGTACCACGAGGGTGAAATATAGGCATCAGGCCCCTGAAAAACCGCAAGAACCCGAGCTCCATCATGCAGACGTTGCCAGACCGGATTGTTTCGAGCCAAGTGACACTGAAGCTGCCCCAAAGTGCCGCCTTGCTCAGAGTTCAGCTGAAAGGGGACATGATTCGCTTCAATTCCATCATCATCCGCAACCACTAACAGTCCGAAGCTGTAGTCACGAATATACTGCTGAAGCTTGCCTACGTCGTCTTCCTTGAAGTGGCTCGGCACATACATACTGTGAAACTCCTTGGTAAAGGGCTCGCCCAGCTAACGCCCGCCTCAAGTGCGCGGGCTTGCCGCGTCGCATTGAAGGCGTTTGTTAGGAGACATTGGTACGCTCCTTCAGGTTTACAAAGCTACCATCTCCGTCGAACAAAAACGTTGCTGAACCATCCCTGAGTTTCGCCTGAAAATCTGATTCGTCAATGACGCCTTTCATAGATTGGTATAGTAACATTTCCATAAGACTTCCTAGAATTTTTGGTTCAAAATCATCAAATTGAGGGTGAGAATCTCTGCTGGTGCAGGCTACACCGATTGTTTCAGGGCCAAACATATTAGGAAAGGAGGCGTAGCTAGGAGGATTCTTGTGGTGCAGGCTACAGCAAGCAAAGTTCGCGACCAACTCGCGAAATTGCGCAAAACCAAGCGGGCCGGTGATCTTGTCTAAGATGCGCCTGTCCATCTGGTCAAGCACGGCACCGCCATCGCCAATAACGGCGATAACCCCAACTTCTCCAATCCTAATCCCTATTGTTCGAGCAACCGTTAGATCGATAAAGTCAAACGGCTCTCTCTCATTTTCTTTGAATATAGGAATAATCGCCAATGAGCCCAGTGTATCGGGTTGAACACTAGCTCTTACGTATGGGGATCTAGCTAAGCAATAAATATGGTGCAAATCGCCCCAATCATACTCAAGTTCTTCTGCTATTGATCCGGCTGCTATTCTTAGATCCCTCTCATGGGCCAAGGAAAGATCTTTGTAATGGGATTTAATGAAAAGAAAAGACACCCAAGCAAACAGCTTCAGTTTTCCATTGGGGCTAAGAAGAAACTTTTCCATCGAATAGAATCCGGACACAAAAGCTTCACTGATGGGGCCCTCTAATTCCAATCCCATTAATGCGTTGCAACTGGAGCAACAGGGAACGACGTACTGTCCGTAGCGGTGTAGTGTGCTATTGGGAAGAGTAATGTTTTGATTGTGTAGATTTAATGCTCTAAGAATCCAGTCGGGAATAATGTGCTCTCGGGACGAAAGATCTGTATTTTCATCGGCACATACTAGACAGCACTTCCCAGAACATACTAGGTCTCGAAATCTATCGACACTTACAAATGCAAGTCGACCATCATCAAACCTTATAGATTTGTCTTCAAGAGTATGCACAATACTTAAGTGGCTCCTAACGCCTGCCAGCAATGGCGAGTTTACGAGTCCAGCCAGCTTGCTGGCGAATTGGCTGGCTTTGTTATGCAGTTATTAAAGATCTTCGGTTAAAATCACAGGCACTTCTTTTGTTTTCTGAAATTTCTGCGCTAATTTCCCAAGTATTCGATCTGGGTTCATCCTATGTATACCATCGCTAAGTAACGCTTTAGCATCCACTTTATATTCTCCACACAAGCGACATTTGAGATGCACATAATCACCGAGAGGCTTAATCTCTTTCGCTTCATTTTTACAAATGTAGCATTTCACTCAACCTCTCCCGCTGCATAACGCCAAGTTAACCTGCCGGAGTGGAGTCGTTTGATTTTTGTGGCAGCGTAGCGACAAGCCACAAAAACAAACGACGCAGCGGAGGTCAGGTTGAACTTTTTGTTATGTGAATTACTCACGTAGTTTGCAATAATTTTGTACGCCGCCAGATGCGACCTTCCACTGATTCTGTTTAGGTTCACTGTCAGCAGACACTAATGAATACTCTATTGTGGCCTGCCCACAAACTATCTCCGGGTCTTCTGATCTTCTACAAAGCCCATAATTTCCATTTTTGTCAGAGACCCAATAATCCTTGTACCTCGTGATTCGTGGCTTGGGTATACTCTTGTACATCGAGCCATCTTCTAGAAGTGAGATTAGCTCCATAGAATTTCTTGGCGGCTTGTTAATAGCTTCCCAGCGACGAGCATTACCAAGCTCGCCACATCCGTCCGGTAGACTATTTTGTTTCCATGTAATAGCATCTAAAGCAATAGAATCTGGCTTCACATCTAGCTTTCGATATTCTTTAAATTCACCTAGCTCTTTAAAATCATCTACAGCGTATAAAACTAAACCGGTTCGAGTGCAGATGTTGGTCGTATATACGATTTCCTCATCGGCCAATTCATCAATAGACTTGTGATTCCTAATTTTTTTTCTATCTCCAATAACGCTAAGGGAGGCAGCATTTGGCGCTCCATCTATTTGATTGTTCTTCCAGTTTTCTGCTTTTCTACCGAAACCGTAAACTATTAGGTTAGTCCCCGGCTTTAAAAAATCACGAAAAAAACCTCCACAGCTAGAACCTTCCACATTAGTGTGCATGGTAAATTCACTGCTAATATCACCTTTCCATACCCTAGCAACATCGAATTCCAATAGAATCCTAGGTTCCCATTCCTCTTTAGAGTCCATGAGTGTGTAGTTCTTCACTATGCCTGCAAAAACCACATCTGAGGAGTCCTTTGCTTCGTCCACGCTTATAGGAGCACATGTACACGCCCAAGTCTGATAGGAAACTAACAATCCAAATATTGAAAATAATTTAAACATATTTTTTCTCTTTACCAGAATTAGCTCGAACTTACATAACAGTGTATTAGGCAGAATTTCGTTTATACAACACTAAAACCCACCGTTTTTCTCCGCTTATTTGCAAAAAATCATATCAAGTTCAACAGGTTAGCGCATCTTTTTCTGTGTTTTGTCACTGTGAAAACAAAGCCATTGTGTTTAACGAGACCCTTACGAGGTCTTCTATGCACCCATGAAGACACAAAATATACATATATATCAGAGTGTTAGCGTCTAGTTTATAGAGAAAAAAAGACTAATGAATTTGTTACTCATAGGACCCTTCCCTTGAATTTACTCATATTTCCATTATAACTGTTTATACATACAGCACTTAGGGAGTTGTTTGTGAAACCTTCACCTTTCATTGAGCGGGTCCGGTCCGAGCTTCGTACTCGCCATTATAGTTTACGCACAGAAAAGACCTATCTTTACTGGATTCGTCATTTCATCTTGTTTAATGATAAACGACACCCCGAGGTGTTAGGGAACGCTGAAATTGAAGGGTTTCTGAGCTACCTCGCGGTTTATCGCAAGGTCAGTGCTGCGACTCAGAATCAAGCACTCTGCGCAATTGTCTTTTTATATAGGTACATAATCGAACGGGAAATAGAAGACTTGCAATACGGTTTCGCCAAGCGCCCCAAAAATGTCCCGACGGTACTGGCTCCTGCGGAGATATCCGCCATATTAAATCAGCTCAGAGGAAAGTATTGGCTTATTACGGCATTACTCTATGGTTGTGGTTTTCGTATTCACGAAGCTTTGTCATTACGCATTAAGGACATTGACCTTCAGAATAGATCTATCTACATTTTCAGAGGAAAGGGAGCCAAAGACCGATATACGTTGTTGCCAGCGGCACTTATCTCCCCAATTCAACAACAAATGGCAGAGGCACAACAAATTCATCAAACCGATCTGGCTGAAGGGTATGGATCTACCTCGATTGCTCCGGCCCTGCACCGAAAATATGGTAAGTCGTTAACTGATTTTGCCTGGCAATACTTGTTTCCCTCTACAACTCGCTGTCAACATCCCTATGATGGCTATATTTGTCGGCATCATCTTCATGGAACAGCCTTTGCCAAAAACTTACGCAAAGCCGTTAAAGCCAGTGGGGTCCATAAACGAGTCACCGCACATACTTTTCGGCATTCATTCGCGACAAACTTACTGCTTAACGGTAGCGATATCCGTACAGTACAGGAATTACTCGGCCATTCTGATTTGAGGACAACTGAGATCTACACTCACGTTATTGGCCAGCGTCGTGCTGGCACTCGTAGTCCTGTCGATGACTTATTTTAAACAATCGCATATTTTTTCAAACTTATGCGAGGATATACAATCAAACCACCACTTCCGCCAAATCGCCTTTTTCTTCCAGCCAGCTTTTACGATCGGCGGCGCGTTTTTTGGCCAGTAGCATGTCCATTATTTGATTGGTGTCGTCACCGTCTTCGACGCGCAGCTGTACCAATCGGCGTGTGTCTTTGGCCATGGTAGTTTCGCGCAGTTGCAGTGGGTTCATTTCGCCCAGACCTTTAAAGCGCTGTACGCCAACTTTGCCTTTTTTCTTCTCCGCTTCGATGCGATCCAAAATGCCGGCTTTTTCACTATCGTCTAGCGCGTAGTAAACTTCTTTGCCCACGTCGATGCGGTACAGCGGCGGCATGGCAACATAGACATGGCCCGCCGCTACCAAGGGGCGAAAATGACGCACAAACAGGGCGCACAGAAGGGTGGCGATGTGCAGGCCATCGGAGTCGGCGTCGGCAAGAATACACACTTTGTGGTAACGCAAGCCTTCCAACACATCAGTCGCGGGGTCGATACCGAGAGCAACTGAAATATCGTGCACTTCCTGGTTGGAGAAGATTTCGCTGGAGTCCACCTCCCAAGTGTTTAGAATTTTACCACGCAGCGGCATAATGGCTTGACACTCTCGATCGCGCGCCTGCTTGGCAGAGCCACCGGCCGAGTCCCCTTCCACCAAAAACAATTCGCTGTTGCTCGGGTCGCTGCTGGAGCAATCGGCCAACTTGCCCGGCAAGGCGGGACCTTGGGTGATTTTTTTGCGGGCGACTTTTTTCGAAGAGCGCACGCGCTTTTGCGCATTGTAAATGCACAAGTCGGCGATTTTGTCGCCCTCTTCGGTGTGCTGGTTTAGCCATAATGCAAAAGCATCTTTGGCCACACCGGAGACAAACGCCGCCGCCTCGCGCGAACTTAAACGCTCTTTGGTTTGGCCGGAGAATTGCGGGTCGGCCAGTTTGGAAGACAACACATAACTGCAGTTGCTCCAAATATCTTCCGGCGCCAGCTTAACGCCGCGCGGCAATAAATTGCGAAACTCGCAGTAATCGCGCAGTGCGTCCAGCAGGCCGGTGCGCAGACCATTGACGTGGGTGCCACCCTGAGCGGTCGGGATTAAGTTAACGTAGCTCTCTTGGGTCAGCTCACCGCCTTCGGGTTGCCACTGTATCGCCCAACTGGCCGCTTCGGTTGAGCCTGAAAACTCGCCCACAAACGGCTCGCTGGGCAACACCTCAAAGCCTTGGGTGTTGCCACTTAAATAATCGCGCAAACCATCTTCATAGTACCAGGTGTCTTTTTCGCCGGAGGTTTCATCGTTAAACAACACGGTTAAACCGGGGCAGAGCACCGCTTTGGCTCGCAACACATGGCGCAAGCGGCTGACGGAAAATTTAGCCGAATCGAAATAGCTGGCATTGGGCACAAAGCGCACACTGGTGCCGGTATTGCGCTTGCCGCAGGTGTCGATCACGGTTAGTTCGGATGTCTTCTCGCCGTTGGAAAAGACAATCTGGTGCACCTGTCCATCGCGCCGAATAGTCACCTCTAACAAGTCCGACAAGGCGTTCACTACAGACACACCCACACCGTGCAAGCCGCCGGAGAACTGGTAGTTTTTATTGGAGAATTTACCGCCGGCGTGCAGGGTAGAAAGTATAACCTCGACACCGGGCTTGCCCTGTTCGGGGTGAATATCCACAGGCATACCGCGGCCGTCGTCACTCACGGTAACCGAGTGATTTTTGTGCAGAGTTACTGTGAGTGTTTTAGCGTGACCGGCCAGCGCCTCGTCCACGCTATTGTCGATCACCTCTTGCGCTAAATGGTTGGGGCGGGTGGTTTCGGTGTACATGCCCGGGCGTTTTTTAACGGGGTCCAGCCCGGTGAGGACTTCAATATCTTCTGCGGAATAGTTGGCCATGAGTGGTATCTATCACTTCTGTTATTGCTAGGGCTTAGGCAAAGCGCTGTGCGATTACTCTGCGCGCGGGTTTGCTTCAAACGCCTGAAAAAATTCTATTACGTCGGGAAGGTGTCGCTCAAAGTCGACAAAGCTATGGTCCCCACCCGACTCTACCAGCTGTTGGCAGCCCTGATACGCATTGACTGCCTGACGATAATCCAGTGTTTCATCACCGGTTTGTACCATCAGCCAGAAATTGTCGTGGCGGGTTATAGGAGTAACATCCACCGCTTTTATCTCATCAATATGGGCGGCCGTTAGGCGATAGCTATCATCGGTGTGATAGCTCTTCAGGTCAATACCTAAAAACTCGGGCATAAATTGCCAGGGGGCTACCGAGGGGTTAATCAACACGGCCGGGCGATTGTATTGCTCCGCCAGCCAAGTGGCCCAATAGCCACCCAGCGAGCTGCCCATCAGCCAAATAGGCTCGGGCTGCAAAAACTCCATCAGGGCTTTGAGTTCGTCGGCGGTGTGCGCCGGATAGGGTGTTAAATGTGGGCAGATAAAGCGGATTTCTGGCCGCTGCTGGGCCAGCCACTGTTTAACAACCTGCGCCTTGTGCGACAGTGGAGAACTTAAAAACCCGTGCAGATAAACCACGCAAGCCATACGCTTAATACCCGGCTGAGCGATAATCGATGACGTAGGCTTTATCGGTGACGCGCGAGATACCGGTTTCTATACGCCCGTCCGGATAAAGGTCGTACCAGCGGTAACCCGGCATAGCGGTATCGACGGTAAAGTCGTCACAGTCCGGCTTGAATTGCACACAGGTGGAGGGCGTCGCCAACAGCAGAGTTTCGCCCCGGCGCTGCTCGAACAACTGGTGCACATGCCCCCAGCTGATCGCTTTAACCTGTGGGTGTCTATCGGTAATGGCAAATAGGGCGTCGCTGTTGCGCACTATGTATTGATCAATCCATTCACTGCCGACAACAACGGGCTGATGATGCAGCATCACTATGGTGGGTGTGTTGCTGTGCTCGTTTAAGGTTTGGCTTAAAAAAGCCAGTTCGGCCCGGGACAGCTCGCCGTGGACAAAACCCGGCACGCTGGTGTCGAGCAATACCACCAACCAAGCGCCCAACATCATGGTGCGATGGGCCGGACGCTGCGGGTGATCGAGAGTAAACATCACATCCGCCAAATCGTGATTGCCCGGCAGCCACCCTTGCGAGCAAGAAAAACGGCTGTTGATTTGCTCAATATAGCGCTGGTAACAACTGGGGTTGGGAGCGCTGGCGATATCACCGGTACAGACCATTGCGTCTATATGAGACTGTTCGCGCTGAACGATATCCAGCACATCGTCCAGGCTCTGATCAGTATTTAGGCCCAAAAGGGTTTCCCCGTCTGCGCTGCCGAGATGGGTATCCGTAATTTGCACCAGACGCACTGGGCGATCATCGGTATGTGAGGTGCTGAGCTTACCCACCATTGAGCTTGAGCTTCCTTTTTTCAATCCTGTTTGCGGTATACGCTTTGGGTAACGATAAACGCTTACGGAAAAAGACGCCAGTAAATGGCCGGCTCAAATGCAAAAAGTATGATATTTAGCTCAAATTTGCGTCAATTTAACAGGGAAACACGGTGATTGTTCAGCGAACCGGCAGGGATATTTCGTGCAGAGAGTGGCCGTTAGCCAGGCAGTGACGCAGCCACTCCCCCAAAAAACGGTTAAATTGAGCCTTTTCATCGGCCTGATACATTTTGTGATTGGGGTAGCTGTATTTCACGTTTAAACGGCGGTGCTCTTCGCAGGCCAGCACCTCGGCCAGATGGGCATCATGGTATAGGCGCACGGTCAAACGCGGCGCGCGCAACCATTCGCTGTCATCGGCATCCTGGCGGAACACCTGCACCGTGGTGGTATAGCGCATGCGTTCGGTGATATGAATGCGAACTTCCCAACGCCCCTTGGCCCGCTCCACAGCGAACTCCCAGCTGTCGCGCACCTCAGATGCGGGCATCAGCTTTTGCAACAACCAATAATTAGCCTCACACTGCGCCATGTGCTGCGGGAAGTCGACTTTGTAGCGTTCTTTTACGGCGATGAGCTAACCCTCACAAGATTGAGTTAAGGAATCTCTGTTGTATTGTAACCATTGTAGGGTGATTAGGGCAGCAGGATTATTCCAACGGCCCGTGTAAAGCTGGGCAAAGACCTCGTCAGCCGCCAACACATGCATTTTGATGTCTTCGTTTTCTTCGGCCAAACCAAACAGGCCACCGCCACCGCTCAAGTCACACAGGCCGCAGTAAAGGTAGAGCTTTTCGTCACAGCCACCCGGGGTCGCCAGATAGTTACCGATATAGTGCAACTCCACCTGCTCAATACCGGCCTCTTCTACAAGCTCGCGCCGCGCAACCTCTTGCGGGGTTTCGCCCGCCTCAACCATGCCGGCCACCACTTCCAACAGCCAGGGGCCGGTGGCTTCGGCCATGGCGCCGATGCGAAATTGTTCCACCAGCGCCACCTGATCGAGCGCTGGGTCGTACAACAGCACCCCCACCGCTTGCTTGTGATGGATAAGCTCGCGGGTCAGGGGTTCGCACCACTGATTATCGCGAAACAACCGGTGACGCAGGGTGACTTTTTCGGCGTAGTAAAAACCCCGATACAGTGTTTTGCGCTCGATAACATCAACATCACTGAGGCCGAACTGGGTCGGAACTAACTCGGGGTTTTCACTCATAAGCTACCTATAAACACAGCTATAAACGCCGCTAAACTTTGTGATACAACTCGGCGCCGGTGTCGCGAAACTCCTGCGCCTTGGCTTGCATTTCAGCTTCGACATCGATCATGCGAATCACATCCTCACCGCTATCGCTGACACCAAAGCCATTGTCGGCGGCGTACTCGCGCACTTCCTGGCTAATTTTCATGGAGCAAAACTTTGGCCCGCACATGGAGCAAAAGTGCGCCACCTTGGCCGAATCTTTGGGCAAGGTTTCGTCGTGATATTCGCGCGCGGTGTCCGGGTCCAGCCCCAGGTTAAATTGATCTTCCCAGCGAAATTCAAACCGCGCTTTCGACAGGGCGTCGTCGCGCAGTTGCGCACCGGGATGGCCCTTGGCTAAGTCTGCCGCATGGGCCGCGATTTTGTAAGTAATGATACCTTCTTTTACATCGTCTTTGTTAGGCAGCCCCAGATGCTCTTTGGGGGTAACGTAACAGAGCATGGCACAACCGTACCAGCCAATCATGGCCGCGCCAATGCCCGATGTAATATGATCGTAGCCGGGGGCGATGTCTGTGGTCAGTGGCCCCAAAGTGTAAAACGGCGCTTCGCCGCAGCACTCTAGCTGCTTGTCCATGTTTTCTTTAATCATGTGCATTGGCACATGCCCCGGCCCTTCGATCATGCACTGTACGTCGTGCTTCCAGGCAATTTGCGTCAGCTCGCCCAAGGTTTCCAGCTCGCCAAATTGCGCTTCGTCGTTGGCATCGGCAATGGAGCCCGGGCGCAAGCCATCGCCCAAGGAGAAGGACACGTCATAGGCCTTCATGATTTCGCAGATATCTTCAAAGTGGGTATAGAGAAAGCTCTCTTTATGATGCGCCAAACACCACTTGGCCATAATAGAGCCGCCGCGACTGACAATACCTGTAACGCGCTTTGCCGTAAGCGGCACATAGCGCAGTAAGACACCGGCGTGAATGGTGAAATAATCCACCCCCTGCTCGGCTTGCTCAATCAACGTGTCGCGGAAAATCTCCCAAGTTAAGTCTTCGGCCACACCGCCGACTTTTTCCAGCGCCTGATAAATCGGCACCGTACCGATGGGCACATGAGAGTTGCGGATAATCCACTCGCGTGTCTCGTGAATATTTTTGCCGGTAGACAAATCCATAATGGTGTCGGCGCCCCAGCGGGTGCCCCAAGTGAGTTTTTCCACCTCTTCTTCAATCGAACTCGAAAGAGCCGAGTTGCCAATATTGCCGTTGATTTTGACCAGGAAGTTACGGCCGATAACCATCGGTTCCAACTCCGGGTGATTAATATTGGCGGGAATAATCGCGCGGCCGCGAGCCACCTCACTGCGCACAAACTCAGGCGTAATTTCATCGGGAATGCTGGCCCCAAAACTATTACCCGGGTGCTGCTTATCCATAATGCCTAGCTCGCGCGCTTGCGCCAGCGCCATGTTTTCGCGAATGGCGATGTACTCCATCTCTGGGGTAATAATCCCCTGGCGAGCGTAGTGCATCTGACTGACATTTTTACCGGCTTTGGCGCGCAGGGGCCGACGCTGATGAGCAAAGCGCAAAGCGTCTAGCTCAGGGTCGGCCAGACGCGCCCGCGTATAGTCAGAGTTCACTGCCTCGAGCGCTTCGGTGTCCTGACGCTCGGTAATCCACTGGCGGCGCACATCGGCCAACCCTTGGCGCAGATCAATTTTTTGTTCGGGGTCGGTATAGGGCCCTGAGGTATCGTAAACCCGCACATCGGGATTGTGTTCGCCGCCGAACTCAGTGGGAGTGGTGTCCAGGGCGATACTGCGCATGGGCACACGGATATCGGGCCGACTGCCCTGCACATACTGTTTACTAGAGCGTGGGAAGGGCTGCACCGAGGCGGTATCCACCACGGCGCTTTCGCTTAGATGTTCGACGGTATTCTGGCTCATAAAGGCTCCTGCGTTGAGCAAAGTTGTAATTTTTCGGGAAAATGATTGAGCGGGCCGCAACCGGCCCCTACTTTGAGGTTGGCACCGGCAAGCAGTGCACGGTGAAGATAATGCTTGGCAAGGCGGCAGGCCTCGGGCAGAGGCTCGCCCCGGGCGAGATAAGCGGTAATGGCCGCACTTAATGTGCAACCAGTGCCATGATTATTTTCAGTGGCAATACGCTCGCGAGCAAAAAGCTGTAACCCGGCGGTATCGCAATAAACATCGACAGCCTGCGCCCCACCTAAGTGGCCACCGGTTATCAGTACCGCCTGCGCGCCCAACATCAGTAAGCGCTCGGCCTGTGCCTGCATGGCAGTTAAGGTGTGCGCCTCGGGCTCACCCAGCAAGCGAGCGGCTTCGTGAGTGTTGGGGGTAATCACACTGGCGCGGGGAATCAATTGTTCGCGCAGAGCACCGAGCGCATCGGGACTGAGAAACCGGTGGCCGCTGGAGGCAACCATCACCGGGTCCACCACCAGAGACAGTGCTCGCTCACCATCCAACACCTGGCAGATTTGCCTGATCGCCTCAGCGCTGCCCAACAGCCCGGTTTTCACCGCGGCGACAGGCATGTCGCTCAGCACCGAGGTTATCTGGGCTTTGAGGCTATCGATGGGGACTTGCCACAGGCCTTGCACGCCCTGAGTGTTTTGCGCCGTAATAGCCGTAAGCGCGCTAGTGCCGTAGACACCGCAGGCGGCAAAGGTTTTTAAATCGGCCTGAATACCGGCGCCGGCGCCAGAGTCACTACCGGCAATGGTCAGGGCTATGGGCGTATTGGCGGTTACTGCATGATGGGAATTGGACATGGGTGGCTCCAGTCAAAAGAACAGGAACCAGAGCAAGCCGCAAGGCGCGCGCACGGGGCAGAGGCCACGGGCGGAAGAAACAGTGACAGTACAGAACTGTGAAGATCGGCAGTTATCATTGCTACGCTCTCGTTCCCTACGCCGGTACTAACCGGATCAGGTCGACGGGACTCTCTCAGCCTCGACAATCGAAGCACCCCGACAAGAAAGCAAGCAGTCTAGAGAAGTCTTGCAGGTGTGTAAAGCGGCCGATTTACGGTTTTTTACCCCTTTCGGGCAAAAATGAATGAACATTCATCTGTATTTTATCCGCACAAATCGCTACACTCATGCTCTGAACAAGGTCCTGACTGAAGCGCCTTTTCTGGGTGCGCCTATGGCGATCACCCCGAGCACTGACTTTTTACGGAAGCTATACCACTGGGAAACACCATGAAAACCATGAAACGCTACCTATTGGCCGCACTGATTACTGCCACTGGCAGTGCTCAAGCCAATTCTATTCTCGATATTTATAATCTGGCACTGGAAAACGATCCACTGTTAAAAGCCGATCAGGCCGCCTACCGGGCAGGGCTTGAGAATAAAACCATAGGCCGCGCGGGCCTGTTGCCACAAATTAATGCCAGCGCCAGCTACACCATTAGCGAGTCAACTTCAGGGGCCACCGTCAGTGAAGGCGTTATTGTGGACGATGGCTCCACCACCAGCGACACCGATGTTGTCAGCTGGAGTGTCAGCCTCGACCAGGCGCTAATCGACCTCAATGCCTGGCACATCTACCAGCAGGGCATCGCCTTGAGCGACCAGGCCAAAGCGCAGTACTCGGCCGACCAGCAGAGCCTGATTGTGCGCGTTGCCGAGGCGTATTTTAATGTACTGCGTGCGGTCGACAATCTCGAAGCCACCATGGCCGAAGAGAAAGCGCTAGAGCAGCAGCTACAGCAAACCAAACAGCGTTTTGAAGTGGGCCTAACCCCGATTACCGATGTCCACGATGCCCAGGCAGCCTTCGATACCGCCCAAGCGGCATCACTGGAAGCCCGCGGTCAGCTAGGTATTCAATACGAATCTCTGGAAGTGCTTACCGGGCAGGCGCACGACGCCATTGCTCCGCTCAGCGACGAGTTCCCCGTGGTTCCCCCCAGCCCGGCTAACCGCCACGACTGGGTCGAATTTGCTCTGGAAAATAACTTTACTCTAAAAGCGACCAGCGCCGCGGCGAATGCCGCCGAAGAGCAGGCAAAAGCCGCCCGTGCCAATCACCTACCAACCTTAAGTGCCTCGGCCAGCTACACAGAAACCGATACGGATACGGATATTTACAACAACCCCTACAACCGCTCGGACAGTGAAGGCCACTCCTTTGGTATCAGCCTGCAAGTCCCTCTGTTTAGCGGTCTGCGTACCTCCGGTAGCCGTCGTCAAGCCTATGCTCAGGCCATGCAAGCGGACGAAAACTTCAACTATCAGCAGCGCAATGTTATTCAGGCCACACGCTCACTGCATTTAGCGGTTGAAACTGGAGTCGCTCGTGTAAAAGCCCGTAAGCAGGCAATTGTGTCGAACGAAAGTGCGGTAAAAGCCACTCAGTCCGGTTTTGAAGTGGGCACACGCAACCTGGTGGAAGTGTTGCTGGCGCAGCGCTCGCTGTTTCAGGCGCGCCGCGATTACTCCAACGCCCTCTACGATTATATTATTCAGCTGATCAGTTTGCGCGAGGCAGCCGGCATGCTGACTCCGGCCGATATCGAGCGTATCGACAGCTTTTTACTGGATGCCCAAACGGTACGCCGCAGCGATTACGACGTGTAACCCAAGGCACCACACTCACAAAAAAGCAGCCTAAATGGCTGCTTTTTTGTGCCCGACAATTGGCTTTTAACGGCCATCAGCGAGGTTATTGGGTAATACCTGCCCTCTATAGCAGCGCCTCTATCATCGCCTGGGTTTTATCCAACGCACCGCGATTAGACTCGGCCACCTCAAGTGCCGCCTGCCCCATGACTTGTGCCTGCTCATTATCACGATAAAGGCCGTACACGGCACTGGACAATTCGGCAGCATCGTTCACAAGTGTTAAGGCGTGTGCGTCCGTTAGCATTTTCGCCACACCCGAAAAATTAAATAAGTGCGGCCCGCTGATCAGCGGTTTAGCCCACAGAGCAGGCTCAATAAAGTTATGCCCACCTACTGGAGTCAGCGAGCCACCCATAAATACATAGTCAGAGGCGCCCAACATCAGTGGTAGCTCACCCATGGTATCGCCCAGCACCACATCAACATCGGCATTGGGCTGCTCTTCCACCGAGCGGCGTATACTGCTCAATCCACTGCGCCCGATTAAGCTATGCACCCGATCAAATCGCTCTGGGTGACGCGGAACCAACACCAACAATAATTGCTCAGCGCTAAGGCCGCGCTGGCGCAGCAGCTTAAGCGCCTCCAGCACAATTTCATCTTCGCCCGGGTGGGTACTGGCAACCACCCATACCCGGCGCTTACCGTCCAGCGACCATTCGTCAGAAAGCTCGGCGGCCTGTTCACGCTGTGTCGGGGACAGCGTTTGATCGAATTTAATATTGCCGGTTATTTGTATTTTATCCGGCCCCAAACCCAGCCCGATAAAGCGGTCGGCATCAGCTTGCTGTTGAATACCTGCCCCACCTAAACGCGACAACATAGCTCGGGTTAACCCCCCCGCTCGGCTATAACTGCGAGCGGAACGCTGCGAGAGCCTCGCGTTAATTAACAGTGTGGGTACGCCTCGGGCATGACATTCGGCCAGGGTGTTCGGCCATAACTCGGTTTCCATAATGACCAACAGGTCGGGTTCGGCGGTATAAATAAAACGCCGAATCGCGCGAGTGAAATCGTAGGGCATATAAAAATGATGCACCCGGTCACCTAAGCTTGCGCGAATTCGGTCGGAGCCGGTCAGGGTCGTAGAGGTAACAATGAGTTCAGTATCCGGGCGCGCCAGTAAGCGGTAGATTAGCGGCAGGGCCCCTAAAAATTCGCCCACCGAGACGGTATGCAGCCAAATACGAGTTTGCTGGCCAGTGATGGGAGCAATATAACCAAACCGCTCTGGCAGGCGTTCAATATGGCGGCGATCGCGGCGCGCGCACCATAACTGATGCAACAGAACCAGCAATATAGCCAGAGAGTAAAGCAAAGAGTACAAAAGCCGCATGGGGAAATCACCGTCGCAAAAAACGACAGGATAGCGGTACAGGCGGCCAAGGGAAAGGCCGCCTGAAGGTTCGATTTAGTGATTGCTTACATTAAGCGCGGTGAAAACATCGCTAAAGTTGTGCACCACCGGCTCAATATTCACTGGCTGTCCCAGCCGGTGCGATATTTCTTCGGCGCTGACCAAGCCGCAGACCTCACTTTGACCATCCAATATTAATAGGTAGTGCTGGCCTTCGAACTCCAATACATCGAGTAAATCACGAACCCGGGAACGCTCTAATGTTTCACGCTGAATGCCGTGCAACAGTACGACCGGAGTCATAATATCTTTAACGGTCAAATCTTTGCGCTCTACCCCCATGGCAGAGGCAGTCGCCAGAACTTTTACACTTTCTATATCACGCAGGCTGATAATACCGGACAAGCGATTGCGGGCATCAACCACCAACTTAATTTTAGAATGGGTGACATGCATTAAATACGCGGCGTCATCGACGCTTACCGCCGGGTTAATAAGCATGGGCGAGCGGCTATCAAAGTCCCAAAATACCGATTCGGCGGGGCTCGCTAAGGTGATTTCGGGTTTTTGCCCAGCGGATAAATTAAGCGAATGATTCAAACGACATACAGGAATACGGGGTACAGGTTTCATAGTACAGCCTCACAGTTTATAAACCGCCCACAGGCGGAATCGACACACAAAATTTAAAACGTTAGATGTGTATCAAACTGGAGGGGCACGCGCGGCAAAGGCGGGAATGATGGGGCCGTAACTCGCCACCGTGGCAAATAACAACGGTTGAGCCGCTGGTACCAGCTCAAGGCCAAGTGAGGGCTTGGCAAAAACGGTGTCATCCTCGGCACCCTCTGAGGTGTCACTACTAACAGGAGGATGAACACTATCGACGAGATCCGCACCGCAGGGTAAGTCAAAACCTGCCCCTTGCACTGCCACCGGAGAGAGTAAAGATAAAGCAAGCCAAATACACAGAGCAACGCCCGAGGCGTAACCTGTGAGATTTGGGGCTTTCGCCCTAATGGCTTGTGCTGCTTTTAACATGATCAGTCCGCAGTGTATGAAAGTGCCCTTGTGAGGCTCTATCATTCAAGAGTGAGGGCAAGGCGTCACAATTTCAAGACCTATTGCACAATTTTTCACCTAACAAGAATTTTCTCGCTGTGCGACACCGTCAACCAAACCATTCAAGTACGAGCAGTAATATCAGCATAAAGCCCAAAATCAAACCCGTATAAATTAACTGCGGATGGCGCAGTTGCCACAGGCGCTTAGCTTGCTCCACAACCGAGAGCTTCTGCGCGTTCCTGAGACGCGGGAACACCCATCGCTCCAACTCGTGCTGAGCAAAAAAAGATAGATTCTGGTTACCCAAAGCAATGACCACATTATCGGCAAATATATAATGCGCGGTATAGGCCAAGGCCTCGCCTTTGGCAACAGTGCTGCGACCGGCGCCGTCGTCCAGCACTAAAGACTCACCCACTACGCCTAGCTTTGCCCGCATAATACTGTGAAACAATTTACTCGCCGCAACACTGACCAACACTAAGAACGCTATCATTGCGAGCATTATGGTAAAAAAATCCGAACCTAACTTATCGCTTGTGACATACAACCAGATAAGTAAAACGGAGCAAATAAAGGTAGCGCCCCATAAAATATACACTGCCCAGTGGTGCCAAGGCTTGAGCCCCGAGCTTACCCACAACACACCATCTTGCCCCGTTGGGGTTATCTCGCCATCTGTGGGCAGCTTACCGCCACCTTTGAACGCTTTAAACTTGGCCTGCGTTTGCGGCTTCTCCAGGCGCCAGGCTGCCACAAAGCCCAGCACTAACAACACAATAAACAATGCGCCTGCTAAGTATTGCCAATATTTATAACCCATACTGGCCGCATGATATGCTTGCTCCAACTGACGCAAGGTGGGGGACTGCACCTCTTCGGTCAACCCCGCGTTCGAATTCACCAAGACCAATTTGGGCTCAGTAAAATCAGTCAACCACAAATAATCTTGCCAATAATGCAACGCCTGCGGGTCGTTTAGCCCAGCCTGATTAAGCAACCCAGCATTAAGTGGTGCATTCAGCTCGCCTTGTTGATCCAGCAGGCGCAGCTTGCCACGAGCCATGGCATTGTTGCCAACCAACACCCACAATCCACTGGCGGAAGAGGCCAGTTGATGAGGCCAGCGATAATTGCCGCCGAGCTCAATACTGTGAGCCTGTAACACCTCAGCGAAATACTCCTCCCGAGTGTCTAGCTGCACGACCCGATGGTGATTGGTATCGGCCAGCCACAGGCCATTATCGTGCCACACCAGCTGGTTAGGAAACTTAAATCCAGTGCGTTTTTGTGCCAATAGCCGGGCCGTATCGCTGTACTTATAAAGAGCGTGATCGGAGGTGTCAGCGAGGTAGATATGATCATTCTGTCGATCAATCAACAGCCGCGAACTGCGCGCCGGCAGCGAGTCTATAGTGGCCAGATGAGTGCAATGTAGAGGGGTTAACCGACAGCGATAAAAGCCGTCACTGCGCTCGCCTTCAGATTGATGCGCAGGTTCTGGCGCCGACTGCAACCGCAAAAAAGCCCTGATATTTTGACCGGTAGAACGCGGCGCAGCGCGGTGCAACACAAGTAAATCGCCATTGGCAAAAAAATCGAAATCCCCCACCGGGCGCAGGCCTTCCGCCGATAAGTCCACCGAGCGTTGCTCTCGGCCGGTGACGTCGAACCAAATCCAGTGGTGGTCGAAGTTAACCACCATTTGCTCGCGGTCGAGGCTCAAAAAGCCATAGGCGGTTAAGCGGGCACGCTCACCTCCAGCCCAGGTATACAGGCCCGCAATGACAACAAAAGTTAGAATAATAACGACAGCGGCAAGCCGCGACTTTCCCTGCATGAGAGTATCCCCTAAAATTTTCGCGCTAAACACTACCACAGACAACGTTGTCTGTCTTACCCTTTAAAACGACCCCAGCGGGGTTCGCATGCTTGACTGTGATCGCATTCACACGGCTTGAGTCGCCTGATGTACTGGCGCATCAACCATATTACGACTGGAAATTTCGCCCGAGTTTTACCCAATGAATGCAGGGAAAAGGTATACTCTCCCTCCCCGAGCGCGGCACATTGGGGGAAATCGTTAAATTGCAATTTTTGCCTGATAGTATCGCTCGGGCAGCACGGAGCATACACAATGACCGACAACGCACCGATCAGCTGGCTGGACCAGGTAAAATGGGACGATAAAGGCCTAGTACCCGCCATTGCCCAAGATGCCGCCAGTGGCCGCATTTTGATGATGGCTTGGATGAACCGCGACGCTTTGGCACTAACTGCCCAAGAGGGGCGGGCTATCTACTGGTCACGGTCACGAGGTAAACTGTGGCGCAAAGGTGAATCTTCCGGTCATGTACAAAAACTGCATGAGATGCGCCTCGATTGTGACGCCGATGTGGTATTACTGTCGGTGGAACAGCTCGGTGGTATTGCCTGCCACACTGGTCGCGAGAGCTGTTTTTATCGCCAATTCGACGGCGAACAGTGGCAGAGCGTAGACAACGTCATTAAAGACCCAGATGAGATTTACCAATGACCGATAACTCAGACATACTCGCCGCATTAACCCGCATTTTGGTTGAACGCAAAAATGCCGCTTCGGGCGATAAGTCCTATGTCGCTAGCCTGCATCAAAAAGGGCTGAACAAAATTCTGGAAAAAGTGGGCGAAGAAGCCACTGAGACCATTATCGCGGCGAAAGACGCTCAGGCAACCGGTGACACTAAAGAACTGATCGCAGAAACCGCCGACTTATGGTTTCACTCGCTGGTTTTACTGTCACACCTAGACGAGTCTGCCGACAGTGTTCTGCAAGAGCTGGCCCGACGCTTTGGCGTCTCGGGCCACGACGAAAAAGCCTCTCGTTCCTCTAAACCCACCCAACACTAACTGAGGGTAGATCTATGGCTGGCATCAGCCTTTGGCAATTATTGATTATTCTGGCAATCGTTTTTCTGCTGTTCGGCACCAAGCGCTTGCGCGGCATGGGTTCCGATCTAGGCGAAGCCATTAAGGGCTTTAAAAAATCCGTTAGCGATGACGACTCCACAGAGCAAGAGACCAAGTCTTTGCAAAAGGAGCAAGAGCCTGCCGGCAGCGACACAGAAACTAAAGACAAAACCAACAACCAGTAGGCCGGACACCGATGTTCGATATGGGTTTTTTCGAGTTGCTGTTGATTGCCATCGTCTCACTGGTGGTTATTGGCCCGGAGCGCCTGCCAGAGACGGTACGCACTGTCAGTTTGTGGATAGGCCGGTTGAAGCGCAGCCTGCGTGAAACCCGCAGTGAAATCGAAAAGCAAATTGGCGCCGACGATATTCGCCGCCAACTGCACAATGAAGATGTGATGCGCAACCTCGAAGCCACCAAACGCGACATTGAGCAATCCATTGACCCTGAGCGCGCCCACCGCATACAGCAAGGCTACCAGGCGCCAGTTGAGGCGCCCGACCACGCTCACCCGCAACCCGTAACACGCGACTCAGAACACGCAACCACAGACAGCGAAAAATCATGAGCAACTCAAACGATCAGGAGCTACCGCTGGTTCAGCATTTAATTGAACTGCGCAACCGCCTGCTCAAAGCTCTGCTCGTGATCGGCGTAGTCTGTGCCTGTTTGCTGCCCTTCGCCAGTGAAATTTATCAGTTTGTCTCGGCGCCGCTGCAAGCTTATTTGCCCGACAACAACAGCATGATCGCCACAGATGTGGCCTCGCCTTTTCTGACCCCGTTTAAACTGACGCTGTTTACCGCCTTTATTGTGAGCGTGCCCTTTGTGCTCTATCAAATATGGGCGTTTATAGCGCCGGGCTTATACCGACATGAAAAACGCCTGGCTTTACCCATTTTGGCTTCGTCGGTGATGTTGTTTTATCTGGGTATGGCTTTCGCGTATTTTGTGGTCTTTCCATTGATATTTGGTTTTTTCACGTCGGTGGGACCGGCCAATGTCGCCATCATGACCGACATAAGCCGCTATTTAGATTTTGTATTGAAGATATTTTTTGCCTTCGGCGTAGCCTTCGAAATACCCATCGCCACTATCTTATTGATACTCGCAGGCGTTATCTCTGCCGACGGCATGGCTCGCAAACGACCCTATGTCGTGGTGGGCTGTTTTATCATCGGCATGCTTCTCACCCCGCCCGATATCATTTCCCAAACTCTACTGGCCCTACCCATGTGGGTATTATTTGAAGCCGGTATATTCTTTGGTCGTATTTTGCAAAAAAAGCGCGAAAATCCAACATCCCCGTCATAGCAGAAGCTCACACTCTTTACGCTATACGTTGCGCAAACACCTCTGCCACTACGGCTCGATTTTCCACCCAGCGCTGCCATACCTGCTCGTGAAAATAAAACGCTACCGTATTAATAGCCGGCTCAATTAAAGCAACAGCACTGCCAATCAAAAGATCGCCGGTCAGGGCGTAGGTCACCAAAAAGGCGACGCTAAAGTGTAAAACGGCAAAAGTCATTGTCTTGGTCATATCAGTTCCTCCACCTCATTAAGCATTAAGCATTAATGCACTAAGGAAATAATAACCATTCTCAAGACGCTAGTTAAGACAATCAAACCTATAATCTTGATAGCTTAGAGCTATTCGCGACAAATATGTAAATGAGCCTATATGTCACAGTAACACTATAGACTTCCTATATTTGGTCGATAACGAATCAATCGCACACTGCGCCGAGTAAGACGACGTTGATGATATAGAACAGAGCGAAGGGCCGTTTAGAGCAATATTGTTATAAACAAACGCACATTTATTGCCTTTCTTGACTATTCTATAATCAGGGCGCGTCTTATATAGGCATAACCACAAAGGAAGTTAGCGTGTTTGGTTTAAAAATCTCCCATAAATTACTGCTTATTGTCGCTATTGCGCTGCTGGCCTTTGTTATTAGCCAGGGCTATTCACTATTTGTCGAACGCAACAATGCCGAGCGATTAGCCGAGGTGCAAGACAACCTCTACCCCTCACTGGAACTGACCACTATCAACTTAGGCACCTTGCTGTCGATGGAGCAGAATATTAACTCGGCCGTAACCACGGGCGATCCAGATATTTTGGAGCAAGCCCAAGAGCAGCGCGAGCTAATTTCAGACAATTTATATCGATTGGGTCAGCTGGGCACCGCTGGGGTCAATCAGGCCGAAAGCCAATTAACCAGCTGGTTTAATACCGCCACCGAAATTGCCACAGGCTTTATCAATGGTACGGTGGATTTCTCCAAGGTCGCTAACGATGCCAAACAAAATGCGCAGCGGTTGCAAACACTCAGGGCCTCGCTGGAGAGCATGAAAGCCAGCACCGAGAGAAGCTTTACCAACACCATTGCCGATACTCTGACCAGTGCATCCAGCGCGTCGCGTATCTCTCTAGCCATTGCCGTTATTGCCATCATAGTCTTGATAGTGATGAGCCTTATTATTGGCCGCTCTATCACCCGCAACTTAAATCAAGTCACCCAATCTTTGCACGACATGGCATCGGGCGAGGGGGACTTAACGTGCCGCATTGATTACCCAGGCCAAGATGAAATTCAGCCGCTGGCCGAAAACTTCAATCGCTTTGTCGAAAAGCTGCACAAGTCTTTCGGGGAAATTTTGCAAGACGTGCAGGCACTATCACAAGTATCCGCCCGGCTAACCGATACCAGCGGCAAGAATGTCAGCGAAATTAGCGCTCAGGCACAAGCCATTTCAGCCACTCGCAATGCCATTGAAGAGTTAATGAGCAGCGTGCAAGAAGTTGCTCAACTGTCCAGCAGTGGTTCGGAAAAAGCCACCGAAATTAATGCCACTGCCGCACAGGGCAAAGCCACCCTAAACAGAAATGTCGATACGATTACCGCTCTGGCCGAAGATGTAAAATCAACAGCCCTGGTGGTCAATAAGTTCGATACTTTCAGCACCGATGTCGGACAATTGCTCAACACCATTCAAACGGTGGCCGAACAGACCAATTTACTCGCCCTCAATGCCGCCATTGAAGCCGCCCGCGCCGGGGAGCACGGTCGGGGTTTTGCCGTGGTGGCCGATGAAGTACGTGATTTAGCAGTGAGAACCCGCCAGGCCACCGAAGAAATTCACTCGGTGATCAGTGAGCTGCAAAGCGTTTCACAAAGTGCGGTTGAGTCCATGGAAAACAGTGTAGACCGCGTCAATAGCGGTGTCGAAGCCACACAAGAATCAGAAGTAGCACTGGCAACCATTCTATCCAGCGTGCAAGAAATCAGTGCTTTTAACGATCAGATCGCCCGCGCCACACACGAACAAAGTTCGACGTTCGATCAGGTGCTACAACACGTGACCGACATCCATAAAAATACCGAAACCGTCACCGAAAGCACCGGTACTACGAATTCTATTTGTCAGGATATAGACAATATTTCCAAACGACTGGGAGATGTCGCCTCTCAGTTTAAGGTGTAATCATTATGCTTCTTAGGAGAGAGCTATGACCCTTAACCACCCTAAATTCTTGATTGCCAACGCGTGTATCGCAGGGCTCACTCTAGCCTGCGGTCAAGCTATGGCCGACGATCAAGCCCGTTTAGATAACCTGGAGCAACAGATTCAGGTGCTGCAGCAACAAGTGAACAAACCTATTCAAGAGCGTTTGCGTTTTAATGGTTTTATGAGCCTCGCCTATGGTGTTGCCAGTAACGACAGCGGTTTCGCCGGTTACACCGAAGACGGCACTTTTTCCAACGAAAGCTTGTTTGGCTTACAGGGCAGCTTCACGATCTCGGACACCACGGATATCACCATGCAATTGGTTGGCCGTGGCAATGATGAGTGGGATCCGAATTTTGAGTGGGCCTACATTAGCCACCAGTTTTCTCCCAATTTAAAAATGCGCGCCGGCAAAATGCGCCTGCCGCTTTTTATGTACTCCGACTCGCTCGAAGTGGGTTACGCACAGCCATGGGGCCGCCCACCGATTGATGTTTACGGCGGCATTCCCATTACCAGCTATACCGGGGTTGACGCACTGTACGATATAAATTTCGACACATCGACTCTAAGCCTACAGGGGTTTGGTGGCGAAACCGACGACAGTGTGGATATCGCCGGACAACTGGTTGATGTCAATGTTGACAACCTGTACGGCGGCGCTGTTAGCTGGACCGATTTTATTTGGACTGTGCGCAGTAACTATGCCACAGCAGAATTAGCGGTTAGTGGCGATACCTTTGACACTCATTTTTACGGTGTTGGCTTAAGCTTCAATAATGGCACCTGGCAAGTTATCTCCGAGCTGACCCGCTTTGAAGTGGATGGCCCGATTGTCGATAGCGACTCGGCCTATATTACCGTGGCCCGTACCTTTGGCAGCTTTAGCCCTTATGTAACACTCTCAGTAAAAGAGTCCATCGATGACGAAGAGCGCCCGCTTACCCGGGCACAAGTCACCACACCCGGCAGCCCGGTATATGGGTTAGTCGTCGCCTCAGACATTCAAAATATCGAGCGCACCTCGCAAAGTGTCGGCGTGCGTTGGGATGCAATGAGCAATATCGCGATTAAGTTTGACTTGAGCCGTGTATCTGGCTTCGGTGATACCGGAGGCAATTTAAATGGCAACATTGGCCCAGTGATTAATTATGACGATGCCGATATATTCTCGATTAAACTCGACGCAGCCTTTTAAGGGAGGATCAGCCATGAAATATTTTCTACTGACATTGTTGCTAGCATCCTCTGCGGCTCTAGCCGAGGTAGTGGTCATTGTGCACCCCTCCGGCCCCGACAGCATGGAGAAAAATCAGATACGCGACCTATACATTGGCCGCAGCAAACAACTGCCCGGCGGACAAACGGCCGACCCGATTGATCTTGCTCAGGGGCAGCAACTGCGCGATGAGTTCCACACCAAAGTCACTGGTCGCTCACAGGCTCAGCTCAATGCGTTTTGGTCTAAGCAGGTTTTTACCGGCAAGGGTCAGCCACCGCGTATGCTCGACTCTTCCGCCTCGGTAAAAGCGGCGGTAGCCAGCACACCAGGCGCGATTGGTTACATTGAAGCCAGCGAAGTAGACGGCAGCGTTAAGGTGACCTTCACCCCCTAGCCTCCTACAATGTAACAGTGCCATTAATAAAAACGGCGAGCCAATGCTCGCCGTTTTTATTTCCACGCAAAAACTTCCAGTTCCTGTTAACTTGCCTTCAGAGGTAATCCCCACCCCACTGCCAGAGTAAAAGAATTAACAACAAAAGTGATACCCCTTGCCAAAACCTGACCGGATTACGCTCAATAAACGGGCGCTGGGTTTGGCGTAAAAACTCTGGATTAGGGCGCTGTAAATCTAAGGCAAACTCGCTCAACTCGGCGTAGCGTTTGAGCGGTGTAATAGCGACTGCCCGCTTAAGCGTTTCATCCAACCAGCTAGGTAGATCTGGCCGGTGCGAAAGCAAGCTGGTGTATTTTAATCGCCTTTGCGCGGTCACTGAATGCGCCCTGGACACACTCGCACCATAGGGCAAATGGCCACCACTTAACATTTGATAAGCAATCACGCCCAGAGCAAAAATATCTGAGCGCTGGCTCGCTCTGGCCTGAATAAAGTATTCCGGCGCTGTGTATTGCGCCGTACCAACAATCTTTTGTGATGCTTGTGTTAACTCTTGCACACCGGCCACTCGCACCGCGCCAAAATCGATGATTTTTACCATGCCTTGATTATCGACCATGATATTCGCAGGTCTTAAATCCTGATGCAGCATCTCTTGCCGGTGAAAAGCCTGCACACCCCGTATTGCTTGCTCGAGTATATTTCGCACATCGACGGGGCTGGGCTCAGGGTGATCTTGCATCCACTGGGTCAATGTCTGACCTTCGATATACTCGCTCACTAAATATAAATATTGTCGAGCCCGAGTCGGCGTAACGCACCGCAACACATGGGCATTATCGATACGCTGTGCTATCCAATCTTCCGTTAAAAAACTTTCTAAATAAAGCGGATCAGTGCGCATTTCTTGCGATGGTGTTTTAATCACAACGCGCTCTTGCGTATCCATATCTTGCGCTAAAAACACATGACTGCGACTACTGATATAAAGCTCACGCAAAATTTTGTAGCCATCAAATTCCATGCGCGCTTGCAACCTAGGCGGCGGTCGCAATTGCGTGATTTGCTGCTGAACCTCAGACAACTGTCGTTCGGGAAGGTGTTCAATCTTTATCAATTGGGCACTGAGATTATCCTGACTACCACGCGAAAGCGCCAACTCGGTTAATGCCCGTGCCGCTGCATTCAAATCCGACTGCTCATCAATAGCACGGCTCACATCACCCGTCTCTATATATTCATACACCCCATCAGTGGCCAGAAAAAATATATCACCCACGGCTAAATCCCGCTCACAATAATCTAATTCAACATGATCATGAATGCCTAAAGCTTTAGTTAAATAACTGTTGTTGCGTGATTCATAGCGGCGGTGGTCTTGAGTTAACTGCTCTAGGGCACCGCTAACAACCCGATAAACTCGACTGTCGCCACTGTGAAAAATATGTGCGCTGTGTGACTTAAGAATAAGAGCGGCAAAAGTGCTGACGTACCCTTTGTCTTTGTTATAGCGATGAGGGCTGTTATAGGTTTGGCCGTGCAGCCATGAGTTGGTTGCCTGCAGAACACGCACTGCCGACTTTTTTACCGACCAGGCCTCTGAGGTGCAATAGTAATCGGTAAGAAAACTGGTGACTGCCATATCGCTGGCGATCTGGCTGACATCGCTACTGCTGATGCCATCGGCAATCGCAACCACCACACCTTTATAGCCGAGTAGCGGCTCTTTAGGTATGCAGGCACCCATCGCATCTTGATTAACCGACTTAGCCCCGGCGCACGTGTATTGGCCGAGGCTTATCTTTAATTGTTTTGGCATGCTAATAAGCGCTTACTGCATTCATCGGGCAAGCGCTTAAGCTCCTTATACAAGCTGCCTTTCAGGGCTGGTTTTAACATGTGTTAGGTAGAGCGGTAAGCCCACCAATAAGAGGCCACCAGCCAAGTTCCCCAAAACCGTGGGCAATTCATTCCACAGCAGGTAGTCACTAACGGTAAAGTCGCCGCCCATAATCATTGAGAAGGGGAATAAGAACATATTAACGATTGAGTGTTCAAAGCCCATAAAGAAGAAGAGCATAATCGGCATCCACATGGCGACCATTTTACCGCCAGCCGAGCTGGAAATCATGGCACCCACAACACCCATGGATACCATCCAGTTACACAACATGCCGCGAATAAAGATAGTTAACCAACCGGTAACGCCGTGCGCCTGATAGCCTACCGTACGCGATTCGCCGATAGCACTAACTTTCGCCGCGAGTAAACCACCATCCACTTTGTACCCATAGGTCAAGATAAATGACATAAAAAAGGCGACCATCATAGCGCCGGCAAAGTTACCAATAAACACTAACCCCCAGTTGCGCATCACACCGGCGAAGCTAACGCCTGGGCGCTTATCCAACAACGCCAGTGGCACTAAGGTAAACACACCGGTTAACAGGTCGAACTTCATCAGATACAACATGATAAAACCCACTGGGAATAATAACGCCCCAACCAGTGGCGAGCCGGTTTTCACGGTAACGGTGATCGCAAACATGGCCGCCAGCGCCAAAATGGCACCAGCCATAATGGCCCGTATTAGCGTGTCTTTGGTGGACATAAATACTTTTTGTTCGCCCGAATCAACCATCTTGGTAACGAATTCGGAGGGTTCTATATAGGCCATTGTCTTTTCCTTAGAAGTTTGCTCAGAGTTGCAATGACGTTAGCAACGGCTATGCCAAGCTCCGAAAAAAACAGCCAACCTATTGTTATTATTAAATTTTGCTAACACGTCAGGCAGCTAACAGGCATATAAAAACGGCTTAATGGCACCAACTTAACGCACAATGCACCACCAAACGCCTCACTACTAACCCGACAATAATTTGAACCCAACCAATAAGCACCACTTTGGAGCTTGCGTGTGCACCAAAATATTTTACCAACCCAATATAGGGCGATCTCACTGGAGTTAGCGCTCTAATGTGTAAATTAGATCCGCACTTTGAACCACCCCAGACTCTGCCTCAATTTGAAAATTATCGGATATAAAATAGGTCAGCCCTAAAGTCGAGACACTATCAAATAATCCGATGGCGTAATGAATGTAGATGTCTTTCGTCAAATACTTCCCCAGCCACAACTGACTGTTATCAACACTGTCTTCGGATTTGATGGTCAACTCATCCAGCCCAAATTTATTGGCAATGTCATCTGCCAAGAATTGGCCCTGCTTGACCCCCAATTTCGCTACTGCATTAATCAACATGCCTGCTTCACCCGATGAGGCAGAATTCAGTTTTTTGCCCGTGAACAACATCGACAATGCATTGCTTTCGGTTTGCTGAGGGCTGGAATAGATTTCAGTCGCTGGCTTTTGCAATGTGCCACCGATGACGATACCGACCTCCACATCCTCAACTTTGCGTGTAGCCGTGACGTTTAGCCCAGGGTTGTCCAGCGGACCTTGAAATGAGACCGTGCCTCGCTCAATAGCAAGCTGTTGACCATAAGCTTCGTATTTCCCATCGAGCACAACAATATCGCCTGTGGCGTAGAGTGCTCTTGTCGGCGTTTTATTTAAGGTTAACTTCCCTCCCAGCCCCGCTTTAAAACCGCTAGCCTCCACCTCAATTTCATCCCCAAGTGCAACTTGCAGGTTCATGTTAATAGGTAGACTCGAGCCTGTTGACGCCTCATCATCCAACACCACAACATCATTCGATACTTTAACCGCCCCCGTAGGCAGTGTCTTAATCACCGCTTTTGCTTTAGGAATAGCGGCAGAACCTTTGATGTTCACCGACTGCTCAGACGCGACAAGGGTGATGTCAGGGCTGACCCATAAATTTAATTCAGGCAACTGAACGACTTTGGCACGCTCGCCATTTAACTCGCCATCAATTTTCCAGTCACTGCCCAATGGATTTTCCACTTGAGCATGCAGCTTCAAAGCCCCCTCACTAGGGCTGGCACTGGCATCGAGCATTAAACTATTTTGATCGCCGCGCAGACTGGCATTAACGGCTGATAACTGAATACCCAAGGGCGGCAAATCCATCGAGGCTTCGTTAAGATCAACAGTAAGTGCCAGCTCTGGCTGAGACAAAAGCCCGTTAAGGCTGGCGTCAACCATAAGCTCACCGCGCAAATTTCTCACCCCGGGGGCGAACGCCATGAAGGGTCGCAAGTTATCAACATTGGCATCCAACTGGGCCTCGACTTTACCCGAGGCCAGCTCATAATTAGCCAGAGCTTTAACCTCGGCAAAACCCTCCACCGTGGTTATTGCCTTAGCTACTATGGAGGTGTCGTCGCCTTGAATATCAGCTCGAATTTGACCCAACTTATAACGCTCGGCCTTACCTTTACTGGCAACGTGAATTATTTCTGCCTCAAAAGAATCAACGTGGACACTCACTTTGCTCTCATCACCCAGCCAATCAACTTCACCAGCACCGTGCAGATACCCAGCTAGACTCATGTCTTTTTGTACCCAGGGGTCAAACAGCGATAGCGCCAAGCGCTCCAAATTAAAATGCGCTTTTATACCTGAGGCCGTCTGCCAGCGCCCTTCAAAGCAGGCGGCCAAAAGCTTGTTGCTGGCTTGAGTGTTAGCCGCATCACTGGCAGGTAGCATTTGCAAACATAAGGCTTCCAGTGATGCCTGGGTAGAAGAAAGCTCAATGGCGGCTGGTGCTGCTAGAGTGACATCTTCAACATAGGGAGAGCGCAAGCGCAAGGACTGCAAGTTACCAGCCCACTGAGATTGTTGCCACGCACCTTGCACACTGACCTGCAGCTGATTATCGAGATTGGTTTCCAGCTCTAGATCAAGTTGATGCTGACCGGCATCACCTTGCGCATTGAGTGATGCCGACTGTAACTTTCGACCATTTAAGTTAATGCCAAGGGCGCGAGCTTGCAGCCTCAAAGACTGAGCACTTACATCATCTGAGCCCGACTGCAACTGTAAAGACTCAACCGAATATCCCTGCCAACGAACATTTTCTGCATTGGCTTCACCGGTAAATGTTAGGTTGGGAAATGTTCCTGACAGCTGACCATTCGCTTGCAATTGACCGCCGAGGGCGGGGTCTATTTGCGCAAGCAATGGAGCGTTAATATTCCCCGTCAATTCAACAGTTTCCCCCCAAGCACCCTCAATATTCAATTGATTACCACCCAGAGATGCCATTAGGTTTTGTATCTGCCACTGGCCAGAAGCAAACTCAACCTGCCCTGCCCCCGCGACCATTAATGAGCGAAGCCGTCCCTCCAAATTTTCGATGTTGGCCGACATCGATAAGGCTTGCTCAGTCTTATGCCCTTGCGACTGCAAGGCAAACTGAATATTGCCCGGCCAGTCACTGACGTATACGCCGGGGTTTATATTTTCACCTTGCACGTTTAGTTGCCAACGAACGCCTTGCTGCCAACCTAGCTCGCCGGTTGCCGTCAGCGACGCCTGCCCCAAGGACAACTCAAATAATTGCGCGGTCATTCGCTCAAGGTTACCGTTAGCGCTTACCTGCAGCTGCAATGGGTCGAGCTCGGGCAAGCTTGCATTAACATCGGCGTTTATTTGGTAGGCAGGCAGCCAGCCTTGCAGTTGAACCTCGCCCGCTATTAAGTCCGGTTGCTGCTCACCTAAGTCAATAATCGATTGGGGTAGACGTTGTTCAGGCAAGTTCAACTGAGCTGTCAGCTCAGGATTAAATTCGATCTTATGTTGGCTCGCCGCCGTCATTAAATCGCCCGATAAATTGGCAACAAGCGGCATGCGGGTATTCACCGAATATTGTAAATTGCGCAGGTCACCACCGAGCGTTAGCTCTCCTTGCCAGATATTATTGTTCACAATCTCTGGCAGCTTTGAACGCCAAGACTCAACATCGGCGTCAAGCGATGGCAACTGCCACTCAAGGTTTGCATCCAAAGCATAGGGAAAGGCCAATTGAACACTCCCGTCTAACTGGATGTGGCTCTTATCAATCTCGATACGCAATCGCCTGACGTCAAGCTCGCCGACGCCGTAACTTGCCTCAGCCGCGATATGATCAACCACAACAGCATCGGCCTCGGCACTTTGCACACTTAGCTCACGGACATTGAGTTGTTTTAAGATAACTTTAAACGGCAGGTCTGGTTCGGGCCATTGCGCACTAGGCTCAGACGACGACTCGGTTGCACTGAGTTTTATTGCCACACCATGGACATCGAGCTGATCGATATACAGTGCGCCCCAAAAAATTCTATTAGGATGCCAATCCAGCGTGAGCTTTTGCATCGAAAGATCCAAGCCCGGCGTTTGATAACGAACATCGCTTAAGCGCACCCCTCGAATCAAAGCCCCACCTTGGTAGGTAAACTGTACACCGGTAAAGCTTTTCACCTGTGTTAACAACCAGTGTGTACCGAGCTCAGTCGCCAGCACAGAACCAATAATAAGCAGCGTCGACATTAAGAATAATGCAACACTCAGCAGGACACGCTTCAACCAACGTTTAATCATAAATCCGGCCCCACACTTAAGTGCAATCGCCAGCCTTTATGACCATCAAGTGCTTTGGCGATGTCCGCACGCACTGGCCCAACAGGAGACAACCAACGCACCCCCATCCCCACACCGCGATAGGACTCGACATAGCTTCCATTAAAAGCACTGCCTTCATCCACAAATGCCGCCAAGACAACATCACCATAAACTTTGCGGTCGTACTCAATTGAGCCCGTCAGCAAGCGCGAACCACCGATGACGATATCATCGTCGTTGAGCGGCCCCACATTTTTGTAGTCATAACCGCGAATACTGGCATCGCCACCAGCAAAGAAACGCTGCGATATAGGTAACTTCGAAAAATCATCAACCTCGGTTATGCCCCCATCAAGTCGGAATAACAACCGCCCCTCCCCCGCGGGCAATATAAATTTGAAGCGGCCAAATGCCTGTGCAAAGTTAGTGCTCGAACCCGTTGATTCACTGGCGCCTTTTAAGCGAACAAATACACTCCAGCCCCGCCGAGGGTACTTCACACTGTCAGTTGTTGTGGTGTAGGTGGTGCTAAACATAGGAATGATCAGCTCCGATGTCGTGATGGGGCCGTCACCAAAATAGAATTCTTCTTCCTCTACACTCAAGCCATAATGATTAAACCAATCGCTGTTATTCCAGCTAGAGTAATTGACGCCACTGGCCAAACGATTACTCACACTCTGATTAATATCCTCTTGGCTAAAACCGGTGTACAAGCGTAATGTCTGATAAGCTGGGCGCCACATCGGGATAGAGTAATCCACCTGATAAGTGGTAATCACCTCCGATGCATTTACATTAAGGTTTAAGTGGTGACCTGCGTCGTTTATGTATCGATTTTCATAACCTAAACGCACTCTTGCCCCAGTGTCGGACGAATAACCGGCACCAACTAAATAGTGGTGTTTAGCGCCGGATTGCAAATCAATATTGATAGGTACTTTACCGTCGGCCAGCTCATCCAACTGCGGCTCTACAGCCACCGAAGAAAAATACTGACTGGCTTGAAACTCACTTTTTAAATCCACCAAGTCGCCGGACCGATACGCCTGGCCGGACTCTAAATTCACATAGCGGTCGATTAACGAGCGACTGAGAATGTCGTGCGAAATAGAAATATCACCAATACGGTAGCGCGGGCCGGTGTCCAACACCAGACTGACCCGGGCGCTGTTATCCTGCTGAGACACCAGCGCTTGCGCACTAACAAACGAGGCATCGAAAAAGCCCTGCACGCTGGCCTGTTGCAACAAAGCACTTTTAAAACTTTCGTATTGGCCGTGATGGAAATAACCACCCTCCACCATAGGGTTGGATGCCAGCGCTCGCTGCATAGCAGCATTCGTTTTACCTTCACCTTCAAGCTGAGCCGTCACACTGACATAAGTAACGCGCGGCCCGGGTGTCACCTCTACCTGCATCACCCAACAATCATCGGTTTGCTCAATCTGCATTTGAGACGTGAGCTGGTAATAGCCTAAAGCTCGGCCGGCATCCCGTATTTCTGTATCGGCTTGATTTGCGTAAGAGGCTAAACGCCAAGAGGTCGCCTCGCAGTCCTGCCCACTGATACCAAGATAAGCGTGGATATTATCGCGCAGCGATCCTTCGGCACCGGTCAATTCGAGAGAGGGGGTGGCGGCCAGAGCGCAGAGCGGCATCAAAAAAGCGAAAATCAAACTGCGGGAAAACGCTGGCGACATATAACTCCGAAACCCTGCTTATAAAAATGATAAATGGCGAGAGGCACTTGCAAGAGTTGCGCATTGCAGGCGAAATCCACACACTCACGACTGCCCGGGAAAACACGACGATAACACCTGGCCCAGTCGATAATACGTTGCACAACACAGGTAGGATCAACGCCAAACAGGGTTGCATGATAACACCCGGCCTTTGTCCTCGCCCAGCGCCGTATGATTGTTGGATCAGACCGCCCACTCAGAGTTCAATGCTTAAATAACAAAGTCCTCCTCATCCAGCGCCGCTACCGCTTGGTGATGTGACAAATAAACATTGCCAGTTAAAGCCGTTAAAAAGTGACTGCGTTGCAATCGATCCATCACCGGCCCCTTAACCTCAGACAAATGCAGCTTAATGCCGCCGTCCGCCAGCCGCTGGTTTATCGCCTCCAGCGACTCCAGCGCGCTTAAGTCCACCGCATTCACAGCGTTGCACTGCAAGATAACGTGGCGAATCTGCTGGTTGTCCGCCACCTTGCGATAAATCTGCTCTTCCAAAAAGCGAGCGTTGGCAAAAAACAAACTCTCATCGACCCGAATGGACAACACATGCGACTGAGTAATCACCTGATGGCGCTCGACATTGCGATAATGCTCGGTGCCCGGCACCTGACCTACCACCGCCAAATGGGGACGCGAGGCTTTTATTAAGTAGACGCCTATGGAACTCAGCACACCGACACTTACCCCCCACTCCACGCCGGCCAACAAAGTGATCACAATGGTCGAGGCGACCGCGAGAAAGTCGGCCCGCGAAAAACGCCAGGCGCGGCCTAAAATCGACAAATCCACCAGTGATAAAACCGCCACCACAATGGTGGCCGCCAGCGTGGCTTTAGGTAAAAAGTACAACGCGGGGGTTAAAAACAGCACCGCCAACGCCATCCCTAGTGCGGTAAAAATACCCGCCGCCGGCGTTTGTGCGCCGGCGTCAAAATTGACCACAGAACGGGAAAAGCCACCGGTAACCGGAAAGCCCTGACTGAGGCCGGCGGATATATTAGCCGCCCCCAACGCCATTAATTCCTGGTCGGGATCGATGCGCTGGCGCCGCTTGGCCGCCAGTGTTTGTGCGACAGAAACCGACTCAACAAAACCGATTACCGCAATCAAGATGGCGGGCACAGCTAACTGCTGCCACAGTGCCCAATCCAGTTGCGGCCAACTCAGAGCAGGTAAGCGCGCGGGCACCTCACCCACCAGAGCCACCCCCTGGGAAGCCAAGTCAAACCATCGGGCACACACCACCCCGGCGACCACCGCAACCACTGGGCCGGTCTTGGCCAGTATGGCAGCACTGCGCGCGCTCAAGCCCCACTTTTGCAGCAGTGGGGCGAGCGCTGCGCGCACCCAAAATAAAAACAATAAGGTTGCGCTTCCCAGCAACAACGTCGCCAAATTGATTTGATTTCGGGCCAGCCATAGCCCCTCCAGCAACTCCGGTAAGGTGTCACCGGCGACACTTGCCCCAAGCAAATGCTTCACCTGGCTCAAAGCAATCAGTATTCCCGAGGCCGTTATAAAGCCGGCAATCACAGGGTGAGATAAAAAATTGGCTAAAAAGCCCAACTTAAGCAAGCCCAATAACAATAAGAAGCCACCGCTGGCCAGAGCCAAGACAGCGGCCGCGGCAAGCTTTTGCTCAAGGCTAGCCAAGCCCAAACCACCCACTGCGGCTGCCGTCATCAGTGACACGACCGCTACGGGGCCCACAGCCATGGTGCGACTGGTGCCCAACAAACCGTAGCAAAGCAGTGGCAATAACGAGGCGTACAACCCCACCTCCGGCGGCAAACCCGCTAGCAGCGCATAGGCTAACGACTGCGGGATCAACATAACGGTGACAATACTGGCCGCCAGCATGTCATCCATCAGCGTCGCTTTGGTGTAGGTGCGCGACCAATCCAGAATCGGCAAATAACGCCCAATGGTTTGCAACAAGCCCCCCATTACGATTGCCGGCCCGGTGTTTTAGAGACAGACACTTCTGCCGCTTCACTCTCTGTAATGTCATCCCGATTGAACAAGGTCAGCACCTGGCTTAAGTCAAACCCTGCCCTCTGCCCCAGTTCTTCCAGCTCGCACTGATTAACACCTCGCAACAACTGGTCGATTGCCCATAAATGGCTACTGCGATTACCGGTGCGACAATAACCCAGCACCTTCCCCTTTGCACTGGCAATGATACGGCCAACACTAATAGCATCCTCGGCTTTAAATTGTCCGGGGATTACGGGTACGTAGTGCACAGTCAGGCCGCAATCCGCTGCACTCGCCGCTATTTGTTCCGCACTTGGCTGCTCGTCAGACTCACCGTCCGGCCGATTGCAAATAACATCGCTGAAGCCCTGCCCAACCAAAGCGGCTAGGGTATTGCTGTCAATTTGACCACTGACAGCGAAGTCCGAACTCAGAAATTGATAGCTCATATGATGACGCCTTTTATGATTATCGATTGATTTACGACAGCGTGTTAAGTGGCACTTTTAAAAACACCTGGCCGCTGTCTTCCGCCGGTGGTAAGTGACCGGCCCGCATATTGACCTGCAAACTGGGCAAAATCAGTTTGGGCATACCCAAGGTTGCATCGCGCTCTTCACGCATGGCGACAAACTGGTGCTCACTAATACCCTCTTTAACATGGATATTGTACGCACGCTGCTCTCCCACTGTGGTCTCCCAAGCCACCGAGCGGCCGTTGGGCATATAGTCGTGACACATAAACAGCCGCGTATCATCGGGCAATGACAGGACCCGAGCAATGGAGCGATAGAGTGTTTTGGCATCGCCACCGGGGAAATCGGCTCGCGCTGTGCCGCCGTCGGGCATAAATAACGTATCTCCGACAAAGGCGGCATCACCAATCACATGGGTCATGCACGCAGGAGTATGGCCAGGCGTATGCATCGCGTAGGCAGTCATGCCGCCAATCGTGTAGGCATCGCCATCGGCAAACAGGCGATCGAACTGCGAGCCGTCGCGGGCGAATTCGGTGCCCTCGTTAAAGATCTTGCCAAAGGTTTCCTGCACCACCGTGATTTGATTACCGATGCCAAGCTTGCCTCCCAGCTCGCCCTGAATATAAGGGGCCGCCGATAGGTGATCGGCGTGAACATGCGTTTCGATAATCCACTCCAATGTCCAACCGTTATCGCGAATATAATCGATAATCTTATCCGCGCCATCGAAATTGGTCCGACCCGAGGCGTAGTCGATATCCATCACCGAGTCCACCACTGCGCAGTAATCCGAATCCGGATCTTTAACGATATAAGAAAATGTATTGGTGGGCTCATCAAAAAAGGCGATCACCACCGGATGAACTTGCCTATTAGCCGCAAAGGGCAGGGTGACTTTTTCCATGTTTGCCTCCTGTTGATTCAGTTTAGTGTCGTTACTACAACTATATTGCAACCCTCAGGCCAAGATTCAGGCTCGTAAATGAAACAGCAACTCTTTGATTTTCATAGACTTTAACTATTCTCGCTGTTAGCTGCAGGAAAAACCCACCGCCTTCTGCCATAATTGACATAAATTCAGTCAGGTTTGACACAATGCAGATAATCGCTCGCGACACCACTCAGGATATAGCCCGTATGCTGGAGGGCTACGACTGCCCTGCTATTTTAATGAGCGGAGAGTATCGGGTACTGGCCGCCAATGATTTATACACCTCCACCTTCGGCGCGATAGACCCAGATCGTACACCACACTGCTATCAAGTATCCCACGGCTATGATCGCCCCTGCGACCAGGCGGGCGAATCCTGCCCGCTGACTGCCTGCAAGGAATCTGGGCGCAAGGAGCGAGTGCTGCACATTCACAATACTCCGCGCGGGCGCGAACATGTCGATGTCCAGATGATTCCCATCAAGGGTGATAACGGCCAGCTCAAATACTTTATCGAGCTGTTAAAGCCGATCTCCACCGCCAGCGTCGACACCACCACAAGCAAAATGGTGGGTACGAGCGCCGCCTTTAACAATGTAGTGGACTTAATTAACCGTGTCGGCCCCAGCGATGCGTCCGTATTGCTACTGGGTGAGTCCGGCACGGGCAAGGAGCTGGCGGCGCGCGCCGTACACGACGCCAGTAACCGGCACGACAAACCCTTTGTCACTGTTGAGTGCTCCGGGCTGACCGACACCTTGTTTGAAAGTGAATTATTTGGCCACCTTAAAGGCGCCTTTACCGGTGCCAGCTATCGCAAGCAGGGGCTGGTAGAGGCGGCCCAAGGTGGCACCTTGTTTTTGGATGAGGTGGGCGATATTCCGCTGCACCTACAAGTGAAATTGCTGCGCCTGATAGAGTCCGGCACCTATCGCCCCATTGGCAGCGTGCAACCCCAGGCGGCTAATTTTCGTCTGGTGTGTGCCACCCACAAAAATTTAAAAACACTGGTGGCCGAAGGCCAGTTTCGCCAAGACCTGTACTTTCGCATCAATGTCTTTCCGATTTGCCTGCCGGCGCTGCGCGACAGGCGCGAGGACATTCCGCTGATTGCCCGCGCCCTGTTGCACAAACTGCACCCCCAGCTAACCCTTAACGCCAAGGCGGAGGCATGGCTGCAGGATCATCCCTTTGCCGGCAATATTCGCGAATTGCGCAACGTACTGGAAAGGGCCAGCTTGCTGGAAACCGACCGCACCATCAGCATCGCAACGCTGGAGCGATCGGTCGCGGCCGACCGCGCCTGCGAGCGCCACCACCAGCAATCTGACCCAACTGCGCAGCAAGGCTTTAAATCCCTGCAGGCGCGGCACTTAGAACAATTACTGCAAGAACACGGCGGCGACAAAAAAGCCGCCGCCAAAGCGGCGGGTATCAGCGTGCGCACACTCTACCGCAAACTTAAAGAGCGCTAGCGCGCAAGTCTCTGCACTAGCGCCACTGAGGCCATTCCCACCAGCATGGCCGCCACAAACGCGAAGGTCTGGACGTCCAGATACACCAGTGCCGAAAGCGCAGGCCCGGGGCAATAGCCATAAATGCCCCAGCCCACACCAAACAGAGCGGCCCCGGCCAACAGCTTGCCGTCAATCTGGCGATTACTCGGCAGCATAAAGCGGTCTTCACACACCGGGCTGCGACATTTGAGCACAAGGGGAAAACCCACCACAGTGGCGGCTACCGCGCCTCCCATCACAAACATTAAAGTCGGGTCCCAGGCGCCAAACAAATCCAAAAAGCCCAGCACTTTAGCCGTATCGGTCATACCAGAGATAGCCAGCCCGGCACCAAACAGCGAACCACACAACAACGCCAATACATTTTTCATAATCGCTCCTTACCAGACGTGGCGAATCAAATAGACCGCGACAATACCGGTGGCCATAAACACTGCGGTAGCGACAATAGAGCGCGGCGACAAGCGGCCAATGCCACAGACTCCGTGCCCACTGGTGCAGCCGCTGCCAAGCTTTACGCCCACACCGACCACCAGCCCACCCAAAATGGCCTGCCATAGCGGCAACTCACTCGGTGACGGGTAAGCGACGCCGGTCAAACGATGCCCCAGCCAGGCACCCATCAACAAACCGGCGACAAACAGCCAGCGCCAAAGCGTATCGCGCGCGCTGCTAAGCGCACCCCATAAAATACCGCTGACCCCGGCAATACGGCCCAACCAGTAAAGTAGGCCCACCGCCGAAGCGCCAATTAACAAACCGCCAAGCAAAGCGGGGATAAATTGCGTCATAATGTTTTCCTAGTAAATCGTGTAACACCCATCCCTAAGGGTAGAGCAACTTTAGGGCCAATGCGTCAACCCCCATAACGACAGGGCTGGCGGGGCGCTATACTGCCGATCTTGGCCAATAGCGACACAAGTGCGACAGACCGACTGACAAAACTGACAAACGAGATATCTATGACCGACCCGACTCCAGCCGCCGCAACTCCGACCTACACAGGCTTTGGCCTGCGCCTGCTCGCCTCTATCATTGACTCGCTAGTCATTACCCCTTTGCTTATCGCCCTTGCTATTGGCCTGTATCAACACTCGGGCAGCTGGCTCAATATGCTGATGGCGAGCGCCGAAAACCCCTGGCTCAACTATGGCGTACCGGCCGCGTTTACGCTGTTGTTTTGGCTGGTGAAATCCGCAACGCCGGGTAAAATGCTGTTGGGCGCGGTCATTGTCGATGCAGCAAGCCTGCAGCCACCCCAGCGCTGGCAACTGGCGGTGCGCTACCTGGGCTACTATGTATCCCTCATACCGCTGGGCCTCGGCTTTATCTGGATCGCTTTTGATTCAAAAAAGCAGGGCTGGCACGACAAGCTGGCGCGCACCTTGGTGATTCAAGCCGCCTCACAAACACCGTCCAGAGAAAACTGACGCTCGGGCGCAGTCAATGTACAATAGCCTCCCCACAAAGAAGCCCAACACAGGCGAGTTATGAGCGAAAAGAAAACCACCCACTTTGGGTTTGAAACCGTCGACATCGACCAAAAAGCCGAGCGGGTAGCCGGGGTTTTTCACTCGGTCGCGGGCAAATACGACCTGATGAACGACTTAATGTCGGGTGGCGTACACCGCCTGTGGAAACGCTTAACCATTGAAAAAGCCGCGGTACGCCCCGGCCACAAGGTGCTCGATATCGCCGGGGGCACGGGGGATTTGTCCTACCAGTTTGCCCGTCAGGTGGGTAAAGACGGGCTGGTCATTCTGGCCGATATTAACGATTCCATGCTCAAGGTGGGACGCGACAAACTGCTCGACAAAGGCGTGGCCGGCAACCTCGAAGTAACCCAGGCCGATGCGCAATTCTTGCCATTTGCCGACAACACCTTCGACCGCATTACCATCGCCTTTGGTTTGCGCAACGTTACCGATAAAGACTTGGCGCTAGCCTCCATGCTGCGCGTGCTCAAACCCGGTGGTAAATTATTGGTGCTGGAATTCTCCAAGCCCGGCAATCCGCTGCTGCAAAAAGCCTACGACACCTACTCGTTTAAGCTTTTGCCCAACATGGGCAAATGGGTTACCGGCGATGCCGATAGCTACCGCTATCTGGCCGAGTCGATTCGCATGCATCCGGATCAAGCCACCTTACAAGGCATGATGGATAACGCCGGTTTTGCTCTGACCGAATATCACAATATGACCGGCGGTATCGTCGCGCTGCACACCGGGATTAAGCCCTGATGCTCGACCGCACCGCGATCGCCGCTCTGGCGGTAGCCTTTGAGGCCATCACGCACAAAGCGCTCGCCTACGACCCGGCCAGCCGACAGCGCTTAGCCGCTATGCAGGGCCAGTGTTTGGCTATTCACTGTACGGCGCCTGCGCTCACTCTTTTTATTCTGCCGGGCGAAACGCTCAAACTGGCCCAGTTTTACGACGGCCCGGTCAGCTGCGCACTGCACGGCAGCGCCAATGACCTATTAAAAGTCGCGGCCGCCAGCGATGCCCACAGCCTGCATGGCACCGGCGTTAGCCTAGAGGGTAGCCCACAGCTGCTGGCCGATTTACAGGCTATTTTTCAAACCTTAGACGTAGACTGGGAGATGTGGCTGGCCGACACTATTGGCACCCTGCCCGCGCACTTTATCGCCCAGCGCTTTCGCCAGGCCATGCAGTGGAGTCGCGATCGCGCCCAGAGCGCCGCCCATTTAGGCGCCGAATATGTACGCGAGGAAAGTGGCGCTGGGCTCAGCCGCACCGAGTTTGACCTGTTTGCCGATGATGTTAACCAAACCCGTTTGGCGCTCGATCGCTTGCAAGCGCGCGTAGACCAACTAAGTCTTGCTCACCCTAAGGAACAGCCCTGAGTCATGAGCCGCTTTTTTCGCCTGATAAAAATCATTGCCACCCTAGCGCGTTTCCGTCTGGATCTATTACTGCCACGTCAGAGCTTGCCCTGGTGGCTGCGTTTATTATTGCTACCGCTCAGTATCATCCCCCGTGGTGATTACAGCCGCGGCCAACGCCTGCGCCTGGCAATGGAAGCCCTGGGCCCCATTTTTATTAAATTTGGTCAACTGCTTTCCACCCGCCCCGACTTAGTCCCCGAAGACATCGTACGCGAACTAAGCGCACTGCAGGATCGGGTGCCGCCCTTTGCCAAAGAAGAGTTTTTAGCACTGGTGGAGAAGTCACTGGGCGATAACGTCGATACGATTTTTCAACAGTTTGATCGCGAGCCACTGGCCTCGGCCTCAGTCGCGCAGGTCCATGCAGCCGTTTTACACGACAACCGCGAAGTAGTGGTCAAAGTGGTGCGCCCGGGTATCGAGCGGGTGATCGCGCAGGACACCAGCCTGCTCGGCCTATTGGCCGAACTTATAGAAAACCACAGCGCCGATGGCAAGCGCTTGCGCCCGGTCGAAATTGTCGATGACTACCGCACCACCATTTTTGACGAGCTGGATTTACAGCGCGAAGCGGCCAACGCCTCGCAGTTGCGGCGCAACTTTCTGCACTCGCCGCTGCTCTACATTCCCGAGGTCATGTGGGATTACACACGCAACAATGTCCTGGTGCTGGAGCGCATCTCCGGTATTCCGGTGACCAATTTAGATCAGTTGCGCGAACAAGACACCGACATGAAAAAACTGGCCGAACGCGGGGTAGAGATTTTTTTCACCCAGGTATTCGACCACAACTTTTTTCACGCCGACATGCACCCGGGCAATATTTTTGTCGCCCGTGAGCACCCCGCTCAACCCAAATACATCGCCGTGGATATGGCCATTGTCGGCTCACTCAACCGCGCCGACCAATACTACCTAGCGCGCAATATGCTGGCCATGTTCCGCCGCGACTACCGCCAAGTGGCAGAACTGCACATTCAAAGCGGCTGGGTACCCGAAGACACCCGCACCGAAGAGTTGGCCGCCGCCGTGCGCACGGTGTGCGAGCCCATTTTCGAACGCCCCTTAAAAGAGATTTCATTCGGCCACGTACTGCTCAACCTGTTTCGCACCGCGCGCCGCTTTAATATGGAAGTGCAGCCGCAGTTAGTGTTGTTGCAAAAAACCCTGCTCAACATCGAAGGCTTGGGGCGCCAGCTCTATCCCGACCTCAATTTGTGGGAAACCGCCCACCCCTTTTTGGAGCGCTGGCTCAAACAGCGTTTTCACCCCAAAACCCTTTGGGCCGACTTTAAGCGCTACGGGCCAGAGTGGATGGAAAAATTCCCCGAAGTACCGCACTTGGTGTTTAACGCCCTGCAACAAGTGCAGCACCTGGATGAATTGCGCCTGGAGCTTGCCGAGCAGCGTGAATTACAGGCCAGGCAGGCCCGTCGGGCCAGTGTCAGGCGCCGCCTCACACTGGCCAGTATCGCCGCGTTTAGCGGCGCAGCGCTCTGCTTGCTGCCATACTGGCCCCATATTACCGCCCAAGCCGACCCGGTAAGTCTTACGCTCGTCCCCACGGCGAGCTGGCTACTGGCCACGACCGGAGTCCTACTCTTGGTTTTCAGACGCTAAAACGGCCGAGATTTTTATCATTATCAGGTGTTCAATGCATCGACATCTGATAATGTGAGGACTACCCCCAACTCATACAGTTTCTGCGGCAAGGAGAATAGCGCGCTATGCTGAAATCAGCCCCAACACTGGCCCTAAGGCACTTAACCTCATGGGGCGTTTTTGCAGCGCTCACCCTAACAGCCTGTGGCGGTGGCGACAGCGGCTCCCTTAACGATGTGATCGGCACTGTCAGTTCATCCAGCTCGGTCAGCAGCGCGGCAAGCTCAATCAGTAGTAGCAGCGCCAACACCGGTGACACATTCGTCTGGGAAGAAGGTGTTTTTCCCAATTTGGAAGACTATTGGTCACTGTGTGAAAACCCACGCCAAGGCATTGCGCCCTACAACGGCCAGGCCTACCCAGACATGGCCGGCAGCTATATCGATGAGAATGTCTTCCTGCGTTCGTTCAGTAACGAATACTATCTCTGGTACGATGAGATTGATGATCGCAACCCGATTCTGTTCGATACCCCAACGTATTTTGACTTGTTGGTGACGCAAGAGCGCACGCCATCGGGTGCCTTGAAAGATCAATTCCACTGGTCGGAAAATACCGATACCTACCGCGCCCGACAGGACTCCGGTATCGCCGTCGATTACGGTATGGAGTGGGTGATTCTGTCCAGTGTGCCGCCGCGCGAAGTCGTGGTGGTTTACACCGAACCCAGCTCTTCGGCCGGCCTGGCGGGGGTAAGCCGCGGCGCCAGCATTGTCAGTATTGATGGCATTGACTTAATTAACGATGACAGCGCCGAGGGCATCAACCTTCTCAATATGGCGCTAATTCCTACCGTGGCCAACCAAAGTCACACCTTTACTTTCCAGGAGTTGGGCAGCACTGAAACCCGTGATGTCGTGCTCACCGCCACAGAAGCGGCCATTGCTTCTGTCAACAAAACCAACATTATTAACACCGCTACCGGGGATGTGGGCTATATGCTGTTTAACAGTCATATTGCCACCGCCGAGACCGAACTCATAAACGCAATTGAAAGCTTTGCCAATACCGGCGTTAGCGACTTGGTTTTAGACTTGCGCTATAACGGTGGCGGCTTTCTCGATATTGCCAGCGAATTGGGTTATATGGTGGGCGGCACCAATGTTGCTGATAAAGACTTCTACTTTTTGCGGTTCAATGACAAGCATCCGGAGACAGACCCCTTTAGTGGCGAGAGCCTGGCGCCTATTAAATTTCATTCAACCACGCAAAATTTCTCTGAACCTGAAGGACAACCTCTGCCAACACTGAACTTAAATCGTGTTTATGTGCTTACCGGTAGCGGCACTTGCTCGGCATCTGAGGCTGTAATCAACGGTTTGGCCGGGGCGGATGTAGAGGTTATACAAATCGGTAACGCCACTTGCGGCAAGCCTTACGGGGCCTATGTCATCGACAACTGCGGCAAGTCTTACTTTACTACTCAGTTTAGTGGTACTAACGCCAAAGGTTTTGGCGACTATGCCGCAGGCTTTTTCCCAGGCGCCGCCGATAGTGCCGACGCCTCTGAACTGCCCGGCTGTATGGTGAATGATGATTACACCCACGCACTGGGCGATAGCAATGAAGCCCGGTTAGCTGCGGCACTTTATTATCGCGATCATGGCAGCTGCCCGGCCGATACCGCCGCCAAAACATCGGTCTCTGCCAAAACACATCTAAACACACCCAACGACGGCATTATGTTCCACCCGCCGGGCATGGGTGATGCGATTTTACGCACTGAGCCTTGAAAATAGCGGCCACTAGCACGGCGCCCAAAGGGCTGTGCCTGATCGCCGTCTGGCTGCTCACAGGCTGCCAACACTTACCAGGTGGGCCACAACCGGCCCGGCTGGTATCGCCGGAGCAATCTGTTCAGCAAGCCTTGCAAGAGCGCGTATCCTCTGCCCTGGGCACGCCTGTGGTTTTGTCCCCCCGCGCGCTGACCGAAACGAGCCGGTTGATTGTTGAGGCCCCGCCAAGCCCACGAACCAGCGAGCAAAACAAAGCATTCAAGCTGGGCCGGCCCGATCACTTTACGCTGTGGAAGAAAAAACAACAGTGCTGGTTAAGACATGAAAAAAGCGGGCGGGAATGGGTACTCGCTAATGCTCGCTGCGCACCCAAGTAGACTGGCGTAAGGCTGCCTCCGATTCAGTGAAAGCTAGCACTAAGACTTAAAGGTCGCGCTGCTTTTGCACCGCCAGAGCACTTTGCAAAATAAGGTCGGGCTTATAGCCGCGAATAACCTCACCGTCGATCACCATCAGTGGAATACCTTTGCCCTCTAGCGCATTAAATTCACGCGAACCTCGCGCCGAATTTTCCACATCATACTCAGTGAATTGAATATTGTTATCGCGCAACAGCTTTCGAGTTTTCTTGCAGTAACCACACCATGAGGTTGCGTATAGCACCACCTCATTAGGGTATTGATTTACCTGCTCGGGAGCAGCATTAGCTGACGGGTCTCCACCCAGAAATTTAACACCTAACAGCACCGCAAGCGCCACTGCAAACCACAATCCACCTTTCATACATCACACTCCTAAACTTTACGTGCGCCGCGTTTAACCGCCACCTAACTTGCGGGTGACCTCTTTAATAAGATCGACCAAATCCCGCAATGGGTCGAACGCTTCGGTGGGCGATAATTCATCACTGGAAAATTGTTGCACAAATTGTGGACCGTACAGCCTGATAATCGCCAACATAATTATAAAAGTGGCGAGTATAATACGTACGGACATCAATCATCCTTAACAAATGCGTGTTTAAAACCGTTTAACAGTAATCCCTTTTTGGGCCAGTAGCGCCGGCAAGCCGTCCGGGCCGGCCAAATGCAGAGCCCCAACCATCACTAACTCGGTTTCCGGGGTTGTTAAATACCCCTCAATGTCCGCCACCCAGCTTTGGTTACGCTCGGTCAGAAGCGTATCGTAGAGTGCGCGAGAATAATCAATCATCGGCTCTGCCCCCAATCGATACAACATCTCGGCGTCACCCGTTTTAAAAGCGCTGACCATCTGCCCCATCAGCTCGGGCAGGGTTGTGATATCGGCTAGGGAATAACGCATAAAATCATTGGCATCGAGCTCGGCCATGGCCAACATAAAGCCCAGCTGCTGCTCGGGCGTCTCTAACGCGGCCAACACTTTGCCCGCCTCGCTCGCTTTGTTTGCGTATTTTGCATCAACACCTTCGGCAAACCCTAGTGTCTGCAATTCCATAACATAGAGCGTTAATGCCACAAAAGCTGGTTGATAGTTAGCGAGCGCCTGCAGTGGTAGACCGCGTTTTTCGGCGGCAGCCTGCACCTGAGCGTAGACCTCTTCATTGAGCACAGTAGACAGTGACTGTCCGGCGGGCAGGCGCATTTTTTGCGACATTAGCATGGCAAACTCAGGCGTTTGAGTGGCCTGCATATCTGTTTCCAGCACAATCGTATCGGCCTTGGCAAAGACTTGCTCATACTCTTCGGGTAAAGGGTAATCACTGGGTTTGAGCATATGAATGGTGCCGGCTAAATACACCGTTTTATCACCCACGCTTGCCTGCCAAACTAGGGCGTCGGCCAAACTCAGTGGCGCCACGGCAAGAGCAGCCAGCATCAATGTGTTCGACACGATTTTTTTCAAGGTTTTCATCGTAGATCCCTTACTCATAGTTCGTATTATTTGCAAAACTCTCAGGCTTTTATTATGAATATTAACCTTGCAGCAAAAAAGTGACCGGCCCGTCATTGACCAAGGATACCTGCATGTCGGCGGCAAATTCGCCCGTGGCTACGATAGGGTGAACGGCGCGCAACTGCGCGACGAAATACTGATATAGCTCAAGGGCTAGATCGGGACTGGCAGCGCTGGAAAAGCCGGGCCGCAAACCTTTGCGAGTATCGGCGGCCAAGGTGAATTGCGAAACCGCTAGCACGCCGCCGCCGACCTGCCCGACGTTCAAGTTCATCTTGCCCTCGGCATCGGAGAAAACCCGATAGGCCAGCATTTTTTTCAGCAGCTTATCAGCGTTAATTTCACTGTCTTCACGCTCCACCCCCAGCAGCAGTAATAAGCCCTGATCGATAGAACCAATACACTTGCCATCGACCTCAACAGCCGCACGCTGTACGCGTTGAATCAGACCTTTCATTACGCCATCTGGTCGGTATCATTGCGCAGCTTGCGCGCCATGGCATCGGTGGCGCGAATGAGAGCATCGACAATGCCCGCCTCACGTGAGGCGTGACCGGCGTCGCGAATAATTTGTAACTCGGCCTCGGGCCAGGCTTTCTGCAAGGCAAAAGCATTATCCAGCGGGCAAACCATATCGTAGCGGCCGTGCACAATCATGCCGGGAATACCCGATAACTTATCGGCGTTAGCCAGAATCTGGTTGTCTTGTAAAAATGCTTTATGGGTAAAGTAATGGGCTTCAATTTTCGCCAGAGCCAAAGCTTTAAAAGGGTTGGAAAAAGCATCCACCACGTCTTGGTTGGGACGCAAGGTAGCGCAACGGCCTTCCCACAGTGACCAAGCCTTAGCCGCCGACATCATTTGCAACTCGTTATCGCTGGTCAAACGCTGGTAATAGGCGCTCATTAAATCGCCGCGCTCGCCTTCGGGAATGGGGGCCAGGAAATCTTGCCAGTAATCGGGAAAAATCGAACTGGCACCATGCTGATAAAACCAGTGCAGATCCTGATCGCGACACAAAAATATGCCCCGCAAAATTAAGCCAAGCACATGCTCGGGATAGGCTTCGGCATACACAAGACTTAACGTTGACCCCCAAGAACCACCGAACACGACCCACTTATCCACCCCCAGCTGAAGACGAATTTTTTCAATATCCGCAACTAGCGCTTGGGTATTGTTGCCGCCCAGCTCGGCGTGCGGCGTTGATCGGCCGCAACCGCGCTGATCAAACAAGATGATGCGATAGAGTTCGGGGTCAAAAAAGCGCCTGTCATACTTGCCGCAACCCGCCCCCGGGCCACCGTGAACAAATAACACCGGAATTCCATCGGGATTACCGGATTCATCCACATAGAGTTCATGGGGTGCATCAACCGCAATTTGGTGACGCGCATAGGGTTTGATTTCAGGATAAAACATCAACATGTGGGCTTAACCTAACCTCTACTTTTGAAGATCCCAAGTTAGCATACATGCCCAAGCGGTACGACCGTTTTGTAGCGGTTTTTACGACCTTTAGCGGCACCGGCAGCATGGCCCGAGACAGGCTAAGCTCATTGCCAAATCTCCTTAGCAAGCCCAGTGGGCCAAACAAGCACCGGGCAGGCAGGCACAGCAACAAAACGGCCAGCGCTGCGTTGCTCGCTTAGGCTGCTCTTGCTACTCTTGCCATACCATCCTTATTTACAGGAGTATCCCATGGGTTTTCGCACTCTCTGCGCCGCAGCCTTCGCGGCCTCGCTGGCTTTTTCACCCGCTATTGTCGCCAAGACCATTGTAAGTGACCGGGAGGATTTTAAACTCGAAATCCTCACCGACGATCTAACCAATCCGTGGGGGCTGGCATTCTTACCCGACGGCTCCATGCTGGTGACCGAAAGAGTTGGCAATATTCGCCGCGTGAACACGGACGGCACACTGAGCGAGCCCCTGACAGGCCTGCCGGAAATCGTCGTTAAGGGGCAGGGTGGCTTGCTCGACATCGCCACCGACCCCAACTACAACGACACCGGTTATATCTATTTTAGTTATGCCGAACCCGGCCCCAATGGCACCAGCAGTACCGCTCTCGCCCGCGCCCAACTCAAAGACAACGCCCTGCAGAACCTTGAGGTGATTTTCAGCCAAAAGCCCAAATTTAAAAGTAACTCCCACTTTGGCTCGCGCATTGTGTTCAAAGGCGATGGCACCGTGTTTTTAACCTTGGGCGATCGCTATTCACGCATGGATGACGCCCAAACGCTGGACAACCACCACGGCAAGGTAATCCGTATTAACACCGACGGCAGCGTACCGGCCGACAACCCCTTTGTGGACACCGAAGGGGCCCTGCCCGAGATTTGGTCTTACGGCCACCGCAATATGCAAGGCGCGGCCTTGCACCCGGATACCGGTGAGCTTTGGAGCGGTGAACACGGCGCCCAAGGCGGTGACGAGGTCAATATCGATCACGCAGGCCTCAACTACGGCTGGCCGGTGGTTACCTACGGTGAAAACTACGGTGGCGGCAAAATCGGTGAAGGTTTTAAGAAAGAGGGAATGGAAACACCGGTATATTACTGGTTACCGTCTCTGGCCACCGCGGGTATGACCTTCTACACCGGGGATAAATTCCCCGCCTGGCAGGGCGATCTATTTGTCGCCAGCTTGCGCGCCGAGACACTGTCGCGGCTCGATGTGGAAAATGAACGCGTTATCTACGAAGAGCGTATGCTGGCCGATGATTTGGAAGAGCGCATTCGACACGTCACTCAGGGCCCCGACGGCTACCTCTATCTGCTGACCGACCAGCGCGGCGGGAAAATTATACGCATTGCCCCGGCAGATTAACGATCACTCACCGCCTCGTTTTGGGCGAGGCGGTATAGCCGGAACCCAGTCGCAGCGTTGGCTGCGCCGCCACGCCCAATGATTGTAAGCCCGCCTTGCCAGCGGCCGTATAACCGGCCAGCGCAAGGGCGCCCACAAGAAGCCCAATGCCGTGTATTGCCAGGCGCCGACATTGGCCTCCAGCCCCGTTAACCAAGTTCCATCTGGTTGCTTTAAGTGCAGCCACTGCAGCATCGCCGTGCGCTCAGCTTCTGTCACAGGCGCACTGTGAACATCGACAAACTCGAGCCGCTCGCCCGCCAATGTTTTTAGCCAGTGAACTTCGCGCCGACACAGAGGGCACTTACCGTCAAAATACAATTGTGGCTTCATAAAACCCAACATCCCCCGGACTGATCGTTTTATGCATTACGACGTACCACTACAGGGCGATCACCACAGCCCCGAACTTGTTACACTAGGGCCTGCTCACACGAATGAATACAACCTGTCGCGATTAAACATTCGCCAACCAAGGCGCCAGGTGAGAGATTTGGTTACCCCAAATGAAAAACGAGTAACGCACAGCGGTGGATTTTTAGCCCCCCCGAAAGGCTGGAATCAGTTTTGCCACCTGCGTTGTTGCCACTCGTTTAATTGGAATAACCAAACAGCACTCACCGCGCCTAGTTGAAAGCAAAACTGGCTTCCAGCAGGTGGATTCCATTAATGTGAACAGGTTCTGGCGACAATTACACACGGAAACAGTCCCTCTATGGCCAAGTACTCTGCCCTCACCGACAACGCTCATGATACGGTTAAACAATCTCCCAAAGTCGGTGTACTGCTCACCAACCTGGGCACCCCCGATGCGCCCGACGCGCCCGCACTGCGGCGCTATTTAGCGGAGTTTTTATCGGACCCGCGCATTGTGGAGATCCCCCAAATTCTGTGGAAGATTATTCTGCACGGCATTATTTTGCGTGTGCGGCCGAAAAAATCGGCTGCGCTCTATGCCAGCATTTGGACAGACGAAGGCTCGCCGCTGCTCGCCATCGCGCAAAAACAACAGCGCAAAATTGCCGAGTCTCTGGCCGGTAGAGCCCAGGTCGCCCTCGGCATGCGCTACGGCAATCCATCAATCGCCTCGGCCCTGCAGCAGCTGCAACAAAGCGGCGTGCGCAAAATTATTGTCTTACCGCTCTACCCGCAGTACGCCGCCGCGACCGTAGGCTCCACCTTCGATGCACTGGCGCGCGAACTTACCCGCTGGCGCTGGGTGCCAGAGTTAAGTTTTATTAGCGGCTATGCCGAGAACGACACTTACCTGGAGGCGCTGGCCGCCACTTTGCGCGAACATCAAGCGCAGCACGGCACACCGCAAAAGTGGGTATTCTCCTATCACGGCACCCCCAAGTTCAGCTTAGAAAAAGGCGACCCCTACTACTGTTTTTGCGTAAAAACCACGCGCCAGGCCGCTGCCCGCGCCGGGCTCAACCCGGATGACTGCCTCACTACCTTTCAATCGCGCTTCGGCAAAGCCGAATGGCTCAAGCCCTACACGGACCAAACCTTGGCTGAGCTGCCACAACAGGGCGTAAAAAATATTGCCATTCTCAGCCCAGCGTTCAGCGCCGACTGCCTGGAAACGCTCGAAGAGCTAGAAGAGGAAAACCGCGAAACATTTATTGAGGCGGGCGGCGAGCAGTACCACTATATTGCGGCACTGAATGATCGCGACGACCATATTCGCGCCCTGGTGGAGGTCATTGAGCAGCGTTTGTGATTACCAAACGCCGTGCAACATTTTTACCGCCAGAGCTACCATCACTACGGCAAAAATCTGTTTGAGTCTCAACACGGGTAAACGGTGCGCCAGTCGGGCTCCTAATGGCGCCGTCATAAAGCTCATGCTTGCCATGGCCAATACCGCCGGCCATACCACATAGCCAATCGTCGGCAACGCCGAGGCCGCCTGCCAACCGTTCACCATATAGCCCAGCGCCCCAGCGGCCGCAATCGGAATACCCAGAGCGGCCGATGTGCCTATGGCCCGCTGCGGCGTTTGGTTACACCACACCAAAAAGGGCACGGTCAGTGAACCCCCGCCAATGGCCACCAGCGACGAGACACCGCCAATACCCGTACCAACAGCCGCCAAACCCGGTGCGCGGGGCAAAATACGGTCGGGCCTGGGGGGGCGGCCCCAAATCATGTAACCGGCAATACCGGTCATAAACAGAGCAAAAAATACCGCCAGCGGTTTGGCGGGAATATAAGTGGCGACAAAAGTAGTCAGAAACGCGCCGAACAACACGCCGGGGGCCATCCATAAGACTGCCCGCCAGTAGACCGAGCCGCGCCGGTGGTGTGCCAGGGCCGAAGAAATAGCCGTGGGCACAATCGCCGCCATTGAAGTACCCAGTGCAAAGTGCACCATATGCTCCGGCGCCACCCCTTGCCAGGAAAACAACATCACCAGGACCGGCACCATAATTCCGCCCCCGCCAATACCCAATAACCCGGCCATATAGCCGGTAGCGGCACCCAGCAGCAGGTAACTTAACAGCCAAACGATCACTTTTTGCCCGGCCCCTCGCGATCCATACGGGCTAACTCTTTTTTGTACTTTTCGAGGTCTTCCCAGTCGTAGGGGCTGCCCACATTTAGCCCCTCTTCCAAGTGGGCCGCCCGCTCGCGGGCCTGATGCTGCAGTGAGTGTTCTTCGTCTTCTTTTTGCGATTGCTGTTGTTCGTACTTTTTCAAAAATTCAGATGCTTTCATATCAAACCTCCAGACGATGGATGCTCTCGATTCACCCATCCACTATAATGGCCACCCGCTCCCCTGACCACCATAGAAGAATCATGAGTCGCGAACGCTTCGAGAAATTTAAACAAGTACTGAGACAGCGCCAGCCCGATATGACCGTGCTGACCGATAAAGTCCACAAGGCACAGAACATCTCCGCCATTTTGCGCACCGCTGAGGCGGCGGGCATCGGCACCCTCCATATGGTCAAACCCGAACGCGGCCATTTGGTGTATCACAACACAGCAGGCGGTATTGGCCGCTTTACCGAACAGGTCGTACACGAGAATATTGAGCAGGGTATGGCTCACCTAAAGGGTCAAGGCATGGCACTCTACGCCGCCCACTGGTCCGACCGCGCCATCGACTACCGCGAAGCGGACTACACCCGCCCCTTTGCCCTGGTGATGGGCGCAGAGAAGCATGGCTTGAGTGATTACGCCTCGCGCGAGGCCGACGCCCATGTGACCATTCCCATTATCGGTTTGGTAGAGAGCTACAACGTCAGTGTCGCCGCCGCCATTATTTTGCAAGAGGCGATGCAACAGCGGCAAAAAGCCGGCCTGTATGAGCGCGAATTCAACGAAGACGAGCACTACCACACCACACTGTTTGAGTGGATGCACCCCAAAATGGTCAGATACTGCAAGGCGCACAAATTACCCTACCCCGCTATTGATGAAGACGGCGATATCATCCCCCCCAAAGATGAGCGCTACCGCCGCCCCTTCGATTCACACGAAAAGTAAAAACGGGGCGAAAAGTGAGAACTAGGCGATATATTAGCCACCCACCGCTACCGCACCCGCGCCATGGACTAAACTCAAAGAAAGTCCCTGCGGCAGGAGGCACATCATGGCACTTAAATCACGGAAAACCCTAACTGCGCTCTGCACATTAGCGCTTGCGGCTGGCTTTCATTCAGCGCTGGCGCAAAGCGATAACGAGCGCATTATCGAAGAAGTGGTGGTTTCGGCCCCACGCGCACCCGGCCCCACACCACCTGCGGCTATAACCGAGTCAACCGGCGAACAAATCAGCGATGAAACCCGACAAAAACTCGGCAACCGCCTGCAAGTCGGCTACGACCCTGAGCTAGAAGCCATCCGTCACCGCCCGCCGGCCTCTCACGGAAACAATCGAACAAATGAACCGATCCCCGTCACCGTGGTGTACGTTGGTTTTTAGCGAACGATAAACACCTCCAATCTGGGCCGATGCTCACCCGTCGGCCCCGCCCATCCTTTATGCAGGCGTTACAGATCGGTTCTCACCGCCAAGCGGCTGGGCCTCACACCCTATTGTTTCTCTAACAGCCAAAATTAGCATGATTTTGTGAACCCTATTAGAGGCACCCTATTGTCGACAACAGGCTTGCTAGCTATGCTATGGCGATTGCATCAAAACTAACTAAAGACTGAAATAGGGACAGACCAATGACCATATGGAAACCTTTATTAACCGCCACACTGGCCGCCAGCGCTACCCTTTTAATCGGCTGCAGTGACACCGGCCCAGAATCAAGCCAAACCAGCAGCGCCTCTGCCTGCCTACTAGACGCCGCCCAGTCGCCCTGCGACCTACTCACCATCGAGCGCGCTCGCACCGTATTCCCCATGCTGCCAGAAAAAATCGATATCAATGAAAACGTCACCAAATACAGCTCAAGTTGCCGCATTAGCTGGCAAACCGGACGCAAATCAACGGTGGGGTCAGGCAACTTCGCCATGGAGGTTGATGTAGACGACGCCTTGGAGCTGAGCAACATTCGCCAGGTCAATGCCGATACCTTTATACGCCAACACAGGACCCTGAGCGACGAAGAGAAAGCACAGGCGGCCGAGCAGGCAGCTCAAGCCGTTGACGCCAAAGCCAAAGATGGCACGATCGATAAAAAACATGTCGATATGGGCAAAGACTTTGCCAAAAGTCTGGTTAATAAAATGCAGTGGGACCCCGTTACCGGCTTAGGCGATCAAGCCGCCTGGGGTGGAGTCGGCCGGTTTAAAACCCTGAATGTACTCGTTGGCGACACCATGTTCAGCGTACGGGCCGAAGTCAGCAACGAGGAAACTAAAACGCTGGAGGCCAGTAAGTTGGCCGCACAAGCGATTGTAGACGCCTGCGAGTAAACCGTTGAGCAGAGCCCAGACCGCATAAAAAGCCCCACATAAGACGTAAACCATATTTTGGCCCCGCAATATTTGGTATATTGCGGGGCCATTGCGTATAACCATGCATTGCGCCCAAAACTAAGGGCTAAATATGCGATTACAGCAAACACGATCAACTAGCGATCACCACACACCGCACGAACTAGGATTACTCGATGGCAGACCCCTGCTTTCACATCAAAGGCACCAGCGTTACTAGCATGGTACTGGATCTGTACCGTTACCAAGCCGAGGAATTTGCCGCGGCACTGCGGGACAAAATTGAAACCGCCCCTCTGTTTTTTACCGGCTCGCCTCTGTTTTTAAACCTCGCCTCCTTCGAAGGCGAGCTAGACAAAGCCCAACTGCAGAGCATTGCCGACCAGTGCCGCAGCGCGGGCTTTCAGTTGTACGGCTTTCGCGGCGCCGAAGAATCGGTGGCACAACTGGCAAAAGATGTTGGGCTGGTGCATTTACCGGCCCCGCGCCCGCGCACCGAGGCCGAAGCCCCGCCTGCTGAGCCGGCAGCCGCTCCTGCGGGAGTGAGCAGCAGCTTACCCGCCAAGGTTATTCACAAACCGGTGCGCTCGGGCCAACAGGTTTACGCCGAAGGCGCCGATTTAATATTACTGGCCCCCGTCAGCGAAGGGGCTGAAGTCATTGCCGATGGCAATATCCACGTTTACAGCGCCTTGCGCGGCCGGGCGCTGGCAGGAGTGCGCGACAACCCCAGCGCGCGTATTTTCTGCCAAAAGCTGGAGGCCGAGCTTGTCTCGATTGCCGGGCAATTTATACTGCACGACGGCATCGCTGCCGAGGTTTGGAAAAAACCCGCCCAGATTTTTTTACAAGACGATTCTATTGAAATTGCCGCACTGTGACAGTGCCAACACTTTTTGAGGAAACACCGTGGCTAAAATAATTGTTGTAACTTCCGGTAAGGGTGGCGTTGGTAAAACCACATCAAGCGCCGCTATTTCGACCGGCCTTGCCCTGCGCGGACACAAAACCGTGGTTATCGATTTCGATGTAGGCCTGCGCAACCTGGACCTGATTATGGGTTGCGAGCGCCGCGTGGTGTACGACTTTGTTAATGTCATTAACAAAGAAGCCAGCCTGAAACAGGCACTGATCAAAGACAAACGCACCGAAGGGCTGTTTATTCTGCCCGCCTCGCAAACCCGCGACAAAGACGCGCTCACCTACGAAGGCGTAGAAGCGGTGTTAAACGAGCTGGCCGAAGACTTCGACTATATTATTTGCGACTCCCCAGCCGGTATTGAGCAGGGCGCGCAAATGGCGCTCTACTTTGCCGAAGAAGCCATTGTAGTGACCAACCCTGAGGTTTCCTCGGTGCGCGACTCCGACCGCATATTGGGCATACTGCAAAGCAAATCGCGTTTGGCCGAGCAGGGCAAACAAGTCAAAGAACATCTGCTATTAACGCGCTACAACCCCGAGCGCGTCGCCAGCGCCGAAATGTTAAGCGTGGCCGATGTAGAAGAAATTCTCGCCATTCCGTTGCTGGGTGTTATCCCCGAATCTGAAGCGGTACTTAAAGCATCCAACCAAGGTGCCCCGGTCATTCTCGACGAAGAGTCGGAAGCCGGCCAAGCCTATTGCGATGCCGTCGCCCGCCTGGAAGGCGAAGACGTTGAACACCGCTTCCTGGAAATGCAGAAAAAGGGCTTCTTGAAGCGCCTGCTAGGAGGAAAGTAATGGGCATAATTGATTACTTTATCAACAAAAAGCAGCCTTCTTCGGCCTCGGTCGCCAAGGAACGTCTGCAAATTGTAGTGGCGCACGAGCGCAATCACCGCAACCAACCCGATTACCTGCCGCTAATGCAACAGGAAATCATCGAGGTGATTCGCAAATACGTCGACATCGATCAAGATCAGGTGTCGGTCCAGCTCGATGACGACAACGACTGCTCGGTACTAGAGCTAAACGTCACCCTGCCCGACCGCTAACCGAGCGGCCCTTGCCTCATATGGGGTAAGGGCCAACCGCGTTATAAACGGCAAGCACTTCCAACGGCAAGCACCAAGCCCCCATTATTCATCCACTGGGCTTTTGACGCCTCGCTGCTCAATACTCACCACGTGAGTGTAAATCTGAGTGGTTTCCAGACTGGTGTGGCCTAACAACTCCTGAATGTTGCGAAGATCCGTTCCTGAGCGCAATAACTGAGTTGCAAAGCTATGGCGAAACGTGTGGCACCCCGCCTTTTTATGAATATTGGCCGCTTGCACAGCGCGCTTCACCTGCCGCTGGACCTGTTGCTCACCAATATGGTGGCGTCGCTCTACACCAGAACGCGGATCAATGGAGCGGTGGGCAGCGGGAAATACATATTGCCAAGCTGACTCTTTAGGCGCCTTGGGGTATTTCCTTGCTAAGGCATCAGGCAAATACACCGCACCATAGCCTTCACCTAAATTCTGGCGGTGAATCTCCAGCGCACTTTCGATTTGCTGATGTAAAGGTTCCAACAACTTCGCTGGCAAGAGCGTTCTACGCCATTTGCGCCCCTTAGCTTCTCGCGCAATTAAACAATTATTGGCAAAATCAATATCCTGAACTCGCAAACGCACGGCCTCCATTACCCGCAAGCCACTCCCATACATAAGCGAAGCACACAACCATGCGACACCCTCCAGCTGATCAAGTACCTGTCTAGCCTCATCGTGACTTAACACCGTTGGTAATGTTTTCGGGCGTACTGAGCGCTGAAACTCAAGTTTACCAAGGGGTTGATTAAGAAACTGGTTGTACAAAAAAGCCAGCGCATTCAATGCCGTTTTCTGAGTATTTGCCGAGCAATAACGCTTAGTAGCAATGTGGCACAAATAACGGTCTACGTCTGCGCTATGCAATTCTTCCGGCTTTTGCATCTTATGAAAACGAATATAATCCACCACCCAGGTACAGTATGTTTTTTCGGTTTTATACGCCAACCCCTTAGCGCGGATAAAAGCACGAAACCGGTCCATAAACCGAACAGGCTTACTGGGCAGCACTTTTGGAATATCGTCCATCCCCACACCTCAAAACTGTATATTCATACAGGTTAAGAGTAGTACGGTCTATCCGGATAGTCAAAATAGTCCGAGTGACGTCTATCTCGGCTGACTATTACCAATGTTCGTAATAAATGTTTATGATTCAATTGCTTAGCAATGACTGTAAAGGCCGGGATAGGCGTCAACTCTGCGACGTCTATCTCGGGTTAAATTAGGCGACAAACAGCTTGAAACCTTGACCAGCCATAGGCTGTGAGATAGTGTCGATTTTTAATTAACCGAGATAGATGTCTGGGGGGCGGTTTTTTGCCCCAGACACCTATTAAAATGTTAAGTGTCTGGAGAAGCAATGACAGAATTCTCGTTTCAAGGTGTCGGGGTGGAAAAATCTCTGGAAAAATTGATGGCCGTACCGGTCATATGGAATGGGAAATGCTTGTGGGCGAAATTAATTTTGTTATATATAAATGCACCGGTTGTTGGCCGGGTAAAGAAACAGTCAAGATGTCTGAGTCTGAGCAACATAGGTTCTTAGAAGAATTCAAAAAATGGGCCGAACCAAAAAAGTTTAAATATGAAGTCGATTAGCATCAACACAGTAAAACACTTAACAAGCAAAGGCAGCATCGCCCTGCGGGCTGGACTCGCTAACGCTCGCCGCTGCTTTGGGCGTTAGGCAAGAGTAAGTACATACACAATATGAATATTTTAATACTTGGCGGAACGTTGTTTGTTGGCAGACACTTTGTAAATGCAGCTTTAGAAAGGGGCCACAAAGTAACTATTTTCAACAGAGGTCAGCTGAAATCCGAACCCGTTATTGGCGCTCGCCATGTCGTGGGAAATAGGGAGACGGACCTAAACCGATTGGGCGACGAGCAATGGGATGTGGTTATTGACACCAGCTGTTACATTCCTCGAGTCATGCGCAGTGCCCTTGGACACCTTAAAACCAGCACCAAGTTTTACATATTTATATCCTCCATAAGTGTATATAACGTCAAGGGAGATCGTTGGCTTGATGAAGCTTCGGAGAAGCTTAATCCAATACCTGAGAGTGATGAGGACGAAAACCGCGAACGACAAGGCTATGGCGAGAATAAGTACGCTTGCGAGTGCATTCTTCAAGATGCCATGCCTGGCAACCACCTCATTCTAAGACCTGGCCTAATCACTGGCCCCTATGACATTACCTGTCGCCTCACTTATTGGATAGAAAGGTTTTTGCATGGTGGTCGTGCTACGGCTATTAGAAACTCAAAAACACCTGTTCAATGGATTGATGCACGGGATATGTGCGAATGGGCCATTTCAATGGCAGAAAAAAACAAGAGTGGAATTTATAACGTTACTGGCCCTCAAACCTCATATTCTTCGGGTGAGTTTTTTAATTTATGCCAGAATATTTCAGGTTCTGATGTAGACATTGAGTATCTACCTATGGAGTTTGTACGAACTTTGGATAAATGGCACCTGCCCCCTGTCGGATTGGGTCTTTCTTGGGAGGGCTTTGATGCATTTAACCAAGTCTCAAGTGTTAAAGCCATTGCCGAGGGGCTTACTTTTAGAGATCCGAAGAGTACATTTGTAGATACTTATGAATGGTCAAAGTTATGGGAGCATGACTACCATCATAAAGTCACAGGCGGCCACTCATTTCACGGAAATATGCAAGAAGATATTGAATTAGAGAAAACTATTTTAGAAAGGTATGATCAGTGGATGAAAAATGCCTAACAAAAATAGTAACAGGAACGGTTTTAAGCCGCCTCCTCTTCGCTCCATCAACTTAAAACGCGTCCTGTTCTATAGGCGTTAGAGCACCAAGTCACCCAAGAAAAATTAGGAAGGAAAGTTTGATTGAGATACGTAAAGCAATAAATACAGATCAGGAGGAGATTTCCAAACTGTTTTCATTCTCGTCTGGTCGTGAAGTTACAGGCCGTATTGGAGAATATATTGAGGAGTACCCCGCCTCTGTAGCCGTTGACAAAGGGGCTATAGTAGGGTTCTGCTATGGAAAACCTTTTGCTCCTGATGTTATTGAGCTTCTAAATATATTTGTAAAAGAAGAGCTAAGAAGTGAAGGTGTTGGTGGGGAACTCATTCGGCTTTTTGAAACCCTTTCAGTCGAATCTTTTAATGCAATTATCCTTGTTAATAGTCTTCTCTACAAATCTACAGAAACAAAGAAATTCGCGAGCAACTTCTACATTGATAATGGATACAAAGAACTGATCTCTACAGGCAATAGCAAAATATTCGGCAAGGAGCTCGTGAATCGATGAAGAAAAAGCTTCAGGTTAAGATTGGGATTATTGCTTCAAAATCTGGAGCAAACGCCAAAGCTGGCAGGGGGATGTTAGATTCAGCACAATACATGATCGACCGGAAGGCTGGATGGTTAGAGAAGAAAGGAATTTTTCTTGAGCTGGTTGTCAAAGATGATTCGAGCTTAGCTTCAACAGCTGTCGAAAAAGCTAAGGAACTCGTAGCAGAAGACTGTTTGGTAATAATTGGCCCTACTGACAGCCTAGCAATGAGAGAAATATTAGAGTCTGAGGTTTGCTCCAATATAGCTGTCTTTTCGACTATATCGTCAGCTACATTTCTTTCAAATAATGGTCACAAGAATTTTTTCCGTTTTACTACACCAGATAGCATTCGTGCCGAGATTTTAGTTCGGTATGTAAAAAGAATATATCCAGGTTCTTTAGTATATGTGGCGGCACAGGAAGGTCATGAGCTTAGTTATGGCCAACAGCTAAAAAAGGATGTTATTAATTCCCTTGAGAAATACAGTGTTAAGTGGACGCATTTCGACTTCAATAATGACAGCGAACCTAAAGGTATGCCGTCGGAAAACGAGCCTACCATAGCATGCGGGCCCAGCGCTTCAGTCAAAGAATTGGCAAAGATCTATAGAGATAGAGGCATTAGATCCCAATTTTTTGCGTTTGGCTCAAATACCAACTTACTGGATGATGTTCTGATAAATACAATTGTGGTTTGTGATCTTGATAGAGAGGATGTCAACCCTATTGCAAGAGATGAAATTGATCATTTTCAAGCGATATTTCGTGATACTGCAGATCCTGATCTGTCTACTATGAATGCAGTTGTGACCTTTTGCAATGTGCTGTATGAAAATCAGGATTCAGTTTTAGTGCCCGAACTCCCAGCTAGACGCTATCAACTTTTAAACACTCTAAACTCTGGTGTACATAAGGCACTACTTGGATCAATATCTTTTTCTGATACAGGTGAAATGGCGGGATATGAAAACATCTCTGTTCTTAAAGTCTCTAAATTAAAAGGTAAATATTACTTTTCCCAAATAGATAGAGAAGAAAAACCACTTCTTCAGGACAGTAAGTGGTGGAAAAACAATATGGTTCTTGCCATCTCCATAATTGGCTCAATAGCTAGTATCGGATCTCTAGTATATGCGTTCTTCTAAATGCTCTAACAAACGCAAGCACTCGGAACAAATCTCCGCTGCGCTCCAATTTGTCCGGTGTTGCGGGCGTTATATGCTCTTAGTAATATTCATTAGGGCAAGACATTTTTAAACAGTGTTTGTCGCTAAATTCGGTTTAGTGTAGTCACTAATAAGCGTTGCCTTTTATACCTTTTTCAAAGGTGGCAACACTATTAATTTCGTTCAACCAATTGCGTGTAGCGTCAAAAGTTCACGGTTTGGTTTTATTATTACGGGCAATTACAAGTCGTGTAGTGTTTGGTACAGCCACCGCTGCATATAACAAGTTGCTCAAACGGACAAATAACAGTTTGCTCGCGCTCCGCGCATTATAGCAAACGTATTATTTGCCCCTTAGCAAAGCGTTAGTTGTCCGCAATAATTCGATAAATTTTATTATCGCGTTATGTGCTCAACTTATTATTTTGTGTGTGGTTCAATCTTTGGTTTGGCAATGGAAGTGCCTTTCAAACATCCCTTCCCTTTTGCTAAACCCAGTTTTCGCCTTACACGTTTAAGTTATCAAAGTAGCTTTAGTTTTTAAGGCTCAAAGTTTACGTTTTGGTGTGTATTGCGGCGGTGCTTTTAGTTCTTCCTACCATTTCTTAAACATGGTAAGTTTTTGTTAGTTTTGTGTTTTCAATAAACAACGCAACTAACAAGCAAATCAACAGGGACACGTAACAGTTGGCTACCGTTCGTTCCTCACTATTTTAGCCAACATTACTTAGCCCATTATTTGGGCGTTAGTTGTCCGCAATAATTCGGTAAATTTTATTATCGCGTTATGTGCTCAACTTAATATTTTGCGTGTGGTTCAATCTTTGGTTTGGCAATGGAAGTGCCTTTCAATTATCCCTTCCCTTTTGCTAAACCCAGTTTTCGCCTTACACGTTTAAGTTATCAAAGTAGCTTTAGTTTTTAAGGCTCAAAGTTTACGTTTTGGTGAGTATTGCGGCGGTGCTTTTAGTGCTTCCTACCATTTCTTAAACATGGTAAGTTTTTGTTAGTTTTGTGTGTTAAATAAACAACGCAACTAACAAGCAAATCAACAGGGACACGTAACAGTTGGCTACCGTTCGTTCCTCACTATTTTAGCCAACATTACTTAGCCCATTATTTGGGCGTTAGTTGTCCGCAATAATTCGGTAAATTTTATTATCGCGTTATGTGCTCAACTTGATATTTTGTGTGTGGTTCAATCCTTGGTTTGGCAATGGAAGTGCCTTTCAAACATCCCTTTCCTTTTGCTAACTCCAGTTTTCGCCTTACGCGTTTAGGTTATCAATTTAGCTTTAGTTTTTAAGGCTCAAAGTTTACGTTTTGGTGTGTATTGCGGCGGTGCTTTTAGTTCTTCCTACCATTTCTTAAACATGGTAAGTTTTTGTTAGTTTTGTGTGTTCAATAAACAACGCAACTAACAAGCAAATTAACAGGGACACGTAACAGTTGGCTACCGTTCGTTCCTCACTATTTTAGCCAACATTACTTAGCCCATTATTTGGGCGTTAGAAATTAATTCGAGAAAGAGAGGAAATGAAGATGATTAAATGGATTATTCATATATCAATTCTTAGTTTCTTTTGGTTCGCAACAGATGTTACATCTGAAAATACTTTTCAAAGTATAATTGCTCCGTTAGTGTTTGGTTCCTATTTACTTGTTCTCTTTATCTCTGTTCTATATAAAATAGGAATCTTAAAGGGCACGCCAGTACCGGGTAAATTCTCCGACCGCTCAGGAGGTGGGTTTTACTCAGGAGGCTTTGGTGGTGGCGATTCTGGCGGTGGGGACGGTGGTAGTTGCTAAAGGTTCTAACAATACGCAAGGAGCTCCTAAACTTGGATGGGAGCAATGGCTGGGGTGTAGATTTCAGGCCGGACGTGTGCATTCATAGAAAGAAGTTGGTGGCTGAAATAGTATCCCTGGTCGAGGAGTATGGGGCTTACCCTGTCGACCAAACGTTGGATTCAGATTACGACACCATCATTGTCAAGAATCCAGATGGCAGCTTTACGTTTGGAGTTAGGCACGAAGTCAGCATGCTGAATTATCAAAAATTCGAGGAGTCTGGTGAACCACTATTGAACTATGCAACCAAGCTATCGAAATACTTTTTCAACAAGCATTTAAATAAGATTAAGGTTCTGTGGTGAAGCCACAGCTAACAAACAAAGGCAGCATCACCCTGCGGGCTGGACGCGCTGACGCGCGCCGCTGCTTTGGGCGTTAGAAGCCAAAGAAACAATGGAGTAAACATCAAGTGCCGATTTTCGATATTTCAGGAGACAAGCTATCTGCTGTTGAGCAGAAGAACTTTGCTCTAGAAAAGGATTTGCAGTCCCTGATAGAGAAAAACCTCGAAACGGTCTTCAATTGCAGATTCGTTGCCAGTGAGTTTTCAACCGGTGCACAGCACGCAGGTCGAATTGATAGCCTCGCTCTATCAGAAGAAGACAATCCGGTGATTATCGAGTACAAAAAAGTCGAATCATCAGAGCTTATTAATCAAAGCCTTTTTTACTTGCATTGGATTCAAGATCACAAGGGTGATTTTGAGATCGCGGTACAAAAGCGGTTGGGAAATGGTGTAAAGGTAGATTGGTCTGATGTTAGGGTTATATGCATTGCACCAAACTATAAGAAATATGATTTGCATGCCGTTCAGGTTATGGGCGCAAACATTGAACTATGGAAATATCGCTTATTTTCAAACAACTCTCTTTATCTGGAAGAAGTTTTTCATACTGCAAAATCATCGGCAGTAACAACGTCTTCGTCCACATCTGATAATGGATACAAAAATCCTGTTATGGTAGAGGCTGGCAAAAAAGCCGCGCTAACCCGAGCCACGGCAACCTATACCTTTGATGAAAGGCTCGAAGGACAAAGTGAGGAAATCCAAGAGTTAACAGCAACTATACGAGAGTTTATCATTGGCCTTGATGAATCAATTGAAGAAGTCCCGAAAAAATTCTACGTTGCTTACAAAATCTCCCAGAACATCGCTTGTATGGAAGTTAAAGGTAAGAACATCAAGCTGTTCTTAAAGCTCAAGCCTTCGGATATTCCAGAGGGAACTAAAAATTATCGAGATGTAACATCAATAGGCCATTACGGTACTGGTGATGTTGAGTTCACCGTATCTTCGGAGGCGGAATTTGAACCAGTTAAAGAATTTATAACAATGGCGTATAACAAGGTTGGTGGCTAATGGCTTCTATGTATTAGTTCCGACTAGATCTGACATATCTCTTGCAAAAGAGAGAGTTACCCGTTTTGATAAAGGTGTCGAATCTAAAATCAAAACAAAAGGTAACTCTCATGATCCATACTAACAATCCCATCATTAAACACAAAGCCGGATTGCTAAATTTGGCGGAAGAATTAAGCAATGCCTCCAAAGCCTGCAAGGTGATGGGGGTATCTCGCGATACCTTTTATCGTTATCAGGAGCTGGTTGAGGATGGCAATATCGACAACCTGATAAACAAAAGCCGTAGAACGGCCAATTTAAAGAACCGGGTGGACGAAGCAACCGAGCGGGCGGTGATTGCTTATGCCGTAGAGCAGCCAGCTCACGGTCAGCACAGAACCAGTAATGAGTTACGCAAGACCGGTATATTTGTCTCAGGCAGCGGTGTTCGCTCAATATGGGTGCGGCACAACCTAGAGAACTTCAAAAAACGCCTGAAAGCACTGGAAGCGAAAGTCGCCAGTGAAGGTATTATTCTCAGCGATGCCCAAGTGGCGGCGCTTGAGAAAAAGAAACACGATGACGAGGCCTGTGGTGAAATTGAAACCGCGCACCCAGGCTATCTGGGCTCTCAGGACACATTCTACGTAGGCAATCTCAAAGGCGTGGGCCGTATTTACCAGCAGACGTTTATTGATACGTTTTGCAAAGTGGCCTTCTGTAAGCTCTATACCACGAAGACACCGATCACGGCAGCTGACGTACTGAACGATAAAGTACTGCCGTTCTTCGAGCAGCAGGAGCTGCCTATGCTGCGTATTTTAACGGATCGTGGCACGGAGTATTGTGGCCGTGTGGATCAGCACGACTATCAACTCTACTTGGCGATTAACGACATTGATCACACCAAGACGAAAGCCATGTCACCCCAAACGAATGGCATCTGTGAGCGCTTCCATAAAACGATACTCAATGAGTTCTACCAGATCACTTTTCGCAAGAAACTCTACGCCTCACTCGAGGAGCTTCAGAAAGATCTGGACGAGTGGATGGATTACTATAACAATGAACGAACCCATCAAGGCAAGATGTGCTGTGGTAGGACACCGATGGACACTTTGCTCGATGGAAAATCGATCTGGGTTGAGAAAAATTTAACTCAGATCTAAACTGACAGACACCGGCTTAAAACGGGTAACTGTCAGATCAAGTCTGAGCTACTACAGCTTCTAACAAGCGACTGTGGCTCAATCCGTAGCTAAAAATATTTTAGGTCAGTTTTGTGGGTGTTCCCGTTTAGCTAGTGTGGATGCCCTTGTTTTCGCCGGTTTCGTTGTCAATAAATATGGGCTACTGCAACACAATCGCACACTGAGATCGTAAGCCTGTGGCGCAATACTGTAAGTATTACAGTATAAAAAGCCAGTTTCCTATTCCAAGTCATCTAAATCGCTGCGCGTAGCGTATTGACTTGAAAGAGGAAAATACTGTGAACGATTTACTTAGCGAAGAAACCACCCAGCGAAACCCACACGGTTCAAGTTTAGACCAGAACCTTTCCGGCTCTGGCCAATATTCACCGCGACTGCCCTGCCGGGGTTGCATGAAAAGCTGCAAAAACTACGCAACCTGTAATGGCAAACCCTGGCAAGAAAGCAAGGTACATGGCGCTTAGAAAGTGAAGTGTCAGGTCGAACCGTTTTTCTTAGGAAAAGCTCTGTATGCTTGTTTATACCCTTGCCTGTGGCCTAAACCGGTATAAATGGCCTTCTTAATATTAGGATAAAAGCCGCATCAAAAGTAAATAGGACACCCTCAATTAAAAATAACTAGTTCTGCCAGAATAAATAGCGATCAAATTAGTGGGTATCTTGGTTGCTGCTCGAGCAGCACCCCATCTCGCTCCGGCAGTTTATTGCAAAACCTCCCGAAAAGGTATAATTTATATACCATGAATCGATTTGAATACGACCCTTCCAAGAACCTGGCGAACCTAGAGAAGCATGGCATTGACTTTGATGAGGCTCAGGAGCTTTGGGGAGATCCGAATGTAGTAGAAATTGACGCCAAGCCGATGGATGAACCTAGGACGCTGGTCATTGGGGCTATAAACGAAAAGGTGTGGTCCGCAGTGATCACCTACCGAAAGGGTGCCATTCGTATCATTTCGGTTAGGAGGGCGCGAAAATCAGAGGTAACACTGTATGAAAGCTAAAGAGTTCGATAAAACATTTGACGATGACCAAGAAGATCTTCTAGAACACCTTGATCTAAGCTCCGCAAAGCGCTCAAATCAGGTGCAGAAACGGGTCAATGTCGACTTTCCCACTTGGATGATTGAGTCGCTTGATCGGGAGGCGAGTCGCTTGGGTGTAACTAGGCAGTCAATCATAAAAGTATGGTTGGCAGAGCGTCTAGAGGAATCTGCTGCTAACAAAGCATTTCAACGGACGAGCCGCTGAATGCGGGCGTTATGGCTTCTCGGGGTTATCACGAGAAAGCGCTAGGTCATATACTTCATTACGGTTTCTTTTTCCAACAGCAAGAACAGTTACAGTAATCAAATAATAGGACAGCCATGAATTGAGTAAAACAGAGGGTTTTCGAATGGTTAACGTGGTTGAAAAATCATGGGCCTAAATGGACGCTCCAAAACTGTCAAACAAACAGACCCCACCCTCCTAATCAATGATCTTCGTAGTGACCGCCGATCGCAAAAATATAAATTGAGTTATCGTCAAATTTATAAATTAATCGGTCTTTCTGAGAAATACGTTTTGACCAAAAGCCAGTAAGGTTATGTCGCAATTGTTCAGGTTTTCCCACTCCTTGGTTCGGGTTCGTTCGAAGCATCTCCTTCAGTAATTTGCAAAGCGCTTTATGTAGCTTCTTATCCCTCTCTCTTAATGCTTCGTAGGTTTCCCACGACCTGCCTTCAAATACCAGTGATCTCATTTAGCTCCTCACTGGTTGGTGTATAGCCGGTATCTTTGCCGTGTGTCGCCACCCCCTCCGATATCTGCCTCATCAAACTGCTATTTTGTAGAACATAAAGGGTTTCTTGTTCTCTTTCCCAATCTTCGGCACTCATAACAACGAATGCCTCCCCTGCTCTACGAGTAACTTTTATCGGTGTGTGATTTTTAACCACTTGTTCTACAAAGGTTTTTAGCTTATCTCTAAACTGGTTTACGCTTACGGTATCCATAAATCTCACCTTCAGTACGGTAATGCCGTACGATTTTAGCGGGTAAGCTCAGGCAAAGCAACGCCAAGCTTGAGGGTGTCCCGCCCAACCCTCGGCGATTTATACCGCTTTATCCGGTGCCTTAACCTTGTCTTAACACTCACAGACTGCGCTATCGGCTACAATAGCGCCACCAGTAATTGTTAAATTTCAGTAAGCACTGACGAAATTCGGACCGGTCGCGCCCAGCGTGAAACCGGGTTCTCCCTTTTTTATTTTTTAAGAGCCTACTTAAACGTGCAACACGACAACGAATCAACTCAACCCAAGCTTAGCAAGGGCGCCATGTGGATGATTGAGATCGCCTTAGCGATAGGCGGTTTTGGTATTGGCACCGGGGAATTTGCCGCCATGGGTCTGATGCCTCCTATTGCCGAAGGGTTGGGAGTCTCTGAGCCGCAGGTGGGCCATGTGATCAGCGCCTATGCGTTTGGCGTGGTAGTGGGCGCGCCGCTGTTGGCTGTATTTGGGGCCAAGCTTTTTCACCGCAACTTATTGCTACTGCTGATGGGCTTTTACGCCATCGCCAATATTGCCAGCGCCCTGGCCCCCAATTATGAAACTCTGCTCGGTTTTCGTTTTATAGCCGGCCTGCCCCACGGCACCTACTTTGGGGTGGCAGCACTGGTGGTGGCAAGCTTAGTGCCGCCCAGCCAGCGCGGTAAAGCCGTTAGCCGGGTGATGGTGGGGCTGACGGTAGCAGTACTGATTGGCAACCCTATGGCGACCTGGCTGGGGCAATCCATTAGCTGGCGCTACGCGTTTGCCTTGGTGGGGGTTATCTCGGTGCTTACCGTCATACTGATTTATATCTATGTGCCGCTCAATCACAATCAACTGCGCAACAACCCCATGGCCGAGCTAAAAGCCTTTAACAAGCCCGAGGTATGGCTGGCATTGATGATTGGCGCCACGGGCTTTGCCGGTGTGTTTTGTGTATTCAGTTATCTGGCCCCGACCTTACTGAACGTCACTCAAGTGCATCAAAACTGGATTCCCATCACCATGGCTACCTTCGGTCTGGGCGGGTTCTGCGGTAACTTTTTAGGTGGCTGGCTGTTCGATAAATTTCAATTTAAAGCCGTGGGCGGCCTTCTACTGTGGAGCATTGTCGTACTGCTGCTTTACCCACACACCACCGCACACCTTTGGAGTATTCTGCCCGCCGTATTTTTGGTCGGCACCATTGCTGCCATATCACCCCCACTGCAGACCCATTTAATGGACGTTGCTGTTGGCGCGCGCACACTGGGCGCCGCCTCCCACCACGCCGCCTTTAACACCGCCAACGCCATAGGGCCCATGCTGGGGGGCTTTGCCATATCGGCTGGGTTGGGTTGGAGTTCTACCGGCTACATGGGCGCGATCACTGCGGTGCTCGGTTTAATGTTTTATGGCTTGGCGGTAAGACGTGAGAAGAGCGATGGGCGATTGTCATAAATCGCAAGCTATGCCAATACCAGCGTAACGACCTATCCAATAGTTTATCGTTTAAAAAACTGCCATTGTATGGGTCAAAATTTATACCCATCTAGAAAATTAATTAACTCAACAGTATTGCGCTTGGATAATATGAAACACCATACCCAAGAGAATCGAAACTGATGCATGAGCTCGACTCTTTACAACCTCTGTCATTTACAACTCCGCTAGACCTCGGGGAATGGCTACAAGAAAACCACAATATCAAGAATGAGCTTTGGATTAAAATATTCAAGAAAAATTCCGGGATTCAAAGTGTGACTTGGGATGAGGTAGTAATCGAGGCTTTATGTTGGGGTTGGATTGATGGCGTCAAAAAATCAGTCGATGAACAAGCTTACGTGCAAAGAATAACGCCCCGAAAACCCCAAAGCAACTGGTCAAAAAGAAACACGAAGCACGTGGAACGCTTGATAAGCGAAGGTCGAATGCAAGAGCCAGGGCTTGCACACGTGCGTGCAGCAAAAGCCGACGGCCGCTGGGATAACGCCTACGTTGTCAGTGAAGTCGAAGTACCAGCCGACTTCTTAGCCGCGCTAGAGAACAATCCACCGGTAAAACAATTTTTTGCGACCCTTAACAAGTCGAGTCGCTACGTAATCGCTTACGGATTAATCAGCGCAAAAAAAACTGAAACACGACAAAGGCGATTTACAAAATACATGACCATGCTTAGCAATAGACAAAAGCCTATATAGATCGCATTCGAGGGCCAATTGATCCGTAAATACAATCTAACCTGAGACATGGTTAGTCATACGGAATATTGAATATAGTACCTATACAAAATTCGACTATAGTCGCCGCGAAGACCAAATAAATGAAGCTGTACTGCTCGTAGTAAAAAGCGGCTATCAAGGAAGTGAGATAGGGAAGAAGCTATGGCTGAGAATTAAAAAAGCCTGTAGTGCAGACAGTCAGGAACAAATTCTCGTAGAAACCAACAAGAAGGGTGCTGGAAAATTCTACGAAAAGCTCGGCTTTAAGCATTATATGGACTTTGACTCTCCTCTGCATAAATTGGCAACACCCAGTAGCCAAGCGTGCATCTACCCTGTACCTAATACGTTTAAACTGTAGATCATACCCTCATTCTTGATTATCTCTCGTCTCAATCCATATTGACAACTCGCCCCTAAAATTTCAGATTTTGTAACCACATTCAAGAAGTGTTAAGTTTATCGATAACTTCCGCTTAATTATTACCTACAATGCAAAAAAACATTCGGCAATTCACAGAGAGTATATAGACCATGAGTCCGTCACAAAAACGGCATAAATGGAGTAAAAAACGTATAGCGCTAACAATCGCTCTGGTGTTCGCCACCTTGCTATTAATCATACGGGTGAGCCTGCCAGTTGCCATTGAGTGGGGGCTGAACGAGCGTATTCTCAATAATTTGGGCGATTACAGCGGCCATGTGGAAGACGTGGACCTGGCCCTGATAAGGGGCGCCTATGTCGTTGAGTCACTCACCATCACCAAAAACGGCGGCGAGCAATACAAACCCTTTTTAAGCGTGCGACAAACAACCATAGGCGTAGACTGGCGCGCACTCACCCAAGGTGAATTGTTTTTAGAAATTATTATTCGCGAGCCCAAGGTAAACTTTGAAGATGCCGCGAACGCCGAAGATGCCCAGTCGGGCCAAGGTGGTAACTGGCAAACTCTGCTGGATGAACTGACCCCTGTCGCTATCAACACGCTCCACATACACAACGGCGAGCTTAACTTCTTTAATCGTGATTCCGACCCCAAAGTCCACCTAAGCGCCGATAAGATTAACCTCAGCGTTGCCAATTTAACGAACATCAAAAACGCCAGCGGCGAACGTATCGCCTCGGCAGCGTTAAACGCTCGCCTGTTCGGAAGCTCACCGCTCAGCGCAGAGGCACGATTTGACCCCTTTGATTTTAACGACTTCTCGGTGGCGGTAAAAACCGACAACTTTCAGCTAAAACAAATTAATGACTTTGCCAGGGCTTACGGCAACCTTGATTTTGCCCAAGGCCACGGCAACATTTACGCCGAACTGCAAGCCAGCAACGCGCAACTTAACGGGTATATCAAACCCTTTTTTGAAGATGTTGAAATTCTCGATTGGCAACAAGACGTAGAACAACAAAACGATGGCGTACTGCAGTTTTTGTGGGAAGGTGCGGTCGATATTGTCGAGTCAATTTTCAATAACCAAAAAACCAATCAACTGGCCACTCAAATTGATATTGAAGGCACGCTAGACAACAACGACGTTCAAACCTGGGGCGCGGTATGGGGTGTGGTTAAAAACGCATTTTTTGCCGCCTTCGAAGAGCAGTTTAATCGTATAACACCGCTGACCCCCATCGATGAAGACGCTAATGCTGAACGCACAGGTGGCGAGAGCTAAAACCTAGCAGCACTAGATATATACACACCACGAAGATTACCCCCTCCAGAAGGCATCGATCACCCGCCAACTTATCGCGACGTCTCGCTGCAAATCATCACTGACTACTTTTCGCTCAACAAGGTCGAGACAATATATGCGAGATAAAACGGTTTAGTTGTGGCCTTGAATAAGGTAGGATTTGCCATCGGCTACACTCACAAAAGCTCTCGACCAGGGGCAAAACCTGCAAAAATTGACATGTACTATTTAGTCTTACTGAGCCCTTCGGGGGAGAAACTATGAGCAATATCATCAAATTCTCAGCCAATCGAGTCTGGCGCACCTATATGGGCGGCAAAATGCTCGACACCATTGAGGACAAGGCCAACCCCGAAGACACTCATTTCCCCGAAGACTGGATTGGCTCTACGGTAGAGGCACGCAATGTAGGGCGCGAGCATATCTCGGAAGGCTTAGCGCATATCGCCAACATCACCGGCGCGGCAGTAACCTTTAAAGAAATCGTGGAACAAAATCGCCTGACTATGCTGGGCCAAAGTTCTGAAGGTCAATTTGGTCTGGAAGACATTCCGCTGGTTAAATACTTAGACAGCGCAACGCGTCTGCACTTTCAGGCCCACCCCACCCGTGAATTCGCCCAACAGCGGCTGGGTATGCCGCGCGGTAAAACCGAAGCCTACGTGATACTCGCCACCCGAGACGATATCGCCGAGCCCTACATTTACGCCGGTTTTCAGCGCCCGCCCAGCCGTGAACAATTAAAAGTCTGGATCGAAACCCAAGACATTGGTGCGATCGAAAAATGCTTTGACAAGATACCCGTGAAACCTGGCGATGTATTTCTTATCCCAGGCGGTCGTCCCCACGCCTTGGGCGAAGGGATTTTGATGCTGGAGATTATGGAGCCTTCCGACTTGGCGGTCCGGTTTGAGTTTGAACGCTGTGGCTATGTAATTCCTGAGGCGGCGCGCTTTATGAATCGCGATATCGAAACCGCATTGGATGTGTTTAATTTTGACCCTGTACCCACCGAACAGGTAGATAACGAATTCCGCTGTCAGCCCAGCGATCTTATCAATGAGGGTGGGGGCAACCGGTTGGAAAAACTGATAGATGCCGAACAAACACCCTGTTTTAGCATCAGAAGAGCCGAAGTACAAGGCGACTTTGCCCGCACTAACGATGCCTTTTTTATCGGTGTGGTAGTACAGGGCTCGGGCACTTTGCGTGTAGGCGACGAAGCAATAAACTTAACTCAATGGGAGCGCTTTTTTTGCCCCGCTAAGGTCAAAGATTTTGCCTACCATTCCAGCGAGGGTATGACCATTATTGAATGCTACCCCGGCGGCCTGTAAAGCCAATAACAACTGACACAAAAATCGGTTAAAACATAGAGGCTGATCGCACTTAAACGATACGAGGTTAACGAACCTATGCAAAGGCTTAGCAGCGAGACTCTCGGCTCACTGAACCCAGTGGTTACTACACCGGATTACAATCGGTCGTCTTTAGTCGCGGGGATCGTGCATTTTGGCGCAGGTAACTTCCACCGTGCCCACCAAGCGGTTTACTGCGATGCGCTATTGAATTTAGGTGAAACCGAGTGGGCCATTACCGGCGTATCGCTGCGTTCGCCCAGCATGCGTGACAACCTTGCTCCGCAAGATTATCTCTACAGCCAACTGACCTTGGGCGAAAACACAAGCTTCCAAATCATCGGCGCCATCAAAAGTATTTTGGTCGCCCCCGAAAACCCAAGCGCTGTTCTAGATGCCGTGGCCAAAGCGACCACTCAGCTGGTTACCATGACCATTACCGAAAAAGGTTACTGCCTGAACAATGGCGCTATTGATACCACGCAGTCAGACATACAGCACGATCAGCAATCGCTGGCCGAACCACGCTCTATTTACGGTTATTTAGCGGCGGCACTTATTCAGCGCTTTGAGTCTAATCAGGCATCGCTAACCATTTTGTGTTGCGACAATATTACCCACGGTGGCGCACACCTAAAGCAAGGTGTTACACAACTGCTGCAGCAGCACGCACCACAGGTGTTAACCTGGGTTGCGGCTAAGGTATCGTTTTGCGCCTCAATGGTGGACCGAGTTACCCCAGCCACCACCGACGCGCTTAAACAGCAGGTGGCGGATAAGCTCGGCGTTATTGACCAGGCCCCCGTTGCCGCCGAACCCTTTACCCAATGGGTGATAGAAGACAAGTTTTCCGGTAAAAGACCACCGTTTGATAAAGTCGGCGCCACCTTTGTCGACGATATTGCGCCCTACGAACGGGTCAAACTGCGTTTTTTAAATGCGGGCCACTCCATGTTAGCGGCTCTCGGTTATCTGGCCGGAGATCGCTATGTACACGAGGCACTGCAACGCCCACTGCTGGCCGACTACACCGAGAACACCCTGAAACACGAAGTACTACCAGCCGTGGATGTGCCTCAAGATATCGACGGCACAGAGTATATTGATCAGGTGTTGGCACGCTTTCGCAATGCCAACTTACCTTACGCTTGTTTGCAAGTGGGCACCGACAGCTCACAAAAAATTCAGCAGCGCTGGTTTCCCAGTATCGACAGCGCCTTGATCCATGGCGCTCGCTCTAACCATCTCGCTTTTGCGCTGGCCGCTTGGGTGGTTTACATCCGCCAGGCCCTGCAAGCAAGCGATTTAAACGACCCACGTAAAGACGACTTTGCCAAACACTTGGCGCAGTCAGAAGAACAAGACGTACACAATTTTCTCACCCTAGCCGGGGCCGAGAAATTTGCATTTTTTAAGCAAACAAGTTTTATGGCGCAGGTAAAGGCCTACCAGAGTGCCATTGCCGAGCAAGGGGTGGAAGTCGCGTTACAACCGCTGGCAACCTCTTAACTTTTTCACTTAATCGCGAGCGTAGATATTATGCGAGAATCATGGCGTTGGTTCGGTCCGAATGACCCAGTTACCATAGACGATATCAAACAAACGGGTGCTACCGATGTGGTCAGCGCGCTACATTCCATTCCCGCCGGTGAGGTATGGCCACTAGAGGCTATTAAGGAACATCAGGCGATGATTGAACGCGCCGAGCCCGGCGAGGCAGCGTTACGCTGGACTGTAGTGGAAAGCATTCCGGTGCACGAAGACATTAAGCTCGCCCGCCCTGGCAGTCAGGTCTACGTCGACAACTGGATTACCTCGATGGAAAATCTGGCCCAGTGCGGCATTAAAACCATCTGTTACAACTTTATGCCTGTCATTGACTGGACCCGCACCGACCTCAGCTACAAGCTGCCCACTGGCGCCTACGCCCTGCGTTTTGATCAAAAGAAATTTGCCGCGTTTGATTTATTTATTCTGCAACGCGAAAACGCAGAGCAAGACTACAGCGCGGATGAAGTTTTAGAAGCGAAAAGCATTTTTCAGCAAATGTCCGCTGCCGAAAAGGAACAGCTGACCAACAATATTATCGCCGGCCTACCCGGACGCATGACCGACAGCTATGGTCTGGATGGCTTTAAACAAATGCTGGCCAACTATAAAGGCATGACTCGCACAGGCCTGCGTGAAAACCTGATTCATTTTCTAGCGAATGTTTTACCCAAAGCCGAAGCGCTGGGCGTTAAGCTGGCCATTCACCCCGATGATCCACCGCGCGATATGCTGGGCCTGCCCCGTATACTGTGCACCGCCGATGACTTAAACGAATTGTTTAGCGCCCTGCCCAGCGAGTCCAATGGTATGACTCTGTGCGTCGGCACCTACGGCAGTCGGCCCGACAACGACCTGCCCGCCATGGCGCAACAGTTTGGCCCGCGCATTCACTTTACCCACCTGCGGGGTGTCAGTCGCGATGCGGATGAGCAACGCTCATTCTATGAAGCCAATCACCTAGACAGCGATATCGATATGGTCAGTGTCATTAAAGCGCTACTGGCTGAAGAAAATCGACGCGACATCCAGAGCAACCCCGACAACTGCATTTTCCTGCGCCCCGATCACGGCCACCAGATGATGGATGATATCGGCAAAAAGGTGAACCCGGGTTACTCCGGCATCGGCCGGTTAAAAGGCTTGGCCGAAATTCGCGGGGTTATTCGCGCGCTTAGCATTTAAACAATCTAGATACCCGCTTGCCTGCGCTGTTTACACAGGTAGGCGAGCGAATGATGTTGATAGACAACAATAATAATCAGGGCACTCACTATGTCAGCTAATACACACACTGCTACCCGTCCGACTTTTGCGGCCAAATTCGCTAAAACACTGGCCCTGTTTTTACCTGGTATTTTTCTACTGGGTTTTAACATTGGCACCGGCAGCGTCACGGCCATGGCAAATGCCGGCGCCGAGTACGGTATGTCCTTACTCTGGACCATTGTCGTCTCCTGCCTGTGTACTTTTTTTATGATCAATCTATACGGACGTTTTACGTTGGTGACCGGTGATACCGCCCTGCAAGCGTTTCGCAAACACATTCATCCGGCGGTGGGTCTGTTTTTTATTATCGCTCTGACCGCTGGCGTGTGCGGCAGTGTGATGGGCGTGATGGGCATAGTCGCCGATATTTGCTACGAATGGTCCAAAGCTCTCGTGCCCGGCGGTATTGCACCCATTTACTTTGCCGCTTTTTTTGTTGCCTTGGTGTATTTTATTTTTTGGAACGGCCGCACACAGTTTTTTGAACGCAGCCTGGCCGTCATTGTGGCACTGATGTCCGCCTGTTTTCTGATCAACTTTTTTATTCTTATGCCGCCACCGGTCGATATTATCAAAGGACTTGTTCCCAACCTCCCCGAGGTAAATACGACCTCCGGTAAGGGGCCATTTTTAGTGATTGCCTCCATGGTGGGCACCACAGTTTTTTCGGGCCTGTTTATTATCCGCACCACACTGGTAAAAGAAGCGGGCTGGAGCCTGGCTGATGAGAAAAAACAGCGCACCGACGCCATTGTCTCTGTGGTACTGATGTTTGTCATTAGCGCCGCCATTATGGCCGCCGCCAGCGGTACCCTCTACGCCGAAGGCGTTACCCTGAGCAAAGCCTCACAAATGATTGGCCTGCTGGAACCTTTAGCCGGTGCATTTGCGGCCTCCATATTTGCCCTGGGCTTGGTCGCGGCAGGCGTATCTTCGCAATTTCCCAACGTACTTATGCTGCCCTGGCTGTTGTGTGACTATACCGGCGCCGAGCGGAATATGACTCTGCCACGCTATCGCATTATGGTCTTGCTAATTTCCCTGCTGGGTTTAGTGGTGCCCATTTTTTCTGCGCGCCCCATCGCGGTAATGATTATCTCCCAGGCGTTTAACGCTGTTATTCTGCCCGCCACGGTCGCCTGTATTCTCTACTTAACCAACCGGCGCGACCTGATGGGCGAGCACCGCAACTCAAGGTTTGCCAACTCGATATTAGTGGCAATTTTACTCTTTTCCCTGTTTACCTCGTTTGTCGGTATTAAGGGTGTGATTGAGCTGCTGCCGCGCTAAAAATGACACACGTCGGGGCGGGTTTAAAACAGCCCGTACTCGGCCATTGATTGTAATCTGTTAAGATTGTCGGCCACCCCCTTATTGTGTATTGATATGACCCCTTGGCAATTACTGGGCACCGCTGACATTCCCAACAACGGCGGCACTCTGCGTTTGGCGCAGCGCGATAAAGAGTTCTCTATTTCTCTGCAAGGTGTGCGCGGCGAGTTGATGAACAGCCGCATGCACAGTTCGGAACTGGCACTGGCCGACTTAGGTTGTGCACCTATTGCCAATACCGAAAAAGCCGCCGTTTTAGTGGGCGGCATGGGTATGGGTTTTACTTTAGCGGCCGCGCTTAAGGCGACGACCGAGTCCACCAAGATTACCGTGGCCGAGCTGGTGCCCGAGGTCATTGAGTGGAACAAAGGCCCGCTGGGCGAGTGCGCGGGGTTTCCACTTAACAATCCCCGCACGCTTGTACACCTGAGGGATGTCGCGGAATTATTCCAAGATCAAAAACCGGCCTTTAACGCGATACTGCTGGATGTAGACAACGGCCCCGAGGGCTTTACTCGCGCCGACAATACCAGCTTGTATTCACTCGATAGCCTACACGCCATTCGCAGCACGCTGCACAAAGGCGGTGTACTGGCGGTGTGGTCAGCCTGGCACGACCCGGCGTTTACCACGCAGCTGAAAAAAGCCAAGTTTAAGGTAGATGTAAAGACTGTGCGGGCGCACAAAGGTAAAGGGAGTAAGCATACGATTTATTTGGCGGTAAAGGGCTAAGGTTTTGCCTTGCCGAGCTGTATCTCGGGCGCTTGTACCTTGTAAGCTATGCTAATGAAACAACCCGACGCACGCTTGCAAACCATAGGGGCACCTGATGACCGATAAACGCAAACACTCGTCCAAAGTAGTCGACGGTATTGAAAAAACGCCCGCCCGCGCCATGCTGCGGGCCGTGGGCTTTACTGACGATGATTTTAAAAAGCCCCAAGTCGGCATTGCCTCTACCTGGAGTATGGTCACGCCCTGCAATATGCACATCGATAAACTGGCCGATGAAGCCTGCGCAGGTGCCGACCAGGCGGGCGGCAAGGGCGTGGTGTTTAACACCATTACCATCTCCGATGGCATATCCAACGGCACCGAGGGCATGAAGTACTCGCTGGTGTCCCGCGAGGTGATTGCCGACTCTATTGAAACCGTGGCCGGTTGCGAGGGCTTTGACGGGCTGGTAGCCATTGGCGGCTGTGACAAAAACATGCCCGGCTGCATGATCGGCCTGGCCCGGCTGAATCGCCCGTCGGTGTTTGTCTACGGGGGCACCATTAAGCCCGGCGCCAACCATACCGATATTGTCTCGGTGTTCGAGGCCGTGGGGCAGCACGCCCGGGGCGACCTATCCACCATTGCCGTTAAACAGATCGAAGAAACCGCCATACCCGGCCCCGGCTCTTGCGGCGGCATGTACACGGCCAACACCATGGCCTCTGCCATCGAGGCGTTGGGTATGAGCCTGCCGGACAGCTCCGCGCAAGAGGCGGTGTCGAGCTCCAAAGCCGAAGACTGCCGCCGCGCCGGCGCCGCTGTGCTCGATCTGCTGGAGCAGGACATTAAGCCCACCGATATCATGACTCACAAGGCCTTCGAAAACGCCATTACCATTGTGATTGCCTTGGGCGGCTCGACCAATGCTGTGCTGCACTTACTGGCGATGGCCCACGCCGTTGATGTGCCGCTTTCGCTGGATGACTTTTCGCGCATCGGCCAAAACGTCCCGGTACTGGCCGACCTGCGTCCCAGCGGGCAGTACATGATGTCCGAGCTAATCGCCGTAGGCGGCATTCAACCGCTGATGAAAATGCTGCTGGACAAGGGGCTGCTGCACGGCGATTGCCTGACCGTGACCGGCAAAACCCTGGCCGAGAACCTGGCCGATATTAAGCCCTATCCGGCCGAGCAAGATATTATTCACGACTTTGACAACGCCATTAAAGCCACCAGCCACTTGGTTATCCTTAAAGGCAATTTGGCGCCCGAGGGCGCGGTGGCCAAACTGACCGGCAAAGAGGGGTTGGTGTTTACTGGCAAAGCGCGGGTATTCCACTCTGAGGAAGAAGCGCTAGAGGCCATCCTGGGCGGCACCGTTATTAAAGGCGATGTGATCGTCATTCGCTACGAAGGCCCGCGCGGCGGCCCCGGCATGCGCGAAATGCTCAGCCCCACCTCGGCCGTTATGGGCAAAGGCTTGGGTAACGATGTCGCGCTAATCACCGACGGGCGCTTCTCCGGCGGCAGCCACGGTTTTGTGGTGGGCCACATCACCCCCGAGGCCATGGACGGCGGCCCCATTGCCATTATTGAAAACGGCGACGAGATTACTATCGATGCCGACAGCGCTCAAATTACCCTGAATATTCCCGAGGCAGAAATTAAAGCCCGGCTAGCCAAATGGCAAGCGCCCGCGCCGCGCTATACGCGGGGAGTGTTGGCTAAGTTTGCCAAGACGGTGTCGTCGGCTTCGGAGGGGGCGGTGACGGATAAAGGATTGTGATGCGCGCTTGCCCGGCGCTCACCGAAAGTCAGACTGCAGAAAAAGCCAAGGATTGATCTTTGGATACCGCTAACGCGGGCTTTGGTATATAAGCCCGTGTCGCCGGGCGTGGCCCAGGCCGGCCTCTCTGCCTCCGGCATTCACCTTCTCCATGGCGTGGCGATGCTTGCGCAAACGCAGCCCAGGCTGCCCTCTCTTTCGCTTCGCGCCATTCACCTTGTCCTGTGTGCTCAACCGATAAAATAAGCCTCCATTCGGCTGTATCTACGGGGGAAATAAAAGCGGCGCTTCGTAGCTGGTTGAGTCGCCGCGATATCACATTCATTGGTCTACATCGTCATACCGGCCTTGAGCCGGTATCTAGTGGCTTTTTGGCTACGGAGTGCTTTGGGTTGAATTGGTGGGTTACCACCTCGCTGGCCGAGAAGCTCCGAAAAACAGTTCAAAGGTTGTAACCGTAACCACAGGTTTAGTTCGTCCATAAGGCCAAATAATAAATGCTAGGACTCGGGGGCGTAGTTAGCTTTGGCCGCTTCCTTTGCTAAAGCCATTCAAATAAACATTAATTAGTGAGTCATTGGGCCGTTAGTTGGGCTTTGTGTGAACGGCAGGCACTGATGCCCGACAGGCTGTAGTCGCGCTCGCTCTGTGCCGCCTCGGTTCAAATAATGTACAACCTAAGGCTGGCCAGATATACTAAGAATCTTTGAGAACCTCGGAGAACCGTTATGCCTCTTAAAGCCACTTCAGTAAGGCTGGATGACGAAACCCTGGCCCGAATCGGACAAATAGCAGAAGCCATGGACAGGCCTCGCGCCTGGTTAATGGCCGAGGCCATTAAACAATATGTCTCCCGGGAAGAATGGTTTATCCGCGAGGTAGAGCAAGGCCTGGCCGCCGCTGACGATAACCGCGCCATCGACCACGCCGACCTAAAAGCCCAGTGGGAGGCCAAGCGTGCAGCTCAAATGGACTGACCTCGCCGCGCAAGATTTGGAAAAGATAGAAAGCTATATCGCACAAGAAAGCAGCTCTATTATAGCAATAGATGTTGTACTGTCGATTATTAACACCACAGAACTGATCTTACCCCGCCACCCACAAGCAGGCCGCCAAGGTCGAGTTAAAAGCACGCGTGAACTCGTCATCGACGGCCTGCCCTTTTTGCTCGTCTATCGAGAAGCGGCTAGCAGACTCGACGTGCTTAGAGTTTTGCATAGCTCGCAGCAGTGGCCAACGGCATAGGCAATTCCCGGTTGCCAACACCACCGAACCGTGGCACGATTTACCACGCAGCGCGTAAGGGCTATGGTTGAACTTCAAGCTTGCCAGAGGGCAGGTCGCCATAACCTTAGTTTTAGCCAGTCAGGAAGGTGAGATAATAAAGGGCAAAGCCCGGAATGCAGCGCAGTCAGTCTTTTCTCTCCTTTCAGCCTGTTAAATCATTCGCGAGAAATTTAATGTAGAGCGGGATGGTTTATGCATTTTTATTGTGTGAAATTTAAGACTCGTAGTCTGTGTTGTTCCACATGCATTTCTATAATCCTCTGAAATCTTTGGGGTTTTTATTGCGTTTCGGGTGCATAAAAGACCTTGCCGGGTCTCGTTAAACACAGCGGCTTCTTTTTAACGGGTGTAGGCTGTACGAGCGCGGCGGATAAGCAGTTGATTTTTATAGGGATTTGTAAAAAATAAACGATAAAGAGGCGTGATTTCGTGCTGCTTAAACGAAATTCCGCCTAATATACTGTTAAGTCTATCGTGTGGTTTTTCAAGGAAGGATGAATGTCTGAGCCAAATAAAGAGCAATTAGAATATGAAGAAAGACTTCGTAGAAGGCTGAAAATACTCCAAGAACAAATGAAGCAAGGTAAAATTCATATAGCAGAAGGCTTAAAAGTAGCAGATAGCCTTCAAGCGGTTCGTATGGATGCTAATGGAGTTGTCGATTTAGATACTGTTGATGGCTTGGTTCGCTCTATGGCTCTTGCTGTGACAGAAATGCACGATAGAGAAGAGTTAAAAAAATTAGCGTCATTATCAGAAATTCAAAATTCATATTTCAATTTCTTCGAACAAAATTTTGGTGGTTTTTATAAATTAATGCTTAAGAGGAAGCTTACTCCTCACGATGCTGGTCGAGCTGCAATCCAAAGTGAAGGCTCGATAAGGGAAGTAACCGAAAATTTAGACAAACTTTTAGAATTTATAGAACAATTTTGGACAGAGCTTGGTGATATTGCTCATATCCATGTTGAAGACCAACACAATAATATTAAAGGTGTGTTCGGCGGGGATTTGTTTCCTGCGCATGATGAAAATATTGCGTCGAAATGTGGTATTTACACAGATACGATTGTCCTGCCAGATCCTTTTCTTCGTTCTAAGCATGTTTTTGAAAAATCAAAACCAGCAGATCAAGCGTATTATCTAATTAAACATGCCATGAACATACTCCAGTATAAAGAGCTAGCTTGCGCAGATGTGGATATCCCCATTGTTGTTGTATTGCCAGATATAGCTGCTTTAGAACAAGAAGAGCGTGAGTTTTTTCATGAGCTTGGTATTTCTGACTCATTAAAACACTCTGAAAAGTTATTTGGTAGAAAGTTTGAGTCATTAGACGAACTTCTTGAATTTGCTCAGGAACTCGATACAGTTGAAAGAGCAGTTGCGGAGATAGCTGATGAATCCAGGTTTCTTTTTGATACTGAATGGAAAGGAGGTGTTGCAGCTCAGCTCAAGAAAGCAACTGAGTCGTCGCATACAAGATTAATCGGCACAAACCACCCTGGAATAATTCTAGCTAATCAATCAGTAGGCAGAATGTCAGTTAGTAATGAACTTTTAATTAAGTCACGAAGATTGAAAGGCTCGCCAATTATTGATGCTCCAACATCATGGCAATATTTGGCTTGGAAAATGGAATACGATTCATCTGAAGCTGAATCAGCTACTAATGGCAAGGATCTGCACATTATGAGGGGATTACAAGATCTAGCTAATGGAGATATGGAGTGGTTGGGAAATGTTCCCCCCACAGCCCTTGTTGAAGTACGCAAGCAAGGTGCAATGGACGAAATTCGTAGCTTACTTGGGAAAGGAGTTGAAGAATTAGTTCAAAGTAACCCGAATAACTTCCATCGTTCAAGAGACCAAATGTTTGACAATATTAATGAAGCGTTTGATAAACATAAAGAAAATGTTAAGCAGTTAAGAGCTAAACAATGGAAGTTTGCAGGCACAGATATAGGCTCATGGCTTGTAACTGGTACATTAGGCATAACTGCTGCTGCAACTGGGGCTCCAATATGGGCTATAGCTGCTTTAGGAGCAGATCAAATTTTAGATGCTTCTAAATTAAAAAGTATCCCTGCTTCAATAAAATCTTTAATTGAAGAAAATAAAAAAGAACAAATGTCACCAGTAGGAATGTTGTTTAATATCAATAAGAAGACTTAACAAACCAATCAAGTGGGACTGCTAAAGCTTGGCTCGATTTCGCTCCGCTACACATTTTAGCCAAGCATTATCAGCCCCTTATTGGGGCGTTAGCCTCTGAGTTCAATTATAAAAGGATTATTCGTGAAGGTAACTTACCATAAGAAAGTAAAATCTACTGATTTACCTGAAGATGCAACTGCAAACACGTACATTTCTTTTATTGAAATAACAGATGTAAATTCCTGTGCTAAAGAACTTTTGGTTGAAATATCAAAAACCTCGTGGATTAACGTTCTAAATCCTGTGGCAAAAATGTCTTATGAAGATACTGCTAAAGAAACAATTGCAAAATTGGTTGAGATATTCAAATCTGTTGATAATAAGGTTACTAAAGACTTTGGAGAGTTCATGATTTCAATGGTCTCTGGTCATTGTTTAAAGGATAAACATGACCATGTAGTTTTACCCCTGTCAGAGTTATGGAAGGAAAAATTATCAAATAATCATGGGTTTGACTTTCATACTCTTAGCCCTGATTTAAAGTTCTCATTCGGTGAAGCTAAGTACGTGAGTAACGGTAACTCATGTACATCAGCTGCGGAACAGGTTCATAGATTTTGCCGAGAGGGCAAAGACAAAAGAGATGCTGTGCACCTGCTACATTTTAGCGATCTTGTTGCTATAGAAAATTTAAGTAACGGTAAAAAAGGGTATGTCGTAGCATTTTCTATTAACTCAACAGATCACGAAAAAATATTAAAAAACTCACTGGCCAATGAAGATATTAAGTCGCTAACAAAACTTTGCGATGAGCTTTTCATTATCGGAGTGACGGCATGATGCCAAGAGATTTAATTAGTACAGAAGAACCTAATGAAATCCTTCAAGATGTCTTATTAAAAATACACAATGAGGGGCCAATTCAATCAGGTGACTTAGAAAAATTATCATATATAAAATACTTTCATCCTAATATTTTCAAGCTCGAAGAGCCAAGAATAATGTATCTTCTTGGTCTGTTTTATAAAGTATCAGAGCCAGAAGATCTTTTATCTTTATCTTATTCAATATTTTCTAATTCAATTAATAAGGAAACAGGAAGTAATTTTACGCCAGTCCAAGCTAGCATACGTAAAAATATTATTGCTAATAGATATTTTTCATTCTCAGCTCCAACAAGTGCAGGAAAATCATATCTTTTAAGGGATCTTATTTACGAAGAGCCAAACGATATAGTTATAGTCGTTCCATCTAGAGCATTAATCGCGGAATATATTTTGACCATAAGAGAAATGATCCCAGATAGAAAAGATATTTTAATTCTCCAATTTATTGATAGCGTCAATATATTTAAAACTAGTCGTAAGATATTTGTTGTTACTCCAGAAAGGGCTTCAGACATACTGAAATCTTCAGAAAAATATAATCCATCTATTTTCCTGTTTGATGAGGCACAAATTTCAGAAGAAAAAACCAGAGGAGTCAGCTTTGACTCTTTCGTTAGGCGTGTAGGGAAGGTTTTCCCAAATGCAAAAAAAGTATTTGCGCATCCTTTCATAAGCAATCCTGAGGCCCAGCTAACCAAGCATGCATATGAAGAAAGTTGTTCATCAATGGCTTACGAACAAAGTACAGTAGGGAAAATATTTCTTGGTTACGATTCAAATAAAGATATGTTTGAATGTTTTTCACCTTTTATCGAAAACCCTCATTTGATGGAAAACAAAGCGCCTTTCAATTCAGATATCCTTGAAGACAAAATTAAAAATGGTGGTAGTGCGCTAATTTATATTTCAAAATCCTCTATATATGACAAAAGCTTTGAGAAAGACTTTGAATTATATATAGGGTATTGTGACGAAATATCAGATCCAATTGCACTAGAAATAATTGATGAAATACAAGATTTAATAGGGGCAAAAACGAGAACGTCCGAATTGATTAATCTTATGAAAAAGGGCGTGGTCATTCATCATGGCTCAGTACCTTTGGTTGTCAGGTTTCTAATTGAAAAATTTACTAACTTGGGTTTTGCAAAAATCTGCTTTGCAACATCGACTCTAGCTCAAGGGGTAAATATGCCTTTTGATATAGTTTGGATTGAGAATCTTAGATTTATAGGTTCTAAAGAAGATCAGACATTAGGTATTAAAAATCTAATTGGCCGAGCTGGACGTAGTACTAATAAAAAAAATTGCTTTGACTTTGGGTTCGTAGTTGTTAAGAACATTAAAGGCTTTGTTTCTAAGCTTAATTGTGAATCTACTTTATCTGTTGAGTCTCAATTAGATCAAGATTTAAATGGTGTTTCTGATGACCAAAAAGAATTTATTGATGCAATAAAAAACGATACTATAAATGAAGAATATGGATTGCCTAGCTCAAAAATAGAGAGACTTAACTTACCAAAGGCACATCGTAGTATCAAAAATATTTTAGACTTTCTATTTGTTGATGGAAATATAATGACGGGCGAACATTACCGTGATTTAACCAAATCACAAAAGAAGAAATTAAAAAACTCTCTTGCTGACATATTTGAGCTATCACTTGATAGAGAACTATACGCAGGCGAGAAAACAGTCTTGTCTGCTTCTATTACGATTTTACTATGGCAGATTCAAGGGAAAACATTTAAAGAGTTATTAGGTTTTCGTTATAGTTATTTAACTAATCAAAGTGAGCAAAGACGACTCCGAAGAAAAGAGAAGTCAGGTGAGCTGACATCGCTACAGGCTCAAAGTATGATTGATGAGCTAGCTATTACTTATTCTGCCATTCCTTATTCGTTACCTAACTCAGAATTAAAGTCTTCATTACCCTCTAGGTTTCGCGGTAAGAAGATGGAAAGTTTTAATTATGATGTGGTGGTTTATGATACATATGACTTTTTAGATAAAGTAATATCTTTTTCTTTATCTGATTTATATGCGGCAGCTTTTGATCAGTACTTTATAAAAACAGGCGACCCAAGAGCCAATATGATGGTCAGATATTTTAAGTACGGGACAAATGAAGAAGTTGAAATTTGGTTAATGAGGTATGGCTTTTCAATTGAAGAAGCTGAGATTATTAAGCCATTTGTAAATAGCATTAATGAGAATGAAATAATTTTCACTGAATCAATACATGAATTAAAGAACATCAATATAAAGATAAAAGTTGAACATTATATTTGATTTTAAAACCAGAATAAGCATTGGCATAAAAACTAACAAGCGCTTCCAGACTGACGCCAAAACCTCCGTGTTTTTGTGTTACTCGCTGCGCTCAAACATTAACACAAAAACGCTACGGCTTCGGCGCAGCTGAAGCGGACGCTATATTTCCAAGTCACCCATGAAAGTCATCGGTTTCAGGCCTTACATTTCACGCGCCGCCACTACCGGGGAAACTCGAATGTCGACCTTAGTAAAGCTCTACGGTCAGTAATTCGGCGTCATTGTCCTTGCCGTCGGCCCCGACTTTTTACCAAATAAACAGTCATTCGCTCGCCTAGAGCATAGATGAGGGTCAGGCCTTACATTCCACATCAAAATGTAAAATGTAAGGCCTGACCCCGGTGTTTTTCTGCAGACACAAAAGTACTAACTTTCCACCTTTAACCGCCACTCCAAATCTATTAAACTCCAGTGACAATAACAATTAAGGCAAGTTTCGTCTTTTTATGATAAATCACATAAAAGTTTTGTCGGATACCGTTCGGGTGACCTATGGTCGGTCGCCACTGTTGTCTTTGTTGCTGCTTTTATTGGTCACACTCCAGGCCCTTAGTTTGCCAGCTACCGTGTGGCTGACGGGTTATATTATCGAGCAAGTAATTTCCAGTAATACGGTAGCAACATCAGATTTGATAATTTGGGGACTTTTGTGGTGGGTAAGCTTGTCAATTGGGAGTTTTTTGGAACCTTGGGTCGGATTTCTTCATCATTCAATCAGTGACAGAAGTTTAGAGTATCTTCAGACTGAAATCAGCGCATGCGTCCTTGGTATGCCAGATTTACAGGCGTTTGAGTCTAAGAAATTTTATCAGGATTTAAGCTTTGCTCAACGAAACCTAGAACATTGTCCTTCGAATTTTATGGGACAAGTTCATCGGGTCACAAAAGGGTTCCTCTCTACCGGTGGGCTTGTGCTTGTGGTGCTTACGTATTCACCTATTGTTGCATTGATTATGTGCATTGCGGTTATCCCTCATGCAGTGGTTCTGGCCCAACTATCGAAGTACCACTTCTGGAATGCGCGCCTTTCAACCAAACCTTGGCGTGAAATTCAGTATGGCATTGATTTACTGACTAATCGAGGCGTAGCGAAAGAAGTTCGATTATTTGGTGCGAAAAGTTTTTTTCAAAATAAAATAAAAATTAATTTTAAGGAACTCTGGGCTCATCTGCATGACGCCAGAATTAAGAGTACTATTTACCCATTGCCCACTTTGCTACTGATGCAGGCCGGATCGGTTGTTAGTTTTGTTCTTTTGGTAAAAGGTTATGGCACTGGCACAATTCCCGCGGCTGCATTCGTTGTCGTTCTACAGAGCCTCTATGCTTCGCAGGGCAGTGTCGATCAGGTGGTGAGTGGTGTTACTGTAATACAACGTTTTTTGCTGATGTTTAAGTCCATATTTGTAGTTCTGGAGCTTGAGCAGAGAGCCGATATAAAAGCAACTGATGACTGTTTGGCGAATACTATTAGCGTCCAATTTACTGATGTTAGCTATTCTTATGATGGCAGTGATAATGCACTTAAAAAGGTTCATTTTACAATTAAACAAGGGGAGCATATTGCTATTGTAGGCGCCAATGGCAGCGGTAAGACTACCCTCGTTAATGTTCTACTTGGGCTGTGTACTCCTACAAGTGGAGAAGTATTAGTTAACGGTCAACCTCTCAAAAGCTTATGCCTGGATAGGTGGCGCAATGAAATTAGTGGCGTTTTTCAGGATTTTGGTAAATATGAATATTCAGTTCGAGAGAACATAGCCTTTACGTCTACCGGTGAACTCGATAAAAGTATTGCCGACAGTTTGGCTCAGTGCGGACTTGCGGAGAAAATACCATCTCTGAACGTCCGTTTAGATAGAACCCTGGGGGATACAGACTTATCTGGCGGCCAATGGCAGCGACTGGCCGTTGCACGGTGCATACATAAAGACGCAAGACTATATATTCTGGATGAACCAACTGCCTCCCTTGACCCTATTATAGAAAGTGATATCTATACTCTGTTTAACGATATCACCCAAGGAAAAACATCACTAATGATTACTCACAGACTGGGATCTATTAAAAACGCCGATAGAATATTAGTAATGCAGAATGGTGAAATAGTAGAAGAAGGAAGTCACCAAGCCCTGATTGAGAAAGATGGTGTTTATAAAAGTATGTATGAAACGCAAAAAGATTGGTATTCGTAAAATATTAACTCAATATTATGATATTTAAACGCTACAATTATAAATTCAAACGCATAATTAAAGCGTTTACATTGTAGAGACATAGTTAATATTTAATCGAAATTCAGCTCTACTGCTTTTTAAATAATATAGAGCTCTACAGACAAAAACCCCAAGGTCAATAATGAACATTAAATTCACAATTTATATCCGCTTATTACGCTTTCTCTTGGTGCAAAGTCTTTTTTTTAGCCTGGCAGGATACACAAACGCAAGTACAAGCACTTCAGAATACACACCCACGCAATGGGTGAACACTTGTAGCTATTGGGACGACTGGGATAACCGGCACCTCCATTTAAAATATTCGGCAATAGTTATTATGTCGGCACCTGCGGAATCACCGCGACATTAATTACCGGTGATAAGGGCCATATACTGATTGATGGTGCAACCGAAGCCGGAGCCGATGTCATTATTGAGAATATTAAAAATTTAGGCTTTTCTCTTGATGATGTAAAACTGCTGCTTCATAGCCATGAACACTTCGACCATGTGGCCGGCTTGGCTAAATTACAAAGAGTCAGTGGCGCTAAGCTTCTTGCCTCAACCGAAGCGGCACCCGTTTTAAGCACCGGCATTACCGCCGACACTGACCCGCAAGCCGGCATGCATAACCCCTTTCCTGCCGCCAAAGTAGATAAAATTATAAAGGATGGTCAAGTGGTTAGCCTCGGTAATCTTGCGCTTACTCCAATTTCTACGCCCGGCCATACCGCCGGTGCCCTATGCTGGCAATGGCAATCATGTGAGAACAAGCGCTGTCTTTCTAATGTTTATGCCGACAGCGCTCAAATTACCCTGAATATTCCCGAGGCAGAAATTAAAGCCCGGCTAGCCAAATGGCAAGCGCCCGCGCCGCGCTATACGCGGGGAGTGTTGGCTAAGTTTGCCAAGACGGTGTCTTCGGCTTCGGAGGGGGCGGTGACGGATAAAGGGTTGTGATGCGCGCTTGCCCGGCGCTCACCGAAAGTCAGACTGCAGAAAAAGCCAAGGATTGATCTTTGGATACCGCTAACGCCCGCTGATAGTTTTACTGCATGTGTTGCGCCGGCCGGTTGAGATCAAGTGTCCAGAAAAGTGTTCAAAAGAGGACACCCTGCATAATCCGCATCTACTAACACCCTAGGCCCATCAGATACTGATAGGCCCAGGGCTGTCATTAAATCAAAATGCAGCGATACACTTTGATATCAGGCAGGGATTGGTAACTTGAATTGCCCAGTGAGTCCCGTGCCTCTAGGGTTAATCTCACCACCTGCCCTGAGTAGCAATCATTCCCTAACTGAGCATAACTGCCAATTAAATCATTCAGGTTAGAGCTGCTTGGCGTCCAACTCAGATTGCCACTTGAAGCACTACTGCTAAGTTGCACGTTGCTGCGCCATTCGGTAGCGCTATTGGGCTCAAAGGAGGTGGCACGCCAGATATAAGTAATAGGATTATTTCCCTCAGGGTCGGTTGCGCTGGCATTAGCTGTCAGAGTGGTTGACCAGGTGTAGCCATCACCGTTGTAGTTAATGCCGGGGCTTATACTGCCCATGGAGATTGTGGGCGGTAAATTGGCCGGTGCCGGACTAACGGTGATGGTGACCGTGTCTGAGCTGCTAAGCCCCTGCGGGTCAGTGGCTCTAAGGGTGAGTGTACGAGTGCCTGTGCTGGCAAAAGTGGCCTGGCGATTACAGCTTCCGGTATGGGGGAAATCAGCATCGCCGGCATTGCTACTGGTCCAAGTACAAGACAAGTTGCCAGGCCCCGGATCTGCCCCTTCATTCGCATCGGTAGCAGTCCCCAACAATTGTACCTCTTGCCCGAAATAAATTGTCGCACCGGCCGTAGGCTGGGAGAGCGTGACGATAGGTGGCGAATTGATCACATTGACCGAGCGGCTGGCGCTGGTAGCCTGGCCTATTAAGTCTTCAGCCGTCACCGTAACGCTGGCATTACCCGCTGTTGTAAAACGGTAAAACGCCGTGTTGCCGACAATCCGGTCGGGCTCAGGGCTCCACGCCAGTGGGCAGGCAACCGGCGGGCAGTTACCGCCGTATTCAGGATCATTAGCGACAGCGGTAACAGCCCACTCACGGTTAAGCGGAATAGTGGTTGAGCTATTGAGTGTGACGGTCGGTGGCCCACCACCTAATATCTCAGCAACAGCATCAAAGGCGTTGATTCTGCGTTGGTGACCGGTAACACCGACTCCACCCACATGAGCCGTGTCACGCACAATTGACCACACCTGTTGAGAGGTCAGTGAGGGATCAGCGGCCCAGACCAGCGCGGCAACGCCCGCCACAAACGGCGATGAATAACTGGTTCCACTAATCTTGCGCGCCTCATCGCCGGGTATGTCAGGCGCAGACCCACCCCAAACGGTATAGGGCCCATATATATCCACGCTGTTGTTATCCGTACGCGAACCAAAGTTGGAGTTTCCATCCCGAGCGGTGGCGTTATAGGCCATCCCCCCGACGCAAATAACGGTATTCAATTCACAGGGCAGTGTAGTGGAGCGCTCTATACCCAAACCATTTCTTGTGTCCACATTGCTGCCGTTATTCCCGGCAGACGCAAAAATCAGCGTGTTGGAATTGGTAACCGCTTGGGTAATGCCACTTAAAATTTCACTGGGATGGGGACAGAAAAAACAGAAAACTCTCGACGCTACGTCCCAGCCAGAACCTAATTCCAGCGAAAAGCTCAGGTTGATTATTCTCACTTGGGGAAGTGTGCCAATGGTTTCGACCAGTGTCTCAATGATGTCCACCACATTGGTGCTGAACTGTACGGCAACCAATTGCCCCACAGGGCCTGCGGGGCCTGCCACACCAAAACCGTTATCGAGGGTGCCCATGGCAGAGGTAGTCACATTAGTGCCATGCCAAGGGCAGGCAGTGCCACCACCACATTCGGATGGGTTGGGGATATTCCAGCCGCGCCCGATAACTTGTCTGCCCCCTGGAAAATCAGCGTTGGGAGCAAAACCGCCATCCATAATCATAATGGGCACTTTATTATCAAAACGTCCACCGCGCTCCATCGCCTGCCAAGCGGCACCTACACCAATATCCTGGGCACTGCCCTGATTCATATAGGTCCAATCAAAGGCGTTGGGTGAGTAATCCCCATCCCCCGAGATGGACGCCTCGGCGGTAGTGCCACCACTTATGTCTTGCGGGAAAGCCACAAAATTGGGGAATACGCTGATCTGTTCCTGATGCATTTCTGTATAGGCAATGGCCAGGAGTTGGGCGGCCGCTTCACTGGAGGTCTGCAACAGACCAGACACCTCTGGGTAAAGCTCGTTGAGCGTGGCGATCATGGCCGCAGCATCTGCAGTTGATGGATCTATTGCTATACGATAGGTGGAAAAGCCGTCTTCCATGTCAACTTTTTTGAGTAAACTGCCGCTCCAGCGGCCCATAATCGCGTTTACTTTGGCTTCATTGTCGGTATAGATAACCAACTCATTGAGCAGAAAATCGGTGGCGACACCCCCACCATCAACCATACGTGCGAGCGAGCGCGACATGCCCTCACTATCTTCCACAGTGCTCTGCGCGGGCTCGATACCGGCATCCACTTCGAAGGTCAATTCGGTCGACCCTGGGTTGGCGCTAAGCTCCAGGCTGGGCGAACTTTCACCGCCGGCGTTATAAGCGGTAACGACCAAATAATAGGTGCTAGTATTGAGCAGGCCGGTCAGCACATGGGGCGACTCTATGCTCTCGATACGTGTGCCTCCTGAAAGGCTAGCGTAATTTTCCGGAGTAACATCGGCTTCGTTAGCATAATAAAGGTTATAGCCACTGGCGCCACTGACAGCATCCCAGCTTAGACTTAGCTGCTCATTATCCGGGGCAAGACTAAATCCCTCGGGGGCATCGAGACTGTCGGAAGTGAAATTTACGGTAACGGTACAGGCGGCATTAATGGGGCCTGTTTGGTAAGTATTGCCACTTAGGCTGCCACCGCAGCCTGTCGCACTGCCAATGCTGTAACCCGCATCCGCAGCCAAGGTGAACTGGGCGCTCTGACCTGAGGCAACACTGGCGGAGCTGGGGGAAACACTGCCACCGGCGGTTTGAGTCACGCTAACGGTATGCTCAGAGGCCGGCGCAGTGCTAGAACCCCCACCACCTCCGCCACCGCATGCGGTCATAAAACCGATAAGACAAGCAGACACCCCAATAACTTTAAACAACCCCATCACACACACCCCTGATTAATTATTCCCGCCAGTATGCAACGAGAGGGCTGTGGCGCGTATCCCTAGTTCAGGGGGTATTGTGAGAAATCAACCCGCGCCGCTCTGCCTGTATTGCCGCCTCGGCGCGACTGTGAACACGCAGCTTTCGGTAAATATGCTTAACATGATCGCCAACCGTGTGAGTACTGATGCACAAGGCCTCGCCCACTACCTTGAGAGGTAAGCCCTTGGCAATCAAAGTAAGCACCTGCAACTCGCGAGCCGTCAGCTCCTCAGCGGGCTGCGGTTGAAAATAAGCCAAAACCCGTTGAGCAATGCGCGGTGATAATGGCGGTTGCCCCTCGGCAATACCGGCCAGGTGGCGGGCCAGCTGTTCGGCACTTTGCTCTTTGAGCACATAACCACGCGCCCCCTGACGCAGAGCATCAAAAACGAAATCATCATCGGCAAATGCTGTGGTCACTACCCAGTAAATTTCACGGCCTGCCGCTTCCTGCAACAGCGTCAGACCATTACCATCCGGAAGATGTATATCCAGCAGCGCCAAATCTACCGAAACGGTTTTTAATAACTCGCGCGCCTGTTGCAAGTAGGCGGCCTTATGGATTCGCGCCCGAGGAAAGACACGTACCACAATGCTTGCCAGCCAATCACAAGTTTCTGCCATATCTTCGATGATCAGAATATTTTCGGTCGTTAAGCTCATGCCATCAACTCCTGTGGCAATGTCAGTGTCGTCATCAGCTCATCCCCGTTTTTTTGCCAGTGGATACTGCCATTCAAATCCTTCATGCGCCTACGTATCGTCAAGATACCTGTACCCGGCCGCCAAGTTTCCGGGTCACCCGTGGCTCCGTCGTGGGTAATGACCATCTGCCACCTTTGGGTATTATTGGGTTGGCACAATACGGCAATACAGCTGGGCGAGCTGTGGCGCAAACTATTACTCACCGACTCACGTAACACTCGGCCGAGATCAACTCGCGCCGCCGCGGATAAAACCAACGGTTCCAGTTCGGGAGCCACTTGCCAGTGCAGAGTAACGCCTGGCGCCTCTAGGCGCTCATAAAATTCGCAACGCCATTCGGCCATCGCTTCTCCCAACTCACACCCCTCGGGCCGATTGAGTCGATATATAGTTTCACGCAGCGCCTGCATTGCCTCGGTCATTAATTCAATATTACGCGCGCTTTCTAGCCGGTGAGAGAGTGTAAGCAAACGTGCGCCCACGTCGTCGTGAAGATCGCGCATAATACGCTCGCGTTCGCGCCGGGTAGCTGTGCGTGCATCGGCCGCTGGCCCCACCATGTGCAACAGTGAAGCCACTAAGGTGCAATCATCGGGACTGAACAAATGCCGCCCACCACTGCGATAGGCGAGCGTAATACTGCCTCCGCCGGTCAGATTGGGAATCTGTAACACCAACCCCTCCTCTACGAGCAAGGGCATGGTTAACCTTGTGGTGCTTACTTGTGTTTTCAGCGGCTGAAACAGACGCGAAAGTAATTGATGCCAGCTGGAATTCAACACCTCATCATCACCGTCACTGATCAGACTTTTCAGCAATTCTCGTGGCAGCCATTGCATGGGGTCTTTACCTTGCCAGAACAGCTTGCGCCACAACCATTGGCGCAGTGGAAAATACACCCAGCCCACCACAAATATTGACAGCGCCAATACGTATGTGGGCGCCAGCTCCAGCCAATAGGCCAGAAGTAAATCCAGCCCAATAACCGCTCCCCCACCCAGCAACCACAGCCACGCCGAGAGCCACCACTGCCCCAGTTGGAACAGGCGATAACGCACGACCGCCATGATCAATCCCAGATAACTGACAATTCCGACACCAAACGCGATCTCCAGCGGCAATACCGGTGCCGCCCCCATCATGGCCGGAAAAAAATACAGACTGGTGACCAGAATTATCCCTGTCATCATCACCAATACAAACCAACGCAGGGCTGCTCGATCTACTGGATGACGACGAGACAAAAACCACTGCACTGCAATCACTGTAAAAGTGGCAGGCAATGCACACACCACAGGAAAAGCAAAGGTGCTACCCGGCCAATCAACCGCTTGCGTCAGCTCATTGACAAACAACAGCAATGTGGCAACTAACAGCGCCCACAGCACTCGACCCGAGACCAACCGACGCGGATAGACTAAAAATACCGCTAGGTAAGAGAAGAAAAACAACAGCGTACCCAGCCGATTACCAGCAACGGCCCACTCGAATAACTGCGGATGGATACTGGGTTGGCGATAAGCGTATATCAAATTAGACAAGGCAATAATGGCAAAACTGGCCCCCGCCAATAGCAGCATATGACTGGCCAACTCCCGTCGCCGGTAGCTCCATACCCCAGCGCCCACCAAAAAGGGGATTGTGCCCGCGGCCATGAGCCACCACCATGGCGACAGACTGTTCAACGGGCGGCGACTCGCCTCCAGTATAAGCTTGCGCCCATCCTGTAAGTGAATTTCCGTTTGCGTCTGGTCGGTAGCGCGATAAAGCGCGGCCACATGATCGAACAACGCATTAAGACCGGAGAAGTTTCCGGTGCGGTCAGGATCACTCACCAGACTCAAGGGCTCAAGCAAAACCGGGGATTGACCAACAGTAGCAAAGGCCGTCACCTTATCGCCCACGGCAAGACCTGCCGACCGAGCGCGATCATCGACCGCTATCACCTCTCCTACCCGGTCTGGAGCAGAGGCGATACTCACACCAAACCAAGGCGCTGTAATAATTAACCACACACACAGAACAACAGCGGCCATTGCCATCACTGCTGCCAGGAAAAATATATATTGAGGTGTGAATACCGTTCGCTTCATAGGCTCGGCCTCTACCGATCCACCAAAAGCACATGACCTTGTGGGCCAAACCGCTTGCGCCTTCGCGTTATTATGTGACTTGGAACATCTCAAGCTTACCACAGAGAAAATTACGGCCAGATAAATTTTGAAATGCTAGGGACAGATACACGGTTACTTATTTAGCGTTGCATGTGTTGTTAGATGCCATTTCAAAAGCGACGGAGTTACTTTTCTTCGAGCCAGGAAAAGTAACTCACTCTGAAGGCGAAAAATTTATATCCGCATGCCCTCTAAAACCACGCCACCTTGCTAGCACCAAGACAAGAATGTGATACTAAAGCTCAACGCCCGAACCTCTTAAATGTTTTAGCCCAATGTCTGAATCCGAACAAGCGCTTGCCGCTATTATCGACAGTTGCCAGCCCAGCAGAATCGTCGCGCTAGGCGAGACGGCGCAGCGGTTAGCACAACGGTGGTCTGAGCACAGTGAATGTGAGGTTACTCACCTAAACCTTGAGGACACTCAAAACGGGTTGTCGTTTGCTGATGTTCAGGACCTCGGCTTAGTCTCCGACACCTTGGAGCATGTGAGTTTTCAGCAAGGGCAGATTTTGATCGGCCAGCTGCGCAATTACGGCACCCGCCAAATCGCGGTACTGGTGCAGGACCAAAGTGGCTGGGATTTGAATGATTTTATCGCACTGGGGTTTAAAAGAGAGGCGCAGCTTGGGGAAGACGGCGGCCGCAACCCATCAACCCTGTACACCTACAATATCAGCAGCTATAACCACCAACGCCCCTGGAACAACCCCAGGTTCTGGGCCAACCCGCACATGTGGGGTAAGACCTGATGGTGATGGACATTTGTAAAGTGGCTTATATTTTATGGCGGTGTGTTTTAACGAGGTGTTTTTCGCCTTTAGAGCGAAAGCCCGTTTAATTATCTTGCCCCTTAAAACTCTACCCGCCTCGCCAACCAACCGTGCATCAAGCCGGCTTGAAAAAATGGAAGTGGATTTTCAAAACCACCAGCAGCTATAAGGCTAGAGACTTCGCTCGGCGGCAATACACCCACATGATTCGTGTAGGTGTTGCGCATACGGGCTACGCCTGACTCAGTGATTTTACCCGAGGTCATACTCACCCAGCCGCGCAGCAATAGGTCAAACTCGGGCGAGGTGATTTCTGCGGCCAAATCAACGCTGATTAACAAGCCAGTGGGTTGTAGTCGGTCAGCAATGGTATGAAAAAACTGTGTACGCTCTGCACGCGGCAGAATAAATTGCGATACCAAAAAACAAGTAGCAGCGTCGTGTCTGGCGACGCTGGGCACCTCGCTTAAAAAGCCTTGATAAAACTCGCAGCGCGAGCTTATACCTGCCTGCTCCACTCTTGCACGGCATTTAGCCAGCATAGCACCAGAGGGCTCAACGGCCGTAAAACACCAGCGGGGGTTTTTCTGGGCAAGGTGTAACAGTTCATCCCCGGTACCTACACCAACACAGAGAATGTGCGCATCAATAGGTAAGGACACCAGGAAGCTATCGACCAGTAAATACAAACACTCGCGAATCGCAGCCGTTTTAGCCCAGTGAGCGTCGTAGTGTTCGGCCTGCTGGTCAAACAGTGCGGTTATTTCATCAGGTTGCATTGTCTTCTCGCTTAGTAGTGAATAGCGGCGGGCAGAGATTGGCCTGCTTAATGATTAAATATCAGCGCGCGATGGGCGGCGATACCCGCCATGGTGCCCGATGCAATGGCAAAGGTAGCGCTCTGCATTGGGTTGGATAAATCACCTGCGACAAACACACCGGGGGTTGAGCTTTCTTTAAAATCATCCACTTTAACAGCGGCACCCAGTGGGGCTTCTACCGTTTCAAGTTTTAACTTAGCCACAAGGGGTGAGGTAATGGTGACTTGGGGGGCGACATACAGCCCTTTAATAGGAATCTGACGGCCATCGGCCAAAGCAACGTATTGAATTTTTTCACCGTCACCGACAACTTGGGTTATGGCGCAATCTTCTATGCCGACACCTCTTTGAATTAGATGCTCTAGTACCTCTGCCTCAGGCTTGAACTGCCCCTGGGTAAATAAGGTGGTCGCGCCCCAATCCGGAATCAACGCTGCTTGGTGAAAAGACATTTCACCGGTGGCTAAAACACCCAGCGCACGGTCTTGCAGCTCGTAGCCGTGGCAGTAAGGACAGTGAATAACACTTTTGCCCCAGTGCTCCTTAACCCCCGGAATATTCGGCAAACGATCGGTGATGCCGGTGGCAAGAATAAGCTTTTGCGTGTGGTAGCTAGCCCCACCTGTCAGCGTGACCGAGAAGCCGCCCTGCGTCTGCTCGACATCGACGGCACTGTCGTCGATAAGTTGAAAAGTTGGGTAGGCCTGCAATTGCGCTAGCGCGGTGGTACGAATTTCAGCAGGAGTTTTGCCGTCCAGACAAAAAACCCCGTGAGATTCGGCAGCAAAACGATTGCGCGGTTTATTGGCGTCAACCACGATGACATTGCGCCGACCGCGCACCAACTGCATAGCCGCCGACAACCCCGCAAAACTTCCCCCGACAATAAGCACTTCTGTCTTCATTTTCGTCACCTGCAACTCATGAAACAACAATAGTTACATGAATATGCCGCCACAGCAAGCCATGTAACACAAAAAGTTTCATGATATATTGGTGATTTACTCGCAAAGGCGTTCTATGCGCAAAGACAGTCGACTCTCCCGAGTGCTGCATGTACTCATACACCTTAATCGATCAGACGGCCCGGTTACCTCAGAGACATTGGCCAATATGCTCGCCACTAACCCTGTGGTAGTCAGACGCACCATGGCGCTATTGCGCACCCAGGGTTATGTGCAGTCCAGCAAGGGCCACAACGGCGGCTGGGCACTGACTAAGCCCTTGGCCGACATCTCCCTGTTGGATATTCATAACGCACTCAGCGAAAGCTCAATTTTTACCATTGGCCTGACCGACGAACACAACAACTGCCCGATAGAAATCGCCGTTAATGAAGCGTTAAAAGATGTCATGAATGAAGCCGAAAATTTAATGCTGAAGCGCTTTGGCGAGATTACATTAGATAAACTCGAACAAGGCAGCACAGGCCACCCCGTCAATCTGCGCTCTTAACAGATCTCTAAGTCATTATGCTTGACAGAAAACTTAGCAACACCTGATTTAAATCAAAGCGACCACTGGATAAAAGCTTAAAATTTACCCTTCACTTTGGAGGACGTAATATGGCTTACAAAAAATTAGCAGGCACCTCGGCCGTTTTTATTGATGAGAACAATCCAAATAGCTCAGCCCAAGAGCGGGATGGTTTGACCTGGACGGCCACAGAACTGCATTTACAAGAAATACCCGATCAATTAACACGCAAAGAACCCATGGCAAATAGTTTGTCGCTAGAGGGACTCGAAGATTACGACCCACCTCATCATGGAGATCTACGGTTAGTGCAATGTATTAATGCGGACTTTGTGTATGTGGCGCCGACTAAAGCTTGGGTACAATATTATTAACTGCTGCTGAGTCTTCAAAAATTTAATAAGGGCGCAGGTGTACACTGATCTGAATTGATTGTGTGACTGCAATCATCAAAACCAAACAGGCCTCGAAACCATCCGGATTTAGACAAACAACCAAAAGATTGCTACCAAGCGCCTCCCCCTTTTTCACTTTATCAATACATGTATCTATTTTAAGCGGCGATAGAATAAAGATGAAATACACGCCTTGAAATGGCAGATACTCTATTCAGCTAGGACTTCAGCTCTTGTGGCACGCAGATCAACAGAGCTTAAGTATTATTTTTAAAAAAACACACGGAAGCCTTTAGTGTTATTCCCTTTATCTATAACCCTGTGCCGGTATTAGCCGAATACAGGTACAGCAATTAATAGTGCGTGACTACGACGAGTGGACATGATCCAATAGCGATCGCCAACAGCAGTTAATCCCCGTATAAATCACTTGCTTTAACCAAGGGTTACCCTGCGGGTTTGTAAGGCGACAATTAAAATCAAGGAGGAATTTATGAAAAACATCATAAAATATTGCCTGTTTATTCTAGTCATTTTTAGCATTACAACCGCCCAAGCGGCTCAGTATCTGCGAAAAAATGCCGCCACCGACGCGGCTCAAGCAGACATTAAAGCGCTCAACATTGCACTCAAAAAAATGAAAGCGATGTCATGCGATGAGCCATTCAGCTGGTACTATCAAGGTGCAACTCATTCCATTCCCGACGAAATAAAACCCAACCCACTGTGTCCGTCCTACACCCAGAAGGCCGACTTAAAGTGGGCATGGGCTACTTGCACCCATAAAGCCGGCTCTGAAATACATTTTCTTATGTGGCACCGCCTGTATATTGCACATTTTGAAAAAATTGTACGCAAGCTTTCAGGCAAGTCCGATTTCGCTTTACCCTACTGGAATTATACTGACCCCAGAAACCGTGTTATGCCTAACGCTTTTCGAACAACGGATACTTCTTTATTTGAAGAATCCAGGCTCCCCAGCCTGAACAATGGGGAAAGTATTAGTTCGGACATGGATTCCAAGTTAAACATTAATTTATTAATGAAAAATAGCGTGTTTTCTGTATTCAACAATAACATTGATAGCGCCCCACACGGTGCCATGCACAATTATATTGGCGGCCTTTATGCTGGCACGAAAATGTGGAACCCCATTTACCAGAATGACAATCAGTTTGGGTTGATGTCTCACGTGCCATCCGCCGGGTTTGATCCGATATTTTGGCTACACCATTCAAATATCGATTTCATTTGGCAAGCTTGGGAATTAAGCCCAAATGGAACTCGCCCCTCTTTAGCTGAGTTGGAAAAAGCGCCCTGGCCTTATCAATTCTTTGATGAAAATGGCAAAAGAGTTGAGTACACCATTGAGGAGGCGTATAAAACGGCTTTTAATATCGACTACCAATATGATCAGCTGCAATCTCAAATCCAACCACTCAATTCAAGCGAACACAAACTGTTAGTGGCAGAAAATACCAGCCAAAACAAAGAGCTGGTATGGCATCAAAAGATCGAGCAAACCACCGAAGATAATACGATCGTTATGGATGCCCCCATGATTCAACCGCAAAAGAATATGGAACTAATGCTACTGAATCGTCCCGAAGCGCTCGTCATTGAGATTGTTGTGGCTTTTGAAACTGAACCACACGACAGTTACAACGTATTTATTGTTAACGGTAACGGCAGCCGAACACTCACGGGGGTAATGACATTTTTTGGAGCTGCTCACCACATGCAAGGGCACGACACGCATCAAGCAGGCGGAACAAAAACATTCACCTATGACGTAAGCTCAGAGATACCCGCCGATGGTGATTATGACGTTGTCATAGAAAGCCAACGCAATAAAGATGAAACACTTTCCGTAAAGAGCATGTCCCTATACCGTTATTAATCTTTTAACCATGCAAACAGCAGGGCTCAGACTGTCTGCGCCCTGCCGCTGGTGTTCTAAACACAGCCCCAGACACTCATTGAGTGTAACCGAGCGTTTCTTGTTAACATACTCATAATCAGACAAGTACCGGTTTTCTTTTGAACTCAATCAAGAACCTAGACGTTAAACCTTCAGCTTAACGTCATTCTCAATGTTTTTACTTAGCACCACGAGTATATGGATAAAACTTTATGCGCAAAGAACTAAGAGCCAAGATCATTGAAGTTTGTGATCAAAAAATACAATCCAAAGGAGAAAACGTGGGCCTTTCTTTTTATGCATTTTTCAAAAACAAGAATACTGATCCAGAATTGCTGATGGAGGCTGCAACCTGGTGGATAGAAACCCATCAGTTGGATCATTTCGAAAAAGCCATAAAAATTAAATCAATGGTAAGCGCTGACATTTAATCTAGCAGGTTGCCACCACTACTTTTGTGCAAAAGTTGACTTGATAAGCGTTTACATAACTTTATAGTGCTGTATAAAAACTGTTCTTTTAAACAAGAAAAATTGGATCCGCAATATTTTCCAGGATTCAATACTCGCCTCACATAAATGCAGACTGCTATTCATCTGCCCCGCAGCAGAGCATAATTTGATAAGAGTTGAATCAGTTTTACCACCAGAAATTCTTGAGTAATAAAGAATTATACGCCCCGCCTCACTCTTTAAATCTGTCTTTATATAATCACCCCCTGCGTCATCAGTGGCATCTGGCGCGACAACAAAAATTTATGCGCCCCGATGCGATTGCTCTTAACAGTTTTTATCATACTTCTTATTTTTACATCGAGCGTTGGCGCGAAATATGCCTTATGTGACCCGCCGTACCTTCGTATTCTCACGCTGGCTGATCGAAACCGTGGATGAACGACTCTAACGCACAGTGGCTGACAGTGGACATCTTCTGCAAGGGGTACTAAACCTATGTGTGACCTGAAGGTTTAAATATTGAGCAGTACTACTGAATTAAGCGGAGCTTCATTCGAAGGCGATATTTTGATAGATTCGATTAAGTCGGTTAACTAAAAGGAAAAATTATGCAAACGTTGAAGACCAAACGCCGCAATGCATCCGCATCGCTCGCCATAGCTGTCTCTATTGCCGCTGCCAGTTATGCAGGAGCAACCATCGCCCAAGAGCAAGACGGCGCGACACAAGAGCAAGGCCAAAACACCAGAGCGATTGAGGAAGTTATGGTCACCGCGCAGAAACGCTCCGAAAGCGCACAGGATGTCGCTATCGCTATTTCCGCGTTCAGCGGCGAAGACCTGGACAAGATGGGCTTTGAAGAGGGTATCAATATTACCCAGCAAGTTCCCAACATGAATTATTTTGCCATTTTTGGCGAAGCGTCCAGCCCATCACTAACGCTGCGCGGTATTGGTTTATCTAACTTTGCCGACACATGGGAAGCACCCGTTGGACTTTATGTAGACGAAGTTTATCGTGGCAACCCTTCGGGCTCTGGCATGCAATTGTTTGATGTACAACGCATTGAAGTGCTGCGCGGCCCTCAAGGCACACTGTTTGGCCGCAACACCTCGGCCGGCTTAGTACACCATATTACCAATGATCCAACAGAAGATTTTGAAGCCAACGCCAGCCTCCAGCTGGGCAGCTACAATCAAAGTATTTTTGAAGGTGCGGTCAGTGGCGCCTTAACCGACAACGTACGCGGCCGCTTTGCGGTTAAGAAAAGTGATAGCGATGGCTGGCAAACCAACGGGATTGATGGACAAGACCTTGGCACCACCGATACCTTGGGGTATCGCGGTAAATTAGCAATCGATTTCACGGACAACGTTAACTTGCTACTGGATGTGCACGGCAGCGATGCCGACCAACAAACCGTAGGCTTTGTGCACTTGGGTTATCAAGACCCAACCAACACGAACAATCGCTGCGCCACCGCGAGCATTCTTGAGGGCGATTGTATCAGCGTTACCATTCCGGGCGCGCTCACGGGTCGCGAAGAGGCCGGCGGCTGGGGGCCAGAGTACGCCTCCTCCGGTGCGGCCGATGGACTTAAAACCGAAATTGAAACCTTTGGCGCCTCGGCTAAGCTTTCGATCACCACTGATAAATTTGATATCACCTCCATTACCGCACTGGAGACCATGGACAAACTGTTAGAAGATGACTTTGACGCGACGTCGATTATTTGGTTCGACGAGCAGTATAAAGCCGACACCGAACAGTTCAGCCAAGAACTTCGCATCAGCGGCGCTACCGATAGCATGGATTGGGTCTCGGGCATCTACTATTTTAAAGATGAACGCAACCTGGCCACCCAGGGCCCCACCACCAGTGACGCCATTATCTTCGAAGGCTACTGGCATAACGAATATATCGACCAAAACACCGAGTCTTACGCGGTCTTTGGTCAGATCGACAAAGCACTAAGCAACACACTGTCATTGACGGTGGGTGCCCGCTACACTTGGGAAGAAAAAGACGCCGTATTGAGCAACCGCGGCGAACCCAGCTATTACGGCGACCAACTGTTTGCTGACGAAATTGACGAAGAAGGTTTTAGCGGACGCTTAGGCCTAGACTACACCCCCAACGACAACACACTGTACTACGCCAGCCTGTCTCGCGGCTTAAAATCCGGCGGTTTTAACGGCTCTTATGTCGGTAGCGTTGGCGCTTTTGGTCCGGTCGAAAAAGAAACCATGACCAGCCTGGAAGCGGGTTACAAGGCCACTCTGGGGGGCGGCCGAGCGCGTCTAAACGTTGCGGTATTCGCCTATGAGCTAGAAGACTTTCAGGCGCAACTGTGGGACTCATCCACCGGCTCCGCCGATATTTCTAACCTAGGGGATGTCCATGGCCACGGCTTGGAAGCAGAGCTGACCTATCTCGTAACCGACGACTTCGAATTGATTACTGGCCTGGGGCTTCTGGACACCGAAATCAAATCGGACTTAGTCACTAATGTCGCCGGTCAGGTTATCGAGATCGACGGCAACGAAATGCCTTCCGCACCTGCCACCTCCCTCAATCTGGTAGCGCGTTATTATCTGGGCGACTGGACACTACAAGCCGATTACTCCTGGCTCGGTGATCACGAGCTGCAGCTGGAAAATGACCCCTGGTCCAAGCAAGAGGCCTACGGGATACTTAACGCACAGGTCTCTTGGCGGTCTGGCGCTTGGGCGGTTACCGGCGCGGTTAAAAACTTGTTAGATGAAGAGTACTTCACCTACCAAAACACCGGCGGTGATGACTGGGGTTACGCGGTTTGGGGCGCCCCACAAACTGCCTACGTCAAACTCGACTACAGTTTTTAACTCCTAGTCTGCACTAGAAGACCAACTAAGGGGAATGGGCAACCATTCCCCTTTTTTACGACCGTCACTTTACCTAGCCGTAACTTAACACCTCGGCACTGGGTGCCTAGCTTTGTCGCATCTGCTATCGTATTGATCACACAAATTCCCATGGCGACCCAATATGACCCTATTTATCTGTATTGCCACTGGTATATTAGCGCTGGCCACAGTGCTGCCTTTATGGCGAAATCCCCACTGGCTGGTGCGTGGGCTGGATTTTCCCCGCTTACAACTTGCGCTGATTGCCCTAGCACTTATCTCGTTACAGATTTTTTTAATACCCTGGACACTACCCACGTTTTGGATTGTGTTGATTGTCACTCTGGGCTGCCTGTGTCGGCAATTGTGGTGGGTACTGCCTTACACACGCTTGTGGCGCGCCGAGGTTAAACACAATCCGAACGCCAAACCCGAGCACAATCTCACCATAATGACCGCCAATGTTCTCACCCCCAATCGGCAGGCAGACACGTTGCTAGCCCTGGTGAAAAAGCACCAGCCCGATATATTAGTGACCCTGGAATCCGATCAATGGTGGCAAGACCAACTGGATGTTTTAGAGGCCGATATGCCCTACTGCATCAAGTGCCCGCTGGATAATTTATACGGTATGCACGTTTATTCTCGCCTCGAGCTAAAAGAAGCCGAGACGCGCTACCTTGTTGAAGACGACATTCCTTCCATGCACGCTCAGGTGATATTGCACAGTGGCGATGCCGTACGCGCACATTTTTTACATCCAGCGCCGCCCAGCCCCACTGAAAATCCCGAGTCGGCCGAACGCGATGCAGAACTGGTTGTCGTGGCCAAGAGTGTTGTTGAGAGCGATCAACCGGTGGTAGTCACCGGCGACTTAAACGACGTAGCCTGGTCTGCCACCACTCAGCTGTTTCGCAAACTCAGCGGCTTGCTAGACCCGCGTATAGGCCGGGGAATGTTTAACACCTTTCACGCCAAGTACCCATTTTTGCGCTGGCCACTGGATCATTTATTTCACAGCCGCCACTTCACAGTCAGTTCGATTGAACGCTTACCTTATTTTGGCTCGGACCACTTCCCGCTATTAACTCGTCTGGCCTTCACGCCAAATGCGAAAGAAAAGCAAGAGGAGCCATCCACCGACCGCGATGAAAAATCTTGGGCCAAGTCCATTGCTCAAGAGCAAGAGGTAGGCGCTGATGATGTACCAGAACCCGGTGAGTAATACGCAGAAAGGAAAAGCCGAGGCGATCAACAATCGCCTCGGCCAAAGCGTTACGCGCTAGTGGCGTGTTGCCGCAAACCAAGCCCGGTAGCGATAACCCCACGCGGCAATACCGCTGATAAACAGCCAGAGCAAAGCGAGTGACCAGTACGACGTCGCCGGCAGGTTGGCCGGAGGCTGAGGCCCCGTTCCGAAGGGTTGCGCTGCACAGCTGTAATCGGCCTCAGGGTAGTCGACGGCCTGCTCTACACTCACGCCCAAGTCCGCCACAATACGCACCCCCTCTAAGCGATCATCTTCCACCTCAACCCAGCTCTCATCGATATAACTCCAGCCAGGCCATACCGTAGGGGCGAATTCAGCACCGAGCGACATACCAGGCCACAGCAATTGACCAGAAGACGGTTGGTTGGTTAGCCGTTGCAATAAACGATCCGTGCCACTGAACCACGATAGAGTCACATCAGGTGCAGAACCTTCGAACGGCTGACCATCAGACAACAATTGATACTCTACCCACGACGCATGTTCATTACAGTAGCTGCTCGCCTGCAGTGTAATGCCGCCGGCCCCCACCGATAAATACTCACCAAAATTATATTCAGTGGCATCATCGCCCGGCGCTAAATTAATCCCGATAAATTCATCATCGACATTAACACTGCCACCGTGACTACCAACCGTATCTATACCGTCGGTCCAACCCTGCGGGTGTGTTTCAGTAATGGTGTACTCACCGGGCGGTAAATTGGTGAAGGCGTACGCACCGCTGGCATCGGTTGTGGTGGTACGTGTAACGGGTCCCGTCAGAGTAATTGTCACACCGCTAATCGCGCTCTCTGCGGGATCAATGATACCGTCGTCGTTAATGTCGTGATACACCCGTCCCGCCACTTGCGCCGGCAGCACTTCGGAAAAGTTATTGTTGGGTGAACCACTCACCTCATCAGCATCGCCACTATCGGTCAATTCAATGCCGACAATTTCACTAGTCGTATCACTTGGGTTTGCCGCCACACCTGGCGTGCCCCCGCTGCCGTTATAACCGACGATCGTACCCTCGGTCGTCACACTGTTTAATGTGTCGGCAGGCTGCAATGGCTGGCACACCGAATATGTACCGGCGGGTAAAAGCGCAAATAAGTAATTACCCTGTGCGTCGGTCTTCGCCTGCTCTAACAAAGCCCCCGTGCAATCTGCACCTTGACGCAACTCAACGGTGTTGGTTGCAATTGGAGTGGAACCACCGGGAATATAAACGCCATCGGGTATCGCCTGATTATCCAAAAATACCTTACCGGAAATATAGCCCAACGTACTGACCAACAGCGGCGTATTAACGGGCTCCTCATTGGGACCAAAGTTAGACTGTAGCGCACCCACGGCAATATTGTTGATGTATTCACCGGCGTCCGGGGCTGTCACATCAACCTCAATGCGGCAACCGCCAGGGGGCACAATAGCGCCACTTTGCAACGTTACCGTCGTGCTTGCCGCAGCCGCAGAGATACTGCCTGTACACGTATTTACCACATTAGCCGGACTGGCCACCAACATTTGTGCAGGGTGGGCAGGCAACTCATCAACCAAGTCCTGACTCAATACCATATCGGCATCGTTAGGATTATCGATGGTAATCGTTAAGCGCGATACTCCCGCCGGTGGAATCACGGGTGGTTCAAACGCTTTGCCAACAGTGCCCGGCACATTGATGATCAGCTCGGCCTGGGTCGGCTCTAAATTTTCCACTCCCTCAAAGCTCGTAACTCCGCCTTGTGGAATTTCATTAATATAGGAACCCGCTACGTTACTCAACACGTCAACCGTCAGTGTACATGCAGAACCCGCTGCTAAAGTAACCCCGGTAACAGTAATTTGCGTGCCCGAGGCAGGAGCCGCCACCACGGCTTGAGGACAATCGGTCCCAATGTTGGGCGCGGTTGCCACAAACAAGCCTTCTGGCAAGATGTCTATCAGCTGTACTTGGGTCAAATCGATAGTATTGGGATTTTCCAACCGAATAGTCAGTGGTGCCGGTACACCCGCCAAACGATAAGCCGATCCGGTGGTAAAACCTACCGGGTCATCCGCATCCAGCGTAAAGCCATCAATCGCTTTATTGACGCGAATATGCTCACGCACCTCCAAAGTGCCTGTCCCGGGTGGATGCGTTACTGGCTCTTCTTCCACGGTAATAGAGTCGGCTGGAATGATATTTTCATAGGTACCTTCCAGATCAGCCACAACATCGATATCGATATAACAACTGCTTGCCTCACCGGCAATCACTGGCCCCAAATTACCGCCAATAAGTTGTACTTGGGTGCCAGCGGGCCAAGAAATATTGGCCGATCCACCACAATTGGTAAACTCATTGGCTTCATCGGCTACACGCAAACCTGACGGCAAGGGATCGATTAAATCAAAATCGAGCAAGCCGGACTCCATCGAGTTATATACGGTGATGCGCAGTGTCGAACTTTCGCCTGGTGTTACAACCGCCGGAGTAAAATGTTTACTCAACCCCACACTGTACGAAGTGTTTAATGTGCTTTGCGCAAAGGTTGTGGTGTTAGTCGCGCCTTCGTTGGTGGCGATACTCTCCATCGGTATGGTATTGGTAATAGTACCAACTTTAGACGAGGTGACATTAACACTAACATCACAACTCGCATTGGCCGCCAAATTTGCACCTGTTAAAGTCACACTCGTCGCACCCGACACAGCCGACACTACCCCGCCGGGGCAAGAGGTAAGAGCATCGGGCGAAACCGCGACACTCATTCCATTAACCTCACCACCTAACAGGCCATCAACGGTAAAATAATCACTAAGACGAATATTACTTAGATCTTGTGCAGCGTTAGTGATATTGATCGTCAAACGAGCCGTCTCACCCGGTGCAATAGAGCCGGGGTTAATTGCTTTGGATATAACGGGTACTTCAGGAGCTTCGTAATTAAGCGTAGCGCTTACGTTGGTGCGATTTAGCAAACCACCATCAGCTGTTATTTCACCGGGTGCAATAACGTTAGTCCAGCTACTATTTCCCTCTACGTCCACGTTAAAAAGTAAATCACAGGTCGCCCCAGGCGCTAGACTTGCGCCCTCCAGTCCAACATAGCTTGCACCCTCCACTGCCGTCATCTGAACGGGGCCGTTACAAGTCGTATAAGCGTTGGACGGCGAAGCCAAGTACATCCCTGCTGGCAAATTATCTTCAACACGAATACCCGTAATCGGTACCGTACTGTCAAGGTTTTGCAGGCGAATCAGTGCCTGGACTTCACCACCAGGTGCACTGGTGTCGGGGGTAAAGCTTTTGCTCGCCGCCAACGCGTCGCTGTAAGTTATGGTGGCACTGTCATCGGTGGTAACTGGCAACATTGAGCCATCGGCATTCGTTTGAATTGCCGTGGCAGTCGCGGTATTCACATAAACACCAGCAGGCCCCACAACATCAACCTCAACATAACAACTCGCAGGGACGTTAGTCGCACTGTTACGTGGGCCAACCGTACCGTTATTAAGCGCCAATGAGGTCGATCCTGGCACGGCTACCAGAGTGCCTCCACAGGTATTACCCGCATTAGCTACGGAGGCAATACGCAATTGAGCAAATGGCCCCGCTGTTGGCAAAGTATCACTCAAGGCTAGGGTAGTAAGTGCGTTATCAGAATAATTTAATACCCTCAGACGCAAACGCGATACCTGCCCCTCGGTCAAAGTCGCACTGTTTTGACCATCGAAGGTTTTTTGCAGAGCGATCACAGCGTGATGATTGGCCGAGACCTCTTGTGACGGGCTGGCGTTGCAATTACCAGCATCACCGTTAATTCTCACCGCACACGCTCCAATTTGATTGGTCGTATTCTGGGTGCTGGCGGGGTCAATCATGGCCCAAAAGCTGATGGTACAAGAACCCGGAGAGCTAGCTGTGGCTCGAGCGGGCAAGGTTGGAATAGTAAACAATAAGTCGCTGTCACCTTCTACACGCCCATTCAAATTCAAGCTTCCACACGCGGCCGTTAAACTGGGCGCAAAACTGCCATTGGTTAGCAGGGTAGAGCCGTTTTGCAGTACATCGGCCACCGTTACATTATAAACATCTGTATTCGAAAAATTTTGCACGGTCACGCTGTACATAACCGGGTTACCCGGTGCGACATTATTGGGACTGCGTGATTTAAGAACACGCAAGCGATCGGCAACAATGACTGTTGCTGAGCGAGACTGACTAATAATTCCCGGCTCGCCCGTTACTTCTACCGCTCCTGCAGGGATATGATTGGTATATGTAGAAGGTAAATCAGTTGCTGGAGTAATAGCACTATAAGTTACGGTTAATAAACAGCTCGATTGTGCTGGTATAGAAAACCCACCCACATCAAAACCTTGCCCACCACTTACGATACTCTCAGTTCCACCGGCACAGCTATTATTCACATGGGTAACATTCATGCGATCTTGAAAGGGTGCAGCGGCAACTGGGTTGTCAGAAAAATTACTAACGGGTAAATCCACTTCACCATTATTATTCAGCGTAATAGTGAAGGTGCTCGGTACACCACTGGCAACCGGGCTTTCCGTAAACGCTTTGGTTACAGAGATTGGCGAGCGAACTGTGATGTTTCGACTAGCATTTGCCGCCGGCGTTAACCCTTCATCACTACTAAAGCTTGATGTTTGCATAGTGTTTTGCACATTCAACTGATAATCACCGTCAGTATGACGTGCTCGAATTTCAACCTCCAACAGACAATTGGTCGATGGCGCCAGAGTTCCGCCATCGACAGCAACCTGTGCAGTCGAACCCGCTGTCAACACAACATTGGCATTCACTGGTGGCTCCACACAGCTGCCTGTCGCAGGCACACCAGTGGGCTCAATTACCGCGCCACCGGCACCACTTGTGGGAAATATATCGACAAAACTAAAATTGGTTAGATCGATGTTACTGTCATTATTATTTAACTGTATGCGCAAGGTGGTAGGTTCTCCACCCAAAATTGCCAAGCCGTTGCCAGTAGGAAATCCTTTTTGCCAGGTAGGCAGACTTGCTGCCAACACAGTGTAACCTTGCGGCCCACCAGACGCATTAGTACCGCTGTCGCTTGTCACTTCGCCTGTATTCAGTGCATAAGAGAACGACGTACTGCCACCATCTGAATAAGCTGCAATGGGGATATCTAAATAACATTGCCCTGAGCCAGGTGCCGCCGGATCTTGTACTGGAATAGTTAATCCGCTGAGTGTAATAGTTGATGTTCCTGGTACCGCTGAAAGCGAGCCACCGGTGCAACCCGAACCACTAATGGTCGGAGTACCCGTAACAGTCAAACCACCGCTAGCGGTAGAGGGGAGCGCTTTCGAAAAGGCAACCCCTGTAATGGCATCTACAGTAGAGTTATTACTTAAGGTAATACGTAAACTGGTCGCCTCGCCGGGATATACGGTGTCACTATTGGGCGCTACTGGCCCCGTATTAACCGCCACAGCGAAGTTGGCATTGGATTGTGCCCATGACTGTGATGCACCTACCAAAAATAAAATTCCCAGCACCACACCAACGATATTATATCGATGAAATACACTACCATAAGATAGACTTAACGAGCTTCCTTTGCGAAACATACAGAGCACCACGAGTAATAGAGACAGCAATGACAGGCAGCCCTAATTTTTAAACCAGGGCTAACCGGTGGCAGTGTATGAATCAATCAACTCAGGTTCTCGAACGAAAACTAACAAAAATCACAAAACTCACTAATCTTGCAAAACTCACAATAAAGTAGAAAATAATAATCAGAAATAAAACGGGAAGGATTAGGTGCTATAATGCCCTGGAAAATTAATCTAATTTTTGAATTGACTCCGACAAGGTATAACCAACGCCACGTATCGTTTGCAAAGGAAAACTCTTGCCCAACTTACTCCTTAGTCGACTTACCAATGAATCCAGGAAGTGATCATCGTAAATATCTGGGTTTTTCCCCAGTTGTAACATTAGCTCTCTTCTGCTTACGGCCCGACCTTTAGAAAATCCATCGTGTAGTGACAGCACAAAATGCCGCTCTTGAGCCGTTAGCTCATAGCGCTCAGCGTCTGCGGATATGACAACCCAGCCAGAGTTCTCGATACGCCACGCTGTAATTTTAGTCTCTTTACCTTCACGATGTACGTTTAGTCGCCGTCCCACAGCATGAATGGTCGCTGAAATTTCAGCAACGTTAACTGGCTTAGACAAGTAAGCATCAGCACCAGTAGCAAGCCCCCGAATTCGATCCCCTAGTTCGGTACGAGCCGTCAGCATAACAACACCCGTCCGCTCAAATTCAAGATGCAGGCGCTGCAAAATGGAAAAACCATCTAAATCTGGCAAACCCACATCCAGCAATATGACATCAACATGAGTTTGTTTCAGTATTTTCTCTAAATCACTGTAGCTGTGAGCCAAACTAACCTTAAAGCTTTGATTCTCTAGCGCCAAAGCCAACTCCAAACTAAACGTCACATCATCATCAACTAGAACTACATGCATAAAGCCCCTTAGAATTCATTTACCCATTCAATAAACACAGTATACCCCTACAACACACCCTGCTCCCATATTCAAAAACACGAAATTATTATATGGGCAGCCTCAACACAAATGTATTCCCTCCCACATTCGAATCATTGGTAATAACTTTAATTGATCCCTTGTGCTTTTCAGCAATCATCTTAGTTAAAAACAGGCCTAACCCTGACCCAGGGTTACCATGGGCAGTATGAGACCTATAGTATTTCTCAAATATATCACGCTTTTCATCCTCAGAAATCTCTTCCCCGTTATCGATAACAGAGATTTCAACACAATCGTCCACTTGCATCATTGTAATTTTAACTGGAAAGCACTTATCAGAGTATTTAAGTGCATTATCTATAAGGTTACTCAATGCTATTTGAACAAGATCAACATCGACCTTTGCCATCATTTCTTCTTTAATACCACTCAAATCAACCCTGCACTCAAAATCAATCGTCGAGACAGTCTTGGCAATAAGACCAAACAACTCAACCTCTACCACCTCGATTTCGGCGCAATCAATTCGCAACAACTTATCATTCACAATAGTATTTTCAATTATACGATTTAATTTATTCGTGCTTTTTTTAATTGACTCTATTCTATTAGACGTTGAAGTTTCAGACTCAGATAAAACACTCTTCGAAAGATTAAATTCCAAATTTTGTACAGCCATATCGATAGCTGATACAGGTGCCCGCAACTCATGTGACAGTATGGCCACAAACTCTCTTTTCATCTTTCTTTCTTTTTGCTCAATAATAATCGCTTCCCGAAGCCGATCCTCAGTCAACCTTCGGCTCTCTATCTCATTATTTAATTTTTCATTTGATAGCGCCAAATCCTTGGTTCGACAATCCACATCACGCTCGAGATTGCTACTGTACTCACGAGAGAATCGCAGCAACTCTTTAACGGCTTTAGATTTTTCTGATTCTAAAAACCACGCCTTTTTAGCCAATATAATACTAGTTGTTATCATGTGAACAAGAGAAGCCACTGCTGGAATCTCTTCAACAAACGCAAACGAGTCTGACATTCCAAACGATCGAGCACTGCTTAGTACAAACGCCAACAAAACAGGCACTAAAGATAATGAGAAAAACCTATGCTTTTTTAGCCAAAAAACATCGTAAACAACCATGCCAAAAAATACAGGAATAGAGGCCATATAGATCACAGTAACAATCCTATACAGCAGCAAATCGTTACTTATCAAATAACAAACTGAGATAATAACGTACCCAGCGGCAAATATATAATTAGCGATATTTAATAACTTGGCGTTAGATTCTAACTCGTAAGCTGCATTGAAAAACAAATGAAGAGAACAAAAATACAAACAGATTGAAACCATGATCGCCGGCATTGCCGACATCCCTTCATCAGAAAAAAGGCTCTGATATAAATACCCTCCATTTAGAATAGTAAATGAGGATAAAAACAATATACACATTGAGTAGTAAAAATAAGACTTATTTTTCGTTCGAAAAGAAAGAATTAAGTTAGCCAAGAAAACAATCAATACAATACTGAAATACATACCAAACTTTAAATAATCATCCGCCACCACATCATACATAGAAGCGCCATCAATCATCATAATGTCAGCTGAAATACGATGATGAAAATCAAGCTTTAAATATATTGTTTTTTCGGAATACCTAGAAAAGTCTAAATGAAAAGCATAGCCTCGATAATTTATTTTACGTTTATCCCAAGCGGTGACATCTCCCACCACACTTCTGTTTAATTTATTATCGATAATCTCGTAAAGCTCCACCTTTTTTATATAGGCAGGAAGAACGCTTAATATCCAATGCTCTCTTGCATCCAGGTTTTTATCTAGACATAACTTAAGCCAAATACTCCCGCCTTTAACGGCACTATCCACAACCCCAGCTGTAGGCGTGAACCGATCAATAGAAAACCCAGAAACATCTTCAAACGTCAGCTTTTGCGTGGAGTCCTCTAGCATCAAAATACTAAGATTTTTAATATTAGGAGCGCCCTCCATCGAACTAGTGATAGCCTGAGGCAGACAGCCCGCGGCGGAAAATGATGAAAACCCACACATAATACTGACAGTTAATAGCCACATAACGACTTTGTAGTAGCCAATAATGACTTTTAGGGGCTGTGCCATAATTTTTGCGTTATTCAACTTTGACACCATTTCATGCGCTACATCGCCAGCTTAAAATAGGCCCTACCACTAACAAGCACAGCCAGATAAATGTGCGACATACAACACTATGACGCCCCAATTTGCATTACGAGCAATTCTAGCTCGACACCTTCTCGAATAGCCAGAACTGCTGTGGCTTTCATTGGATTTACAGTCAATATAGAAAACCCACCTCACAAAAACTCACAATCAAAGACATAAGGTGAACCACAAGTCACTTAAGACCACCCCCAAGCGCACAAAACGACCCCAGAATACACACTAAGCATTTACATCCAGCCCCCACCTCAACATTGCGAAAAATAGCTTATAGTGATTAACTTTAAACCTGTTCAGCTTTACATCCTTATGACAGGCATCCAATGCAGCTTTTATCTATTAATCGCGCCATCGCAACCGACATTACTCTCGGCAATAAAACGGTAGCGACTGGTATTTTCAAAAAACCCACACAAGAAACTGTGGTTATCGGTCGTTTGGGGGTCGCGGGTGACACTATTGTGGACACAAAGGTACACGGCGGTGAAGATCAGGCGGTATACCTATACAGCGCAGAAGATTATGCATGGTGGAGCGAACAACTAGACCGCGAGCTACCCGCGGGTACTTTTGGCGAGAACCTGACCATTATGTCTTTTCACGACGGCGTGCTACGCGTCGGGGATCGGCTGCAAATTGGTGAGTCACTACTACTTGAAATTACGGCGCCTCGGGTTCCCTGCGCCAAGTTCGCCGCCAAAATGGGAGACGCCAGTTTTGTTAAAGCGTTTATTCGAGCTGGGCGTCCTGGTGCTTACGCACGCGTGCTACAAATAGGCTCGGTCACTAAAGGAGACGCCCTTAAGTGGCAACCCACAGAGCAGAACTATATTGACATTAAGGGCATGTTCTATCAATGGCACCAAAAAGCGTGGGATAAAGCAGCATTACATCAAGCATTGGGCTCACCCCTTTCCAAAATCGCGCGCCGTATTATCTCTAAGCGTGCAGGAATAGCGGATAGCGGATAGCGGATAGCGGATAGCGGATAGCAATTATAAGGCGGGAAATCAAGGGAACACTGGCTGCGAGCTGATCCCGCAGCCATGTGGTTTAACTACCAGACTCTTCGTTGAGTTCGGGCTGAACAATATCATTAACCGCAACGGAAATGCGCTCACGCAGCTCTTCATTGGCATTCGCAGCACGGGCAATGTTTTTGTATTCATCCAAACTTAAGCCGGAATCTTTAATCGCGGACTGGATTTGACCTTGCGTTTGCTTTTGCAAAGATTGCTTCTCTTCCGGATCAGTCACCTGCTGGACTTGCGCACCATACTGCTTACTCAGCGACTGCACAGCAACATAAGCATCGGCAAATTCTGCCACCTGGCCATCACTGACATCCATCGTTTGTGCGGCTTGTGCGGCCGCCTCGGGCATGGCTGGTTTTTGCGGGGCCTCTTGGGCTTGTACGGCGGTAGAGGCAAGCGTTGCTGCAAACATTGCGCTGAGCAGAGCGGGTTTAGCAATTTTCATATTATCTCCTTAGAACTTTCAAAATGGTCAACCCTCAACTGCAGGAACCATGCCCAGATGTAACCTATTGATTTGACTCTATTTAAGATGGCAGCTCGGTGGGTTTTGTAAAATTGACAAGACGATTGATGCACAATTTACAATTCAGCGGTCACGGCGCCGTCACCCACCTGCGCCCCAAAGTGTAGAAAACGAAGTATCCACGACAGCACTCGCTCGTCATCCAGCGGCTCGGTTAACGTCGCCAAGGCCCCCTGAACCTTCTTATCGCCAATTGCGCGCACCCGCCCCTCCATCAAAGCCCGCGCATAGGCCAACGTAAACTCGGGGTGCCCCTGAAAAGTCAAAACGCTCGGCGCGATGTAAGTCATGGCGATGGGACAATCCGGTGTGCTAGCCAAACATTCGGCGCCTGGCGCCATCGCCTGCACCTGGTCCTGATGGCTCGACAGCAAATGAAACCCATCGCCGGCAAAACCTAACGACTTGGCCCTATCGGTTAACCGATTGTAGTGAGTGCCCACACACCACCCAGCAGCTGCCTTCTCCACACGCCCACCGAGCGCTTGGTGAATCACTTGATGACCAAAACAAATACCCACAACCGGAACGCGCTGCGCAACTAAATCGACAATGTGCTGTTTTAGTCGATTAATCCAAGGGTCGTGATCATACGCGGCCGACTGACTGCCGGTGATAATGACACCACTAAAACCATCGAGCGACTGCGGGTACTGTTCGCGATTCACGTCAAAACGCTCAAACCTCTGCAAAGGAGCCTGCCTGGCAAGACTGCGCACAAACATATCTGGGTATTGGCCATGCTCGACAGCCAAATGTGGTGCAATGGTGTCGGTATTGTAAATGGCGATCGGCAACATAGCAGTGCCCATATTAAGGGAGTATGTATGAGAGTGGGTTAGCGGGTAAAAAGTACTTGATCATGCACTTGCACATCGAGCATTAAAATACTGTCTTCAGCCAAGACCACGGCATAGGTTTTACACATATCGTCACTGCGTATATCGCGGTAAGCGCCGGAAACCACCATTTGCTCAAGGGGTAAGTCTCGGATGCCAATCAAGTGGGGGAAGTACGGTCGGTGGCTCCAGTTGCGCCCCTGCATTGCACCGTCTGATTGAACACTGTCGCCCGAGAGTTCAAAGTTGGGAGATACTTGGGTCCCGGTACTGTTACACAAATAAAAGCGCAGTATCCCCAACTCTTGAAAGGTGGCGAGTTGGACGTTGCGGTGCAGCAAAGAAATATCTTCACACGCCCGCCACCAACCGCACAGCTGGCGCGCGAGTTGCTCTACCGATAACCGGTGGCGGTAGCTGCGCTCAAAGGTGGCCGCCTTGCGCTCAAGGTACTGCCGTTTTAATGTTTGTGTCGGCTCGACATAAGCATTACTGCTAATAGGGTTGGCCCGTGCCGGAGCGTAAATCCACCCCTGTACAATATCGGCGCCACACTCAACGGCAAAATCGAATTCGTCTTGCGTCTCCACCCCCTCACAAACAATTTGGCAGCCAGCGCGCATGGCCATAGAGGTCATAGACAGGGCAATATCGGCGGCTCCTCCACCGCGAGACGCCTCCTTAAAGAGCCCCATGTCTAACTTAATGATGTCAGGCTCGAGCGCAATAATGCGATCCACCTGCGAGGCCCCCGAGCCAAAATCATCAATCGCAACCCGGATACCGTGACGCTGATATTCGCGAGTTAGAAATTTTAAATTCTCTAAATCACCACTGCGCTCAGTAACCTCAACCACTACACGCTTAGGATCCAGCCCAACCTCCTCGATCATCGCCAAGGTGGGGATCACGTTCATATTCGCCAAACGATCGATCCACACAGGTGAAATATTCAACGCGATAAAAGAATCCGCAGGCATATGGGCGTAACCGTGCAATGCCTGTCGCCTAATTGCGCGGTCGACATTCAACACCCAGTCCTCCGGGAGGCTCGAATCAAAAAACAAAGGCGCCGCCGAGATGACTTGGCCCTGTTCATTTGTTGTGCGGGCGAGCGCTTCGTGCCCAACCACTTGCCCGGTGCTCAATTCAATGAGGGGCTGATAATAAGGGAAATACTGATCAAGAGCGGCGTCAATGCCTACATCAGACGCGAAAGGTGGTATAGAGCTGTAACGGTTCACATCTTATCTCACTGTCAAAAATCGCTTTTTCGCGCGGGCCCCTGCAAAAATGGTTGATGGGCCATACAACGCTACTATTGAGCGGAATGCCCCTCTCATAGCAGAATGTATTCCACAATGCTGAATGCAAACAAATAAAGCGGTAAACACAACCGCGCGCCCTCCGACGCGCAATTTTAAAGCACTTTGGAAGCGCGACCGAAAACGACCACCGAGCCTTTAGGCGTAAATCGCACAACCAAAGCACCGAAGCGGTGCGCCACCTCGCACCACTTAGAGGCAATCGATAATGCCTAGAAAGCGCCGCGCACGACATTCTTTATGACCTTTTGAAGACAAACCAATCAATAGTACCGAGCTATCACAAGGCAGGAATCGATAGCCCAAAATTAATACAATACGCTTAATTTCCACCAAAATGCCTCGCACCCACCCCGATAGTCAAAAAACACCCCCATAAAGACGTTTTAAGACCAATTGCCATTGGCAATTGAACCCCGCAACGCTGTACAATGCCGTCCAATTTTTGGCCTTGATTATACGAGTATCGACATGACAGACCTTAGTTTATACAGAAACATCGGGATCTTTGCCCACGTTGACGCGGGTAAAACCACCACGACCGAGCGTATCCTGAAGCTTACCGGTAAAATCCATAAGCTGGGTGAAGTGCACGAGGGTGAGTCCACCACTGACTTTATGGATCAGGAAGCTGAGCGCGGTATTACCATTCAGTCCGCGGCTGTAACCTGTGAGTGGCAAGGCCACCGCTTTAACGTCATCGACACCCCTGGGCACGTTGACTTTACCGTTGAGGTATACCGTTCGCTTAAAGTTCTGGACGGCGGCATCGGCGTATTCTGTGGTTCTGGTGGTGTTGAACCCCAATCAGAAACCAACTGGCGCTACGCCAACGAGTCTGAAGTGGCTCGTATCATCTTCGTTAACAAGCTGGACCGTATCGGTGCCGACTTCCTTAACGTGGTAGATCAAATCAAAAACGTTCTGGGCGCCAAGCCACTGGTGATGACTCTGCCAATCGGCCGCGAAGACACCTTCAGCGGTGTTGTTGACCTGCTGAGCCAAAAAGCTTACGTATGGGACGATTCTGGTCAGCCCGAAAACTACTCGATCGAAGATGTTCCAGAAGACATGAAAGACGATGTCGAAATGTACCGCGAGCAGCTGATCGAAACCGCTCTGGAGATGGACGACGACCTGCTGATGGCTTACATGGATGGTGAACAACCATCTGAAGAAGACGTTAAGCGCTGTATCCGTAAGGGTACTCGCGATCTGGAATTCTTCCCCACTTACTGTGGTTCTGCCTTTAAGAACAAAGGTATGCAGCTGGTTCTGAACGCGGTTAATGATTACCTGCCCGCGCCAACCGAAGTTGATCCGCAAGATTTGACTGACGAAGAAGGTAACCCCACTGGCGATAAAGCCATTGTAAGTGCCGACGAGCCGTTCCGGGCCTTGGCGTTTAAAATTATGGACGACCGTTTCGGCGCCCTGACCTTCGTTCGTATTTACTCCGGTAAGTTAAACAAAGGCGACACCATCCTCAACTCGTTCACCGGTAAAACCGAACGTGTAGGCCGCATGGTAGAAATGCAAGCTGACGAGCGCAACGAGCTGACTCACGCCCAAGCCGGTGACATTATTGCCATCGTGGGCATGAAGAACGTACAAACTGGTCACACTCTGTGTGATCCGAAAAACCCTTGTACGCTAGAAGCCATGGTGTTCCCAGATCCCGTTATCTCGATCGCTGTTGCACCCAAAGATAAAGGTTCTACCGAGAAGATGGGTATCGCCATTGGTAAGATGGTTGCCGAAGATCCATCCTTCCAGGTTGAAACCGACCAAGATTCTGGCGAAACCATTCTTAAAGGTATGGGCGAGCTGCACTTGGACATTAAAGTCGACATCCTGAAGCGCACCTACGGCGTTGAAATGGAAGTGGGTCAGCCTCAAGTGGCTTACCGCGAAACCATTACCCAGGAAATCGAAGATTCTTACACCCACAAGAAGCAGTCTGGTGGTTCTGGTCAGTTTGGTAAAATTGACTACCGCATCAAGCCAGGTGAGCCAAATTCTGACTTCACCTTCAGCTCTAGTGTTGTGGGCGGTAACGTACCGAAAGAATTCTTCCCAGCGATTGAGAAAGGCTTTAAAGGCATGATGGAAAAAGGCCCACTGGCTGGCTTCCCTGTGCTTGACGTTGAGATTGAGCTGTTCGACGGTGCTTTCCACGCGGTTGACTCCTCGGCAGTTGCCTTTGAAATCGCCGCTAAAGGCGCTTTCCGTCAGTCTATGCCCAAAGCTGGCCCTCAGCTGCTGGAGCCAATGATGAAGGTAGACGTGTTTACTCCAGAAGATCACGTAGGTGATGTGATTGGTGACTTGAACCGTCGTCGCGGCATGATCAGCGGCCAAGAGCCAAACGCCACCGGCGTTCGGATCAAGGCAGAAGTTCCGCTGTCCGAGATGTTTGGTTACATCGGCAGCCTGCGCACCATGACTTCCGGTCGCGGCCAATTCTCTATGGAGTTCTCGCAGTACTCTCCATGCCCGGCCAACGTAACTGAAGAAGTGATTGCCAAGGTGAAAGAACGCGAAGCGGCTGAGAAGAAGTAAGCAACCGCCACGCTAAAAAAGCCCGCATCATGATTGATGCGGGCTTTTTTGTGTCCGTCGTTCAAGTGCGCGACTTAGGGCGTTTAAATTCAGCCCGCGCCTGAGCTACTTTATTACGCATGACACAGGCTTCAAGGTGATCATTCACCAACCCCATCGCCTGCATAAAGGCAAAGACCGTGGTAGGGCCCACAAACTTCCAACCCTGTTTTTTCAACGCCTTAGCCAGCGCTACAGACTCATCTGAGGTGGTCTGGGACTGGGCCGCACACTCTTTTAAAGGCTCAAATTGCCAGACGTAAGCGGCAATAGACCCTTCACGCGCCACCAACTCCTGCGCTCGTTTAGCATTATTAATCACCGCTTCAATTTTACCCCGGTGACGAATAATCCCCTCATCTTGCAATAAGCGCTCGACATCTTGCTCTGTAAACTCGGCCACTTGGTTAAAATCAAAATACCGAAACGCTCGGCGAAAGTTCTCCCGCTTAGTCAAAATCGTGCGCCAACTCAGCCCCGACTGAAAGCTTTCCAGGCATAGTTTCTCGAATAGTGTGCGGTCATCAGCGACCGGATAGCCCCATTCGTTATCGTGATAGGGGAAAAACGCCTCAACATTGCTGCACCAGCCGCAACGCGGCTTACCATCTGGCCCCGCTACCGTTTTCATCATACGCCCCTCTTGTTCGCTCAACTGCCAGCAATTCATTCACCCACGGCACACGGCCATACATCCATACGAGCCTGCTCAACGTATAAGGTTTCGCCTTGGCGTTTGTTTCATTTCTCTCTCGACTTGCCTACACTAGTACTGTGCGCACCGAGCTTACGCGCCTTCAACCACCCTGCCCAGAGCAGCCCTCGGATTTAATCATGCTGGATAACTTTTTCTTAACCCATCACGACCCGAGTCTTGTTCTCAGTGGCGTATACAACGGCAAGCTTGTCGCTCTATCTCTCGGCATCGCTGTATTTGCCAGTTATTTTACCCTGTACTTACTAGAGCTGGCCCGGCGCACGCCCTTTCCACTCTACACTCATGTGGCTCGAATCACCTCATCACTGGTGATGGCGGGAGGCATTTGGAGCATGCACTTTATCGGCATGCTTGCCTTCTCACTATGCAACGAAATCCATTACGATCCAACCATCACCTTCCTCTCCGCAGGGCCTGCGGTGCTGGCCTGCCTGTGCACCAGCTATTTACTGACCGCCAAGGCCAGCTTCAGCAATATGCTTTTTAGTGCGCTGCTGCTGGGCTCAGGCATCGGCACCATGCACTACAGCGGTATGGCCGCCATGGAGCTAGCGCCACTGCTGCGCTACGACCCTTTGCTGTTTGGGCTGTCTATTGTGGTCGCGGTTGGCCTCTCGCTGACCGCCATATTGGTACGTTACTACTTGCCTAAAATTTGGCCCGCCATTCCCACCGGATATAACCGAGCCATATGCTCCCTTATCATGGGCTTGGCGGTGTCTGGCATGCACTATATGGGCATGCTAGCCACTCGGTTTATCGACACCGGTATACAACAACCCAACCAACCTACAGTGCAGGCGGACTTGTCGTTTATCGCCATTAGCGTGGCCTGCGCCAGTATCTTGCTCACTCTCAGTGTGGCGGTTATCAATGGCTTGGTCCGCTTTAAGTTGCTGCTGGCAGAAAAAACCGAGAGCGAATCGCGCCTAAGCGCCATCCTGTCCACTGCCGTGGACGGCATTGTGACCATGGACGAACACGGCTTAATTATCGGTGCCAACCCCGCGGTGGAAAAAATCACCGGCTACCCCAAAGAGGAGCTTATCGGTCTACCCGCAACTAGCCTGACAGAGGACACCCCTCTTAGCAGCGCTCGCCTTGATGCCGATCAATCAAAGGCCCTAGCGGATTTTGTCGGTCGCAACCAAACCGTGCAGGTCCGTCACAAAGAAGGACACAACCTCCCTATTCGCTTCGGTGTGGGCGAGGTCCCGCTCCCTCACAATCAAACCATGTATGTGGCTTTTCTTACCGATTTAACCGACCAGCAGATTCTGCAGGAAAATCTTGAGCAAAAGGAGCACCAGCACCGCTCTTTGCTTAACAATATTCCCGGGGTGGCATTTCGCTGTGAAATTAATGAAAACTGGTCGATGATATTTGCCAGCCCCAGTATTGAGGAGCTCACCGGCTACCCACTGGACGACTTCATGCAGCGTACTATCGAACTGGGCGATGTTCTCCATACCGACGATTTACCCATGATTGACAACGGCATCAATCAGGCACTGAAGTCTCACTCTAACTACTCCATGGAATATCGTATTCACCACCGCAGTGGCGAATTGCGCTGGGTGCTCGATCAGGGCAGCTTTTATTTCAACCCTCAGGGCGAAGCGCTGTGGATCGACGGTGTGTTGATTGATATTACCGAGCGGCGTCAATACGAGGACGAGCTAAAAGCGGCCAAACAACAGGCCGAGCAAGCGGCGCAAGCCAAGCAGGCTTTTTTGGCCAACATGAGTCATGAGATTCGCACCCCAATGAACGCCATCATCGGGTTTAGTGAAGTGCTGCTGGAGTCCCGCCTCGACAGTGAACAAAAAAAGCATTTGGGAACCATTAACACCTCGGCCCGATCTTTGATGCACCTGCTAAACGATATTCTCGACTCGGCCAAACTCGAGAAAGGAAAACTGGACATCCACCACGAACATTTTTCTCTGCGCGAGTTGCTCGACACTATTATTTCCACTTTTTGGCTGCTCGCCAAACGCAAGGGTATTGATTTAACTCTTGAGGTGGCCCCCAACCTTTCCGATGTGCGCATCGGTGATAGCAACCGACTGCAACAAGTGCTCAACAACCTGCTTGGCAATGCGGTCAAGTTTACCGATACCGGCAGTGTCGCCTTAAAGGTCAGCACGACAAAATACTCGCGCGTGCTATTCGAAGTCATCGACTCTGGAATTGGCGTAGCCCCTGCACGCTTAAAAACTATTTTTCAACCCTTTGAACAGGCGGACAACACGACCACCCGGCGTTTTGGTGGCACCGGCCTTGGCACCACCATCAGTAAACAACTGGTGGAGTTAATGGACGGTGAAATTAATGCCCGCAGCCAATTAGGAGAAGGCAGTTGTTTTTACTTTCACCTGCCGCTACCTCCGGGCGACAAGCATAAGCTTGCCCCTAAAGCCCCCTTGAGCGGACTGCACCTGCCGGCGCAGAAGGTGTTGGCGGTTGACGATATCGACACCAATATTGATCTCTTGCAGCTACTGCTGCAGCGTGAAGGGCACAGCGTGATTACCGCCTGTAATGGGCTAGAAGCTATTGAGCGCTATAAAAATGAACCCGTCGATATCATTCTGATGGATGTTCATATGCCCGAGTGCGACGGCATTTGCGCCACTGAAAGAATTCGCGCCTACGAGCAAGAACATCAACGCCCACAAATCCCCATCATCGCCCTGACTGCCAGCGTGCTACAGCAGGATCAAAAGGCTGCACTCGATGCCGGCATGAATGGATTTGCCAATAAGCCCATTGATCCGCCCCAATTGTTTGGCGAAATGGCCAATGCCCTCGGCATCCAGCACGAGACCACGACCAGCATAGCGCCGCCGCAAGATTCCGCCATTGATTTCGACCACGGTGAATTGCTCTGGGGCAGCAGGGAAAGACAGATACAAGAGATACGACTATTCTTACAAAAGTTGGAGAATGAAATTTTAGCGCTCGGCCACGAAGGCCAGGCAGCTGAGGTGTTGGCCCACAGTCTACACAAACTTAAAGGCACCGCCGGCAACCTCGGCTTAATCGAGCTGGCACGAGTATTAACCGAGATGGAGCTCTGCCAAAGCGAACCCAAGCTACGGGAAGTCGCCCAAGGCTTGCCGGCGATCATTGCGACCATTAAGCAAGAAGTTTCAGGCGAGACGGCCGGCAGCGAACAAGATACTCGACAAGCATCGAGCATTAACTTGGCTGAACTACTGCCACTTTGCCAACAACTGCAGGCAAAAGCCGAGGCAGCCCAAACCGATGACGCCCTGTTAGAGCAACTGCAAGCCTATGCCACCGGAAGTCAAAAAACACTGGTAGAGTCACTTGCTCTTGCTTTTGAAGAGTTCGAATTCGGGCAAGCGCAACAAATACTTAGCCAATTGATCAACACGCTCAACGAAGAGATGACACACCGCAACCATGCCACATAACCCTTTGCGAATTCTGGTGGTGGACGATGAGCCCACCAACCTAAAAGTCATGCAAAACGTGCTGGCCGATACCTACCAGCTCTCTTTTGCTAAATCCGGCCAGGCCGCGCTTAAGCTTGCCGATGAACAAGTGCCCAACTTGATACTGCTCGATGTCATGATGCCGGAAATGAGCGGAATAGAGGTGTGTAAAGCACTGAAAAACAATCCCAATACCCAGCATATACCGGTCATTTTTGTCACCGCGCTGAGCGATAACAACGATGAATTTCAAGGCTTTGAAGTGGGCGCGGTGGACTACATTATCAAGCCCATTACACCAGCGCTGGTGCGGGCTCGGGTGCGCACCCACTTATCACTGGTGCAGGCCGAACAACTTAAAAAGGCTCATGTAGATTTAGTGCAAAGACTGGGAGCGGCTGCGGAATATAAAGACGAAGATACCGGCGAGCATATTTTGCGCATGAGTCGGTACAGTAAGGCCTTGGCACTGGCGCATGGCATTAACGAAGACGATGCGGAAATTATTCGCCAGGCCGCACCGATGCACGATGTGGGGAAGATCGGCATCCCGGATGCGATTTTATTAAAGCCGGGCAAGTTGACTCACAGTGAGTTCGATAAAATTAAAGAGCACACCACGATCGGCGGAAAAATCTTAGAAAACTCCGACTCGCCCTTGCTGCGTCTGGCGCACAAGCTGGCGATGGAACACCACGAAAAGTGGGACGGCAGCGGCTACCCCTACGGCTTGCAGGGCGAGCAAATCAGCATTGAGGCGCGCATTGTTACCCTAGCCGATGTGTTCGATGCCCTGACCTCTAAGCGCCCCTATAAAGAGGCTTGGCCAACCGATCAGGCGTTTGAATATATTGCCGAGCAGGCGGGTAAACATTTTGATCCGGTACTGACGGCCACCTTTCTCGGCATTAAAACGCAATTGCTGGACATCAAACAAAGGTACAACCGTTAATCAATGGCAGAATCTGGCTCGCGCTCCACTTTAATAGCGTCGGAGCGAGTCCAGCCTTTTTCAGCCATACAAGCATCTCGCTGAGTCGCAGAGTCTGCAAAGGCTTCCTGACAAGCTTCAAGGTCGGGCTCGTAACCTTCACGCAAACCGTCTTTGGAGTAACCCGGATCGTAGTAAACCTGTGAGCAAGCGCTTGCAAGAATAGCCAATAGAAAAATTGAGACGATACGTTCCAGAGTCATTCGACCTCCATATAAATTTGTCAGGTAAAAGTAAGTCACCGCTCAACCGGTGGACAGAGGCTTGCTAATTAACTGGCTCTTCAATGCTTGCCGGGCTTTGCCACACCAAAAACACCGCGCCACATCAGCCCCTCAAAAATAACACCGGCGACAATAAACAAAGCGCCGCCCACAGGTGCAGCAAAAACAAAGCAAGCTATTGCGGCAAAGAAACAACCGACCACAACGGCCAAACGCAATATGATATTCATCTTCATGACCTCTGTGATTCGGGCGTATAAAATGTGTAGTGACTTTTGCCGGACTGCTTAACCTGATACATCGCTTGGTCCGCCTTATCCAATAATACCTGCATTTGCTCGCCATCCTTCGGGTAGCAAGCAATACCAATGCTGCCTCCCAGGGTGAGTGGTTGCGACACACCGCCCAAACGAAAGGGCTGAGCAATCAACGCCACCAGTTTGTTTGCCAAGTGTTCGACATTGGCTCTATCTGTAACATTGGACTGTAACAGGACAAACTCGTCTCCGCCAATGCGCGCCAGCAAGTCCGACTGGCGGCAGTGTTCCTGCAAACGTTCGGCAACGGCCTTGAGCAACACGTCGCCGGCTTGATGACCGTACTGGTCATTGACGGCTTTAAAGCCGTCCAGATCAAGAAATAAAATGGCCACCTGTGAATCGGTACGCTGCGCCGAACTCAGTATTGCCGCGCCCTGTCGCTCAAACAGTCGTAGATTTGGCAGCTGGGTCAGAGGGTCGTAGTGCGCCATTTTTTGCAACTGTGATTTGGCCTGATCGGCATCATCCAGTGCCTGCTGTAGATCCGTGACATCGTATTCAACCATCAGCAACAGGAAGTCGCCGGTGAGCGGATGGCGGGTATGGCGAATATCCAAAGTATGGCGGCGCACGCCCTGAGCGGTGCGCATTTCATAGGTCCAGCGCCCACCGGGTGCCCGCTTTGCCTTTTGCAAACACTCGCGGCCATCCTCGGGGCAGACAAAGCGCGCAACAAATTCACTAACGCCCGTCTCCCGCTCCGTTTGCTGGGGGTAGGCTTCGGTGGCGGCCGGGTTTTCGGTGACCCGTGTGCCATTCATATCAAAGCTGGTAACCAGTACCCGGGTGTAGCGCATAGCTTCCACCAACAGCAGATTCTCCGGGGTTTCGCCCAAATTGACCTGCTCGTTGATATAGGCAATGATCGCGCGGTGCTTGTCTGGCCCCACCAGCACGGCGCGGTGGCGCATATAAAGCGTTTTTGGTTTGCCCTGGGGGTAGGTTGTCCAGGGGTCAATCGTTAACCCCTGCTGTTGAGCAAGCTCGAAGGTTTGCCAAGTGCGATCACGGGCACCCTGTGTGTCTCCCGATAAATCTTTATTGATCAATTCATCCAGATTGGCGAGCCCCCAAAAATCAATAGCAGCCTGATTACCCCACCACCACTTGTGATCATCGACATCAAAAATCCACACCACATCGGGAATCAGTTCGTAAAGCCGCAACTCTTTATGGTCACGAATATGGAGCAAATGGGATAAGCGTGAGGTCATTGCGCGTGGGCCGCCACAGGGTTTGGTCATTGGGTGATACGGGTTATTGGGTCATGTTGTATTGGCGCGCAATACAACCAGCGCCTTTACAACGATTATCCATGAACCCCAGGCAAATAAAAAGTGGCCCCGACTCACTTAAAGTATTGAGTCATGCATCAGAGGGTTGATCGGCCAACTCTGATGCATGCGCACGCCTGGCAGAGCGACAGTCGATATTTTTTTCGAACCAATAGACGGTATTGGACACCAGCACAATACTCCCCGAGATAATCGCACTGCCGGTACTGACCAACCCTGCCGAGACTAACGCCCCCGCACAGCGCTCCCCTTCACAGCGGAGCAGATGATTCACGGTGCTCACCTCCAACTCGGCCTGACGAACCATAATCTGGCATTCAGAATCGTATTTATGCACCACCTTGGGCACATAAATACAGCCAGTTAATAACGCCACTAAGGCTAAAGAACCGATTATCCATTTAACAACGTACATTTTAAGTCCTTTTAACCAAAAGAAGGGCAAGATCACTTAGCAAGTTCGCCCACAGAATTTTAACCTGCGAGCGATTATCTTGCCGTCAGTTTAACTTCACGTAAAAAGGAAAATTCGCATTACCCACTTTGCCTTTGCCATCATAGGTATAAGAATAGAGTCGATAGTCGCCCTCTGCAATTGGCGCCGTAAAGACAAGGCGGCCTGAGCCTTGCTCAATAACCTGAAGCGGAACGGTCGCGGGCTTTTGCTCAAAGGCGCCGCCCTGGCTTCTAGTCTTTACCTCTTTTAGCAGCTCCCACTGATAGTCAATCGGGTCGCCATCCGGGTCCTGCACGGCCACGTCAGCTTCGACCCGCTGCCCCGGCTTAAGGTAGACGCTGTCGGTGGCAAGTTTACCGTTTAACCGAATATCGGCGGCCAACGGCGCACGGTTATCTGGGTATTGCCCGGTCCAGAAACGCGATAACTCATCGATACGGGCATTGGGTTTGCCGTCGGCGTTAAACATACCGTACCAGGTGGGGGTACGCTCTTGCTTTTGCCCCCACAAAAACGCGTAGGAGCCAATCACCTTACCGGTGGGGTTGCCCGCGAAGGCATCGCGCATACGCAGCGCCATGGTTCGGGCCTTCTCGCCACTCGGCTCTTCAATTTCGCGCCCCCATTCGGTTGCCGGACGCTCCCAGTGACCGATGGCGCCATACTCGGTAACCATGTAGGGCTTGTCGATATTATGGCCCTCGATGATTTCCGGTAAGCTGCCGACATCGCCATACAACTGCACCGAAATAAAATCGACATCGGGCGTATACTGCAGCGCGGTTTTAATATGCTGTTCAGAAGCGCCGGCAAAAGTGTAAGTGACCGGATGGTTGGGGTCGTGCTGGTGTATATACTCGATCATGTCGTTGATCGCCGCATACACTTTAGGGTTCACATCCTGGGGGGAGCCATCTTCGCCCATCAGCAAATTGGGCTCGTTAGCGACGACCCAAGCCAGTAAGTTGGGGTGATCTTTGTAAGTCTGAACGGCTGTTTTAAAGGCCTCGAACTGCTCGGCAACAGCGGCCTCGTCGTTGTAATCAAAACCGTGCAGCTCTTTGTCGGTATCAAATCCCAAAGCCACCATAACGCCATGTTTTTTTGCTTCGGCCAGCAACTGGTCGGCCTTGCTCGTATTCCAGGTACGAACACTGTTACCGCCTATCGCCACCAGTAGATCCATACTGCCTATAGGCGAACCACCCACGCCTCGCACCTCAAACGGCTGACCCTCGACCCTTAGCTGGTAGACGTTATCGACTTTGACAATATCAACCTCGCGAGGGCCGTTATTGTCTTCGGCGCAGGCCGTAGAAGTCAGAAGAGTAACAAGCAGAACGGGCGCTAACCACGCTAGGAATTTTACCAGCATACAATAACCTCGATATTATTTTGGATTATTGAAGCACGCGGTTTGAACGGACTCGCCCCACCTATCAGAAATAAGCAAAGTGGGACGCAGAGAAAAGTGGCACACTGTCTAGAGCAAAATAAAGCCCCAGAAACAACAAACCCCGCCTATAGCGGGGTTTGCCAAGCAATGATTGGATTAGATGCCCGAGCTCAGACATCCGACCAAAGTATTACTTATTTTTTAGCGCGCTTGCGCTCATTCTCGGTCAACAGCTTTTTACGCACACGAATTGACTCGGGCGTCACTTCAACCAGCTCGTCGTCTTCAATAAATTCCAACGCCTGCTCAAGCGTGTGGCGAACTGGTGGCGACAACGTCAGCGCTTCATCAGTACCGGCGGCACGAATGTTATTCAGCTGTTTCGCTTTGGTCGGGTTAACGCTCAAGTCGTTATCGCGCGAGTGAATACCAATAACCTGACCTTCGTAGACCTCGGCGCCGTGGCCTAAGAATAGACGACCGCGATCTTGCAAAGTAAAGAGCGCGTAAGCCAAAGTTTTACCCTTAACCATAGAGATCAGTACGCCGTTGTGACGGCTGATAATGTCACCGCCTTTGACCGGGCCGTAGTGGTCGAAGATGCTGGTCATGATGCCCGAGCCAGAGGTCATGGTGAGGAACTGACCGCGAAAGCCAATCAAACCGCGCGATGGAATCAAGAACTCCAGCTTAACGCGACCTTTACCGTCTGGCTCCATGTTGGTCATTTCGCCACGGCGCAAGCCGATCTCTTCCATCACCGAGCCCTGGTGCTGATCTTCAACGTCAATCACCACATTCTCGTAGGGCTCGTGAATCTCGCCATCCACTTCGCGCTGAATAACCTCGGGGCGTGACACACCCAACTCAAAGCCTTCACGGCGCATGTTCTCAATCAGTACCGACAAGTGCAGCTCACCACGGCCGGATACGACGAATTTATCGGGGCTGTCACCCTGCACAACGCGCAGTGCCACGTTATGAATCAGCTCTTGATCCAGTCGCTCGCGAATGTTTCGGCTGGTGACAAACTTACCTTCTTTACCGGCAAACGGTGAGTCGTTCACTTGGAAAGTCATGCTCACGGTAGGCTCATCAACCGTCAGGGCGGGCAGCGCCTCTACCGCATCGGGGGCACATAATGTGTCGGAAATATCCAACCCATCGATACCGGTAATACAAACAATGTCACCGGCGGTGGCGCGATCGGTGTCGACACGCTCCAGACCGTGATAACCCATTACCTGCAGAACCTTGGCTTTTTTAGGTGCACCTTCACGTTTGGCTACCACTACCTGTTGGTTGGGTGAGAGCGAGCCGCGGCTAATGCGACCAATACCAATAACCCCAACGTAGCTGTTGTAGTCGAGTGCGGAAATCTGCATTTGGAAATCACCGTCGATATCAACTGCAGGAGCCTTCACATGCTCGGTGATCATTTCAAACAGCGGGGTCATGTCTTCGGCCAGCTCATCTGGCTCGGGGCCGGCAACACCGTTAAGAGCTGAGGCGTAAATAATCGGGAAATCGAGCTGCTCGTCGGTAGCACCCAAGCGGTCGAACAGATCAAATACCTGATCCACAACCCAGTCAGGGCGAGCGCCGGGGCGGTCAACTTTATTGATCACCACAATCGGGTTCAGACCTTTTTCAAACGCTTTGCTGGTTACAAAACGTGTTTGCGGCATAGGGCCGTCAACAGCGTCCACCAGCAGCAATACTGAGTCCACCATCGACAGAACGCGCTCTACTTCACCACCAAAGTCAGCGTGCCCAGGGGTGTCTACAATGTTAATTCGGTAGTCATTCCAGCGAATGGCGGTATTTTTAGCCAAGATGGTAATGCCGCGCTCACGCTCCTGATCATTGGAGTCCATGATGCGCTCGGCGCCTTCGTCGCGGCGATCCAGCGTGCCAGACTGAGACAACAGCTTGTCCACCAGAGTGGTTTTGCCATGGTCAACGTGGGCGATAATGGCGATATTACGCAAATTAGCGATGTCGGATTGGGTGGTCACAGTGTGCCTCAGTACTTTGGGGAAATGACAGCGGCAGACAACTCGAAGCCTCTACCGCTAAAAAGGCGCGCATTATAACGGTCTCAAGGGATAACAGGAATGAAAAAGATCAGTTTTTAGGCACTATTGAGGAAATAATCCCTAGTGAGTGGCTTTTGCCGCCTCAAAGACCAAAATAATTGGTCGGCTCTTCACCATCGGAGCCAATTTGCCCCTCGCTGTCGCCGGCAAACTGGAACAGCTCTATCAGCCCGGACTCGGCATTGGTAAAACAAGAGATAAACATTTCACGCACGGGAGGCTCTCGGCTGGAGTCCTTAAAAATCTCAGCTTCGATATAAATCTTAAACTGATTGGTTGACCTGTCATGACGACTGCTGAATTTATCTACGTGCATGACCCGAATGCGATCAACGAAAGACTCCTGCATTCGCTCTTCACAGTGTATACGGGCATCGGTCATGGTTGAATGGCGATAGCGCTGTTGCTCAGCCTGATCTCGATTAAAGTCAAATTCACCGAGTGGAACCCCTGAAAAATACAAGGTGGCACCAACCGACAACATCACCAACCCAAATGCCGCCAATCCCAATACGGCTCCCTGCAACACTGATGCCCTGTGTTTTTTGCGCATAATCACTGATCACTCAGGGCGATAGACGCCGATATTTGACTGGCCATCCTCCACCAAATGAGAGGCGTGCAATTGACTCATAATGCCTTTATCGCAATACAAATAATACCGCTTTTCGCCTTCGAGCTGCCCCAGCGCGTTATTGAGAGTATAAAAGGGAATTTTAAGCACCTCGGCATCACCAACCGCCAATGGCTTGAGCGCCTCTTCGTCGGGGTGGCGAATATCAATAATCACTCCACCCACGGGCAGGCTCGACACGATATCCAGCGGTTGCTCGGGCATAACTGACTCAGCCAAATCGCGCACATCCGAGACGATCTTATTTTGCACAGCCTGCTCCAATACAGCAAAATCGAACTTCTCTTCCACCGCAACCACTTTGTCGAGCTTGGCACGAGTGGTGGGTCGCACCGAAATAACCCCGCAATATTCAGGCATGCTGGCAGCAAAGGTTTCGGTGCCAATATGGCGTGAAATATCAATAATTTCGCCTTTATCCATGGTCACCAATGGACGCAACACTAAGGTATCAGTGACTCGGTCGATCACATTGAGGTTAGGCAAGGTTTGGCTCGACACCTGGGCCACACTCTCCCCTGTTACCAGCGCGGGCAACTTCAACTCTGCCGCCACCTGACTGGCAGCGCGCATCATCATGCGCTTTAGCACCACCCCCATGTAGGAGTTGTCGACATTTTGCAGAATTTCACTGACCACCCCCTCAAAGGGGACGGTGATAAATTTAACAGGGTGCGAAACGCCGTATTTATTCCAAAGAAAGTAAGATACCTCTTTAACGCCCATCTCGTGCTGGCGACCGCCGAGGTTAAAAAAACAAAAATGGGTGCGAATGCCGCGCTTCATGGTCAAATAAGTGGACACAGTAGAGTCAAAGCCACCGGAAATGAGTGACAACACAGACTCTTGCGACCCCAGTGGGTACCCCCCCAAGCCTCTGCGAAGACTTGAAACCACTAACAAACGATCATCTTTAATTTCTAAACGCACGGTCACTTCGGGCTTTTTCAACACCACGCCGGCGTTTTCCGTATGCTGGGCTAAGCCACCGCCGATATAGCGCTCAACGTCGGTGGAGGTAAAATCATGACGACCACTGCGCTTTACCCGCACACAAAAAGTTTTGCCAACCAAACGCCCCTGCCAGCAAGCGAGCACCTGCTCAAAGTTTTGGTGCATATCCCCCAAGGGAAACTCCAACACCTTTAGAAAGCTACCGATACCTGGCGTGTGGGCCAAAATTTCCGTCACCCGGGCCTCACGCTGAGCCACCTCCTGGTCGCTCAGCCCTGCATCACTGGCGATCAGCTCGACTTTTTCCCAGTCGCGACTGACCCGAATGTCACTGGACACCTCTACCACCTGCGACCGTATATTATCTCGCAACTGACGAATAAAGCGCTTTCGCACCGGTGGACTCTTAATAATTATTTCTGGGAAAACCTTGACGATGAAATGCATGTAAGCCTACTGTAAGCGCGCAGTAAAAACGCGTTATTATAATGCAATCAGGTACCTGAGCGAAATGCGCAAACCTTATGCGCACCATAATGAGTCAAAACGTGGTGCACGAGCACAACCATGGTGCACACCATTGCGCCACTGTAGATACCCCATGGCCGGAAGCCCTGTATTTTCTCCACCTTTTGATATGAATATTATGGTACAGTTCTTGCCTTAAATCGAGCACAACCACAAATTGCCCACCTTAGCGGTGGTGCACTGAATCAGTAGCGTTGAGTACTGACGAATTTTTTAACTAAACGTACGTAGCCCTAGGCTTTTCAAATTGGAGGCATTCGATGTCTAACAAGCAGACACTGGAACTGATTAAAGAACACGAAGCGCGCTGGGTAGACATGCGCTTTACCGACACCCGCGGTAAAGAACAGCACGTCACCATCCCCGCCGCCACGATTGACGAGGACTTCTTCGAAGAAGGCAAAATGTTCGATGGCTCCTCCATCAACGGCTGGAAAGGCATTAACGAATCAGACATGATTTTGATGCCAGACGACGAAACCTCTATCGTCGATCCGTTCTCTGAAGACAGCACCATTATTATTCGCTGTAACATCGTTGAGCCTACCACTATGCAAGGCTACGATCGCGACCCACGCTCTATCGGCCTGCGCGCTGAAGAGTACTTGAAATCTACCGGCCTGGGTGATACCGCACTGTTCGGTCCCGAGCCTGAGTTCTTTGTATTCGATAGCGTACACTGGGCCTCTGAAATGGGCGGCTCTTTCTACAAAATCAAATCTGAAGAAGGCGCCTGGTCTTCTGGCGACGACTTTGAAGACGGCAATGCCGGCCACCGTCCAACCGTTAAAGGCGGTTACTTCCCAGTACCTCCCGTTGACTCACTGAACGACTTGCGTGGCGCTATGTGTAACGCCATGGAAGCCATGGGCCTGGAAATTGAAGTACACCACCACGAAGTTGCCACTGCTGGTCAGTGCGAAATCGGCGTTGGTGCCAACACTTTGGTTAAAAAAGCTGACGAAGTACAGATTTTGAAGTACTGCGTACATAACGTTGCTCACGCCTACGGCAAAACCGCGACCTTTATGCCTAAGCCCCTGATTGGCGACAACGGCTCTGGCATGCACGTACACCAGTCTTTCTCTAAAGACGGTGTTAACCAGTTTGCTGGTGACGACTACGCTGGCCTGTCTGAAACTGCCCTGTTCTACATTGGCGGTATCATCAAGCACGCACGCTCACTGAACGCTTTCTGTAACGCCTCTACCAACTCTTACAAGCGTTTGGTTCCAGGCTTTGAAGCTCCTGTTATGCTGGCCTACTCTGCTCGCAACCGCTCTGCGTCTATCCGCATTCCGTTTGTGACCAGCCCTAAAGCCAAGCGCGTTGAGACTCGCTTCCCTGATCCAACTGCCAACCCATACCTGTGCTTCGCTGCACTGATGATGGCCGGTATCGACGGTGTTCAGAACAAGATCCACCCAGGTGAAGCAGCCTCTAAAGACTTGTACGACCTGCCCCCAGAAGAAGAAGCGCAAATCCCAACTGTGTGCTCTAGCCTGGAACAAGCTCTGCAAGCTCTGGAAGACGACAACGAATACCTGCAAGCAGGCGGCGTATTCACCAAAGACTTTATCGATTCTTATATCGAGCTGAAGCAAGCCGACATTCAGCGTCTGCAAATGACTCCACACCCTGTAGAATTCGAACTGTACTACAGCGTGTAAGTCTCGCTTAGCCCCCCCTTAAGGGATAAGGGACTAAGTCGCAAAAAGGCCCGCCTGGCAACAGGCGGGCCTTTTTCTTTTGTCGGTAAAGCGTTATCGTACTATGTAGCACGCACCTGATTCCTACAGGAATGACCACCATGGTTAGACTGACATTTATTGCCCTGACACTTTTCGCCTTTCATGCCTCGGCCGAAGTTTATAAATCGGTCGATAAATACGGTAACGTCACCTACACTGATGACCCCGCCCCAGCCTACAAACGCGGTGAAAAAACTGAAAAAGTGAATGTCCCACCCACCAATATTGTGCCAGCCGGCAAAGCCATGGCGCCCGACATTGACTTGGATATAGAAACTGAAGAAAAGCACCCCGACTATCAGGTGCGTATTATTAGCCCCTCCGAGGGTCACACCCTCACACCTGGCCAGCGAGACCTGGTGATTGCGGTAACCACCCAGGCACCATTGCGCCACGAGGCCAAATTTGCGTTTTACATGGATGGCAAACAGCTCGGCACGACCGAGCTCAACAACTATTCCATTCGCGAGATTATTCGTGGCGAACACACCATTCGGGTAGATGTACTAGATAGCAATGAGCACACGCTCTCTAGCAGCGCGCCCGTGACCGTTTATGTTCACCGTGCCTCGGTGAAGTAATCCCGACCGCAGAAACCGCCCCAATATGGCGCAAACGCCCTCATTCTGTGCAAGAATACAAACCCCAATAACACTTCAAGCAAGGAAACGCCCGTTTTTCGCGCCTTTTGTGTTGGTTTGGTTATTGCATAGTGCACCTTGATTAATCACCGCAAGCCTTAACGCTGCGGCGCCAGGAGTATAGAAATAACGTGACACCCACTGATTTACACAAACAATTGCTCGACAGCCTGAGCACAGCCATCATTCTTTTGGATGGCCACCTGCAGCTGTGCCATATCAATCCGGCCGCTGAAGCGTTGTTGTCCATCAGTCTGGAGCGCTGCCTAGGCGAACCCTTTACGCATTTTTTTCACGAGTCTAGTGATACACCTGGTGAGCTGAGTCACGCGGCACAGCAAGCCAATCATTACACCAAGCGACACGCCGAATGGCAATTGCTCAACGGCGAGCAAATTACGGTAGATTATACGGTTACACCATTCAGTCACAATCAAGGCTTAGTGATTGAGATTTTACCCATAGACCGCTTACTGCGCATCTCCCGTGAAGAAATGTTGTCATCATCGCAAGAGACCACACGAATTCTGATTCGCGGTATGGCTCACGAAATCAAAAACCCACTGGGTGGTATTCGTGGAGCAGCGCAATTATTGGCCCGAGAATTACCGGAACCTGAACTGAAAGAATACACCGGCATTATTATCGACGAGGCCGACCGCCTGCGAAATCTAGTAGACCGGATGCTCGGCCCCAATCAATTACCGCAGTTGTCGCAACTGAATATTCACGAGGTTTTAGAGCGTGTGGCCACAATGATACACGCAGAAAGTGGCGATGCGATTCACATCGTTCGCGACTATGACCCTAGCCTACCCGATATCAACGGCGACAAAGAACAGCTTATTCAGGCATTACTCAACATTGCACGCAACGCCATGCAAGCGATGAAAGAAAACCATACACCCAACCCAACGCTGACCTTGCGCTCACGAGTACGCCGCCAATACACCATTGCCGGCCATCACCATCCGCTGGTGATTCATATTGAGGTGGTCGATAACGGTCCGGGTATTCCCGAGCATATGGTAAAACAAATTTTTTACCCCATGATATCTGGCCGCGCCGAAGGCACTGGCCTAGGTTTAACTATTTCCCAGCACTTGATCCATCAACACAATGGCTTAATCGAGTGCCACAGTGAACCGGGCGAGACACGCTTCTCCTTGTTCCTGCCCATGGAAACCACATCCTCTTCAACTACAGCTACGAGAAACCGCCATGCAGAAGTCTAATTGCGTATGGATTATTGACGACGACCGTTCAATTCGTTGGGTTTTAGAAAAAGCCCTACAAAGTGCCAACATTGTAACGCGTACTTTCGATACCGGTGACTCGGCACTCAGTCAGCTTAACCGAGAAATTCCCGACGCTATTGTCAGTGACATTCGCATGCCCGGGGTTGATGGTCTAGGGTTGTTATCAACTCTACACACCAACCACCCTGAAGTGCCGGTGATTATTATGACAGCGCACTCAGATTTAGACAGTGCCGTAGCAGCCTACCAAGGTGGGGCCTTTGAATACCTACCCAAACCCTTTGACGTAGACGAAGCGGTAGCCGTGGTTCAACGCGCGCTGGCTCACGCCGAAGAGCAAAAAAGCGAACGCACTCACCCCGATGCTGTAGAAGTCGATACCGAGATTATCGGTGAAGCACCAGCCATGCAAGAAGTGTTTCGCGCGATTGGCCGTCTATCGCAATCCAATATCACGGTATTGATTAACGGTGAATCGGGCACGGGTAAAGAGCTAGTAGCACGCGCACTGCATCGCCACAGCCCGCGACGCAACGAACCTTTTATAGCACTGAACATGGCCGCCATTCCCAAAGACTTAATGGAATCAGAACTGTTCGGCCACGAGAAAGGCGCCTTTACCGGGGCCGCCACACAGCGCCAAGGTCGCTTTGAACAAGCCAATGGTGGCAGCCTGTTTTTAGATGAAATAGGCGATATGCCAGCCGAGACCCAAACGCGCCTGCTGCGCGTTTTAGCCGATGGCGAATTCTATCGCGTTGGCGGCCACACACCAGTGAAAGTGGACGTACGCATTATTGCCGCCACCCACCAGGACTTGGAAAATTTGGTAACCGATAACCGTTTCCGTGAAGACTTGTTTCACCGCCTAAACGTTATTCGTATTCATATTCCCAAGTTGGCTGATCGGCGCGAAGACATCCCCAAGCTATCTCAGTTCTTTTTGCAAAAAGCTGCCGGTGAATTAAACGTCGACCCGAAAGTATTGCTGCAAGAAACCGAAGACTTTATGTGTGGCTTGTCATGGCCGGGCAATGTCCGCCAGCTAGAAAACACCTGTCGCTGGATTACGGTGATGGCCTCGGGGCGCGAAGTGCACACCGAAGACTTACCGCCGGAGCTGATGGACAATAAAGAAGGCAATGCGCCGGCCGATGACTGGGAAAAAGCCCTGCGCCACTGGGCCGATCAAGCCCTGGCTCGCGGCCACCACCAATTACTAAGCGAAGCCGTCCCCACCTTTGAGCGCGCCCTGATTGAAACCGCGCTTAAGTACACCGCCGGGCGCAAACGCGATGCTGCCAACTTGCTGGGTTGGGGACGCAACACGCTGACCCGCAAACTCAAAGAGCTGAACATGGCGGGGGGAGACGAGACGAGCTAGAGAGCCGGGTTACGGGTCCGATTTTTCCTTAACCTGTCCCCGTTCTCCGTTCTCCGCTGAAAATGTTACCCTAACCCTCATCTAATGATTGGGGGCTCTGTGGAAACGCTATTACAACAATTTGCCACGTTTATGTGGGGCACACCACTGATCGTTTTACTGGTCGGTGGCGGGCTTTTTTTCGTCATTTACAGCCGCGGCTTGCCCTATCGGCACCTCGGCCACGGCCTGGCCATACTCACCGGCCGCTACGACCAAAGCTACGCCCAGGGCACTCTCAATCACTTTCAGGCTCTCAGCACGGCGCTTTCTGGCACCTTGGGCTTGGGTAATATTTCCGGCGTCGCCCTGGCCATTACCGCCGGCGGGCCCGGCGCTGTGTTTTGGATGTGGGTAACCGCCGTGGTGGGTATCGCCACTAAGTTTTTTACCGCCACCGCAGCGGTCATGTATCGCGGCCGTGACTCCGCCGGCGAACTTCAAGGCGGGCCCATGTATGTGATACGCGAGGGGCTGGGCGCCCGCTGGCTCTGGCTGGCCTTTGTCTTCGCGTTTGCTGGTTTGTGCGGCACACAACCTATCTTTCAGATCAACGAGCTTGTTAACTTGCTACGAACCTCGGTTGCCTACCCCCTCAACCTCGCCAGTGATGGTTCGCACTTTCTGTTCGATTTGGTTGTAGGCATATTGGCTGCCCTTGTTATTTTTGCCATTATTAGCGGTCAATTGCAGCGCGTAGGCAAGGTAACTGCACGCATCGTACCCACCATGGTACTGGTTTATTTAGTGATGACCGGGGGGGTGTTAATCAGTCACGCTAGTGCTATTCCCGAGGCATTTTCGCTGATTTTTCACGACGCCTTTTCCGCCACCGCTGTGGCCGGGGGCGCGCTGGGCACAGTCATTAAAGTTGGGGTCAGTCGCGGCGCTTTTTCCAACGAGGCGGGCATAGGCACAGAATCCATGGCGCACGGGGCGGCGCGAACCAATGAACCGGTGCGCGAGGGGTTGGTGGCAATGGTCGGGCCTATCATCGATACATTGCTGGTGTGCACCTGCACTGCTCTGGCAATTTTAGTAACCGGCGTCTGGCAATTAGGCCAGAACGATGGGGTACTGTTAACCGCCGGTGCCTTTTCGGCGACCTATGGCTCTTGGGGGCCCATACTCCTTACGATGATGGTCATATTTCTAAGTTTGAGCACTATTCTTACTTTTTGGTATTACGGCAGTAAATGCTTAGGTTTTTTAATTGGGGCTCAACACCAACACCACTATGTATGGATCTACTGTGTGTTTATTGTGATCGGCGCGGTGGCATCACTCACCGCCCTGTTTAATTTTCTGATTGGCATGTACGCGGTTATGGCCATCCCCACCATGGTGTCGGCTTTACTGTTATCTCCACGTATTATGCGAAGGGCTCAAGAATATTTCGCACAACAAAAACTGAATAAATCGTATCGCTAGGCCTCAAGTACGCCATGACGCCCGACACCTTGACCTCCTACTTAGCCGCCAGCGTATATATTGATTGGCAAAATAAAGCGATAACACAACAAAGTGCCGCTTTAACTCACAAGCTCGATACCCCTCGCGAAAAAACCGAGGCATGTTTTGTATTTGTACGCGACCAGATCGAACACAGCTGGGACTACCAGCGCAGCCCAACCACCTGCCGCGCCTCAGAAGTATTAAAAGCCGGTACGGGATATTGCTACGCCAAAAGCCATTTGCTGGCGGCACTGCTACGCGCCGCCAATATTCCAGCCGGATTGTGCTATCAACGCTTAACTGTTAGTAATAACCGGGCGCCGTTTTGCCTGCACGGTTTAAACGCCGTGTATTTACCGCCATACGGCTGGTATCGGCTGGATGCTCGCGGCAATAAACCGGGCGTCAATACTGAGTTTTGTCCACCGATTGAAAAGTTGGCCTTTCCAATCTTGACACCCGGCGAGGCCGATTTATCTGAAATATGGCCTGAGCCACTGCCATTGATTACCCAGTGCCTAGAGCGACAGCATACATGGCAGGCAGTGGCCGATCACTTGCCCGACATCCCTCTTATTCAAACTTTAAGGATATCCTCATGAAATTTTCCGACCGGGAAAAAGAGGTCATTACATCTAAAATTCAACTGTACTTTCGCGAGGAGTTGGATCAAACCATTGGCAGTTTTGATGCACTTTTTTTATTGGATTTCTTTGCCGAAGAAATTGGTCCCTATTTTTATAATCGCGGCCTGCATGACGCCAGTGCTTTACTGCACGAACGTATGGACAGCATAACCGATGCGGTTTATGACTTAGAAAAAGCCACGGAGTTGAGCCGTTGATAACCATTAAACGCGCCGATTACGATCGAGCTGAAGATGCCGAGGCCATTATTGTACTGATGGACGCCTACGCTCAAGATCCGATGGGGGGTGGACAACCACTGTCGGATTACAGCCGGAAAAATCTGGCCACTAAACTTAAGCAACACAATGCCGTAACACTTTTAGCCTGGGACGGACAACGCCCGGTGGCTATCCTCAACGCATTTTTTGGGTTTTCGACGTTTGCCTGCCGGCCACTGCTCAACGTTCATGATCTCGCGGTACTAAAAAACTACCGCGGCCGGGGCCTAAGCCGCCTGCTACTGACAGAGCTAGAATCAGTGGGGCGCAATCATGACTGCTGCAAATTAACGCTAGAAGTACTCAGCGGCAACGAACGGGCGCAAGCCGCTTACCAGTCCTTCGGGTTTTCCCGCTATCAATTAGACCCCACCCAAGGGCAGGCATTTTTTTGGGAGAAAAAGCTGTAACGGGGTACGGAATGATAATCCGTACCCCGTCTCGCGTTCTGCGTTCTGCGTTCTGCGTTCTGCGTATTTTAAAACTGCCAGTTCAGCTGCGCAGCGAAGATATCAACGCTACTGTCAAATGAGCCGGAAAGTGTGTGAGTAATACCCAGATCATTCGTCTCTTCTTCAATGAGCGATGCATCGTCAATCAATAGATGGGTATAGCCAAAATCCAGTGACAAGTTAGCAGAGACTTCCCAGTTAGCCCCGAGGCTTAACCAAGTGCGGTCGGCATCGGGAATACGCGGGCTGACGTGCTCTGGGTTGGTTTGCGGCGCTTCATCAAGCGCTACCCCGGCGCGCCAAGTCCAGGCCCCGGTATCCATACTGGTGCCCAGTGCATAGCGCATGGTGTCATCGTACTGCAGATCCAGCACGTCTACCTCAGCACCATTACCGACATTGATTACCTGGATATTTTGAATACTGCTCCAACTGGTTTTGGCAATGTCCGCGTGGAATGCCCAGCCGTCGGTAATATATTGCGTCGCACTAACGGTCAGTGTGTCTGGCAGAGTGACATCTGATTCGATATCCCCACCGAGTGTGGATAATCCTGCAAAGCAGGCGGTGCCTGTCGACCCACCTGCCTGAGGAGGTAAAGGCGCACCAACGCCGGGGCTACAGGTAGCATTAAAATCAAAGGTGGCTTCGCCTTCGAGAGTATATTCGCCGCCCTCCCGCCACGAAACACCAATGCTCGTTTTATCGGACGGGGTAATCAGTACGCTTAAATCGATAACAAAGCCGTCGTCATCGCCTTTGATTTGAGCGCTACTGTCGGTAGCAGGGCTGGGAGCCAAACCAAGGGTCGAGTCGACCTGACTTTGCAGGTCGGCCTCGATGGTTTGATAGTTAATACCTACCCCAACAGCAATAAAATCGGCTATCTGCCAAGCGGTGGTGGCATTAATATTAACCAGTTGCAGCTCACTATAGGTGGCCGAGTAGCGCCCCACCCATTCATCGCTAAAGCTGCTGGACAAGCCGTAGGGCGCATTAATACCAAACCCTACCGAGAACCGGTCACTCAAGGGTACAACGGCGTAGAGGTTGGGTATGACACCTAACTCGTCGGTGTTATCGCCGCCGCCAGAAAAGGATGATCCCTCATCATTAAAGGTTGCATCGGTTGCTACAAAGTTAATGGCCGCGGTAAAGGACGTGCGATCGATCTGGGTCATACCAGCAGGGTTGAAATAAACGGTACTCGCATCCGTAATATCCGAACCTGTACCGGCAAATGCTTTCCCCATATGCGCAGGGCTTTGCTCTAACAGCTGAAAAGAGGCACTGTGTGCAAGCACAGGTAAACAGGCGAGGGTAGTAGCCAGTATTGTTTTATTAAATTTATGATACATAGATAGCTCCTAGGCGTCAGTCGAGCGACAAGATAATGATTCCAACTCGAACCCGAATACATCTAAGGTCCGAGCCTAGAGATAGGCTCACAGCCAGCAGAGCAAATCATCACTGGCAGCGAGGCACCGCAATCATAAATAAGCTTGCCTCCCATAAGACTAGCAGATAGAAATCTAAATTCAGCTTTTCTCACAAAAATTTACCGACACCTCACCCCCTCCCCAAAGCCCTATTACAACGATGCGAGCCAATTCCGAGACTGCTTACACGCCGTCGACTTTGTTTATTATTTGTACAATTTTCGAGTTCTGTGAGACGCAGCACATCTTGTTAGCCTGCACTCTCTACTGGCTTAATTTTTGCCCCTTGTAGAGTGCGATGATTCAAGCGCTTATAGCGCATTTTTTAAGTTGCATTATTAGGAGGCAATTATGTCTGATAGAAAAATCTCTTCAGCCGCCGTTTTTCCTGACATTAGCGTTAAAAGCGCCGACAATACCGACGTTCTGCTCGGTCAACGTCAATCGGAATCGAGCTGGAAAATGGTCGTGGTTTACCGCGGTAAACACTGCCCTATTTGTACAAAATACTTAAACGAGCTCGAAAATTACAAACAGAGGCTGGCCGATATGGATGTGGAGTTGGTCGCCGTCTCTGCCGACAGTTCAGAGCAGCTGAATGAACACAAAGAGCAGCTTGAGGTTTCGTTTGCGCTCTACCACAGCCTTAGCATCGAACAAATGCAAACCCTAGGGGTGTATATTTCGCAGCCTCGCTCAGCAAAAGAAACGGATCACCCCTTTGCAGAGCCAGCCTTGTTTATTATTAACGGTGATGGGCGCATTCAAATCGTTGATATCGCCAATGCGCCTTTTTCACGGCCGGACCCTGAGATATTGGTATCGGGTTTGGAGTTCATTCGCGACCCCGAAAATGACTACCCTATCCGCGGTACTTACTCTTAATTCAGTACTCGGGCGTCGCCCCAAAACCACGAGGGCGGCGCCTGCCCGTTAAAGTGTTAAAGGCCAACCGAGGGCCAGCACTAGCACGGTGGTAGACCCCACCAAGATGCTCATTGGCAAGCCCGCCTTAAGGAAGTCGGTAAATCGATAACCTCCGGGGCCATAGACCATTAAATTGGTTTGATAGCCCAAGGGGGTACTAAAGCTAGCGGAGGCCGCCATCATCACTACCAGCATAAAAGGCTCGGGGTTTAATCCTGCTTTGGCGGTCATCTCCAAGACCACGGGTACCATTAAAATCGCCGCCGCATTATTGGTAATGGATTCGGTTAATAACCAAACCGCCACGTAGGTCAGAAACAAAATCAACACCGGATGCCCCTGGCCAATTACAAGCAAGCCATCGGCCAGCAACTGAGCCACGCCGGTTTTGTACAAGGCATTACCCAGCGCAAACGAGGAGGCAATAGTAAGCAGTACGGTCGGGTCGAGGCTCTTTTGCGCCTGCTGCGCCGAACAACAACCAGTAATCATCATAGCGGCTGCTCCCAGTAAGGCCGCGTTCAGCATAGAGAGCAGCCCCAGTGCGGCCGAGAGTACAACACCCAATAAAATCGCCCAAGACAAAAAGGCACGCTGATGTCGTGGCGGCTCGGTACCAAGATCACTGACCAGCAAAAACTCTTTACTGTACTTTTGCCGGCTGACAAACGCTGGGCGCGCCTCCAGTAGCAATGTATCACCCGGTTTTAGTGTCGTTGACCCCAGGTTGCCCGGAATACGCTCACCATTGCGAGCCACCGCCAAAACCGCCGCGCCATAGCGCTCGCGAAAGTTCGAATCGCGTACCGTCTGGTTAATACAGTCGCTGTGCGGAGAAATAACCGCTTCGACTAAACGTCGCTCTTGACGCTCACTGGCAAGGGTTAGCTCACCATCGGTAGAAGGCACAATGCCTTTAATACGCAACAAGTCGGAAATGGCTTCGGTGTTACCAGCAAAGACTAAGCGATCAGCTGCCTGCAGAGGCTCCTCTGAGCTAACCGCAGGAATAATACTGCCCTTGCGTTCAATCTCCACTAAGTAGATACGCTTTAAATTGCGCAGCCCCGCCTCTTCTACCGTGCGCCCCACCAAAGGGCCGTCCGATGCTACCGCCACCTCTAGAGTAAATTCACGCAAATTGCCAAAGATGGCTTTTTCGCGACGATCCGGCAAACTTTTGGGAAAGACAAAGTACATAAATACCATGCCCACGATCACCACAGGCAGTGCAACAGCGGTTATCGAAAATAACGAGAAGCTGGCATGGCCGGTCAATTCTTGATATTGACCGTTGACCACTAAATTGGTACTGGTGCCTATTAGGGTTAGGGTACCACCGAGTATGGCAGAGTAGCTGAGGGGGATCATCAGCTTGGAAGGAGCCACATCAATACGCCGCGCCCATGAACGCACGGCGGGAATCATGGTGGCAACCACCGGTGTATTGTTCAAAAACGCACTTAGTATGGCCACCGGCAAGCCGATTCTAATTTGGGCTAAGCGAATAGAGCGTGGATGCCCCAATACATGATTTACCAGCAAGTCCACGCCGCCTGAACCGTGGATACCCGCCGCTACCACAAACATGGCTGCGACCGTCAGTACTCCTTGATTACTAAAGCCGGCAAAGGCCTCGCCGACCTCCAGCACCCCGGCAACACTGAGAATCACCAACACGGCCATCATCACCAAGTGAGCGGCAATACGGGTAAAAATGAGCACTAACAAAGCACCCACCACAAGCCCCAATGATAATAATCCCTGCCACTCCATTTTTCTCAGACCCAATAATAGACAATAAGGCGGCGAGGATACCCGAACTTGGCGCAAGGGAAAAATAGTTATTTCTGCTAGGTTTATAACTTCTGCGTATATCGATCACTTTTCATTCAACACTTCTTGAATATCAACAACAACCACAACCCACGCCCTAGTATGATAAAAAGCCCCCCTCCGGCTAACCGAGAATGGTAAACTTGTGCGTTTGATCATCGGCTCTCCAGTGGCCGCCCCTTTGTAAGTGGTGTGCTGCCCACACTTGGGCGTTGAGCTCGCCCACACCATGCTGCGATAGCGTCCAGGCGATAAACCATCACCCATAAAGAGGCTTATGTGAATACCTCCAACAGATATTTAACCGATTTTGATGGCCGTAGAGACAATAACTTTACAGTTATTCGACTACTGCTCGCATGGGCAGTTCTATACGGCCACAGCTTCCCGATACAGTCTACGAAAGGCATTCCCGACCCGTTAACCCAATTGTTTCAGGGCTCCACTTGGATTGGAGCCATTGCAGTCGATGGGTTCTTTGCCATAAGTGGCTTTCTGGTCACCGCTAGTTTATTGCGGCGCGGAGCTGTGGATTACTGCCTTTCACGTTTACTGCGAGTATTGCCCGGCCTGATGGTGTGTGTTGCTCTATGTGTGTTTGTGCTCGGCCCCATAATGACCAGCCTGCCAGTGGCGGAGTACTTCTCACACCCCAAAACGCTGCACTACCTGTCAAATGCTTTCGCCTTACCCAATGTTCAGTGGGTTTTACCGGGCGTATTTGAAAACAATCCGGAAACAGCCATCAATGGTTCACTTTGGACCCTATCCGTAGAGGTTCTGTGTTATGTATTTTTGGTCGTTCTCTCCGCATTTTATGTATTCCGCACCCGAATAATGGCGAACGCACTTCTGTTGGCTCTTTTCTTGTTCGGCGCTTACTTTTTTAGTGAAATACCACTACTAGGTAATAATAGCCGCTGGACCCGTACCTGTTTATATTTCTTGCTCGGCGTAGCCTTTTATATAAATCGCGACCTTATTCTGATTCATTACCGGCTGGCTTTATTAGCTCTGATTTTAATAATCACCGCTTTTGGTGAGCAGTGGTTTCCGTATGTCTTCCCTGCCAGCCTGACGTATTTAATTTTTTATCTGGCCTATGGCGTCAAGCACATAGACCTAGACAAATACCTAGGGGACATTTCGTACGGCGTATATATTTACGCTTGGCCAGTACAACAGATAGTGGCATCTTACCTACCAGGTGACCGCCCCTACTTACACGCCGTTATTGCCAGCATAATAGTCGCTATTCTTGCTTTTGCCTCGTGGCGATTGATTGAAAAGCCAGCCCTGGGATTGAAGAAAAAGCTGCTGAAACCGGTATCCCCACCACCTGCACCGCAAACTCACAACACCTAGCAGGTTGTTAATAAGCCCTTAACACACATATAAAAAAGGCCGCCCAACAGGACGGCCTTAAAGACAGGAGCTTACGATATCTCTAGTGTTTAGTCGTTTCCGGGGTAGTTCACCACAGCGATATAATGCATACCGACCGCGTCCTCTCCGACAAAACCCGGAATAAAACGAGAGTCTTTCAGGGCGCCTTCAATAATACGGGCGTCGCGACGAGCCCGTCCACGCGCTTCAATGGTTTGCACACTGTCCACACCACCTTCAGCGTTGACGTTACCGAGAATACGAGCCATCTGACCGCTATTGAAAAAACGCTGGCCTTCACCGCGGTCGGAATAGTTACTGTACCAATCGGCATTGTCCAAACGCTCTTGCGGGGCGAAGTAACTTACGCCATATTCGCGCTGTAGTGTACCCATATTGGGCAGCATCACCACATTGGGCTGTGAGTCGTTGCGCGAGTACACAACGCGAAAGGTCATGCGAACAGGCACCGCTTCGCCATCCACCTGAGCAGGGGTAAAAGCCAAGCCGTCTAAAGCGCGCTCGGTTTGCCCTTGCAGATCATCGTAACCGGCTTTCTCAAAACAAGTTACATTGCTGGCGGCACCCGTGGTAGCAATGTCAGCCTGACAATATACAGCTATAGTTCTATTATCAGTGGCCATAGATTGGGGAATAACAACTTTACTGGTTACCTGATCAACCACATCGCCAAATTGAGCGGGCTGATACATGGAGCTCGCACTGCTGGAAAAAGGCAGGATAACTGCCAACATTGCCAGTGAACCGAGCACCTTTTTGGTTAGATGAATTTTCATGCTCATTTCCTCTTTACTGGGGAGTTGCCCCGACTACAAAGTGCGCCAATTGCAATTGTTTAACCAGCGCCGTTGTATTAAGAATATCACCGCCCCAAGCATATCAATGTTAATTTATTGTGACAGAAATGACTTATTTGCCTGTTTTTGGGCAAAAATTTGAATTTTTTATCGTTTTTTTAGCCAAATAGTGGGCAAAAAAGGGGCGGAGCGCTCAATTAATGGGCAAATGAGCATTTATCTATAACAAAAAAGTCTAAAAATACCAGTAGTAAAACCGACAGTAGAAGCCAAATTCAGGCAAGCACCCCTTCTATTGGGCAAAAAAAAGCCGCTGATGGCAGCGGCTGGTTCGCATTCCTTTGCGTTATTGTCCTGCCTTGTGACAGGCATTAGGTATTAGAAGGAGTATTTAAAGTCCAACCCAACACCAGTGCCTTGCTCCTGTTTTAAAATCGTAACCGTTTCACCACCAGCATTCACCTGCTCAAACTCACGGTCTTGGTCAAGCAAATTGCTTAGCTTAAGCTTCAAGCTCAGAGTTTCTGTAGGATAAAAGGTGTACACCAGATCTAGCGAGTGATACGGCATTTCAAATGCGTCCTGGTGGCCGTTAGAGCGCGCCGCATAGTAAACCCGATCACCAAATACGTTATACAACAGCGAGGCTGTATGCATACCATCGTCAGAGTCAAAACCCAGCTGTGCATTCATCACATACTCGGACTGGCCCGTCATACGACGTACCGTATTGGTAAAGCCTTCACCGTCTGGTGATACGATCTCAGAATCGCTTAATGTCAGGTTACCGGACACAAACAAACCGCGACCCAAGCCTTTCTTACCTTCAAACTCCAGGCCATATATCTCACCGGAAGTCGCGTTGTAATACTCCAGAGAAATATCATCATCTGAGGCTGGTTTGCGTGTTTGCTCAATCGGATCAGAAATTTCTTTATAGAAGAAAGAGACAGTGAGGTTATCCCCGTCGCCATAAAACCATTCTGTGCGCAAATCCAAATGGTTAATTTCGGAGAACTTAAGCAAGGGATTGCCTTGAACCAGAATACCCAAATCGGGGTCGATGTAAGACACATTCGACATCTCCCGCAAATCTGGGCGAATCACTGACTGGCTAACCGCTGCGCGAACCTGGAAATCATCGGCGTCCATAAAGCCCTGATTCATATAGGTCAACGCTAAGGATGGATACCAGCCGTCTTCTTTAATCGCTAAGGACTGCCCCTCTTTGGCCAATTCTTCGTTCAGCTGACGAATTGATTCACCAGTGTGATCCAGCAGATCGATTGGCAATACCGCCTGACGAAAATCCTCATAGCGCACACCGGCATTGACCCGCCACGTATAATCGAAATTGATATCGATCATGCCGTAGGCAGCATCCGTCATTTGGGCGGCAATATAACTTTCCTGCCCAGTCGCGGTTCCCATGCTCAGGTTAAAGCCGTTCTCCAGGCTGCTTAAGTTATCATCCGACAACACCGCCCCGGGAGTTCCGGCCAATACATCGCCAGATATACCGGCAGTATTAATGTTGGCCGTGTAACCGTAGTAAGCACGCGATTTGTCGTTGTAATCATAACCACCACTTAACGTGACCAGGTTGTTGCCAAAGTTTAATGGCAACTCCACATCCAAGCCGTAGCTTTCAACGTTATCCTCCAGTTGAAGGAATGCAAAGGTGGCCACGGATGTGGTCGCCAGTAACGCCGTGTCAATCAGTTCGCCAGTCGCTGGATTCAGCGTGTTGGAGCCCTGAATATTAGTCTCGTTAGGTACAGCAGTCTCTGCCTTGGAGTCTGAGTAGTACCAGTTAGCACTCAACTCATCCATTGCATCAAACAAGTCAAACTCGACAGCGTGATCACCCGTCACCTGGAGTACCTCAAGGCGACGCTCTTCAAAACGAGTTTGATAATCCACTCTCTGGGAGCCATCGGCAAGAGTGTTGTTGTTATTAAAACCTTCTGTAATGCTGGCTAAATCTTCAGTGTTAGTAATAAAGAAGCCGCTCGCTTCGATTGTGTGCATTTCCTGAAAACTAACACCGGCACTGACCGAGGCCAGCTCTTTTACTTCTTCGGTGGTCCGGGCTACTTTCGAGTTCACGGTATCCGGGTTACCAACACCCTTTTTCTCTTGATTCTTATTGCGCCACTCTTTGTCATAAGAGAGGTTGGCCAGCGCACCAATGCGCCAATCATCAGAGACATACCAAGAATTACCCAGCGACACTTTGGCGCCTACATCGGGATCAAGAGATTTTGAAGTGATCTCAACGTCCCGATCCAGCGAGAGAATAAGGTCGCGGTTGATTTGTTCGGCTTGCTCACGCAGTTCGGCACTGGCCGCGCCGCCACTGGTGTGCAAAACATTCAGGATGCCATTGATGCTGGGGTCACCCTGGTATTGAGTCAACGCATTGCCCAGCTCAACGGGAATGCCATTATCAACATCACCACCGGAGTAAGTTAGACCGTCATTACTGCTCTGACTGTTCCAACCGGTACCGATTGAAATATCGAATACGACATCATCGGGGATACCTTTGGTGCGGATATCAACACTACCACCACCAAAAGTTGCCGGTAAGTTGGGAGAGTAGGCTTTTTGCACTTTTAGCGTTTTAACAATGCTAGAAGGCAAAAGGTCGAGCGGTAGCACGTTACGCGTTAACTCTGGTGACGGCACAGCCGCGCCGTTGAGTCGGGTCGTAGAATAACGCTCCCCCAAAGAACGAACGTAGACGTACTGGTTGTCGACAACGGTCAAACCAGTAACACGAGAAAGCGCGGCGGCAATATCGGAGTCGCCAGCGCGGGAAATTTGATCAAATCCGAGAACATCAGCGGCGTAGGGCTGCTCAATGCGCTCATCAATAATTGAATCGGACGCGCTTTGTAGGCGGCCAACTGTAAGAACTTCTTCAATCACCGGTGCTTGAATTCTTGGTGTTGAAGATACTTCACCGGCGTCGGAAGATTGTGCAACAGCCTGCTGGCCACTGTACAACACGACGGACGCTGCCATTATCGCCAGGCTTAACTGGCGTCGCTTGGAAGTCATTGTGCGCATGTTAAAAACCTATTCAGGCGGTTTTCTGTTCGAATGGAGTTCGGTTTACCCCCTGATACTTCTGGCCCGTGAGGCCGAAGGGGTGACCGAGTGAGGCGAGCCGCCTCTATACTCTTACATTAAGCTTGGGGCCTTATCGCAACAGGGCGCCCCATTAATAAGGCGCCCTGTTACTTGAGCCGAGACGCCTAACTTAGTCGTCCAGACCTACAGTCCAGCCAGCGACCCAGTTGTTATCAGCGCTAACCGCACCGATAAAATCAACCGCGTCAAAGAAGTTGCTGGTTCCTGAATCACTCAGAGCAGGAGCAGCACCGGCTTCGAACTCGTTAGCAAGCATAGTCACGTCGTAAACAGGAACGTTAATTACGTTGCTGTTGCCGTCGGTCATGCTACCGGCAGTAATGTAAGCGCGTGGATTGCTGTCCAGGCCTTCAATAACAACCGCAGGCAGTGCACCAGTGGTGTTTTCATCCAGAATCACGTTGTCAGTGTTCTCACCAGAGGCTAACCAAGCGTCAATATCGAAAGCACCGTTGGCAGGATCAACACCAGCTTTAGTCGCTTCGGTACAAGCAACCACGTTGCTCTTGGCAACAGACCAGCCGTCGATTGCCGCTGCAATAGTTTGTGGACCTTCGGTGTCATCCAACTCCAGACACTCGTTAGATTCCATGCCAGAGGCGTTAGACGTTACGATAGAGTTGTATAGCTCAAAGTGCGCACCTTCGCGGAACAGTGGGCCTTCAGAGCTACCTTTTGAACTTGGGTGCTCACCGTCGTTTTCGCCGACATTAGAAGTGATACAGGTCATGTTTGAGATACGACCTTTAGTGAAAGGCTCGATGTTATCGGCGCGGTCACCACCAGTGTTGTCCGCTTCGATACAACGGTTTGAACCAGAAGTGTGAGTAACCAGTGCGAATTGAATGTCGCCCACCCAGCCTTCAGAGAAGTCGATCGAGTCATCACCTACGTTTACGGCAACAACGTTTTTCAGGTCAACCGCACCGCCGAACATCTCAAACCCGTCGTCCAAAGTGGTGTAAGTTTGTACGTACTCGATCTCAGTGCCAGAACCTACCGCGTTCAGGGTCAGGCCGTTCAGCTCTGAACCATCAACCACTTCGTAGCCTGCGTAGCGAATTTGCACATAGTTCAGGATACCGCTGCTTTCGCCGTTGTTGTTACCACCGTAAGTCGCTGGGCGACCTTCGGCCGTTACGTGACAGTTGTGAACGTTGTTGCTGGTCGCTTGACGCTGAGCATCGGTACACTTGTTGGTAATGCCGTTACCGTTGATTTGTACACCACCCCACAAACCGCGATCACCTTCGGTGGCCGCACCGTCGCGCAGGTCAGTAACGGAAGAGAATACGATTGGCGCATCGGCCGTACCTTCAGCGATAATCGAAGAGCCGCGGGCGATACGAACATAGTCGGCTGAAGAAGAGAAAGCGATGAGAGCGCCGGCTTCGATAGACAGCACAGAACCTTCGCCTTCCTGAGGAATACGAACGCCGGTTGAAGCTTCGCTGGCATCAACGTCTTCACCTACCCAGAGGCTGTCCTGGAAGATGTGCAAACCACCGTTTTCCAAGGCGGGGATATTCAGATCAACAGTCAGGGGGCTGACGTCGCTAACAAATGCGGCGCTGTAAGTACAGTTGCCGTTAGCGTAGGTACCTTCGCGAGTTTGGCCCGCTTCGGAGTATGACGCACATGGGTTAGTGTCAGTGCTTGGAGTGTCACCGCCACCAGCTTCGTTGGTGATGTTGTTGGTGGTGTTGTTTGAGTTAACCTGATCGCTTGAAGGGTTCAGGTTAATGTCGCCGCCGCCACAAGCAACCAACATGGCCGCCAAAGTATTTACGCTAATGAGGGTCTTGATCTTCATAAGTTCCAACTCTCCCAGAATGGATAGTTTGCAAAAAATAGTTTTGTGATCGCAGGCCATGCCTGCGCTCGGTAATCCGTAGCACTTCGTTGTGCCTTGCTCATGGCCGACTGAATATTAGCGCTCGCACACGTCGAGCTCAGTGCTCATGTGGCGCCTATACTTGACGAGTTTTATGAAAGTTGCGTGACAGCTTTATGAAGGTTTTGTTTCAGGGGAACTTTTGGATACATACTGACCACCTCACGACAGGGCCTAGCTCTGATCAAATAACAGTCAATCAGCGCCTGACACACCGAACATCTGGCACGCAATGGCACGTCTATATTGATAACGACAAGCTATTTGACTTTACCCACCAAAGCGGTAACCTACGGCTGAATTCATTTTTATGACCGAGAGCAGAACATTGGCTCGTTGCCTTCGCTTTTTTTTGTGGAGAACTTCTCCTATCTTCCCCTCTTGATAGTGCCGCCTGGCACTTGATGCGCTTCACCTCAACCTTAATTAAGTACTCGAAATAAGTAATATCGTTTTATAGGCATTACCATGTGCAAAAACACGCATATCGAATTTAAACATTCGATGCTTCGGCGCGCTCAAAATTTTTACCTAACCAGGCCCTGGGGCTTGGGCATAGAGCCATTAATGTTGTCTGCCATTTTCAATCACATAGAGTCAACAGACGTTCAGCCAACGACTGGGGAGAGTCGAATATCCATCAACAGCTCGGTTATTTTGCAAGACGTACAAGAAAGACAAAACATTAAATTTACAATTGTTTCACCCCCGCTAAGCAATCCGAATCAAGGAAGAATATCGTTCCTGTCGCCATTGGGAGCGGAGCTTATCGGTAAAAAGAAGGGGGATACGATAGAGATCGGCTACCTAAATACAATATTGCAATTTAGAGTGTTGGACTTACTGCAATAACACTTCATACCGCTAGCAGCCGTAGGTCGACTGCTAGCGACAGATCATATTTTTAATCATTCCTATCAACTCAACAGGAGATGCTAAAACAATGAAGAAGCTCGCAATTGTAGGCTGTGGAAAGCTTGCCCACCTAGTGGTCGAGGCGTTATTGAAAGGCTTGCTAGCCGACTACTCACTTGTCGGCGCACAATCACGTACAGCTGACAAAACCCAGCGCCTTTGCGATAAAGCGCGAGAGGGTGGCCACGAGTGCACACCTTGCTCCACAATGGATGAACTTTTAGCTCTAAAACCCGACTATATTGTCGAAACCGCATCACCAGAGGCCATGAGAGCCTTGGCCCTACCGGCATTGCGCCAAGGCATCTCACTGGTAACGCTCTCAATAGGCGCACTTGCCGACACGGATTTTTATCAACAGGTAGAGCGTACCGCTCGCGACAATAACGCCCGTGTGCACTTAGCTTCTGGAGCCATTGGCGGGTTTGATGTAATGCGTACGGCCTCTTTAATGGGTCAATGCAAAACCTCATTCCGCACTGAAAAAAGCCCAAGACCACTCAGACGAACCGCTGTTTATACTGATGATCTTGAGCACAGCACGCGCCAGGTATTCTCCGGTAACGCCAAAGAGGCGATTGCACTATTCCCGACTCAGGTTAACGTTTCGGTCGCCGCTGCGCTCGCAACGGTCGGGCCCGACAATATAGACGTGGCGATAACATCGATACCAGATTATGTGGGAGACGATCACCGTATTGAAGTTGAAAACGATCAAGTTCACGCGATAATCGATGTTTACAGCAAGACAGCCGACATTGCCGGCTGGAGCGTTGTGAACACCTTACGCAACATTACCTCTGCAATTGTATTCTGAAGGGTTTCTGCACACTGAATTTTCTCCGCTGTGACCCCAAGCATGGGCTTACTCTGCATTGGCACAGTCCTGTATAAACCCGGATCGCTTAATCTGATTAGCGCCTCTAGCTAATGGCTTAGCCTTTAACAAGAGGCGCCAACCTTTCACGCCTAAACGCATAGGCCTTGTCTCTATGCGCGCAGGCGACTTCTTATTAAGCTAGATGCGCTTTAATATTATTGATAACCTTTTCACTTAAACGACGGAACGCTTGACGTGTGCGGCCGGTGCAAATGTTAACCGAATGAACATTGGGATACTCTAAATATTTCTCATTGCCTAAAGCCCCATAAGAATCGCAATAGCAGGCGTTACTAGAATCCTTTATCCACTCGGCAAATGGCGCCTCCTGCCAGGCAGGCGACAAGCCGACGTTAAACAAAATTTTGCCATTACCAAAGCTTGTAAACTCTTCGTCGTTGAGCAGAACAACATTTTTATTGAGGCAACAAACAACTACTTCGTTTTGGGCCAACAACTCTTTTAGTGGTAAAAAGTGATAACCCTTTTTAGCGGCATGAGCTTTTTCACTGCGGGAAAAGTAGGTAATTTCGGCACCGAACATGGTTAACGCATCGGCGATCATCTCGCCCAAGGTGCCCAAGCCCACAATACCCACCTTTAAATCGGTGATTTCACGGGGCACACCATCCCAGGGCTGTACGGGCTTGCCATTATCATCTTCGCCAAATCCGTGCAGGCAACGCACAAGCTCACTCACCACATACTCAACTACACCTTCGTCGCCGTAGTCACGCACACCTTTTACAGTAATCCCGCGCTCGTTAGCGTATTTTATATCGACGTTGGCCGACTTGGGTGAGTACAGTGAACAACACATGCCAATGTATTGAATATTATTGCACTGAGATAAAGCCTCTTTACCAAGATCGGTGGTGTGACTAAGCATAACCGCATCGGCATCACCAATACGTTTGGCGATTTCATCGGGGCTCTTGGGGCGATCGTCATACAGTACAACCTCTTCAGCCAGATCATACAGTTGCTTTTCAAACTCTGGCACAAGACTTAATGGCTCAATACCCACTAACTTTTTAAACATTTCAACCTCCTCTAAAAGCAACAGCCAACCATAGTGGCTACCCGTTAAATTAGCAACCGCAAAAATCGCACAATCATCCAATCGTTGACGAACAAATATACATTCTAAGCGGCCATGGCTTAGCGCCATAAAAAAGGCAGCAAAGCTTGTCGCTTTGCTGCCTTTTTGCCTACTTAATTAGCCGAGTTAATTAAACCAATGACGGGTCCGGTTGGCGAATGCCACCAGCGACAACATAACCGGAACCTCAACCAGCACCCCCACCACCGTGGCCAGAGCCGCGCCGGAGTTGAGACCGAATAATGAAATGGCCACCGCCACCGCCAACTCAAAAAAGTTGGAGGTGCCAATCAAACAGGCGGGCGCGGCAATGTCGTGACTTAAGCGCCAGCGTTTAGCCCACCAATACGACAGAGCAAAAATGCCGTAGGTTTGCAGCAACAGCGGAATGGCAATCATCACAATGGCCAACGGCTGCGCCAGAATGCGCGGCGCCTGAAAACCGAACAGCAACACGACTGTCGCAATTAAACCGAGAATCGACAACGGCTTTACCCGATGCAAGAATTGCTCAAGCCCGGCTGTGTTTTGCTTAAAGATTGCGTAGCGGGTAATCACACCGGCAACGAGCGGCAGCAGCACATAAAGCACCACCGAAGCCAAGAGTGTTTGCCAGGGTACCGTAATATCGGTGACTCCGAGCAACAGACCTGCAATGGGTGCAAACGCTACCACCATAATCACATCATTGACCGATACCTGCACCAATGTGTAGTTGGCGTTGCCTTTGGTAAGTTGACTCCAAATAAAAACCATCGCCGTACAGGGCGCCACGCCCAGCAGTATCATGCCGGCGATGTACTCTTCTGCCGTGGCCGGATCGACCCAGGGGGCGAAGATATATTTAAAAAACAATACGCCCAAGGCAGCCATGGTGAAGGGCTTAATCGCCCAATTAATCAGCAGGGTGAGCATTAAGCCTTTGGGGTTGGCACCCGCCTGACGCATAGAGGAAAAATCCACCTGAGCCATCATGGGATAAATCATCAACCAAATAAGCACTGCCACGGGCACATTTACCCCAGCCAATTCCCAACCGGCCACTTGAGCAAAAACGCCGGGCATAAAGCTGCCCAAAACAACGCCAGCGATAATCGCCAACCCCACCCAAACGGACAATAAACGTTCAAAAATTCCCACGCTGCCTCCTAAATACTTTTTTGGTTAACCCGCTCGCTTAATTGCTGCGCCGTTTCTACTCGTTCGGAGTACCGATCGACCAGGTAAGATTCCCGCCCCTGCACCAGCAGGGTAAACTTCATTAGCTCTTCCATCACATCCACCACCCGGTTGTAGTAACTGGAAGGCTTCATGCGGCCGTTATCGTCAAACTCCAAAAAGGCTTTTGCCACCGATGACTGGTTGGGAATTGTGATCATCCGCATCCAGCGCCCCAGTACGCGCAGCTGATTGACGACATTAAAAGACTGGGAGCCGCCGCACACCTGCATAACCGCCAGCGTTTTGCCCTGCGTGGGGCGCACGGCACCTATGCTGAGCGGGATCCAATCGATCTGCGCTTTCATAATGCCCGTCATTGAGCCGTGCCGTTCGGGGGAGCACCACACCATACCGTCACTCCAGGTGGCCAACTCACGCAGCTCGACGACCTTGGGATGATCCGCTTCGGCATCGTCCGGCAGAGGCAGACCCGAGGGATTAAAGATCCGCGTCTCGGCCCCCATATGATCGAGCAGGCGCTGAGCCTCCTCGGTCACCAATCGGCTAAAAGACGTTTTGCGCAGCGATCCGTACAGCAAGAGAATGCGCGGCGCCCTGGCATCCGAATTGGCCAACTTCTCTTTATCGATAGCAGGCAGCGCCTCGGCGCTCAAATTGGGCAAATCACTCACGGTATGGCTCCTGCTCTGCCACCTGAGCGGCCAAAGCCTGCAAACTGTCCCCCAATAAGCTATCGCCGTTAGCATCCAACAATGCTTGAATGCGTCTTTGCAGCACATCGACCACCGCGTCAAAGGCCTGCTCCAGTGCGTCGTCACCTTCCAAACCGGCATGAGAGGGATCGGGCAAACCCCAGTGCGCCTTAGCGGTATCCCCCAACCACAGCGGGCAGGCTTCGCCGGCGGCGCGATCGCACACAGTGATCACCAGGTCTGGGGCGAAATCTTCAAACTCGTCCATCCCCTGGCTTTTTAATCCCTCGGTGGCAATGTTGCGCGAACTCAGATAGTTCAAAGTCAGCGGATGCACCCTTCCCGCCGGTGCACTGCCGGCACTGGTGGCGGTAATACGGCCTGCCCCCAGTCGATTAGCGGTCACCTCGGCCAGCACACTGCGACAGGCGTTATGGGTACAAACAAACAAAATTTTCATGCTGTGCTCCTAAAATATATGGAATTTCATATATATTGATTTAAAAATAGCCGAGGCTTAGCCCCACGGGCATTAGATACTAAACGCAGCAAGGGGGCCTGCCCGGCATTTTATCCAACCGGGCGAGAGGTTCACTAAGCCATGCGCCATTGCCCTGTAGAGTTTGCGCCAGCACGCTCTTAATCCAATCGGGCAACGCCGGCGCCAGTCGATAATAAACCCACTGGCCTCGTTTACTGCTGAGCAACAGGCCGCACTCGCGCAGCTGGGCCAAATGGCGCGACACCTTGGGCTGACTCAACTGGGTGGCAGTGGTCAGCTCGCAGACACACAACTCCCCCAGCCGCTCGATCAGTAGCAGGCATTGCAACCGGGTCGGCTCGGCCAGGCATTTATAAAAATCTACCGGATTCATTCGCATCCACTCCATCAGACCAACAGAGTACATATGGTTTTCCATATATTCAACTAAAATTGGCCAGCTCCAATCGCTAAGGTGAGCCCCAATGCCGCGCGCCACTTTTCACTTACTTACAATTGCCCAATTGAACGCCCTAGCAGGGCTTCTTATAATGCTCAGACAAAACGACTGGTGCCCACACAAAAACCAGCATACCTGACGCAGTGAAAACCATAACAACACCATCAGGGATTACACCATGTTATTTACCATTACCCGCGGTCTAATACTGGCCGCCATTGTCTTTTGTTCAGGCGCATACGCTGCCAAGATTACTCAAAATACCAATGCCCGGCCCCATATCAACCTCGATGGTGCCTGGCATTACATCGCCGACCCTTACGAGAACGGCTTTTATAACCACCGCTACCAAGAGCACACCCGCGACGGTTATTTTAAAAATGCTCAGGTCGAGCAACCGGGCGACCTTATCGAGTACGACTTTGCCAATGCCGCCACCCTCAATGTGCCTGGGGACTGGAACACCCAGCAAGACGAGCTTTTTTTGTACGAGGGCACGGTTTGGTATCAGCGCGATTTCACGCTTAACAAGTCTCGCGACGAGCGTTATATCTTGCATTTTGGCGCCGCCAACTACGAAGCCGTGGTGTATGTGAACGGCCAGAAAGTTGGCACTCATATTGGCGGATTTACCCCTTTTGAGTTTGACGTGACCGATGTTGTAAGCGACGGCGACAACTTTGTGATTGTGAAAGTGGACAACCGCCGCGAGCGCGAGCAAATCCCTACCGTCAATACCGACTGGTGGAACTATGGCGGCCTAACCCGCTCGGTAAAATTACTGACTTTGCCCAAGCAACACATCAGTGACTACAGCATTCATTTAGCCGACGGCGACAGCAATAGCATCACCGGCTGGGTAGAGCTCAATCAGCCACTCAATAATGCCAGGGTCACCGTTGAGATTCCCGAGCTTAAGGTCAAGCAAACGCTCAAGTTTACCGGCGATGCGCGCCAAAATTTCCAATTTAAGGCCGAGCCGATTTTATGGGGCCCGTCTAACCCTAAGCTATACGATGTCCACTTTCGCTTGCAGGAGCAAACGCTGAGCGACCGCATTGGGTTTCGCCAAATTGATACCAAGGGCGAAGATATTTTACTCAATGGCAAACCGATTTTTCTCAAAGGCATCAGCATTCACGAAGAGTCCGCGCTACACCCCGGCCGCGCCTGGAGTCAGGCAGACGCCAAGCAACTGTTGAGCATGGCCAAAGAACTGGGGGTTAATTTTGTCCGCCTTGCCCACTACCCTCACAACGAGCACATGGTGCGTATGGCCGATGAAATGGGACTATTGGTCTGGTCAGAAATTCCGGTGTACTGGACTGTACTGTTCGAGCGCGACGATGTTTACGCCAATGCCCAAAACCAATTAAGTGAAATGATCAGTCGCGACAAAAATCGCGCCTCGATTATTTTGTGGTCCATGGCAAATGAAACGCCCATGTCAGATGCGCGCTTAACCTTTATCAGCAAGTTGGCCGCCAAGGCCCGCGAGCTCGACGGTACGCGCCTGATTACCGCAGCACTGGACACCTCCAGTGAAACGGACAAAGGCAAAAGTATTGATGACCCACTGTCAGCCGTGGTTGACGTTATTGGTATCAACAACTACTGCGGTTGGTATTACAAAGAGCCCGCTCAGTGTGCCAAGGTTCGGTGGTTTTCGGACAACAATAAGCCGGTGATCATGAGTGAATTTGGCGGTGGCGCCCTGGCCGGTTATCACGGTGCAGCCGAACAGCGCTGGAGCGAGGAATACCAAGCCGACCTGTACCGCTACAATTTACAGATGATCGACAACATGAGTTTTATACGCGGCATGACGCCCTGGATATTAAAAGACTTTCGCTCGCCGCGCCGCCCGCTGGCCAACATTCAGGACTTCTGGAATCGCAAAGGCTTAGTGTCGGATAAAGGCGTTAAAAAACAAGCCTGGCATATTCTCAATCAATATTACGAACAGCACCAATAACCTTTGCCCACCGGGTGCGGGGCTTTTGTTAGCCTCCACCCGGCCCCGTCGCTCAGGGTAATCTATCCGCCCGAACCACTCACAAAATCCCACACATAGACCGCGGCAAATCCGAGATAAAACAATCCGGCTAGCGCCATAGAGATTACCGCCACTATACCGGGTCGAATCGGTTTTGCCAGGCGGGTAAGATTGACGTACAGGGCACTGAGCGCAATAAAAGGCGTATGCAAAGCGGCGATAATGCCCGATGCCGACATCACTTTTACCGGATCTTTAAAGACCAACAAAATACCGACCGGAATCACCCCGGTAATCAGGGCAACATATAATCGTTTTAGGTTCTTGCGTTTAAATAAAGTCATACCGGTTGAACGAGAAACCCACTGCGCCAGACGTGACGCCCGGGTGGCGCTTTCGCAATCGCGTTGGTTGCGGGTCAGTATCAATGTCATATCGGCGAAGCTGCGACCCCAACCATCTTGGTTGGCCAAAACACTGCCGCCCAGAGCGATAATAATGGCGGCCAGCAGCAGGTATTTACCCACACTGCCCCACACATCGGAAAACAAACTGGCCAAATCAACGGCGACGTCCGAGCCTTTGGGAATGTTACCGGTGGGTGCCAGCAACTCGGCCCCCAGTATCATAAACGCGGTAATCACAATAAACCCACCGATAACACCTAAGGTGGCCGCGCCCGACATCACGTTTACCCACTCTTTTGCGCGCGCTAAACGCACCGACTCTTGCTGATGGCGATCGCTCTCACTGACACGCTCAGCCTTGCTTTCATCGTCCGGGTCACGGCTTTCCAGGCCGCCGCCGAACCCGCGCGTGGCAGTCCAGTAACCGAACCAAACAATCCCCATGGAGCCGGCGAGTATTGTGCCCACCCACGGCAATATAATGTAGAGGTCGGGCTGTTCAGGCCAGGTGGGAAGCAGCCCCTTGCCCATCGCGGTTATGTCAGGGGCGACCACCACCGCCGCGACAATCACCACAGCCATCAGCAATAGCGCCATAACACGGCTAAACTTTTCGATCACCGAATACTGACCTGTGGTCACAAACACCGTGGATAAAACAATCATCACTATGCCGTACAAGGTGCCACCACCCGGCGCCACACTCTGCACCGCACTGCCCACTACCCCCGCCAAACCGGCAATACCGACACAGGCGGCGAGCAGTTGCGGCACAAAGATAAACCAAATGGCCCACCCCCTGGGGCCTTTGAGGCTGTACATCCCCTCCAGCATGGTTTCGCCACTGGCAATTGAATAGCGCGCCATTTCCCGAATCATTACCCACATAAAATAAACAACGAGCGCCAACAACCAAAACAACTGGTATTCATACACAGCGGCTACACGAGGTGTAAATAAAATGGAGCCCGTACCGACGGCGGAAAGCATCCACAATAACCCCGGGCCATACCAGCGCCACTTATTCCAACCATCGGGCGCCTGGGGCGAACAGTCGCGCCTATGTAACTTTTGCAAAACAACCCCCTCACTTTGCTAATCTTGCCGAGAAACAACATTCAAACAATGAAAAATGCTAGAGGAGCAAATTTTGCACCAGCCGCACAGTACCGCCCACAATCGATAAAAGTGCGATAAAACACTTTTTGCTTGGCCCCCACCCGGCATCTCTTTACAATCGACTGCCACAGTCGGCAATGCCATGCGGCGACCAGTACCTAGATAACAATCAACGTTGAGAAATTCTCTATGGATCTTTACCCTAAAGTGCTTGCCGGTAAATGGGGCTGTGTCATCGCCGCCTGTTTTGCTTTAAGTCTGGCGGCATGCGCCGAACACACGACTCACCCAAACACGGTGAATACCGCGACGAAAACAGCCGAGAAGATTCCTGCGGTTATTACTGATGGCCGTTTATTCACGCTTGAAGGAAAAACACCCCACCCGCTCATCGACGACCAAACGCTACGTTTTGCCGCCTTAGAAGCACAGTACCTCAGCCCCAACGGCAACGGTTTGCGTCACGAATACAAAATCAAATCGAGCCTGCGAACGGCCATGTCGAAAACCTACGAGCTGTTTAAAGCGGATATAAAAGTAGAGATGTCCGACGGCGGCAAAACAATAGTCGCCCAGCATCACACAGGTGGTCTAGGAACCATCATGAAACTGTATGTGTCGGATACCAGCGAACAAGGCCTACTCGATGGCGTTGCCAACAATGGCGTGTTTGATGTTTACGTCCGTCTTCGCAGCACGGTCGGTATGGAAGAAAAGAACCCCTTTGGCACGATTCAATCGGGGGAAGAATTTGATCTGCGCGTGGTCAATAACTATGGCGAAGTTTGGGTCTATGCCATGGGTGAGGCTTTTGGTATTCCAGTTAAGGATGATTCAGCCGCGTATTTTAAATTTGGCAACTATTTGCAATCGCAAAGTCCGGTAACACTTAAAAAATGTGGCGTGCGCGGCAATGCCGAATCATTTCTCGCCTGTTATGCCGAGTACGGCATTACCGAATCCGTTATCAGCATGACCAATGTCGAGTACCAGCGCAAACGATAGCACTTTACGACGGCCCGCGATCAGGTGAGCCGTCACGCCCTTTGCGCACCCGGCGCTGGAGTCACTAGTTTGTACCCTCTAACACCACACCTTGTTTAACGCCATAATCTGTCATGGCATCCAGGCTCTGACCTTTTTCGCGATGCTCCTTAACAATGGCTCGCGCCTTTTCATCGGCCTGCTGTTCCAGCACTTTGCAATCAGAGGCCGGAGGCAAATTGAGAATTGCCAGCTCTATTTTATTGGCCGCCTGTAATGCCACTACATAATGCAATAACAAATACTCCTGCAGCGCGGCCACATAATCGTTAAAGGTTGATTGTATCTCGGGCTCGCTGGCGCTTAGCTCCGGCAGCAGAACCGTTGCATTGAGCGTTACACTCACGTCCGTAACCTTGCAACTGCTTTCTTGCTGTTGCGTAGTACTCTGCCAGCGGATTAACCAGCGATTTTCACCGTGGCGCTTTACCCCTGCCTTTACGACCGGCGTTGCCGCATCCAAACTCTGCTTAAGCGACTGCCCGGTAAGCGCCGGATCTTCGATTTCGTAATAGATGTAGTCAATACTCTCTTCGACGTTATCTTCCCGCTCAACACTAAAGTCCAAAGCCTGGGCCAGACAAGAAAACCCCACCGTTAGCATCATTAACAAGTGAGGCGCACAGGTTTTTTTTGCACTACAAAAAATTGACATTTTTACTCCCAAAAAGTGTTCTGCCGCACTGCGCGTCAAGGGATTAGCGTGGCGCAGAATTCTTTTTTACCAACCGTCACTATGTAACAAACTTGTCATTTCTCCCACTTATGTTTGCCTCCTAACCGGAGGGGAAAACACCGTGAAAATATCAACACGCCTCATGCTGGGCGCCGTCTCACTGACCGTTGTCGCCATTATTGGTTCAGCGGGTACGACAGCCTACCTCGCACTTAATAATTCATCCAGCTCTATCGAGCAAACCCTGACCAAGCAATTTCAGGCACTGACCAACAGCCGGGAAGACGCCATTGACAACCGCCTCTCCAGCTATAAAGATTTGCTCGCCTCACTGGCGCAGGGGCGTATGGTACAAGAGGCGGTTTACAGCCTGGTTCGCCCATTTGATTCCTACCGTTACGAGGTGGGCATCATCGACAAGGTGGCACTGAATGACGAGCTGAGCCAGTGGTACCGCACCGAGTATATCGCCGACTACCAAAATAAAAGCCGCAGCGAAGCTCCGCCTGTGGATCAGTGGCTGGCGCAAATGGCCTATGAAGCGAAACTCTTGCAACACAAATACTTTCAGACCAACCCCGGCTGGCCCGACGCTCTGGCCGATATGACCAACCGCTCCGACGCCACCATCTACGGCCAACAACACCGCAAGTTTCAATCGAGCTTTCACGATATTATCGAGCGTTTCGGCTTTAGCGATTTAATGCTGGTGGATCACGCCCGCAAGCGTGTCATCTACTCCACCCGCAAAGGCGCCCATCTGGGTACCTCGCTGCTTAAGGGGCCTTTTGCCCAGGGCCAACTTGCCGAAGCTGCGCGACAGCTGGGCGAAAAGCCGAGCGAGTTTGCGCTCTCGGGGTTTGAACACTCGGCCTACCTCTACGACGAGTTAACCGTTTACCTGGGCATTGGTGTTTACCATGATGCCCACAGCCCCGAGCGCCCAGTGGGCTACCTGGTGGCCGCCATCCCCGCCTCGGTTTTTTCCGACCTACTCACCAGCCAGGGCCACTGGCAAGACTTAGGGCTAGGACAAACCGGCGACGTGTATCTGGTAGGCCCAGAAGGCAGCTTGGTGACAGAGCTGCGAGAATTGCGCGAGGCCCCCCAACAGCTGCTGCAGCAACTGGAACAAACCGGTCGCGCGGGCGATGCCCACACCATTGCTAAGTTCGGGACAGCGGCGGGGCGTTTTATGCCCGACACGCCAGCCGTAAACCTGGCATTGGGCCAGTCTAGCGGCACGCAGTTGAGCCCCGACTACCTCGGCCGTGAGCGCTTCACCAGCTGGCAGCCGGTCGATTTAGGCGGGCAGAGTTACGCGCTGATTGTGCAGCAGGCACCGGAAGAAGTATTTTCCAGCCTGCGCCAATTGCGACAAAAAATTATTACCAATGTTATCGGCACTGCTCTGTTACTGATTGTTCTGGCGGCCATAGGCGCGTTCTTTTACGCTCGCTACCTGGCCCAGCCCATGGCGCGCCTGGCGGCCAATATCGACGAGGCGGCGCGGCGCAAAAGTCTGGCGGTCGACTTTGAAACCGGGCGCAGCGATGAAGTCGGCGATATCAGCCGTGGCCTGGAACAGTTATTCCAGACCCTGCGCGATACCCTTAGTCGGGTAAACGACGCCACCGCCAATACCGCCGACAGTGCGGCGGAAAACGCCCAGCTCAGCGCCGATTGCCAGCGCGACGCGCAAACCCAAAGGCGCGAAATGGGCCATGCCGACGCTATGCTAAGTCAGGTCGACGACGCCCTGCAAAGCATCCGCAACGAACTGGACACACTCGCCGGCCAGACCCGCGAGGCCAGCCAAGCCGCACGCACGGGCCGCCACCAAATGGAAGATGTAGCCCAACAGGTCACCAATCTGCAAACCGAAATCGCCCACTCGGGCCAATCCATGCAGGAACTTACGGTCGCCGCCGATGATATTGTCGCAGTTGTAGACACCATTCAGGGGGTGGCCGAACAAACCAACCTACTGGCCTTAAACGCGGCCATTGAGGCGGCCCGCGCCGGTGAGCACGGCCGTGGCTTTGCCGTTGTCGCCGATGAAGTGCGCCGCCTGTCCGCCAGCACTCACGAGGCCACCGGGGAGATTCAGCAACTGATCGATCGATTGCGGCAAACAGTGCACTCCACCGCCAGCGGGCTGGAGACCGAACAGACCAGCGCCAGCCAATGTGTCGAGTACACAGGCGCCGCACAGGGGGCATTAAGCAGCATTCAGCAGACCGTAGAAGCGGTGGAGAAAATTATCGGCGCCCTGGCGCAATCGTCAGAGCAGGAGTGTGAACGCACCCGGGCCATGCGCGACTTATTGGGCAATGTGTTGCGCACGGTAGAACACACGGACTTGAGCATTGGCCGCATGGCGGACAGCGCCACGCGCCAGCAAGAGGTTGCCCAAACCACTCTGGCCACAACGCGACAAATTTCACTGTAAAAAACGCGGGCCGTGTAAAATAGGCTCATGACCTATACATTCGAAGCCATAGGCGTTGTTCGCTCCTGCTATACCGAGAAGTTTGGCATCCCTCGGCAAAGCGGGCTGGCGCCGGCGGCGCGCGCCACCATAGAGCTCTACCCGCCCTACAGCGACCCGGACGCCTTTACCGGCCTGGAGCAGAGCTCGCACCTTTGGGTTGAGTTTATTTTTCACAAGTTCCAACCCGCCCCCTTTCGCCCCCGCGTGCGACCACCGCGTCTGGGCGGCAATCGCACTTTAGGAGTGTTTGCCACTCGCTCGCCCAACCGCCCCAACCGGCTCGGGCTTTCGGTTGTGAAGCTCGACCGTATCGAAACCGCGAACGGCGCGGTGCGTTTGCACATCAGTGCCCACGACCTACTCGAGGGCACACCGGTGCTCGACATTAAGCCCTATATTCCCTACGCCGATGCCGTCCCCCAGGCCACCAATACCCTGGCCCCCGAGCCCCCGGCCAAACTGGCGGTGTACTTTAGCCCTCAGGCCGAACAAGACTGCCAAGCCCACAGCGAGCGGCTGGGGCAAAACCTTACCGAACTTATCAGCCAGTTGCTGGCGCAAGACCCGCGCCCGCAATACCAGAGCCCGGACCCGGCGCGCCGCTATGCCATGGCTCTGCTGGATGTGGATGTGGCCTGGCACTACAGGCTGGTAGAAGATGGAGCACCGGAGGTTATGGTGATTAACGTTGGACAGCGTGCCCCTGACGTCTGACGCGTTACGTCCCCCGCTCAGCACAAACCATCCCCCTCACCCCCCAATTATGCTATTATCGCCCCCTTTCTTTTCGGGCCTTTGGCCCACCCTTCCATCCGCCGTTACTGAGGTCTGATCGACAATGGGCAAAAAGTCACTGGATAAGAGCAAGATTAAATTCCTGCTGCTCGAGGGCGTCCACCAGAGCGCTATCGAAGCTCTACACGCCGCCGGTTACGAGAATATCGAATACCTAAAAACCGCACTGTCCGAAGAGGAGCTGATCGAAAAGATCAAAGACGCTCACTTCGTCGGCCTGCGCTCGCGCACCCAATTAACACGTAAAGTGTTTGAAAATGCCCACAAATTGATTGCCGCTGGCTGCTTTTGCATTGGCACCAACCAAGTGGATTTACAGGCAGCCCAGGAGCACGGCGTAGCGGTGTTTAACGCTCCCTACTCCAACACTCGCTCTGTGGCCGAACTGGTGATTGCCGAGGCTATATTAATGCTGCGCGGCATCCCCGAGAAGAACATCGTCTGCCATCGCGGCGGCTGGTTAAAATCGGCTGCGGGCTCCTACGAAGTGCGCGGCAAAACGCTGGGTATTATTGGTTACGGCTCTATCGGCAGCCAAACCAGTGTGCTGGCCGAGTCACTGGGTATGAAGGTGAAGTTTTACGACGTGATCGCCAAGCTGCCGCTGGGTAACGCCTCACAGGTGCGCTCGCTGGACGACTTGCTGCAAAGCGCCGACATTATCAGCCTGCACGTACCGGAAACCGGCTCCACCAAAAATATGATTGGCGAGCGCGAGCTGGGCCTAATGAAAAAAGGCGCCTACCTGATCAACGCCTCACGCGGTACCGTGGTCGACATCGACGCCTTGGCCGCTGCGGTTAAAAACAAACATATTGCCGGCGCGGCCATCGATGTATTCCCGGTCGAGCCCAAAGGCAACAGCGATGAGTTTGTCAGCCCACTGCGCGGCCTGGACAACGTTATTCTCACCCCGCACATCGGTGGCTCCACCCAAGAAGCGCAGGAAAACATCGGCGTAGAAGTGGCAGAAAAACTGATACGTTACTCGGACAACGGCACCACCATCACCTCGGTTAACTTCCCCGAGGTGGCCCTGCCCGAGCACCCGGATGCACATCGTTTACTGCATGTACACGCCAACGTGCCCGGTGTTCTGTCGGCCATTAACAAAGTGTTTTCCGATAACGACATCAACATTTCGTCGCAGTATCTGCAAACCAACGACAAGGTCGGTTATGTAGTACTGGATGTGCACTCGCCTTACAGCGAAACCGCACTGGAACAACTGCGCAATATCGAAGGCACCATTCGCTGTCGCGTGCTTTTTTAAGCCACACCCGCAGCAATAAATAAAAAAGCCACAGCGTGCAAACACTGTGGCTTTTTTATTTCCGCGCACACCCGCTACAAAAACATTAGCGGTCCAGCATAAACGTTATAGGGAAAATAAACTCAAAGCTCTCGGCGCCAATCGACTCAAGTAAAGGTGGGTAGGGCGCAGCATCCTCAATCGCTCTTTCCACCGCCTGGTTAAGCTGTTTGTATTCCGACGCCAACAATAACTGCATATCGACTACTTCACCTTGACGGTTAATGACCACCCCCATACGCACACTTCCGGTTTGTTTTAGCTTCATAGCGCGGCGCGGATACTCAATATGCTGGTGAGTCAGTTGCACCAAGCGCGAGGTGTAATCCTGCAGTGCTGTGAGCGACTGCACCGAAAAGTTGGGCAAGTCCTCTTCGGGCTCCGGCGCTATTGGCAATGAATTGACCCCCGCCACTTGCGCAGGCGACGCCTCGGCTGGCTCGGCTTTTGTGATGACTTCTGGCTTTAACACAGGCTCTGCTTGCGCGGGCAGCCTTTGCGCTGTTGCGACTGGGGCAGAGGCCGGATCCGATGGCGCAGGTTCTTCGACAGGCGCCTCAACGGCAGCTGCTGTGTTGGCCGTACCGCTCTTCTCCACCGGCTTTTCACTAACGACCCGCTCCTGAGTTTGGGCGGCCTCGCCTTGCGTCTCTAGCGGGGCGGCGCTTTCTGCCTGTTGCAGCCAAGTGGCAACCGCCGTGCGACGCTCAGCGGTTGGCGTAATGGCCCGCAAGCGAGCCAAATCTTCAGCCGGGTAATCGCCCAGTAAAGCGGCTTTAAAAACCGTATTGGGGGGTACCGCCCCAATCCAGGCTACCAACAGTAAATTAAAAAATTGACGATCTTCAATATCGGCCAGAGTATGGCCATTTAAATAAATAAACACACCGCTGGCGTCAGTCTTTTCACTGATGATCAGCACATCGCTCTGATGCAAACTACCCTTGAGGGCGTTAAAAAACTGCGCCAGTGAGTCCGCGCTGGCACGCTGTGTTTGCGGATGGGCGTTAATGGCAATACTTTGCAAAAATAAACGCGACAGCTTGCCCGCCGTCATACGTTTTTGCGTAAACTTTAATTCCAGTGCCCTAGAGCCTTGATGGGACAAAGCCTCCTGGGCCGAGCCGGCTCCCCCCGGCACATAGAGTGCCATTAAAAAAGCCTCCCGGTTGAGCTCAACAAACGGGGCAAGCCCAGTCGGGGCAGAGGACGACTGAGCACCGGCAAACAAAGAGAAAAAAGACAGGGCAAAGATCAAAGCAATACGATACATCATGTCTCGCTGATAGTTATGTGAATAACAAGGGCATCGTATTATTAATAATAGTTATTATCGTTTTATGACAACACAGTTTTCGATACGCATACAAAAACAAATTAAGCCTAGCCTGTTCTAGCGTGCAAAAAAGGCAGCTCACGATGAAGACTATGACAATAAAGCTTTGGGGCCTCTTCTGGCTGTTGCTCAGCTCACTAAGCCTGGCCCAGAGTGGCGCCAGCGACGATCCGTTGCGCGCCGCAGGTGACCACGTCGAGGTCACCTGGCTTGCACCGCAAAGCCTTGGCGCCGAGAGCACCACGACACTGGGGTTTTATTTTAAGGTGGCGCCCGAGTGGCACGTCTACTGGCGCAACGCCGGAGACTCGGGCGCCGCCCCCCGCTTTGACTTTACCGCGACCGGCACTGACGTCGGCCCCATTCAGTGGCCATTTCCAACCCGCTTGCCCATTGAGCACCTCACCAATCTGGGCTACGAAGGCAACACGGTGTATTTATTCGATGTCATCGCGCAAGCCGGCGCAGAGGAGGTGGCGCTCGAGGTCGATTTGGAATGGCTGGTCTGTAAAGTCGATTGCATCCCGGGCTTTGGGCAAATGGCTCTCACCATCCCGATTACCGGGCAAACACGCTGGAACCCAGACGACAAAGCTCTGCTCGACCAATTCCAGCAGCGCGTGCCGCAAAGCGGCGACAAAAGCCCGTGGAAGATCACCGGGCTCTGGCCTGAGGGCGAGCAAGGCTTACAGCTGACCATCGACTCCGATCAGGCAGCGCCGCCCGCCTCCTTCCCCTTAGATGGCGACATAATCACTGCGCGCGAGCCGGTCGCACAACCCACCGAAAAAGGCTGGCAACTAAGCTTCGAGCGCCAGCCCGGGGTGGCGCTTCCTGCCAGCACAGGCTTTGTACTCAGCGACGGGGAGCGCGCCTGGTCTTTGCCCGAGATTGCTATAGGCTCACCACCGCCCCCCGCTGTTGCTACGCAATCGATCGCGCTCCTGCTAGTGGCGGCTTTTGTGGGGGGCATTATTCTCAATTTAATGCCCTGTGTATTTCCGGTTTTGTCGATCAAGCTCTTTGGCCTGATGAACTCCAATGCAACCGCTGGCGCCCGCACCCGCGAGGGGTTGCTCTACGGCGCTGGGGTACTCGCCACCTTTGCCGCTTTAGGCGGACTGCTACTGGCCCTGCGCGCCGGAGGCGCCGCTATTGGCTGGGGCTTTCAGCTGCAGTCGCCCGTCGTCGTTCTGGCACTGATTGTGTTGTTCTGGCTGATGGCTCTGGCCTTTAGCGGTGTTTTTGAATTTGGCCACCGGCTTATGAATCTGGCGGGCAGTGCCTCGGGCGGCTCCTTCGCCACCGGCGTATTGGCGGTATTTGTGGCCGCCCCTTGCACCGGCCCCTTTATGGGCGCCGCCTTGGGGGCGGCGGCCGTACTTCCGGCCATTTCAGCCATGGCCATCTTTATCGGGCTCGGCGCCGGACTGGCAGCGCCCTTTTTACTGCTTTGCCTGTCGCCGGGCCTGCTCCAACGATTGCCCCGCCCCGGCCCCTGGATGGACACACTGCGACAATTTTTTGCCTTTCCCTTGTACGCCACCGTACTTTGGCTAGCCTGGGTATTGGGACGCATTATGGGCGACAGCGGCTGGCTTCTGGCGGGCACGGTACTGCTGTCGCTGAGTTTCTGCATATGGCTGGGGCAGCGAAGCGGTAAACTCTGGCGCGCCCTGGCGATAGCCGTATCGATTGCCACCTTAACGCTGGCCACAACAACCTTGTACCACAGCGATAACAGCTCACCCGCAGAGCCCGCCACAGACCTTTGGCACAGCTACGACAAGGCGCGTATCGACCGGGCGCTAAACGAGGGGCAAGCGGTTTTTATCGACTATACCGCCGCTTGGTGCATCACCTGCCAGGTCAACAAAAAGCTGGTTCTGGATACTGCCAATACGGCTGAACTGTTTCGCCAACACAACGTATTGGCGATTCGCGCCGACTGGACACGTCACGATGCCAATATCACCCAAGCACTGGCTGCACTGGGGCGCAATTCGGTGCCAGTGTACGCTTGGTATGCGGCGGGCGAGTCAACCCCACGGCTCTTGCCCCAACTATTGCAAGAGCGCATGATTAACGAGCTTTTTACCAAACCGACAGGAGATCAATAATGAACATCCTTAAGCAAGGTTTACTGGCCAGTCTTCTCTGTGTACCCGCTCTGGCATTTGCCGTCGCCACCCCCGGCGAAACGGCGCCAAGCTTTTCCGAGGTCGATGCCGAAGGCAATGTGCACGCGCTTTCAGACTACCAGGGCGAATGGCTGGTACTGGAATGGTTTAATAAAGACTGCCCGTATGTTCGCAAGCACTACGGCAGTGGCAATATGCAGGCGCTGCAAAAAAAGTACACCGAGCAAGACGTCAATTGGCTCACTATTATCTCCTCGGCCAAAGGCAAACAGGGCTATTTGGACGCACCACAGGCGCAAGCTGAAGCCAAGGCTCACAAGATGCAGAACAGCGCGCCCATTTTACTCGACCCGGACGGCAGCATGGGGCGGGCCTTTGGTGCCAAAACAACCCCGCACATGTACATTATTAACCCCGCCGGCGAGGTGGTTTACGCCGGAGCGATTGACGATAACGACTCGGCCAACCCAGCCGTGATTGCCGAGTCGAAAAACTACGTTGCCGCCGCGCTGGACGCCGCCTTGGCGGGGGAGCCGGTTGCAGAACCTGCAACCCGGGCCTATGGGTGTAGTGTTAAGTATTGAATAGAACAATAACAATGAGGTGCTGGCGCCAATGGTGTTTACGCTGAATGCTGAACGCTGAACGCTGAACGCTGAACGCTGAACGCTGAACAAAATTGTGAGCGGGCAGCGCTTTAACTTGGCAACCCTTAAGGCTTGCTTTTGCGTTCAGCGTTTGTCGGCTACATTTTTCTTACTAACCAAAATACAAAGACGACCAGTTATGTCTCTACCTTTTTCTCAAGCCTGTGAAAACAATAAAGACCCGATTCTCAATGTCTTAACCGAGGTTTTCTCTGACCGCCGCCGTGTTTTGGAGATCGGCTCGGGCACGGGGCAGCATGCGGTGTATTTTACCCAAAACTTGCCTCATCTTATTTGGCAAACCAGTGATCTGTCTGTGAACCACGTGGGTATCAACCAGTGGATCGATCATCAGCCCAGCGACAACCTGCTGCGACCGACGGTTTTTGATTTACGTCAGCCTGTCTGGCCCACCGGCATTGATGCAGTATTTTCGGCCAATACCGCACACATTGTCAGCTGGCCGCTGGTTCAGGCGTTATTTACACAGGTGGGCCAACACCTCCCCCCTGGGGGAATCTTTGCGCAGTATGGGCCTTTTAACTATGGCGGCCAGTACACCAGCGACAGCAATGCCGCCTTCGATCAAATGCTAAAAAAGCGAGACCCGGACAGCGGCATCCGCCACTTTGAGGAGATCTCGCAACTGGCCGAACAAAACGCTCTAGTACTGAGTAAAGATTACCCCATGCCAGCGAATAACCGACTGCTGGTTTGGACCAAACTCACCCGCTAGCCCAAAGGAAGACGCACTATGAATTACGATTATTCGATTACTTTTATCGGCACCTATATCGCTCTGGTAACGCTGTTTATTCAGGCTGTTGTGGCGGCCGGCAGCAAGGCCAAACAACCCGGTGCCGTACCGGGCAAAATCAGTGATGAACTGTCACACGACTCTTTTGTATTTCGCGCCCACCGCACGTTTATGAACTCGCTGGAAAATATGCCGCTGTTTATCGGCTCGGTCTTTCTCGGTGTCTTTGCCGGCGCTCATCCGCGCTGGTTGGGCATTTTGGTAGTCACCTACGCCCTTGCCCGTTTTATTCATATGGCGCTCTACTACGCCATTGCCACGGAAAAGAACCCCAGCCCGCGCAGTTATTTTTACGGTATCGCCCTGCTTGCCCAAATAGGTATGCTGGTGTTGATTGGCGCCGCGCTGGTTTAACTCAACCCCTCGCGCCCTGTGATGTTCAGGGCGCCCCCCTCTGCTGCACTGCAACAATCCCACCCACAAACCCCTAAATAATCCTTGGCAGCTGCCGATACCGATCTTATAACCGATAGAACCGGACTAATGATCCCAGCTCAAGGAACCCAGAAGATGACCGTTCGCTTTTTAAAATACTTGTCTTTACTTACCATCAGCAGCCTGCTGGCAAGCTGTGGCATTATTGAGTGCCGTATTTGTGGCGGCTATAACAATGAACACGTACAAGCGGCTCATGTGCAGGTTGAGCCATTAACCATCGCCGCTACCGGTTATGGTGCCATTGACCCAACCCTGGCCGGCAATGTGCCGCAACAAAAGCTGATGGCTCTGCGCGCCTCAGAAGTCGAAGCCTACCGTACGCTGGCAGAAAGGGTACGAGGGGTACAAATATCGGCCAACACCACTGTCAGTGACTTTATTACCGACGCTGACCGCATGAGCGCTCTGGTCGATGCCTATACACTGCGCGAATCTCGCATTGTGACTCAGGGAATGAACAAAGAAGGCTACTTTGAAACCACGGTATCCATCACGCTGGGTGAGCAGTTCTTCCTCGCACCATTGGCTACGATGCAGGGGCAAACCTATGGTTCTACTCGCGGCCAGCATTATCCCGATCAGCGCCAAGTCGTGCGCACGCATAGCACAGTAGAAACACATTACGACACCGGTGCTCACTGACACTAAAGGTAAGGACTCATGCACAGGTTTAAGACGCTTGCATTACTCGCCACGCTCAGCTGGAGTTTGATTATTGTACCCGCTGCGGCAACCACCATTACTGCCCAAGGGCGCAGTGCACTCAGCGAGGGCAGCTTATCTGAGGTGCGCCAACGCGCTATTGAGGATGCCGCCCGCACCGCACTGATGCAGGCGGGCCTGCAGGTCAACGCCTCCACTGTGGTGGTCAATGCCGCTGAGGTGGACGACCAAATCCGGGTTAGCACCAAGGGCCAGCTAAAAGCTTTAAAAGTGATTGGCGAGAGCCAAAAAGACGGTATCTATCAGGTGACTGTCAGTGCCGAACTGGCCCCGCAAGCGATAAATACGTGCCCCAGCAGCGATTATCAAAAGTCTCTACTGGTGACCGCCTTCAACGTCAAAAGCCCAACCCACAGTCGCGTGGGTGAACTTAACAATGCTGATACCGCCCTTTCAAGCGCCATGGCTGAAAGGCTTTACCCCAACCACCAGCTACAGGTTCAAACCCAACCCGAATTATTACTGGCCAGCACCAATCGGTTAATGAGTAATCACTACGAATTATTTAACGCGGTTCAGCAAGTTGCCAACCAGTATCAAGCTCAATATGTGATGACCGGCTACATCGAAGACATGTCGATGGTCAACGGCCACGGTTACTACCGCAGCAACAGCCTGGGACGCGCCTCTAACCGGGTGGCCAGTACCGTCAAAGGCTGGGTGGGCCAATCGCGTGATGACATTCGTGCCCGCCACTTCCGTTTTCGTTTAATGCTGCACGACGGTGTCACCGGCGCTCGTATTTTCGATAAAAGCTATGCCACTCAAGGGTTATGGACTGCCGACTACACCGCGCGCACCGGCTTTGCCAGTCCCGAATTCTGGAGTACCGATTACGGCCATAAAACCAGTGAATTAATCGACCAGGCTGTAGCCGATATCGGTCAAAAAGCCCTGTGCCAACCCTTTATGGCACCGTTAAAGGTCTCCGCCCATGACCAGAACGTCTACCTATTGGCCGGGGCGAACAACGGCGTCGATGTGGGCGACAGCTTTACGGTTTACGCCCAGGGTGCAGCGCCTTTTGCCAATATTCAGTATTACGGCACTCAGGCACTCGCGCCCACCACCTATAAGCGCTTGGATCAAACCGAGGTGACCCTCACGATTACCCAAACCTACCCAGGCTACAGCGTGGGACGCTTTGATGGCGTTTTACAGCCGTATTTGCAATATATGGCAATGGCAGAGCCTGTGACCGACGACGCTTTCAGGCACTAGCCCTGCAAAGCTCTAGGTAACGTATAATAGCTCCCTTTTGACCGGAGCCGGCGCATCTAGCCCGGCCCGCAACGGGCGGCAGAATGCAAACCTTTGACTGTATTATTATTGGCGCCGGCGCCGCCGGGCTTATGTGCGCGGCCACGGCAGGGCAGCGGGGCCGCTCGGTGGCGGTGCTTGATCACGCCAATAAAGTCGGCAAAAAAATCCTGATGTCCGGCGGCGGGCGCTGTAATTTCACTAATTACGATATCGGCCCCGACAACTATCTCTCGGCCAATCCCCACTTTTGTAAATCGGCCCTGTCGCGCTACACCCAATGGGATTTTATTTCTCTGGTAAGCGAGCACCAATTGGCTTACCACGAAAAAACCCAAGGCCAACTCTTTTGCGACAACAAAGCCAAAGATATTCTGAATATACTCTTGGCCGAGTGCGACAAGGGCGCGGTCAGCATACAAACCGGCTGTGACATACACGCCATCACCCCCATCGAAGACGGCCCCCTGCGCTATCAGTTAGCCACCTCTATGGGCAGTTTCGGCTGTCAGTCACTGGTGGTGGCCACCGGCGGTCTGTCAATTCCCACCATGGGCGCCAGCGGTTTTGGCTACGATATCGCCAAACAGTTCGGCCTCAAAATTAAGGCGCGCGAAGCGGCGCTGGTGCCTTTTACCTTTAAAGGCGAGACGTTAACCCTGTGCCAATCGCTAGCCGGGGTGTCACTGCCGGTAAACATTACTTGTAACGAGCAAAGCTTTCGCGACAGCTTACTGTTTACCCATAAAGGCCTCAGTGGCCCCGCCGCTTTGCAGATTTCCAACTACTGGCACAGTGGTGAAACTCTCGCTATAGATTTTTTACCCGGCGCGAGTATCACTCAGCACATAGAACAATGGCGCCAGCAAGGGCAAAAGGCATCGCCGATCAACCTGTTAAGCCAGCTCTTACCCAAACGTTTTATTCAGCAGTGGATGGAGTATCAAGGGCTGTCTGCGCTGATGCAAAAAGAACTCGTCCAGTGGCGGCGGGAGGATATTGCCAGCCTCAGCCAAGCCCTGCAGCACTGGCAGACGATCCCCAATGGCACCGAGGGGTATCGCACAGCAGAGGTGACCCGCGGCGGCATCGACACCGACGGTGTATCGTCCAAAACCTTTGAGGCCAAAACTGCCCCGGGGCTCTATTTTATCGGCGAAGTGCTGGATGTGACCGGTTGGCTGGGCGGCTTTAACTTTCAATGGGCCTGGGCCAGCGGCTATTGCTGCGGACAACAGCTCTGACTTCACTTGACCGAACACCCTAGGTACACTGAGTTCGCCCACTATTTCGCTGAGGTACGCTTTTTTGCAGCAGACGACAAACACCCCACACTGGCTCTGGCAGTTGGCTCAGCGTTTAATACAGTTGACGCCCTTTCGCTCCAGCCAAGCCATTGCATTAACGCTAATCGCTCAAACAGCACTGATGCTGGGCATGCTATTGCCCGTGAAAATTGTCATGCTGTTGGGAATGGAGACGATACCTAGCTATATGCCGCAGCTGGTTCAGCAGTGGTCGCGCGAAGCTCTGATTCTGTCTCTCAGTGGGCTTGCCGTGATCTGCTTTCTTATATACTTGGTGGGCGAGAAGTGGGCTACTAATCTCATTAACTCCTCAGTGCGAAATATTGTAGAGCAGGCTGGAAAAATCGTACTGTTTGAAAATCAAGAACAGGTCGCAACCAACACCTACACTAAGGTCATTAACTCACTTGCCGGCATTATATTTATGCTGGTATCCCTTGTAGTATTGAGTTTTATTTATCCATTAACCAGTATTTCGACCATTGCGGTCATTGCGGCCTCAGCCCCAGCAATTCCTGTTTTGGTTCGCCGCGCCCGCCAACACAATCAGCCCAAGCTGTTAATTCAAGCACTACAAAATATTAACAATCTTGGCTTTTTACTTATATTCGCTATCATCGTAGTGGATCATCTGTACTTTTCTGGGCCCTCGCTTCTGTTTACTATTGCCACCATTATTTTAACCAGACAGGCCACCAGTAAATTGATCATCAGTGTGGCCGACCTAGCCAATACCGCAGAACTGCGAGAAAAAAATTCAGCGTTATTTTTTCATGACCATGTTTTAAATAGCCACACCCCCATCAATTCAGAGGGGATATGGGCACTGCTGGAGATTCCGAACCGAAAGCATTGGCTGTGTGATTTATTGGAACAGGCAAGCGGAGAACGCCCTGCCACCGATACACTGAGCATTCACTGGCTACAATCGGGAATACCGAACACCTTTGCTTTTTGGGTGGAGGCAGACAAAGAAAACTACATTGTTAAAATTTACGATAAGCCCCGCGCCTTACAATGCAACCATGAGGCGACCCTATTAACCTCGGAGTCGGCAGCGCAGCTGCCCGCCCCAGAGCTATTATTCACAGGCGTACACAAAGAATTTCGCGTCAACGTTTTACGCATCGCCACAGGCTATACACCATTAACCAATCGCTCTGAATTCGAAGCCATTGCTACTGAACTTCAGCAGACGCTGGCCGGATGCCTACCGCCAACATCCATAACCGCGCCTTATTTACGCTCGCACCCACTGCTCTGGAAGAAACTGGATGAAGCGCTGGTAAGACCATTACTGCTAGCGTGTCATAAAGACGAACGCGAGCAGGTCGCGAGTCTATTAAACAATATAAGTTTATTACGGAATACGCTCGCCAATTTACCTACAGCTTTTCAAAACAATACGATTAATCCGCATAACATTTTGATTAAAGAGGGACAGAGCCCTATCACTTGGCAGTGGGGGCAATGGGGTTTAGATGTGTTTGGCTGTAATTTCCCCGCCAATAAAAAAGGATTTTCACAAATCCAAACCGCTATCACTTTACGATATAAGAACGATCAGGCACTCAATACAGTGCCAGCCAGTGATATAGAGCTTGCTAGCTTTACCAACGCACTCTACTACTGCCTTAAAAGCCAGCGGTTTAAAGACGCTTTAGAGTTAGTGCCTCAAATCAATCAGCGGCTGGCTGAAATGCCCGCCGCACTCACCAACGAACCTCCTAGCTCGTCGCAATCTCCAACTTAACCGGCACCGACTTAAAGGCAGGTGTTTTACTGCGCGGGTCGTGCTCGGTGTCAATTAAGACGTTGGCCTCGGGGTAATAAGCCAGCACGTTGCCAGATGGCAAATCAAAGGGCACCACTTCTAGCCCAACCATTTCACCTTGCTGTGATTTGACCGTTACCCGGTCGCCGCCTTCTAAGCCAAGCTTTTGGCAGTCGTGATGGGAGAGCAATACCGTCCAGCGCGATTGCGCGCCACGATAGCTGTCGCTCTGCTCATAAATGATGGAGTTAAACTGGCCTTCACTGCGAATACTCGCCAGCGTAAAGGGATACTCCAACTGTTGTTTTTCATCTTTTTGGCTAAACAGAAATCGCGCGCGACCAATATCAAAAATGGGTTCGTGTTTAATGCGACCACCGACGCTAAACTCCTGCTTAGACTCGTCGATATCGGCCAGTGCTTCCATCCCCGGTATACAGCTGGCAATCGCCTCACGAACATGACGGTGCTCTTTAAACAGCGCAAAATCAAACGGCGCTTGCTCTAATAACCGGCTGCCTAAATCGGCCAAAATCTCGACCTCGGAGCGAACATTGTCTAAACGTTTTATGCCGCCGTCACTCAGGCGTACATAGTTAAACATGGACTCTTGGGTAGTACTCTGTGGCTCCTCGTCGCGCGCGGCCACGGGCAGTACCATTACATCACCGGACTCGACCCCATTAACATGACCTTCATTCAGTGTAGTGGTGAGAAATAGCTTAAATCCGACAGCGTCCAACGCTTTGCGAGCGAAATCGCTATTGGGGGTTGCCGAATATAAGTTGCCGCCCATAATCAGAGCGGCATCCATCTTGCCTTCCAGCGCGGTGTTAAGGCACGCAAGAGTATCCATACCGCGCTCTGTCGGCAGGGTAACCGCAAACTTATCCTCCAGCGCAGCCAGTACATCTTCTGCCAACACGGGCTTTACCCCGATACTGCCAATACCCTGCACATTGCTGTGACCACGCAAAGGCAATAAACCCGCACCAGGCTTGCCCAGCATACCGCTCAGTAGGGCGAGGTTAGCAATGGCTTCGACATTTTCCACCCCGTTTAAGTGGTGGGTAATGCCCATGCCCCAACTGAAAATGGCATTGTTGGCGTCAGCAAGTTGCAGGGCGATACTTTCTATGTCCGTTTTCTCCACTCCACACTGGGCTATTATCGCATCCCACTCAAGCGCGGCTATTTGTTCGGCGTAGCCATCGAAGTCTCGGGTGTACTCAGCGATAAAGGTGTGATCTTGACGGCCCTGCTCCAGCAGCGCCTTGGCAATACCATTGAGTAGCGCCAAATCAGAACCGATATTGGGCTGTACAAAGGTCGACGCAATCCAGGTACCGCCACTGACCATCGAGCGCGGGCTTTTCGGCACGGCAAAACGTACCAACCCGGGTTCTTTCGCCGGATTAATCACAATGACTTTGCCGCCGCGGTCGCGACATTTTTTTAGTTGGTGAATAAACCGCGGATGATTGGATGCCGGGTTGGCGCCAATCACAAAAATTAAATCGGCATATTGCAAGTCGTCCAATGCAACCGTTGCCGTCCCAGTGCCGATACTGTTGCCAAGACCAACGCCTGTAGCCTGGTGGCAATAATAAGAGCAGTTATTGACGTTGTTAGTGCCGTATAGGCGCGCCAGCAATTGCAGAACAAAACCGGCCTCATTGGAGGAGCGGCCCGAGGAGTAAAAAAAGCTGCGTTCAGGGGGTGCAGCGCCGAATCGGTCAACGGCAATATCCAAGGCGTCCGACCAACTTAATACCTGATATTTATCTTGCCCTTTGGGCTTAAAAATCGGGTTGTTTAATCGCCCTAAACGCTCCAACTCGTAGGCGCTTAGATCTTTAAAATCGTTTAGATCATGGTCAAACAGCTCTACGGGAATCGGCGGTTGAATATCGGTTGACTGCGCCTGAATACTTTTATTACATACCGAGGGAAACTCATCCGCCTCGTTCGTCATGCCGCCGTGCTGACCGCCCATCCCCAAACCACAGGCTTTGCAAGCATTGCGACTTTTGAGAGCCTTGGCAGAATTGGCCAACCCAATACGCTGAATGGTCTTTAAAGTGTAGAGAACTTTCTTGGGGCCACCGCCGACAATTTTAATAGATTGTTTCTGAGCTTCATCCAACATTTTTGCTACCCATGGTTATCGCCAATCAGAAAGGTGATAGCGTGCCAATATTTTTTCTAACTCACCATTAGCTCTCATTTCTAACATTGCTTGGCTTAAAATATTGGCGTATTTTTTGGAATTTTTATCGGCCGGTGAAAAAGCGATATATACCTTGCTAAATCGATCCGTGGTTGGTACGTAGCCGGCCAGTTTCACTTTACCTTCTATGTCGGCTTGCGCTATTTTTTGCCGCATAACCGTTTCATCCTCAACTAACGCATCAATGCGTTGGCGCAATAACATGGCCAATCCGGTATCCAGGGGTTTATCGCCACGGATAACTGAAATCATTTCTTTACTGCTGTCACTGTCAATATATTGAGTTAAAGCAGGACCATAACCATAACCGGCTAAAATTCCTAACTGCACCAGTGATAATGAGTGTAGGCCTTGAAACTGCCAAGGTGAGTCGGTGTTTACCCAAAAACCATTGCGCATTTCACCTTGCTCAAGACGGGGAAATATAAAGTCTGGTGCTTCAGCTTTAGAAGCGCCAATCGTCGCATGGTATTTCCCATTGCGAGTCTCGCGCAGTGCACGCAACCAAGGCAAGGTAGAATAGTGAATATCCACCCCCTGCCCGGCAAAGGCGCGGGTCATAATTTCCACCATAAATCCCGGTTTTTCGCTGTTGGGTTCACAGTTATAGGGGCACCACTCATCGGCAACCAAGTGCAGTGTTTGAGCACGCCCCTCACTCGCGCCCCAAAAAAGCACGATGGCAAGACAAATCCGGCAGAAAAGGGCCGAATGCGAACTTTCTGACATATAACCAATCCAAAAACAAAATATTCACTGCGCAATGTAACCTTTATACCATATAGATAATGCCCCTTGGAGTAAGTTATGCAACGTATTCTTTTCGCGCTTTTGCTGTTTACCAGCCTGATAAACAGCAGCCACGCCCAGCAAGATCCGGGCTTTGCCCACCTTACGGTCGCCGGCGAGGCCAAACTGGATGTGGCGCCAGATACCGTAACCTTAAAATTTCAAATCATGGAATATTCAAAGAGCGCCCAAACGGCGGTCGATACAGTGACTCAACGAGCGGCTGATATTGTCGAAATGGTGGCCCAGCAAGGGTTAGAGCGAGAGCATATTGAATCTTGGGCAATCGATAAACGCCCGCGACGCAGTCATCAGCCCGGCGGCAATCAACCGTTGATTACCGGTTACGAAGTGACACAGAAGTTTACTTTAACAATCGAGGGGCTGGATGCTTACCAAGCCATCGTCAATCACCTAATGCGCATGCCCAACACCACCAATCTCAATGCCACTTTTGACGTCAGTAAACGCGAATTAATCACCGCTCAGTTAACAGAGCAAGCAGGTGCCGACGCCCGCCGCAAAGCTCAGGCGTTGGCCGGTGGGCTCGATGTCGAACTGGGCCGGGTTTATTCAATTACCGATCAACACGCAGGGCTTGCTCCTTACCCCAAGTTTGGCGTCAATGAAGCACAGTTTCGATCTATGGCGGCGGGGGCCCAACAACCCCAATTTGAGCTCTTCGCCCCTCAGAGCATTACCCTCAGTAAAAAAATTCAGGTGGTTTTTGCCATCAAGGAGTAACGATTTTTGTCAGCCTGCCACGGGGCTGCTATCTTTATTAATACTATAAAGACGCCCTATGGACGTACCACTTGATCACGACTCTTCGCAATAACTTTCGCCAGGCGATGATGCTGTTGCTATCCGCCTGCGCGATTATCGCCATTACACCCCTTGCGATGATGCGAGCACTGGCTGGCCAATGGTTATTGGCCGGGCTCGATGCAGTCATCGTTTTAGGCATGCTTCTTGTTCTGCGCTACAACCTACGCCACCAACACAGCCTTGCAGCCCGCCTAAGCAGTGCGAGCTTTTACTCGATAGCGGGAATCACCATGGTGTATTTTAAATTAGACGTCATGGTTTACTGGCTCTTCCCTGTGGTTATTGCCAATTTTTTCTTACTCTCGCTCAGGCAAGCTATTGTTATTAATTGCGCCGTATTGCTTGTAATTGCCCCGGCAGTATCGGGCTTTACCAACCCCTCAGAGCCAATCGACTTTTATGTTGCCCTTATTCTAGTCTGTGCCTTTGCCGGTATTTTTTCCTGGAAAACAGAAGATCAGCGCCAACAGCTTGAGCAATTGGCCCACCACGACCCACTTACCGGCATGGGCAATCGACGTAAGCTTTTTTCTAAACTGGGGCCAAACAATGCAAAATACACCGGCTCCATGGTGCTGATGGATCTGGATCACTTTAAAGCTATTAACGATGAGCTCGGACACGAGCGAGGCGATACCATACTCCAACAAATTTCTGCCCTGATGACCAACAAGCTGCGCCAAAGCGATGAGCTGTACCGCTATGGCGGCGAGGAGTTTTTAGTGGTGTTAAACAACACAGGCCTCAGCAACGCCTGCCGCATCGCCGAACTACTGCGCCGAGAAATTAACGAGCAGTTGTCGATAACCGCCTCATTTGGCTGCGCGCAGAAGCACCCCGATGAAGACTGGGACAGCTGGATTGCCCGGGCCGACAAGGCGCTGTATCAGGCCAAAAACGAAGGGCGCAACTGTGTGCGCCCGGCACCTACCAATACCGACTGTGAAAGCGCAGATGCTCTTCCATAAAGCTCGCAATAAAGTAGTAGCTGTGGTCGTAGCCCTGCTGCATGCGCAGAGTTAATGGATAGTCAGATTGCTCGGCCGCCTGAGTCAATGCTTGCGGTTTAAGTTGCTCACTCAGAAAGTTATCACTTGTACCTTGATCAACCAACACAGGTGTCTTACCACCGCGAGCCATTAATACGCTGCTGTCGTAATCGCACCACAATGATTTATCTTCTCCCAGGTATTGGCTAAAAGCCTTTTGCCCCCAGGGGCAATCCATCGGGTTTGAGATTGGGCTGAATGCGGTAATCGAACTGTATTTGTCCGGATTTTTTAAGCCGATGGTCAATGCACCATGCCCCCCCATAGAGTGGCCGCTGATGGCGCGCGCCTGGCTCACCGGGAACACACTTTCGACCAATTCGGGCAGCTCATGGACCACATAGTCGTACATACGGTAGTGTTGCGACCAGGGAGCTTGTGTGGCGTTGAGATAAAAGCCCGCGCCCAAACCAAAATCGTAGGCCGCTTCCGGGTCATCGGGAACGCCATCACCCCTGGGGCTGGTATCCGGCGCCACCAGGGCGATACCGAGTTCAGCCGCAATACGCTGCGCCCCTGCCTTTTGCATAAAATTTTCATCGGTGCAGGTCAGTCCGGACAGCCAATACACTACCGGAACCGATTGCCCCGACGACACCTGCGGCGGCAAATAAACGGCAAAGCGCATAGCGCAGTTCAAGGTCGATGATTGATGACGGTACTGCTTATGCCAACCAGAAAAACATTTTGTGTTGGATACCACCTCTAGACTCATACAAGCTCCTGGTATGTACTATTTGGCAAAATGAATAACGCTGCGTATGCTCTCACCGGAATGCATAAGTTCAAACGCGTGATTAATATCATCCAAACCCATGGTATGGGTAATAAAATCGTTGAGCTTAAACTTGCCGGCCAAATAATCCTCGACAATACCTGGCAACTCCGAGCGCCCCTTGACCCCACCAAAGGCTGTGCCGCGCCAAACCCGTCCAGTCACCAACTGAAACGGCCGGGTACTGATTTCCTGACCGGCACCGGCGACACCGATAATGACCGACTCACCCCAACCTTTGTGGCAGCACTCCAGCGCAGAGCGCATCACATCAACATTGCCGATACATTCAAACGAATAGTCAACACCGCCATCGGTAAGCTCGACAATCACCTCTTGAATCGGTTTATCGTAGTCTTTTGGGTTAATGCAGTCGGTAGCCCCCAGCTTCTTAGCTAAGTCGAATTTACTGTCGTTAATATCCACCCCAATAATACGCCCGGCACCCGCCATGGTGGCCCCGATAACGGCCGATAAACCAATACCACCCAAACCGAAGATAGCCACCGTGTCGCCCGGTTCCACTTGCGCGGTATTGAGCACCGCCCCCATACCCGTGGTGACCCCGCACCCCAGCAGACAAACCTCTTCCAAGGGCGCAGATTGATCGACCTTAGCTAATGAGATTTCTGGCAACACGGTGTACTCAGAAAATGTGGAACACCCCATATAGTGGTAGATAGGCTCGCCGTCTTTATAAAAGCGAGTCGTGCCATCAGGCATTAGCCCTTGGCCTTGGGTTTCGCGTATCTGCTGGCAGAGATTGGTTTTGCCGGACAGACAGAATTTACATTCGCCGCACTCGGGGGTGTACAAAGGAATCACATGGTCGCCCACCGCGACACTGGTAACCCCTTCTCCAACCTGCTCAACAATACCGCCACCTTCATGGCCGAGAATAGCGGGCCAATTACCTTCCGGGTCGTCACCGGACAAGGTGAATGCGTCGGTATGACAGACCCCACTGGCGATCACCCGCACCAAAACCTCACCGGCCTTGGGCGGCATAACATCGACCACTTCAATACTCAATGGCTCGCCTGGGCCCCAGGCCACTGCAGCACGCGATTTAATCATGGCAAACCTCACAATTGGCTAAAAGAAAGGAGACTGTTTAGTCTATGTCCCCATTGTAATTATTTTTATCTGGATAATAATACAGCCTACAAGTAAAACATTTTTACAGCAGGGTAATAATGGGCAATTGGGAGGGCATCAGTGAGTTTGTCGCCGTGGCTGAAACCGGGAGTTTTACCCGTGCCGCCCAACGTCTGGGAACATCTGTAGCCCACATTAGCCGCCAAATAAAAGCCCGCGAACAAAGGCTCAATACACGCCTGCTTGATCGCACCACGCGCAAGGTCAACATGACCGAAGAGGGGCGGGTCTTCTACCAGCATTGCCGGCAAATTCTCGACGCTTTAAGCAGTGCCGAAAACGAGCTGGCCGAGCTGCAAACCAATCCCACCGGAATACTGCGATTGACCGCCCCGGTCACCTTTGGCGAAACATACATCGCCCCACTGATTAACGATTTTGCCTTGCAACACCCGCAGTTGCGCATTGATTTGACACTGAGTAATCAACGCCTAGACCTAATGGATGAAGGCCTAGATTTGGCCGTGCGACTTGGCCCACTGGAAGATAGCCGCCTGATTGCCCGTTTACTGGCCGAGCGCACCCCCATTGTGTGTGCCGCGCCCGGATATCTAGCCCGCCACGGTACGCCGCACACGCTAAGTGAATTAACCGACCACAACTGCCTGCTGGGTACGCTGGATTACTGGCGCTTTAGTGAAGCGGGACGAGCCCGCAATGTGCGTGTTAGCGGTAGCCTTCGATGCAACAATGGCCCCAGCTTAGTCGATGCGGCCCGCAAAGGAATTGGTTTAATTCAATTACCGGACTACTACTTAACCTCCGAGCTGGCCGAGCAACGGCTGATACCAATTTTAAAGACCTATTCCCCCGCCCGCGAAGGAATTTGGGCGCTCTACCCTCCCACGCGCCGGCTATCACCCAAAGTTCGACTGTTAGTACACCATCTGGAATCTCAGCTACCGAGCCTTCTTAATCGCACGGTGTCATAACCATAGCCGCACCGAAAAGTGGCAAAAACAATTAAGGGCACTTCTATTAAATCAAAGCCGTCTCTACGCGAGTCCAAAACGCTCACTCCGCTAGCCGCTCTTAGCCGTAAGCCCTTAGCAATAAGAGCAACGACGCGGATGGACGTTTTGGCCGCGCCCTGCGGGGTCTTCAGGGCTTCCCGACTCTGTGTTGGCTCCGCTAGACGGGCAACCAGCGCGCTTTCACGAAGCCGCCTTGGGCTCGAAAAGCCCTGAAGGCCAGAGGCGATTCTGAATTAATAGAGGTGTCTTTATACCTAAAGAAAACCCGCAGCGACCGATAACGTTGTAAGGCGCGCCTCTGTACGCGGTAGATAACCGCCCCGCGTCATCATTATGTCGCCAAACTCATCTACACTTTAATCTCAATACTCACGACCAAGGACTCCCCATGTTCAGAACCTTGAAGGCCAAATTGCTGGGCGCCATAGCCGTTGCGTTAGTTTTATTACTCTCGGTCTTGGTGACCCAGCTGGTGTCTGGCCTCAACGGTATGAAAAGTCAGCTGTTGGAGCAAACCCAGGCCGCCATGGAGGACGAAGTACTGGGGCGGCTTAACAGTGAAGCGGCCAGCCTTGGCAATAGAGTCGCCGGCTACATGAACAGCCTATTCCGGGTGACCGAGACTCTTGCCGGCGAACTCTCTCTGAGTGCAGCGAATGAACAACACCGCCTCAACCGGGCACAAGTGAACCTTCTTACCGAAGCCACTCTGACGCAGCACGCCGACATCAGCGCTTTGTACGCACAGTTCGAAGCCGATGCCTACGATCGACAAGACACACAATTACTCGGCAGTGAGCAGGTGCATACGGTAGCCAATAGCGGCGCCCTGGAGATTTACTGGATACGGGATCAGGCCGGGCAAGTTCACCAAGAGCGCGTCGAAGACTCAGAAGAAAAATATCTCGACACCAGAGACGAGTTTGGCCAGCGCGAGGCCGAGTGGTTTTTATGCTCAAAAGACACTCGTAGCGCCTGCGTGCTAGAGCCATACTTTTATGAAATCCGCCCCGGTTACAGCGAATTGATGACTAGCTTGACCAGTGCCATTACTGTTGCCGGCGATTTTCGCGGTGTGGTCGGAATTGACGTCAACTTGCCGGTCATACAATCCTTAATTGACGAGTTACACCGCGAGCTTTACGCCGGCCGCAGCCGCATCACACTTTTGAGCGAAAAGGGCTTAATTGTCGGCTCCAGTGAATACACCGACAAGCTGACCCGCCCCCTTTCTGAAGCGCGGGACACTTATGCCGAGCAGCTGACTAATTTGCACCAAAAAGCCGATTCAACCCTCAAGCGCGATGGCACCTACTATGTTGCTCAACCACTGTTTATAGAGGCCTCCGATTCGACCTGGTCACTGTTAGTCGAGCTGCCAGAAGAGGTGGTATTGGCCACCACCAGCCGCCTGACCGGCACCATTGATAACAATGTCGCGACCCTGCTGCGCAACCAAACGGTTATCTCTTTGGCGATCTCTCTGGCCATTGGCGTTGCACTGTTATTATTGGTGCAGTCGATCGTCCGCCCCCTGCGCAAGCTCGATGAGCGGGTGCACAATCTGGCGAGCCAGGAGGGGGATCTCAGTGCCTCCATTGACGTACAGACCCACGCCGAGTTGATGTCTTTATCGCGGGGCTTCAATAACTTTATCGCCAAGCTGCGCCATATGGTGAATGAGTTAAAACAAATTGGCTCCGATGCACACCAATCGGCCGAGCAGATCACATCGATCAACAAGCGCGCCGCCGAGGCCACCCACGAACAACAGCGGGAAATCGACAGTGTGGTGACCGCCACCAACGAGATGTCACAAACGGCAACCAGTGTTTCCCAGCTGGCCGCACAAGTATCGGAAAATGCCACCACTTCCCTGGATACCGTGGTTCAGTCGCGTGAAGCGCTGGCAAGCTCTGTCGAACGAGTGGAACAGCTCACCGGTGAAATGCTGACCGCCAGCGACAGCATTCGCGATGTGGCCGCACGCACAGAAGATATCAATCGAATTCTCGATGTTATTCGCGCCATTGCCGAACAAACCAATTTACTGGCCCTCAATGCGGCAATTGAAGCGGCACGAGCCGGCGAACAGGGCCGCGGCTTTGCCGTTGTAGCCGACGAGGTGCGCAACCTGGCCAGCAAAACTCAAAACAGTACCGACGAAATTAATGATTTAATTTCTAGCTTAAAAGAAGGGGTCAATCGCTCTGTGGCGGTCATCGCCAGCAGCGCCGAAAAAGCCGAAGACACTAAGGCCAATACACAGGCCTCCTTCGACTCACTGTCCACGGTGGTGGCGGATGTAAACTCTATTGCCGACAATATTACCCAAGTCGCCACCGCCGCCGAAGAGCAGAGCGCCGTAAGTGAAGAGATCAGCCGCAATCTGACGATAATCGGAGATAAAGCAAACCAGCTAGCCGCTATGGCCAAAGAGTCTGATCAAACCGGTGTTGAGCTAGACACCATCATGCAGCGGTTGGATGACCAGCTCAGCTCACTCAAAACTTAACCTGCGGCTTATTACGATTGCCACATCAACCTTAGACACGCGCCCGACAGCTTCCACCGGGCGCGAGCTCGCCGCCGGTTAGCGCTTACCTCACTATACACATTGAGCTGCCGTGGCCCCTACCCGACTAATCTAAGTAGTCCTCTCGATCACCACGATTGTTTTTCCCTCAGACAACGCAACACTCATGCGGTAAACTACAATGGTATTTATACCATACACCTTAACAACAAGATTAAGAGTCAATGGGGGCCCCAATTGCGCGTGCACACTCGCCGCTTTTTTGCGTTATATGCGCTCATGACTTTACTGGGGCTAACTCTGGCCAACCAGCAAGCGGCCGCATATAACCTAGAGCCGACCCGTACCCTCAAAGATCTCGACACCCAAATTTTATTAGCGGTAGAACCCCTTACCATAGACCAGGCAACAACAGACTTGCGCTGGCAAGAGTTTCAACCTCGTGACAATAATCAAGGAATCAGTGATAAGCATTACTGGGTAAGATTTAGCCTGCATAACCCAGAGCCGGAAGACCGGGTAGAAATTCTGAGCACCGAGACCAGTTATTTGGACCATATGGCCGTCTATCTGCGCCGCGACAGCGAGTCCAACTTTCAATCACACAGCCTCAGCGATAGAGAGCCCTTCTCAAGTCGCCCCGTGTTTTATCGCACCCTGGCTTTGCCTATTGTTTTACCGGCGGGAACCAAAACCGAGATTTATATCCAAGCCTACCACACCAAAGCCGACTCACTTACTATGGGCTTTAAGCTGGAGTCCCCTTCGCGTTTTGCCACCAGGCAGCAGCAAGAGCACCTCAGCTTTGGGCTTTTTTACGGCGCTCTGAGCATTATGGCCCTGATGGCCAGCATATTTGCCATCACCCTAAAGCAGCGCAATGCGGCCTATTACGCTTTATTTCTGCTCAGCAGTATCGTCTTTTGGTTAATGCTTAACGGGTTGGGGTTTCAATACCTCTGGCCCGAAGCCCCCTGGTGGCACAATGAAGGCTTCCACCTTGTTTACTTGATATTTGTTATTTGTGCGCTGCAATTTAGCAAATCTTTTTTACAGCTTCAGCTTTTATCGCCACATCTTAATGTAGTATTTATCGCCATTCAGGCCGTCGCGGGAACAGGCATAATTATCCGTCTAATCGGCTTTTATGAGCCCATTTTGACACTCTCATACGGCTTGCTGGCGGCCCTTGCACTCATTCTCCCGGTTGCCAGCTTCGCAGTGTGGCGCAAAGGCCTCGATTACGCCCTGTGGAGTCTATTGGCTTGGTTGATATACGCTGCGGGATTGATTTTAAGTTTAATCAGCGCCGCCACACCTCTATTCAACTGGGGCATGACACCCCTATTTTATGTCCAGATTGCAGCACTTCTGGAAACTTTATTTTTAATGATTGGCCTATCTAAATGGTTAATTCAATTAGAGTCAGAACGTCAACAAGCCATCACACAGGCCAGCGAAGATCCTCTGACGGGTCTGGGCAACCGACGTCGCCTGCAAATTGCATTTACCCAGCTAAAAGACCGCATGGCCATCGATCAAAGACCTGCCTACGTATTAATGATTGATTTGGATTATTTCAAACAAGTGAATGACAACTATGGCCACGAAGCTGGCGATCAGGTACTCAAAGATGTGGGAAGATTATTATTGCGCACCTGTCGCGACAGCGATGTAGTAACACGATATGGCGGGGAAGAGTTCGCAATTTTATTGCGCGCCAGCGAGATAGACTCCGTAATACAGATTGCCGAACGCATACGCATCGAGTTTGAATCAACACCGACGCAATATAATTCTAGCAAAATCGCACATACTCTGTGTTGTGGCATTGCCGAAGTAATGAACATCGAATCCCAGCCCAGCGTGCAAGATATGATGCGCCACGCCGATGCTGCACTCTATCAAGCCAAGGCGGCCGGGCGTAATCAAACGTATGTGTACCCTCACGAACATAAACTTAACCATACTCAACTGACTGTATATTGATTTATCATTGCTAAGTTCATTCAAGGTCATATACTGTATGAACATCTAATAAAAACGTAGAGCTATCTCTATTTACCTGCGATAAAAATTCATTATGGAAGCTTACATCTTCAATTTTCACGACGTCATCGTTTTTATGACGATCATTGAGTGCATCATGCTGGCACTTTTTCAGTGGGCTTTGCCGACCGCACGTAAAACGGCCAGTGGAGCATTAATTGTCTTCTTGCTCTCAATTGGTCTGCACAGCCTTTGTATACTTCTCTTGTGGAATGATTTGGTTCACACCCTCGACTTTTTTGACTTAAACGTCGTACCTTATTTACTTATGTTGGCTGCATTTAGTAAAGGGCAAGCACTCTATTTTTATGTTGCATCGCTAACAGAACATGACTTTAAGCTAAGAAAGAACCAACTTGTACATTTATTACCCTTGGCCCTTAGCTGGCTTTTATTGTTAGTACTACAAATTGATAGCGATGCACTGCGCTGGCGGGCGGACAATCAATCACAACTGTCCATTACCGTGGTGAATTTTATTTGGCATAGCTCAAAAGTCATTCCGTTTATATATGGATTAGCCGCTGTACATTTGGCGCGCCGGTACTACCTGTCACTCAAAGATCAATACTCTTCGTTCTCAAGTGGCGAGCCCAGCTGGCTGATAGTGCTAACGGTTGGATTTTTGCTGCATTGGATTTTTTCACTGGTCGTTCATGTTGGCGCCCAATTCAGCACCATCAGCCTTTCCAATTATTTAGGTATCTCTGAAAATTATGTCGTTTTCGTGCTGATCAATGGCCTTTTTGCCTACAGCGCCGCCTATGCTCACAGAGTATTAACGACAAAACCTGTGACCCTTAAAACGGTTCCTGAAGATCAGCCGAATGATGCTGCCATTGTGAAAGTCAAAAACGGCATGGAGGTTGACAAATTATTCTTACAACAAAACCTGAACATTGAAGAATTTTCGAATCAAATAAATCTACCCGCCAGGGATGTGTCCGGCGTAATCAATAAACATTTTGGCACCAATTTTTTTGAATTTATGAATTCTTACCGGGTAGAAGAAGCCAAAAGGCTATTGTTAGACCCTGCCCACAAGCATCTAACGATTCTCGATATTTTGTTACAGGCAGGGTTTAACAGTAAATCAGCGTTTCATCGCTTCTTTAAGCGACTGGTGGGGATATCCCCCTCTGAGTACAGAAAACAATCGGCAGGGAAAGGGGAGCGATAAACGCAGGTTTGCGTTATTGCCCCCCCGAATTTACGGTGCGATATAACGAATGTTATCCAACTGCAGATGGACATTCGCTTGCGCTTCCCAAGTAGGGGAAATCACCAATGGAGTATTTACCCGGCTTAAATCCAGGCCGCCATTAACCAAGTCATTGATTGGCACCTCCACCGTCTGCCAGCCATCGGAGCCGACCATGCCTAACTCTATATCGCCGGAACTGCAGGGGTGCACACAGTCAACCCGGATAGCCACTTGACTTGCCAAACCGTAGTCCAATACCTGAACATCAAACACCAGACGACCGCCGGAAAATACGCTCATATCCTTTGGGCTGGTCGACTGAATAAAGGCTATACCACTGCCTCCCGCATTGCCAAATTGAACATCAATAACTTGCCCCCGGGCATTATCACTCGCCTCCACGATTGACGTTGAAACATGGTTCGCGGCAGTCTGATAAATACCAATACCAAAATCCCAGTTCACATTAATGGCATCGTCAAATACGGTATGCGGCGTTTCTATGGTACTGGATTGGCCGGCCAATATGGCCTGAGGCGCGCAGTCACCCAAACATTCATAAGCAATATTGTTTATTTTAATTTTAGCCGTCCCAGCGGCCAACTCTAAAACAAAGGGATTCACCACTGAATTCAGGTCGACCTGACCCGGCTCAATATTATTCGCCTGCAGCTCGCTCAAGCGCACAACCACGCGCGTCCACTCACCCACACTGGGTTCAATTTCTTTTTGGCTCACAGCGGGCCAACCACTATCCACCTTCACTAAAAATTGCGCGTCACCGGACTTTTCTTCAACCAACAAATCGAAGGCAATCTGCCCGATTTGGGCAAACTGAGACAGATTCACACCGCTGGCCAACCCATCTTCTTCCGAACTCTGATCTGCACTGAGAAAAATATTCGCCGCACCGGAAAACTCTGCGCTCCACACCGTATCACTGCCGGTATTAAAGGCCGGGTCAACCACCAGGTTACCAGCATTCGACTCATAGTAGCCTGGTGTTAGCGAACGCAGGGTGTCACTGCTGGGCGTCTCTAGGGTCAGTGTTGTGTCCCCATCCCTATAGAGCGAAAAACTCTTTATATCGGGGGCGGGAAAACCCGGCAGTCTTTCTATTTGGCTATCCAGCAAATCACTACAACCAGCGCCTGTTTCTGGATCGAGCGCACACTGATAAACACGCACATAATCGACCAGAAGTGTCTGCGGAAAGGACGTCGTATCATCCGGATCCTGCGGCCAATTACCGCCCACTGCCAAGTTAACAATTAAGTGGAAGTTTTGATCGAAAGGCGCCGCGCCTTCACCCAACTGATAGCCTGCACCAGAGTCGCTGGTGTAGTAGGTGTACCAGCCGTCGGATGTTTGTGTGGCATAATGAACGTCATCCACGAACCAGTGGATTTCCCCCTCCGACCACTCAACTGCATAAGTATGAAACTCTTGCCACACATCTGCAGGTGGCACATAAGAGGTGCCGGAGTATTGATTACCCGGCCACGCGCTGCCGTAGTGCAAGGTGCCGTGAACTTCGTTGCCGCCAGCGGCATTGGTATTCACGGCCTCCAATACATCAATTTCGCCACTGCGGGGCCAACCACCATAAACATTGTCGGTGGGCAGCATCCAAAAAGCCGGCCAAATGCCCTGCCCTTGCGGTAGCTTCGCGCGGATTTCCATTCGGCCGTACTTAAAATCGCCTTTGCCTTTGGTGCGCAGACGCGCCGAGGTGTAGTCGCGCTGAACGGAGGTATCATTGGGATCGTAGCTAGGCGAATCATCCCATTCACCCGGGCCCTGATAACTTTCTTCGCGCGCAACGATATGCAAGAAACCGTTGTCGAGATAGGCGTTCTCCTCGCGCGGCGTGTAGCACTGCAACTCATTGTTGCCACCGCCGGTGCAGTTAACCTCAAAGCTCCATTTGTTGGTGTCAATGCTCTCGCCTTCGAACTCATCACTCCACACTAGTGCCCAATTTTCATTCAAGGACTGTGAACTGGCAGAGGACGTGCTGCTAATGCTAGATGAGCTGATCGAGGAGCTCGATGGGGAGCCGACATCAGTCGTAGAACTACCTCCGCCACAAGCGGCCAAACCGGTTAGTATCAGTGGCAGCATTGCAAGTGACAATTTTCTCATGGATTTTGCCTCTTTATTGTATGGGCTAGTCTGAGCACGGGAGTTATCTTTGAGCTCCATTGGAGCTTTACATCCTCAAAACAAGCGGGGGAATAACATGATAAAAACGCTCTGAAGGCTTCTGATAAATTTGATACAAGTATGGCTTTTATTATGTAGGGCGGGTAAAAAAACCCCTCCCTGACGGGAGGGTAAGTTTCTATACGAAGAGCCAGAAATACTCACATATTCATTTGACTCAAAGCCGTGGCGACCTGACACGCCACCAGCTTGTGCGAATGTAAACCAGTCACCCGGTTGCCCATACATCCACCTTTGTAGTTTGACCTTAGTAAAAGCACTAATCGTCCCATTTTTCCAATGAATACAAAGATGGGATGCCCCAATAAAAGCGAGGCTCTGTAATCATAGGGCTTAAGGTTCCAACAATCTTGGGGTTCGCTTTATGTGCCGAAGTGTATCCGCAAGGTGGGACACCTGCCGTAAGCTACCCCTTAATTGTCGGTCGCACTATCGAAAATACGAGTTAAGCTGCTGCTTGGCCACAAACAAAAACGGCACCCGAAGGTGCCGCTAATTCCAATCAAGCTTATACTCTACAGTGATTCAATAAAACTCAGTAAATTACTGCGCGCATTGTTGGACAGTCCATCGTAGGCTTGCTTTGCCGCGAGCGCTTCACCACCGTGCCAACGAATCGCCTCGTCGATAGTGCGAGCACGGCCGTCGTGCAAAAAGTTTGCGTCGGGAACACACGTCTCATAACCGTCTAGGCCGAAACCGTCCCAGCCGATGCCACCCTCTACGCCACCGGTTACACAGGCGGATAGCCCCACACCCCAGAGCGGAGCTGTGCGCCATTCACTACCGGTCGCCTCGCCTTCACCTAGGTTATCGGCCAATCCCGGGCCCATGTCATGCAACAACATATCGGTGTAGGGGCGAATGGTTTGGTCGCGTAACTCGGCCAGTGGATGGTACTCACTGGTTTGGTGAGTGGGGGTATGACAATCCGCGCAACCGATTTGATCAAAGGTTTGTTCGCCATCGAGTACGGCTGGTTCATTGTAGTTGCGCTGCGGACGCACCCCTAACAGTGAGACATACTTAACCAAATTGTCCAAATGTTCATCAGCAAGCTCACTGCCTGCTGGAACACAGTCGTTTTGCGCCGATCCACAATCGGGGTTGGGTAACAGGCTTGTCATTACTCCCATATCGGTATTAAACGCCGCGGCCACCTGATGCTTAACACTAACCGCTGCCGCCTTATAGCCGAATCGGCCCAGTCGCGTAACGCCAGTTTCAGGATCCGCGATACGGTTAGCACGCCCGGAAATGCCATCGCCGTCGGCATCGTTGGGGTCTTCCAGTGCCAGGATAGCCGACTCTGGAATCGCCTCTAACAAACCCAGACCATTTAAGTTGGGCGCCAAACGAGCTGAAAAAGTCTCTGGTGTGCCATTGCTAAAGGTGTAGTTGGGTGAACGCAAACCGCCCGATTCTGTCCAAGACTGAATGGCTACATCACCTTCACCGCCCAGCCCACGTGGCTGTAAAACACGGCCGCGAGCTGCTTCAGGGTTGCCATTGGCATCGCCAATTTTAAACACCCAACGATCCAAAGATTCACCGATCTCGGCCACCGAAGCACGGCCATTGCGCACGTGGCAGTCGGAACAGCGCTCGTTAATATAATTGGGGCCGGCTTTGCCAACGGCGACACTGTTTACACCATTTTCCGCACTTTCATCGTGTACACCATCGACAAACGACGAGTGGTGGATATGACGCCCCAACACAAATGGCTGACCATTGTCATAGCCTAAGTTAGTCGCCATCTGCTGAAAGTGACCATCGGGCTCTGCCGTCATTTGCACGTGCAAGGTGGTATCACCACCCATACGTGCCCGCTCAGGCACAGGGATAGTGTCACGTTGTAAATAATTACCGCTGACAAACTCTACCTTATCGGTAACATCCCAAGGCACTATGCCCTCACCCACAATATACAGATACGTCGTGCCGTAATAATTGGCACGTCCGCGCGGCACACCCACATCGAGGAACTGGCTGATTTCAAACTCGAGTTTATCCCCCATTTGGATGGGCCGACCTTCACGGCAGTTCCAGTTCTCCTCTTTCCAGTAGTTCACATTATCACTGGTATTCATTACGCCATTGCCGCAATACTGAGCGAGGGTATGCAGCCCCTCATACCACCAGCGATTTTCAGCCTCGGTATCGGACAATTTAAATTCAGTGCGAACATTCATCCGTATGCTGTCGCCACCCTTGGCCACGTAATCGATAATTTCTATCGCTGCGGTACGATCTTCCCAGTAAAACGACAGGTAATGATCGTAGGCCTGAAAGTGGTTTTCTTTGGCGTGACGATCGCGAGCCCGATCGGAAAAACGAGTGATCAGGGCATCACCTCGATCAAAACTGATCACCGGCTCCAACGCAGTATTATTATCAAACAAAGGCGTTATTTGCGCACCGGGCGGCAAGGTAACGGGGCAACCGTTGGCGTCGACACTGACGCCCGCCGCAGTGTTGGGACATTGGTCATTGGCATCAACAACGCCATCGTTATCACTATCGCCCGGTGTTGGATCTGGATCAGGGCCCGGATCTGGATTTGAACCGGCTCCCACAGTGTAGCTTTCCCACGGTGAGTCGACAGCTCCGCCCAAGTTGGCATCCCAATAGGTAAAACTGTAATCCACTACATCGCCACTACTTAAACCGCTCGCGTTATAGGTATTGCGACCGCTGCCTTGCACCATAGCGACATTAATTTGACCGCCACCGTTAACACGGTAGTGCAAATCCGCCCAGTCAGCCGTGTTGAGATAAAATTCTAGGCTGCCCGCCGTCGGCTCGTTGACACCGGAATTACCATCAGTGTTCGTTATGGCGCAGCCATCGGCGTCGACCTGGGCTCCCGTAGCGGTAGCCGGGCACTGATCGATATTATCGGTAACGCCATCGCCGTCACTATCGACTACCACTTTTTCCAGATTAATCCAATTTAAGTTTAAGCCCGCCGCATCGATATTAATACGTACATTGGCATTGCCTGCGGCCACCTCTATATTACCCAGCACCAGACTTTGCCAGTTCTGCCAGCCACCGGTACTGCTCACCGAACTGCTGGATGTGTAGGCGCCATTGATGCCAACACTAAGTGCTCCACCATCATTTAACGCCGCTACGCGCGCCGTCACCTGATAGGTACCCGCCGCCAAATCTGTACTGTATTCAAGCCACTCACCGCTCTCGGTCCAACCTACGTTGTAGCCGCCATCGGTGTCAGTGGCCACCTCGATATCAACATCATCATTGCGATATTCGCTGCCGTTATTGCCGGCGCTACTGTCTAAAAAGTTGATGTAGTCTTCGGCTTGAATTTTCACGCTGTCGGTACTGCAACCGGTGGCGTTAACACTGGCACCTGCCTGCGTATTAGGGCAGGCATCGTCGCCATCCAACACACCATCATTGTCGGTGTCGGTCGCAGATACTTGGGCGCAGCCCGAACTATCAACCGCAGTGCCGGCCGGTGTTCCGGGGCAAGCATCGTTCTGGTTGGCAACGCCATCAGCGTCGTCATCGGCGGCACTGCCACCGCCTTGCCAAATAATGTCATCAATGGCTATCGAAAAGTTGGCACTGGGCATAGTGTCGCCGCTGAGCACCACAAAGGGATAAGCGAGAGATTGCAACGCCACCAATGCGCCGCGTAAATCGCTCACCGGTACAGTTGCCGTACCCCACTCGCCGTTACGCACTAAACCATACTGATTCACACCAGCGGGGAAGTCGATATAGTGCTCATTGGTATAGGTGTCTGTCACACCAATTCTAAAGGACACATCAGCGGGCGCCTTAATACGAAACGTTACTGTGCCGTCGGCAAAGTTACTCATATTCAAAGGCTGACGCGATTGAATGCCACCGCCAAACCACTGACCAGGCGCAGTGTAATCCCAACTAATCACATTATCGCCTTCATCTGCCGGCTCAGTGCCGCCGGTAAGGGAGCCAGTACTCCAAATATATATATCGGAACTGACACCCGGCTCAAGCTTGTTGTCGGTTGCGGTGTTATCGGTAAACACACCAAAAGTGCCCACTTCAGCCTGGGTGGTATCGCCCAGCGTCACCTCTCCCATGCCGTCGTATTCGTAGACACGTACGTAGTCGACGTACATTTTCGCTGGCAGTGGTGCGGTTACCTCGCTATTTTGCTGGGCATCGGTGAAGTTGCCACCTACAGCCATATTCATCAGCAAATAGAAAGGAGCCCGGAATTCGTCGGATTCATCGGTAATGGGCACTGGGTTATCGTACATATCGTATTCAACACCGTTATCAACCACCGCAAAACGCAACGATTGATCGGTCCAGTAAAGCCGATACGTGATAAAACGATCGTTCATCGGGGTTTGCGAGACATAGGCGTTATCTGTTTGCCAGGCCGACATGGCCGCACAAGTCGGATTGCCTTCTACGCAGGCATCGTCGGAGTAAAAAATGGCATTGCCACCGACAAAGCTATTTGGGGTCGCACCGGCGTGGAAATGGTCGATCTCGGTTTGGCGATGGCCCATTTCCATCATGTCGATTTCGCCCTTGGCGGGCCAGCTGGCGGTGGTGGTGCCCAGCAGCCAAAAAGCGGGCCACAGGCCTGTCTCTAGATTGGGCACCCGAATGCGAGTCTCGATCATACCGTACTGAATGGCGACCGCATTCTGGCTGTCGAGCTTGCCCGAGGTAAAGGCACTGCCCTCGACGTTCTCGGCGCGCGCTTCAAATACCAAAGCAGAATTGCCGGGCTCACCCGGAACCGCTTCAATAGAAACGTTATCAGCCTGATAATATTCCAGTTCTTGATTGCCCCAGCCGCACAAATTGGGGCCTAATTGACAGCCGTTACCTTCAACGACGTTCCAGTGATTGGTATTGATATTGTCAAAATTGTCTTCCCACAACAATTGACCAACTTGTTGCGCGTGGGATGTACTCACAGCCAAAGCCGTGGTGAGTGCGGCTGCGCCGACCATTAAAGGGCGGCAAACCGAATATCGGTTGCGTTTATTCATAGCGCTACTCCAGGGTTTGATTATTGTTAAAGTCCCATGGTATTTAATTTTTGTTGTGCTTTCTGAGCCTTGTCATACAAATGCGGCTCAATGTCCTTGAGCACAATACGCGGCTTAATACTAACCGGCTCATTACAACGCTCGGGTTAACATCTTGCCAACTTGATTCAAAGCAAGCACTACCGAGCGCACATTTTTCACGCACAGCTGCCTTGAATGATAAAAGTAGTGTTAAGAGGTCTTTTCGTCGTCCCGCTTTACTCACAATTTCCAACAGTTACACCGTTAAAACTGGGACTTCGCAGCGCCTTGGCTGGCGGGGGCTACAGCAAGGGTATCAGTTTGTAAAACTACCATTTTGTAGAAACGTCCCGCTTTCAATTCCACGGCACGTAATGAAATATTTAAATGGTGGTGATTTTTGCGCCAGAAAAATTATTCTAGTGGCGCCTGCTTTATTTAAATTCTATTGATCAGGCCGAGACAAGAGAACAGTTCACTAATGACTGAGTCAAACGTTTTAGTTCGCCACTAAATACTCTGAAACGATTCACTCAAGAGAAATCCACAAAAATATTTGCGGTTAGCCTACCGGTCAACGGACAATGGTTAATATCTGTCGCGGTATTTATAAGCCCTGAATGAAGAAGGTTACCCGGATACACCATCAATCGGTTAACCCTGTATTCAACTGAGGCGGTCATTTCAAATCGGTCATTCGAGCCGGCAATATATTCGTGGGCAGGCTCGGACTGTTTAAGCTCACCTCTTACCGACTCAATAAAGACAGATCTGTTGTCAGGCTTTACCCGTTCCACTCCACTCGCTTTGTGCCGAAAAAATCCTGTGCCGCCAAAGTCGCCATCTCCCAGATAATGCATAACCGCGAAATAGCGGGAAACATCAGAATCAAAATGAGGTAAGCGTTGCAAGGTCGACAACTCCGACGGCCTTTTAGTCACTAGAGAAAAGAATTGTTGATAACAGCGCCCCTGAGCGGTATCAGGCAGTGAGTAGACCGACTGTATTAAAGGTTGCAGAACACTTAATACCGCACTGCCATAACTGGAAGGAAGAACCGCTCTGCACCCCGGATACCCGCCCTGTGCCGGAGTAAACCGCGCATAGTCTTGTGCCACAACCCGAAGGCCATGAAGCGAATCGCCAAAGTCATCAATAACAATAACAGGGGTCTTACTCTGGCCAACCAGTAGAATATTTTCTACCAGCGGCTGTTTTATTTTTATCATATCCTATCAATCATTGCGCTGAATTGTGCGCGTCTTTCGACTGGCAGTAGTGATCGATAAACTGCTGATGCGTGGGCAACTTGGAAACCATAGTCGACTTTGACTGCCTGATACTAGCCAAAAAATCATTGAGCTCTTGGTCACTCATCACATCGGCAAAGCCGTGATACGATTTTGGCTCTACCCCCTGCCCCATCATTACTTGAATCCAAGATTCCTCACCAAACAGTTCATTGTTAACCTTAAATACTTTGGCCGAATCTGAAAACAAATCAATTTTTTGTTGCAGCGTGTCGGGAATTTGCATGTTCTTACAATAGCGCCAAAACTCAGTATCAGTTCGATTAGTCACTTTATAATGCAAAATAATAAAATCTCGAATTCTTTCCACATCGATTTTTGTCTGCCGGTTAAATTCGTCCACATCACTGGCATTAATGCCCATTGACGGAAATAACTGTATAAAACGTACCAGTGATTTTTGCACAAGATGTATGCTAGTGGACTCTAAAGGCTCTAAAAAGCCACTGGCCAGCCCTAGCGCCAGACAGTTTTTATGCCAATGCTTGCGACGAGTTCCGGTGCGAAACTTTATTTTTTTAGGTTGTGTTAAAGGCTCGCCTTCTAAGTTTGCCATTAGCACTTCTTGAGCTTGCTCATCGCTCCAAAATCGACTGGAATAAACCATGCCATTACCTACACGGCTTTGCAGTGGTATTCGCCACTGCCAACCCGCATCGTGGGCGATAGAGCGCGTATAGGGCAATGGATCCGACACCTTCGGCGTCTGCACGGCCAGCGCGCTGTCACAAGGCAACCAGTGAGACCAATCTTCAAAACCTGCATGCAGTGACTGTTCGATCAGCAACGCTCGAAAACCGGTGCAATCAATAAAAAAATCGCCGTCAATCACTTTGCCAGACTGTAAGGTCAGCGATTGTATATTACCGCTACTTTCATCCAAATTAACTTTTTCAATTTTTCCTTCTTGACGCTTAGCACCTAGCTTCTCGCTGAATTCGCGCAAATACTTAGCGTATAGGCCAGCGTCCATATGATAGGCATAATTCATTCTGGCGTTAGGGGCAATCGCAAACTTACCTTCATAGGCCGCTAACAGCTCGGCGCAGTAATCGGCGTAAGGGTAGTCGATACCGCGCGCTTTACCAGCCAACCAGAAATGCACAAAACTGCAAGCCCAACAATCTTTACCCGCATAGCCGAACGAGTGAATATACTTGTGGCCTTTTTCGCGCCAATTTTCAAAACTGATGCCCAACTTAAACGTACCGTTAACAGTTGCCATAAATTCTCGCTCGTCAATATCGAGAATATTATGAAATGTGGTCAACGGTGGAATGGTGGCTTCACCCACGCCGACGGTGGGGATATCGTCTGATTCAACCAAGACGACCTCAATTTTTTTGCCCAGCGTTTTCGCCATAACAGCGGCGGCCATCCAACCTGCGGTGCCGCCTCCGGCAATCACAACTTTTTTGATGGGGTTCATGGGTCACCTCTCAATAATTTTAAAATTTATTGTTTTAATTTTTGTGCGAAATTCATCCACGCTAAGCGCGCTGCTGGTTCATTATCGGGATCTAACATGCCTTGCAGCGCCTTGGGTATATTGTCAGTGGCCATAGCATTGTCAGAAAACACATAGTGCTCAAACATGGCTTTCCAACTGGCTTTTTCACGCGCATTCATACCACGCAAAGCCAGTATGGCGTGCTCCAATGCCAGATCGGGTACCCCCATATAATCGGCCGTTTGCTTCCACCAATAGTTAATCAGCATATTGATTGGCCCGCTGCTTTTAACTCTGTGCCACCACAACGGGGGAATATAAAGCGCATCACCCGGTTGCAATCGCGCCACCACACTGTGCTCAAGTGCGGTGGAGAATTTGGGAAATTTTTCGAGATCGGGCGCGTCAAAATTAACCATACTAATTGCCCGCCCCGAAGGCGTTCGATCCACTGGCCCTATGTATAGGTTAGTGACCTGCTCGGGAGGAAACAGTGTGAACTCCCGCTTACCAGAAACACAGCACGCAATGTTCATAGGGCTGTCAAAGTGGGCGGCAATGTCGGTTTCACCACCAATCCAAAAATTGGCCAAAGGCTGTGCGCCGGACATGACAATATCGTTTTTCTCGCGAAAACCCGGCAGCCATTTATCTATCCGAGTGGATCCAATATAACGCCCCTCAACGGCCTCTTGCAGGCTGTTCAGAACCTCATTTAAATGGGCACTGGCCCGATCGAATGTAAAGCCACTAAAATCGTCTAAATAGCCTATTCTGCCACCCGTCACACCGGCTTTGATTTGGTAAAAGGTAACGGGCAAATCGGACGAATATTGTTTTAAATATTGGATGAGACTGGCATCGGAAACCGTCGCCTCAGCCACGGCGGGCCAATGACTTACAAACCCTTTTAACACGACCGGGACGCTTAGGCCCGGCAGTTCCTCGGGCACTGTGCCCGGTTCTGTGTAGGGATGGTTTGCAACGGTGCTCATGGCGGTTTTTTAACCTTTAGCCTACAGCAGCCGTTTTTAGCGCGACCTTGCGCTCCATTAAGCTGCGCACTTTGTTAACCGAGGCGATGGCCATATAAATTGGCTCTAAATAGTAGCGCCGATGCAATTCAATTAACTTCTCATCGGGCAATTCGCGCAGACTTTTTTCGTTGATGGTGTAAAATCCCAGCAGCTGACCTTTGGTGCCATCATCCAAAGTAATATCCATGGTCACCTGCTCCAGCAAATTAAGTTCTTGCAGAGCTTTAAGAAATATTTCGTTATCCTGATGCCATACATGCAGTGTTTCCAGCATGCCTGAAATTCTGTCTAAATAGGGTGTAGCGGTACCCAGCTCATCAAATAATCGCTGTCCCACTTTTTCATTCACTTTGGGATGATCAAGATCAACGTTGATAAAACGATTGGGACCATCGCTTTGTTCATCTTTTTTCCTTCCGATGGAGAAAGGGCCGCGCTGAACCATTAAAGGAATGTATCCCGCGCTCCACCGTCCGTTATCGAGAAATATATTATCACCCTGCTCAAAGCCTAACAGCGTTACGGCCATAAACTGACCGGTTTGGCTGTCTTTTTGAAACAAGATGGGATAGTGCGCTTGTGCGTTGCGAAACTCGGCGGCAAAGGTTTGCGCCCACATGACGCCATCGCCAAGTTCAGTTGAATATTGATTGCTAACGTGTAAGTTGCGGTGTTCATCACTGTTGAGCATTACGGTTTTTGTCACATGACCACCTATTATTTTTTATTGCTATTGGTACGGTTGTTACCGCTTCGTTAATAAGCCAGAGAGCAAAAAGCCGGCCCAATAACTGCCGGCCTCCGGCACCAGCACTGGCCAAGACCTCACCAGTGCTGGTACTACACTCTACCCTAACTTTAACTTAGAAAGTATAGCGGGCCCCTAAGTTATAGCGAGCGTAACCTTGATAGTAACCCAACACTTGCTCGTAAGAGCGACCATAGTTGCGGCCACTTTCTTCGGTGACATTTATGCCTTCGACAAACACCGAAAGATTCTCGGTCACATCGTAACTGACATTAATATCGACCTGGCTGTACTCATCGACATAAATCGGGTTGTTGCCCGTACCCGATGCGCCCGAGGCCAAGAAAGCATCGCGCCAGTTATAGGCAATACGCGCCTGGAAGCCATGTTTTTCATAGAAGGCAACCAAGTTGGCGGTATCACTCACCCCCGGCAATGAGAACTGAGGATCACGCAGCAGCATGTCATCAAAGTTGGTGTCAACATCCACTAAGGTGTAGTTCGCCATAAAACCAAAGCCACTTTCACCGAAGGTGTGCTGAACCGCAAACTCCAAGCCATCCACGTTTACAACCTGATCCGAATTCGCCACCTCGGTGACTTCGACGGGCGTATTAGGATCTTCGCCTGGGATGCCGACGATCACTATATTGCCGCTGCCATCGATATAGGCTGTGTCTGGATCGGCATAGTTATCGTAAATATACTGGCGAATATCGACCACCGCATTGGGCGACAAGCCCGAATCAACGGCAGCCTGGAAGCGCTCACCCATGGCTGGGTGCGGTGTATTGTTCAGCGGGCCATCCTCAAAGACAACCTGCGTGCCAATAAAGTTTTCCACCTCTTTTTCAAAGTAGCCGACCGATACATAACTTGCGTCGGCAAAATACCATTCCGCCGAGATGTCGAAGTTATCCGCCTTATAGGGCTCTAAACCTGGAGAGCCTCTATCGGCTGTAGCACCGTTAATACGAAGACCTTCAGAGTATGAGGTGCCGCCGCGCAGATCCAGCCAATCGGGGCGCGCGATACTTTGCCCATACGAGGCGCGCAACACCACATCATCTACCACTTCTAAGCTAGCATCGATCGAGGGAAGCACAAAGTCGTATTCGCCACTGTCTGTCACTGCAACCGCATCCCCCACCGGACGCATCGTAAACTCGTTGGCGGATACCCAGGAAACCGGACCATACGCCTGCGCCGACGCAGGGGTTTCTACCTCGGTAGACTCATAACGCACACCGGCCAACAGGTTAAATGGCATAGCGGCTATATTCGTCTGCCAAGCAACCGACACATACGCACTGTCGGAACTTTCGCTAATGTCATTAAATTGGTCAGGAGCTTGCGCACAGTACCAAGTAGAACCATCGGGACAGTCAGCAGGCCCTTCGCCATCATCAAGGTTAGCGGCAGCAAAGTTGCGTACATCCTCAAAACTGAAGGAGTAGTACTGATCCAGCGGTATGGCATTGCTACCACCCAGAAATGCAATCTGCTCTTGTGTGGTTTCACCATAGGAGCCATCAAAACGATCCAAAATGGTTTCAGGAGTAAACCATTGCTCGTCTAGCATGCCCGGCTCACCTAAGCCGCCCCAGGCTTCACGCTGTACGTTACTGAAGGAAGAGCGGTAATCGCTCTCAGTACGCGCCACACCGAATTGTAATTTTAACTCATCTGTAAAGGCGTACTCACCGTCGAACTGAATTTGATCAATGTCTTGCTTCATACGGCTGTTACGGAAGTAACTACCCGATACTTGCATATCTTGCACACGCAGGTCACTGCCACCGGCACCGTCTAAAACATCCAAAATCAACACGGGCATGTCACCGGCGACATTAATGGTAGTGCGGTCACGCACATAGGCGGATACCGCCACGCCGACACTATTGCCGTATTCGTTATCGGGCGAGGCTTCTGCGCTTGAGCTGTGCGCATCTAACGATAGCTTCAGCTTATCGCTGACCTGCCACTCCAGATTTAAACCAACGGAGTTATTTTCATATTTTGCCGCCTGACGCCCCACACCCATCGGCAGGTCACCTGCGGTCATATCCTCTGAGTATAAAATTGGGGTTTGCACCGCTGGCGAGTCATAATCGGTAAAAATCGTGCTTTGTCCGCCGAAGTTAAACCAGCCGCCCACATCGTTGTAGGTAGAGGCAATGGTGTTTTCGCTGTAGGTGTAATCAAGCGTAGCGGTCAGTGCATCGGTAGGCGCAAACTGTAAGGTCAGCTGGCCGTTGGTGCGCTCGCGCTCAAATTCGGTAAATACATAACCCATTTGCTGCGGGGTTGAATAAATATCGTCCGCCGAGGGCTGGTTTTGGTGATTGCCATTAAAATCGATACCACCCCATTCCCAATCGACAGTTTCCTGACCGCCCCAATCCTGCACAACAGACCCTTGGAATGAGCGCCAACCGGTACCCACTTGAGCGGCAGCGGAGCCACCTTTACGCTCTTGATAACTACCGGTTACCGCAACACCTATTTTGCCATCGGCAAAGGTATTGCTGTAAATACCGGAGATCTCAGGGGTTAATGAGGAGTCCTGCGACGACTCATCGTAAACACCTTTAACACCAAAGGATGCGACCGCATCCGACTCCAGCGGTTTGGGCGTGACAATATTGATGGTGGCGCCCATACCGCCCGGAGGCGCATCGGCGCGAGTGGTTTTATACACCTCGACCGCGGACACCCCTTCGGAGGCGATGTTGGCAAAATCAAACGAACGCGACCCCGAGGCCACAGTTGACTCTAAGGTCGCACCAGGCATTTGGCGGCCATTGAGTAGAACCGTATTAAAATCTGGCCCTAAACCGCGCACCGTAACTTTGGAACCTTCCCCATCACGGCGATTAATCGATACGCCGGAGATACGCTGCAAAGACTCAGCAAGGTTTGTATCTGGGAACTTACCAATATCTTCGGCGGAGATGGCATCGACCACACCGTTGGCATCGCGCTTTAAGTCCATCGAACGCTGTAGGCTGGCACGAATGCCAGTCACAATGACTTCTTCTAGAAGGCTCTCTTCTTCTTGGGCATAGGATGCGTTGCCAAATCCGGCGACTGCTGTCGATGCAATCGCGGTGGCAATAAGCTTGCGCTTAAATGTCTGCTTAAAATTCATGTAGCTGATCCTCGAACCATTATTGTTATCTCAAGGCCGTGGCTAACCGACCTTACCGAGGTTAATACTGCCCTTTAGCATTTAACGCTTCGTCCCACTTTGGCTGTGAGCGATAACATGGCGAGTCTCACTTTCCCCCCAGTAAAGCGGGAAAATATTTCTGTTTATATTCAAAGACTTACAATAAAAACCCCAGATCACCCAAAGCCTTTAAATACAAAAAATGTAAAGCTTAAAAGCCACCCCCTTACTTCAATTCGTGCATTTATTGGCCCCCAAAGCTCTGGTAGCGCAATCATCCCACCTTGCAGCGACGCCTGTTTATTGAACTTCCCACGGCCTTAAACGATCACAGTAGATAGAGAAAAAATATAGTTGGTAACGGATATATACGGATTAATTACCAAGCTGGCGACTCATTCATTACAGGTTCAGGTTGACTTGCTACACTGATCCCCAGATAACACGAACTCCGCAGAGCGGGAGACGACCATGAAACTACTGCAATACATATTACTGAGCCTGAGCCTGATGAGCGCAACAAGTACGGCACTGGCACAAGACAGCCACTTTTCCGAGGAAAAGCGGCAACAGCTGCTCGCCCCGGTTGCACTCTACCCCGATACGGTTCTAACCCACCTATTGATTGCCGCCACCTACCCACTAGAAGTGGTGCAAGCTGATCGCTGGAGCAAAGCTCACAGCGATCTTGCAGGGCAAGAGGCGGTCGCCGCCGCGGCCGATAAGCCCTGGGACCCCAGCGTCAAAGCACTGTTGGCCTTTCCTGACTTACTCTCACGCATGAGTGAGGACTTACTATGGACTCAAGAATTGGGAGATGCGTTTCTAGCCAGCGAGTCGGATACACTTGACTCTATCCAGGCCCTGCGCCAAATGGCGATGGACAATGGCACATTAGAAGACATGGAACATCAGGAAGTGGTACGTGAGGATAAGCTGATCATTATCCAACCGGTGCGCCGTGAGGTAGTCTATATTCCCTACTACGACTCGCGCCATATATACGGCACTTGGTCGTGGGCCAGCAGCCCGCCGGTTTACTGGTCACACCCTGCTCGGTACCACAGTGGTTTTCATTGGGGCGTACACGCCTCGGTCAGTGATTGGTTCTACTTTGGTGGCTTCCATTGGGGCCAGCGCTCGGTCGTCATCAGCTACGATCGGCCTTACTATTACAGCCGTCATCGCCTTTATGGCTACCAAACGCGCAATACGGTTCGCTGGCAGCATGACCCGTATCACCGTCGCGGCGCACGCTATCAGCACGACAATATTCGTCACCACTACAGCAACCGGGGCCGTCCTGAAGTCAACCAGCAATTGCAGCACCATAGCAGCCGTTTACACGCCATTTACGGGCGCGGTAAAGACCGCTCGACTATCACCCGGAACACAACACGAAACGCTTCGCCACCAGTGCAGCGCAGCGACCGGGCCAGCCGAATTGGCAGCACTCAAAACCAGCGTACCGGTACCGTATCCACCAGCCCTTCACACAACAGCAGGGCGGTGCGCCGCGACACCTCACCCAATGCGCAGGCCACCAGCCGTACACGCACTGAAAGCCGCCAACAAAGTACTCGTCGCGAAACCCTGCAACGGACGAGCAACAATCGCCCAACCAGCCGCAGCACTACGCGTCAATCACCTTCACGCAACGATGGCGATCGCGGCGGCCGCTTGCGTTAACTCTTATTGCGGCCGCTATACTTGGTAGCGACCTATGGCGGCACGGTTTTCCGCGACTGTACCGCGCAGCGCTGCCGCGCGGCTCACCAGCTCCTCTGATACATTCGCCAGCTCACGTCCCTCGGAGTTAATCGTATTGGTACTACCGCCAATTTGTTCCATTACATGGCGCTGCTCTTCCAGCGCTTGAGCAATCGACTGCGATACTTGATTGACTTGCCGCGACTCGCCGGCGATTACCGTGAGCTTATCGCCCACCGATAGCACTTCATTGCTGCTCAGTTCCAGCTCTTGCTGACTGCGCCCCAAGGAAGACAAGGTTTGCGCCACGCTGTCGTTAAGGTGCTGAATTAAATCGCCTATTTCCGCCGCTGAGGTTTTGGATCGGGCAGCCAGTGTGCGAACTTCATCAGCCACGACAGCAAAACCACGCCCCGATTCGCCAGCCCGAGCCGCCTCAATGGCAGCATTCAGTGCCAGCAAATTAGTCTGTTCAGAAATGGCTGTAATACTGTCGGCAATCGAGCTAACGGCTAAGGTATCTTCATGCACACGACTCATGGAGCTGGCTACATTGGCCATCTCACTTTCCAGACCACGAATCGCGCTAACGATGCTGGTCATACTTTCGCTCGCGGCCGACACCTCCCCCTCAAGCTGCGCGGTTAAGTTGGCCGAATGATTACTGTTTTGCTCGACCGAACCAATACTGCCCAGCATATCTTTTGTTGCCTGTGCGATTTGTGAGGACTGGTCATACTGCACCGCGGTAAGCCGGCCAATATTAGAGCTAATATCATCCAGTGCATGGCTTAATGACTCGATATGATCGGCCCGCTGACGGAACCCAATAAATGTCTCCTGTAAACTGCCTATCAAGGTATTAATAGCCTTACCTGAATCGGTTGTTTCATAGCGACTTCGAGCCAATAAGTTGCGACTGGATGCAACCTCCTCAACCACATCGACAACAACCTGATCGACTTGTGTACGGCGCCGAAGCATCTCGGATAGCACCACCAACGCAGCGGCTTCAAAGCCTGCGAATACAGCATGTAAGAAGGTGATACTCCAGGAACACTCAACAGCGAAAGCCAGCAATGGCATATCACCTAAATGAACTCCACTTAACTGCAAAGCTGTAAAACTTAAATGGTGTACTGCAACCGTCAACAATGCCGCCACAATAGGCTTCCAATCTTCATACACCAGAAAAACCGCCATCATCGCAAAAATATGAAAGTGCATTTCCAACATGCCCAACTGGGACTGAATCAATAGCCCAGAAAAACTCATCATTAAAATGGCGAAAGCAACAGAAGCCAACCAGTGGCCCCGCAAGGTTACAAAGCAGAGAATCGCTATAGTCGCCAACACTAACGAGCCAATAATGCTAAATAGAAACAGCCCCGCCCCCATTGCACCTGACAACCACAATATGGGGACTTGTACCAACAACATTATTAACACAGCTTTATCTTTGCGAATTTGGACATTAGCTGCAGTCTTCATATGGACCTCGGATTTATACTTGATAGTGATTGGACGTCTAGTTGAGAGATAAGGCGATCATGGAGAGCTGGCCAGCTAAGATTCGCGCTTGAAAAAAAATCCACGATAATTCCCTGTCGATTCAGCAAATAAACATTTCCACGATGATTGGCAATATCAGGGGCTCTATCACCCAGTTCAAAACGTAGGCGGCTTAATTGTTTATCAGCAAGTTGCACCGACTCAATACCAAGGGAATCGACAAAACGGCGACGACGCTCCACCGTATCGTGCGTGGCGTCTAACGTTACAAATAGTATTTGTAACAGCTGCGGGTCTCGATGACGGGCAACTGTCGCCAGCTCCGCCAACGTAGCGGGGCAAATCGAATCACAGGACAGATAGCCGAGAAAAAGTAGTGTGAATGGAGCTTGACTCGAAGCTAGCGAACTTCGATCGCCGTCAATATTAATCCAGGAAAAAGGTGTTATCGTTAACAAAGGCTTAATTGCCCAGAGAGAAGCCAACCATAAACACAACGGCAGCCCAATGACGGTCAGCGCCAATACGCTAACTTTGACAAACAAACGGTAAGGCAAAGCCACCGCGAACAACCTCTCTATGCTGCACGGCAACCTTTCAGTTTAAGATCGCCCCACAATAGAACCAACATAGCGTACCAAAGCACAAATAAAGCCTCGTTTGGCACACAATAATAAAAGAGCCTGACTATATTGCCCAATTATAGTGCACAACACAGTAATGCACACCACCTAGTCGAGGCTTGTCACCTCATCTGCGCAGGATAATTTCACTTAAGTCGTCGCTAATGCTTAAATATCGCTATAGAAACGAACCGGCCAGTATCGTCGCCCTATCCAAGCGCTTATACCTGCACTAAAACGGCCGTGAATGACACTGTCAGCAGGATAATTAGGAGCAACCTCAGCCCCATAAAGTTACTGATAAGCCGCCAATCAGAGACCCCCTATGAAGCGCAATGCAGACACAAGGATAGATCAAGCCTCTGCCTCCACTCTGGGAGAGAGGGCAGATGTGTACTCATACCCTCAATTTCGCCCCTGTTCGAAATGGGTTGGCATTAGCCCGAAAGAAGGTATCAAGCTCTATACGCCGAGTAGCGCAAATAGTTCACTGACAAGAAATAACATAACCCAAGAACAGATAGCATGCCCCTCTAAAAGGTCTAGTTGCGGAAGGCGGCGTGGCTCGTTAGTCAGTATTGAGGTCTTGCGCCCATTGAACCACAAGCGCATCGGTGCTGAGCTCACCATCCACTACCAGTTCTTTGATACGCTATTCGGTGAAATGATGGCGGCCAGCACACATAGAGGGGTTTGCTTTGCTCAGTACTTTGCCAAACGCTCCACGGCGCTGACAGCTCTAAACGCTTTTTTTCCACAAGCTACTGTTGTTGCTTCGTCCTCACAACACTTAGTAGCCTTACAACAATATCTTCAAAACCAATTACTGCCTGAGAGCAAAGTAAAGCTACATCTTATCGCTACACCTTTTCAACTTAATGTCTGGCAAGCTCTGCTTAAAATCCCCCTCGGTCAGTTAGCCACATATTCAGACATCGCAGAAATGATAGGTCAGCCAAAATCTGCTCGAGCTGTGGGCTCTGCCATCGGGAAAAATCCCATCGCCTTAATAATTCCTTGTCATCGTGTAATAAAAGCCAACGGCGACCTAGGGCAATACCGTTGGGGCAAAGCTCGCAAAGCAGCTATTATAAACTGGGAGGCCACTCACTCTTCTGGCGCTTGGCGCGGGGAGCCTTGCTGGTCTTCTGCCCCATGACTTCCCTGCGTGGCGTGATCAATGGTGAATTTAGCCGATGTAGCCTCGCCTTGTTTATTTTCACCAAAATAAAGTGTTTGATGCGGAAACGGAATCTCAATATTGCGCTTATCAAACGCATATTTCATACGGCGGTTAAATTCTCGGCCAACCTCCCATTGATGTATGGGTTTGGTTTTAATACGTGCCTTAATCATAACCGCACTGTCGGCGAAGGCATTGACCCCCAGAATTTCCAGCGGCTCCAGAATGTATTGACTATAGTAATCATCAGCTATCAACTCTGAACTGATGTCATTTAACACCGCGCAAACTTCATCTGTATTTTCACGGTAGGCCACGCCGATATCAAACAAGTAATAGCTGAAGATTTTAGTGAAATTTTTCACCACTGTAATTTCGCTGCAGGGAACGGTGTACACACAGCCATCCAAGTCTCGCAATTGAATTTTTCGCAACGTGATTTTCTCTACAATGCCGGTTCGCTCACCCACAGTAATCACATCGCCCACATTGACCAAATCTTCAAGAACGATAATAAACCCATTCAAAACATCCTTAATCAAGGCTTGAGCGGCAAAGCCGACCGCAATACCAATCACACCCGCGCTGGCCAAAATAGGGGTGACATTAACCCCCATTTCCGAGATAAGGGTAATAGCGAACAATAAAATCATGACGCCGTAAATAATATTCCTAACAATAGGAATTAGGGTATTAATTCGAGCGCTGTCTTTAATGGCCAAACGATGAAAGTAGCTTTCAATGGCTGCCGATACCAACTCAAAAACAATTAGCAACACAACAAAGGCTAAAGAAAAATTGACCGCCTGAGCCAGCCATCCCGTTATTGTATCGGCCAAGACTAACTCGGCATCCCCTCCCCACCAAATTACAAATAGCGTTAACGCGCAAAGTAATACTACCACCACATGAATCATGGCACTCAACACACGGCGGTATAGCTTTAAGCGCTTTCGATTAAACCGCAACTTGTGATCGTTGCTGATAACTTTCTTATAGATTTTTTTACTACCCGCCGCCACTAACATTATAACCACACCGGTAATGATTAATACGATAGCCGTGGCAACGCCTTTAGCGGCCCAAGAGGCCGAGAAACCTAGTGCTTCTAACCAGCTGTTAATCTGCGCTTCCCAAGAGATGGCGATTTCATTGACATCGATAACCTGATCGAGATGTAGACTCAATGCCGGCTCGTTCGATTCAGAGCTTTCATTAGGCGAGCACGAATCGCCTTGGCATGCAGACGATGCGCTGCTACTTTGCGCCGAAGATTCAGATGTCGATAAAAGATCAAGTGCGGTTTGCGAGAAGCCAACATTAAAACAGCCCAGCAAAATAATGGCGATTAAATAGCGACAAATCGGCATAGAACAGCACCCTCATTTTTGGAAAGTCATTTTGTTTATACGAAGAAAAACGGCAGACCATAATAATTGGCCTGCCGTTTTGAGTTAACCTTTAGGCTCAGGAATTAATTCACGGGCCTCTTTACGGATTAACAATTTTCGCCGGAAACCTCTTCACAAGCATCTTCAGCAGAATCGCCAATAGAATCAGCTGCATCTTCTGCGGCATCACGAGTTGACTCGGCGGCCTGATCCAATTTTTGACCCACTTCCTCGGCAGCACCATCGTTGTTGTCACAAGCGGCTAAAGGCAGGGCGATTACCAGCATTAAGGCAAAGCGTTTCATTAAATCCATAAAATCCTCCAAGTCATTCAATTTATATAAGACACTTAACCTATTGCTCAAATCGTGCCAAAACTTGTTGGACCTACCAATAAAACCATAAGCCATTGAATATATTGATTTTTTTATTTTATCGAGAAGGTATGTGAGAAATTAATAATAAAAAACTCGCATTACTTCTGAGGCAGACAAGCATAATGGTGAAAACAGTTGAAAATATTACAGAGCCTTCAAATCTTGCAGGCTAACCGGTTTTAATAAGCTTGCTGATATTCCAGCTGCTTGCAATTCTTCACGGTCACGAGCCTCACCACTAAGCAGTATGATTTCAAGGTCTGGCTTAAAGGATGTGACTTTTTCAGCAACCTGAAACCCACTAATATCGGGAAGATTTAAATCGGTCAATAGCAAATCGACGTTATTGTCTTGGACGACTTGCACTGCTTGCTCTCCGCACTCTGCCGTTAAGACACGCCAACCAATCAACTCTAATAAGCTAGCAGTGGCCTTTAGGGCATCCCTATCATCATCCACAACAGCAATTGTACGAGTACCAACCACCTGCGCTGACAGTGATTGTGCAGGTAAAAATTTAGCTAGATTTTGATAAAGCTGCAACCGATCCACAGGTTTACTAATGTAACCGGTGAAACCAGACTTCAGGCACTTATCCATATCGCCTTTCATATGCGCTGCAGTTAAGGCGATCACCGGTTGCTGAAAGCCCTTCTCCCGCATTTTGGCAACCGCATTATGACCATCTAGGACTGGCATATGAATATCCATTAACACCAAGTCTATACGACCTACACTGGATTGAGCATCCAGCTCCATGGCTTTTACAGCCTCTTGTCCATTGCGAGCATAAATAACATCCGCCCCACACTGGCGGACAAAGTGTCCAATTAAACTTCGAATATCGGGTAAATCATCCACCACTAAGACACGTCCACTCAGCTTTGGAATATCTGAGCTCAGTGCTCTATGTTCGACACTCTCTAGAGAGAAATCACAAAGTTCATCGAAGTTCTCGGCATCAATCTCAATTGAAAAAGAGAATTCACTGCCCTCGCCAGGCTCACTACTCACGGCTATACTTCCGCCAAGTCGCTGTGTTAGCTGCTGACTAATCGCCAACCCCAAACCAGTTCCCGCCCTAGGCTCAGCGTAAGAGTTCTTTGCTTGTACAAACGGATGGAAAATATCTTTCGCGACATCTTCCTGAATACCTACACCAGTATCCTTCACCGTAAAGGATAACCAATTTCTCATGTCGTGCTGATAAGCTGATACTGTCAAAGACACTTGCCCGTAATCGGTAAATTTTATGGCATTGCCTAATAAATTCAACAAAATTTGACGCAGGCGGGTTGGATCAGTACGAACTTTTCGTGGTATCGGATTTGGACACTCAATATTAATATCCAAAGATTTATCAACGGCGGCGCCGTGCATTAAAAAATAAATATCGGTTAAAAAAGAAGATAAGAATACATCTTTGTATTCTAACTCAAGTTTTCCAGCTTCAATTTTTGACAAATCAAGAATATCATTCAACAAACCCAGCAAATGCTTGCCGTTTCTATGCACAACCTTCAAGTGTCCTAAAGATTCAGAATCGTACTGATTGTTCATTAACAGTTCAGTAAAGCCTAAAATTGCCGATAATGGGGTGCGAAGCTCATGGCTTAGATGAGCTAGAAATTCACTTTTAGAACGATTCTCAGCCTCAGCCTTCATTCGCTCAACACGCTCTTTTTCCATATCACGGCGAGACAGTGCATAACGGATAGAGCGAGCAAGTTGCTCAGAGGAAAGATTTTCTTTAACTAAATAATCAACGGCGCCAGCCTCAAGGGCTTTCATGTCAATTTCGCTTTGATGCATTCCAGTTAATAAAATAACTGGCCCGCTAAAGCCGCACTTATGAGCCTCAGCCAACAACTCAATACCGTCATTGGCACCAAGCTGGTAATCCATTAAACAAAGGTCATGACGATTAAGTGATAATATTCGCCTCCCTTCATCAAAGCTAGACGCCCATTCAATTCGATAATGACCAGAAGAGATATCTTCTAGTAAATCGCGAGTAAGTAGAAAATCATCCTCGTCGTCATCAACAATTAACAGGTCTATTTTATCCATGAACTTCTTGATTACTTTGTGTATGAATTAGGGGCAATTATGGCAACTCAACGAACTCTACCCAATAACGTCCCAATGTACGCATTAACTCAACCAACACATCAAAGGTAACAGGCTTAGTAATATACGATGCGGCCCCTTGATCATAACCACGCAACATATCCTCTTCAGCCTTAGAGGTAGTAAGAATCACAACAGGAATACGCTTTAACACGGGGTCCTTTTTGAGCTCAGCTAATGCCTCTCGACCATCCATTTTGGGCATATTTAAATCGAGCAGAATTAAACCGGGCAGTGGATGCGCTGTGCGATCGGCGTATTTATGATCACCGCGTAGGTACTCTAATAACTCCACTCCATTTTCAACAAAATGTAAATCATTTAAAACTCGACTTTCTACAAGGGCCTCAGATGCCAACAGGCGATCATCTTCGTCATCATCTGCCATCAAAATAATCAGTGGTTTCTTTTGGCTGTTCATTCTACGTCCTCCAGTGACTCTAAATTAACTTGCTTACTGGGCAAATCAAACTGAAATGTTGCGCCTTTACCGGGCGCGCTAATTGCCACTATAGTACCACCATGGCGCTCGATAATCTTACGACACAACGCAAGGCCTATTCCCGTTCCTTTATATTCATCTCTACCATGCAATCGTTGAAATAAGTTAAACACCTTATCGGCGTATTGCTCATCGAAACCGATACCATTATCCACGAATGTAAAACGCCACCACTGCCCAGTAAGCTGCTCATACTCATCGCCCAAATCAACCGCCTCACAAGTAACGGCAATGCTTGGGTTAACGCCTGAACGCCTAAATTTAATGCTATTACTTAATAAGTTCATCATTACTTGCCGTAACTGTGAAGCATCGGCATAAATCTCTGGAAGCTCACCCACCTCAACAACGGCACCAGAATCCTCAAGCGCAAACTCTAAATCTTCTAGAGCACCGGCCACTACTTCATTGAGATCAACCAGCTTAAAAGGTTCCTGCCGTGTGGTCACCCTTGAAAAACTAAGTAAGTCATCAATTAGCTGTGACATACGCTCTGAGGCAGCATGCATTCGTTCTACATAATCAGCGCCACGCTCATCTAGGGACTCTTTATATTTCTGCCTTAGTCGATCACCAAAGGCTCGAATTTTTCGCAGTGGCTCCTGCAAATCATGTGAAGCAATAAAAGCGAACTCTTCCAGCTCTCGGTTACTTCGCTGTAGTTCATCTGAATACTGCTCTAAAGCAAATGTACGATTAGCCACTTTTTCTTCTAATTCATTATTGGCTTTCTCAATCTCGTAATTCAATAACTGTATTTTCCGTGAGTGCCTATATACTGAGATGAAAATCCCTATCGCCAATAGCAAGCCTACAACATTAGTCGCCATTAAAACTGAAAATATTATTTTTCTGTCTTCTGTTGCCACAGTGCGATTATCATTTAAAAGCTCACGCTCTTCAGCTGCCATCTCACCAATTAAAGTATCGATCTCACGCATAAGTTCGATACCCACATCATTCTTTAATTCCTCAATTGCTTCACTTCTTTGCCCCAAATGAACCAAATGAACTTTTTCTTGCATTCGATCAATTTTTTTATTAATTAATATCTTTAATTTATCAAACCGTATTAGCTGCTCCGCAATTTCAGTATTTGAATTTGACAGCTCTTGTAGCAACCGATCAATATCTTCCATGGCTTTGTGATAGGGCGCCAAATATTGGCCATCAGCGGTTAGCAAATAACCCCGCTTTCCTGTTTCCGCACTGACCAGTGATGCTTTTAGATCTTGCACAAGCGCCAAAACCTGCAGCGTATTACTAATGCTTAGGTTGTTATCGTGCAACACACTAATTGATCGGTAGGCTGACCCCATGCTGGCAAGAAAAAACACCACCACTGAAATCAATACCCAACCCCATGTTCGCGTACTGTAATAATGTGAACTCATTACGTCGCTACTCATCAGGGCTAGACTTGGAATCTTTTAAATAACTTGACAGCACATCTAACGATTGACTGCAGCGTTTGCACTCGTTCACAATCGTATCAAATATAGCCATCGCTTTTTCTTTATCATTGATAGTTTCTAATGTTAATTTACCCAATTCCGCATTCACAGAAATATTATTCAATGGATTGCGAGCGTCGTGAATTAACTTCTTAACGTCTTCATTCATTTAAGCTGTCTCCTCTGAATAACTATTTAATCGGTTATACAGAGTTTTTAAGCTTACCCCGAGAACTTCCGCCGTTTTCTTTTTGTCGCCATCGTAGTGTTTAAGGGTGGATTCAATTAATTCCCGCTCAACATCTTCAACAGTTTTACCTACTGTTATACCCGGGCTGCTATTTTCAGCCTTAGAAAATGGTGACGTGAAATTTTCAGGAAGCACCAATAGATTTGTCGTAACATCCGCCATTATGTAAGCCCTATGAATGGCATGGCGAAGCTCACGAACATTACCTGGCCAATCATAGGTAGACAAACGCTCTAAAGATTTCTCATCTACACCGATATCCGATTCATATTCACGATTAAAGCCTTTGATAAAATGCTCTACCAATAATGGGATATCTTCTTTTCTTTCACGCAACGGAGGAATTGTAATGGGGAAAACTGCCAATCGATAATACATATCTTCGCGCAGACACTTTTCTTCAGCTAGTTGCGCTTCACTGCGATTTGTAGCGGAAACCACACGACAGTTAACATTAATAAGCTCCGTACCGCCGATACGAGTCAGCTTTTTAGTTTCCAGGACTCTAAGTAAATTGGGCTGTTGATCAATAGGCATTTCGGTAACTTCATCGAGAAATAGTGTTCCTCCATTTGAACGCTCAAAAACACCTTCTTTGCGTTGTATTGCACCGGTAAATGCTCCCTTTTCATGACCAAACAGCTCACTACCAATAAGCTCACTGGTTAAAGCACCGCAATTGGCCGCAACTAAGTCTCCTTTGACTTGGCTGGCTGAATGAATGGCCGAAGCCACCATCTCTTTACCAACACCACTCTCCCCCATCAACATGACGTTAGCTTTGGTTTTTGCCACACGTTCAATTTGCTGATAAAGATTTGTCATAGGTTTTGATTCACCGACTAAGCAACCAAAATGTAAGTCTTTATCAGAATTTAACTCAGCAATACTGCTAGTAGTGGTATCGAGAGCCGCCTTGAGTTGCTGAAGGTCAATAGGTTTTATCAGGTAGGATATATTGGGCCCTAACAAATCTTTAACTAACGACTTGACCGACGGATGCCCAGTAACCAATGTCACACTACAAGAGTTATGATCTTCAATAGATTCTAATAAATTGAGACCGCTACCATCGGGGAGTATCAAATCCAGAATTAGATGATCAAAACTTTGACGATTCAATATCTCTTTAGCGCTAGAGAACGATGTTGCACTGGCCACAATATGGCCAAGCATTTCTAACAACTCACGAGTCGTATTAACAAATGTTTGATCGTCATCAACTAACAGTATTTTCGCCACAACTAATATTCCCCAGTAAAATTTTTATAGCGCTCCTACTTAAACCGCTGCTTGGTTATTACATTGCGATTTATTGGGCGCACAATCAGACTTATTTGTTAGTCTAAACTAAGCATGATTTATGCACAAACGTTATATACATTCCATTTTATAACTAGGCGATAATAATATAATTAGAGAGCTAACGGTATTTTTCTAATTAAAGGAATAAGACCTTTTCTGTATATTCCTTTCGTTTTGACGCGTGCGAACAAGACACCAGATGAGAACCCAGCAACCATCAAACAAATCAATAACCGCCTAGGGCCAATTTTAATTCCTGCTTCCCTCATTTGCAGACCTAAATCCTTCTTAATCTCTTGAATTTTCGCTTGGCTTTTTTTGCTCTTTTTCACTTGTCGCACGTTGAACCCCTTCAATTAATGCCCTGATATTTTCGCGCGTATAGGGAAATGACATCCAGTGCTTAGATCGCTTTATATATAACTGCAACAAAACAAAGCATAAAGCTTGTAAAACCGTAAAACTTGCTATACCTATGACAGCACTATCAGAAACTGCATAAACATACATACCGACTGTACTGCTCAAACCCAACCAAAAAAATAACAATATAGGAAGGCTTAACAGCCACGCCATAATCAATTTTGGCAGCGTAGTGATAAGTTGACGCGCCTCTAGCCCGGCTAGAGTAGCGCCCTCCTCCAGCAACGCAATTAATGTTTTACCAATGGCAACATAATCCTGCCCGGTAGGATCGACACTCTCGGTCGAATTCTGCCGGGCCGAGGATGACTTATCTAACTCATCAGTCATTAAGATTCTCTGCGCGGTACTAACAAGCGAGAAACCAACCAACCAGCAGCAAAGGCAACACCTACAGCCACTACAGGCCGTTCACGCAGAACATTCTCTGCACGCAGACCATAGTCTGTCGCTTTAGTTTTACCTTCGTCCAATGCCTCTCTGGCTGTTGCTTTACCGGCTTCAGATAATGATCCGAAAGCTTCGTAAACACTGGTTGAGGCCTGTTTAATTTGATCAATTGCCTCAGCAACTTCTGCACTTTCTGATGAATTCGCTTTCTTAGTAGCTTGAGTAGCCATAACTTATCTCCTTAGTTTAAATATAAATTTCGCAGACGGTTACGGGCGACGGCGCCCAAAAATAATCGACAAAATAAACAGGACGAGAAATACAAAAAACAGTATTTGGGCAATACCTGTTGCCGCACCTGCAATACCACCGAAACCCAAAACAGCTGCGACTAACGCTATGACAAAAAACAATATTGCATAACCTAACATCTTAACCTCCTAAACATTGCTGTGTATCAAAGTACTTTCAATCTTCATGCCAATAAATATATTCTATACACATCAACGACTTACAAGGGTTTCATCATATGGAACTTTGCACATTCTGCAATTTTTATCACTCTTACAAGCTTTCAGACACTTCAATATCCACAGGTAAATCTATTTACTTTTAACGACTCGCTCCCAACCACCTATTAGATTGAGCTGCGATGCCAGTATTCGACAGCACATTAACAACGGAATGGCCAATAGCATGCCTACCGCACCCCACAACCACCCCCAGAAGAACATCCATAAGACAACAAACAAAGGATTCACGTTAAAGCGCTTACCGAGAAAGGTAGGTGTTACAAATTGACACTCGATAAAATTCAATGCTAAAAAAGCACCAGGCACAATAAGTGCCTCTTGAATATTGTAAAATTCAATGTAGCCTACGCCCGTTAAAATGATGGTGATGACCATGGGGCCTATATAAGGTGCAAAGTTAAGCATAGCGGCCAACGCCCCCCACAATAAGGCGTCTCTAACGCCCAGTGCGTACATTGCTAAAGCCGTACATATTCCTAACAACATATTAATTAATGAGATCACTAACACATAACGAGAGACATCGGTTTTTGTAGTATTAAACACTTTTAGAGTGGCTTTTTTAGAAGCCATTGTCTTTTGAAATCGAACAACATTTCGCGCCAAGTCTTCACCGAACGCTAAAAAGAAGTATGTAATCACAACAATTGCCAGCAGCTGAATAAAGACCATTACTGTCGTTTCTGCCATCAGCGCAATTAGACTATCGACTGAGGCATTAACCGCGGTACCCACTGCCTGCTCTCCCGACCCCGACACACTTTCACGCAATGCCGATAAAGGCTTAGCCACTCCCCCTACCTCTGTCTTTAATCGGTGCAGTATATAAGGGACGGTTTGCAACCAACGGCTGGCGGGCTCCACCAGCAAATTCAATACATAAGCTATGCAATTTATTAATAAACCAATAATAAAAACTGACCCTATTGGTCTAGGTACCCGCAATATCTTTAATAACTTTACCAGCGGACTACAAAAAAGCGCCACAAAGCCCGCCACCAAAATCGGTACAAATAACGATTTAGCAAAATACAGTGTATACACCACAGCCATAACACCGAGAATGCATAATGCAAAACGACCGTTATCATTGCTCTCTTTATCTATCCAAATATTTTTCAACTGACTTGTCATTCGAATATCCGTGTATAGTTTGATCCGCCTATCCTGTCGATAACCGCTACCGACCCCAATAAGACCTTAGTGCTATTTTCATACCAACATCAGAACCCCACTTAACGCATATCTTCAGCTTTAATACGCAGGTCAGCCGCCGCTGGGTTATAGCTTTTACATTTTTCTTGCAATTAATACCCAAAAATCATCCATTTAGTTTATAGCGCCTAGTCTTATCAGCCTTTTTACTGCTCTTACCGCACCCTCATACAGTTGGCACGATTTCAGCTTATAGGCCACCGACTATGTTTTTAGCTATGAAGGAGATAAATCATGAATTATCTAACCAAACAAACAGTACTTTCGACTTCTATCGCAGCCTTAATGACCGCATCACTAGCACCTACAGCCAGCGCCGGAAACTCGACCTATAAAGAAAAACGAAATGCCGATGAATACTGGTCTGAATTTAAACAAGATGCCGAACAATCATGGGACACCACCAAAGTGGCATTTCGCGATGGCTGGATCGAAGGCAAACTTGAAACAGCTTTGATTATGAATGAGCACTTGAACCCATTCGATATCGACATCAGCGTGGACAACAATGTCGCCACTCTAGAAGGCGACGTTTCCAGCGATATTGATATCGAGCTTGCCAGTAACATTGCTCTAGGTATCGAAGGTATTGATGAAGTTAAAAATGAATTAACCATCGAAAAAGAGTTAACAAATTCAGACCAGGAGGAAGGTCGCGATTTTGCTCAGTATGTAGAGGATCTAAGCACTACAGCTGCAATCAAGTCTCAACTAGTGGCATCATCTAATGTAAGCGCACTGGACGTTAACATTGACACCTTTCGTGATGAAGTAACCTTACAAGGTAGAGTCGATACTGAAGCCGAAAAAGAATTGATAGAAGCCATTGCGGCCAAGCATGACGGCGTAGAGTCTGTTGATAATCAATTGAAAGTTCAATCTTAATTTTTTTTGCGGAAAGTTTACCCTGCCACAGTCGACTTATAGAGATTAAACACACCCATATATGGAGAAGACCATGACACAGACAGCTTTTATACATGACTTGCAGGCACGAAAACAGAAAGCCAAACAACATATGATGCGCGGCGCGGTTACCGAGGACTACACTAACGACCGCGAAGTTATTGTTAAGATGCTTAACGAAGCATTAGCCACTGAACTTATTTGTGTTCTGCGCTATAAAGTTCACCACTTTACGGCCAATGGCCGTGGCGCACGCGATGCCGCTGTCGAGTTTTTGGAACACGCTCAAGAAGAACAAGAACACGCTGACAAGTTAGCCGAGCGTATCTCGCAATTGGGTGCCGAGCCTGAAATGAACCCTTCGGTTCTGGCTGAGCGCTCACACAGCGATTATCACAGCGGTGGTGATACGATAGAAATGCTCAAAGAAGATTTAGTGGCAGAGCGTATAGCCATCAGCAGTTACCGCGAAATGATTCAGTATATCGGCGACAAAGACCCAACCACACGCCGGCTGTTAGAAGATCTATTAGCTCAAGAAGAAGAGCATGCGGACGACCTGGTTGATTTACTGGAACATATCGGGGCCGATGTTTAATAGCTGTGTTAAAAGTTGCATTCCTACCCGAGCTAAATGGCGGCTCTCACACACCTATCCAACTGGGCAATACTGGCCTTAAGGATATCCCCTAGGCCATATTTGCCCAGGTCCTAAGCAGGCCCCTTTACCTTTCAAGTTTGCACCGAGCCTGCTAGGCTAGAGTAGCGCTCACTAACAAAGGTATGACTGTGACACTTTTACTGTTTTATATTGCTTTGGCGTTGGGCGTCTCTTTTTTGTGCTCTGTTGCCGAAGCCGTGCTATTAAGCGTTACCTCGGCCTATTCATCGCTCTTGGCACAAGAGGGGAAACGCTCGGGCCTACTACTAAGCAAGCTGACTCAAGATGTAGAGCGCCCCTTGGCGGCCATACTCACCCTGAATACCATTGCCCACACCATTGGCGCGGCAGGCGCCGGGGCCCAAGCCACTGTTGTTTTTGGTAACGCTTATCTGGGCCTCTTTTCAGCGGTGCTGACTCTGCTGATACTCGTCTTGTCTGAAATCATCCCCAAAACCTTAGGCGCTTACTACTGGCGTCAACTAGCTCCTCCGACGGCCTTTGGCTTATATTATTTAATTAAACTCCTCACGCCTTTTATTTATCTATCCGAGTTATTAACTCGCCTGATCACGCGCGGAGAGCGAGCAGGCGCGGGCCTCAACCGTCAAGAACTGGCTATTGCCGCCGACATTAGCAGTGCAGAGGGGCATTTAGATGAAAATGAAAGCCAAGTCGTCAAAAACCTGCTAGAACTACGCCAAACTCCCATCCGAGAGGCAATGACTCCCCGCACCGTACTGTTTAGCGAGCCATCTAACAGCAGCCTTAGCGAGGTCTTTAATCGGCATAAAACCATCCCCTTTTCGCGCATCCCTATTTATGATGAAGAACCTGATAACATTACCGGTGTGGTACTGCTTAGCGACTTATTATTAGCCCAGGCTCGCGGCGAGGTAGGTCAACCCCTTAGTCACTACCGGCGCGAGCTGCCCGCTCTGCTAGATGCCATGCCACTGACACAAGCTCTGGAGGAATTTCTCCGCAAGAAAACGCATATGATTTTGGTTGTCACCGAATTTGGCGATGTATTGGGTATTATCACTTTAGAGGATGTACTAGAGGCGCTGCTCGGCCGGGAGATTGTCGATGAAAATGATAAAACTCGCGACATGCAAGAGCTAGCCCGCCGACAGTGGCGCAAACAAAAATCCCGCCAACACGCCGGCGATGTAAGTCCGTAATATTCTCAACGCTCCAGCAGCCAGACTATGGCTGCTTCTTGACTCTCGAAGTATTCAACCTCACCCGATACAAACCAACTACCGAGCTTTGCCGCCACTTTTTGCCAACGTTTATTGCCTAAAATTGCAATCTTATGAAAATGATTATTGTGCTTAAGGCCGATCTTAAAATCATCCCAGGCGGCCCGAGCTTCCCATCCTTCCAGCTCTGTGCCATCAATCAGCACATTCACCTTAGGTGAGTTAACAGACTCAAGAGCTGAATCTATAAACGGTGTTATGATTTTATAATCGGCATGGGTTAATGTACCCACGGCTTTAAGGGAGAGAAAAAAATCACTGCCCACCCGCTCCATACCAATACTTATGCCGTGCTTAATCGAATTCATAGACTCATCTCCAGAGTATAGGGGTTAGTATTACCTCCATTTTTAGCTCATCTCCGAGCACATTTCCACACATCTATACTTACAGCGATAAACCTTTCAGACGCTTCGTCACTTGTTATAATGCACCCTTGCATATAAAGAGGAATAACCATGGCATACCTGCAAACTCTCTGCGCCCATTGCCTGACCGCCAACCGGGTGGATGATTCTCGCCTAAGCGAGGCCCCCAAATGCGGTAAATGTCACAAGTCACTTTTTACCGGTCAACCCATTAGCGCTAACGACGCGCAGCTTACCCGCTGGCTATCGCACGAGCAGCTTCCCTTAGTGGTGGATTTCTGGGCCGAATGGTGTGGCCCCTGCCAGAGCTTTGCCCCAGCATTTGCACGAGCCGCGGAGCTTGAGCCAATCGCGCGCTTTATAAAAGTTAACACCGAGCAGGCTCCGCAATCAGCGGCGCAATTTCAAATTCGCAGCATTCCAACCCTAATGATTTTTCAACAGGGGAAAATACTCGATCAACAAGCCGGTGCTCCGCCCTATCCGCAATTTCTGCAATGGTTGCATCAAACTCTATCGCACTAACCGCTAGCGTCACCGTAGACGGGAAAGTAAACTTGCCGAGCTACTTGACCGCGCAGCTCGGCACTTCTGGCTCAGATATTTCACACCTGTGGCACTGTCAATCATCAGGACCTCTGCGCAAGCAACTTTTTGCACCTGCCATTAAGAGTGCTCATCCTCTGAGTACTCAGGCAAATTATCCAACCGGTGTTCAGTTAGGGGCGTATTCCAAACAACATGGTCGACATCGATACGCAACTCACGAGCATCAACCAAGACGTCTTTATCGCCAATACCCATAAAACCACCAATGCTCACCACAACGTTTTGCACCTTGCCATCGTCGACAATCACCTTCTCAACTTCGCCCACAATATCTGCCTGTCGATTGATGACATTAAAACCTTCCACACGATCAGCGTTATCGGCCGGCAACTGATCTACCGTAACAGCCGCTTTGGCCTGCATGTCGCTCTGGCCCTGAAAGGTTCTTTCAGCCGCACGCTGACGCTGATCACCCGCTTGATACGCAACCTCGGCATCCTGCGACTTAGCAATATCACGCGCGATAGTCCGTGACAACTCGGCATACTCTTGCGGCTCTAAAACGTCATCGCCATTTTTATCGAAGCGATTTAGGGTCGTGCTCTTATCTAAATGTAGCGATTCAAGCTTTGCGCCGTATGCGTCTTTTACCTCTTGCCAGTGTAAACTGCCACTGGTATCACGATCGACCTCATTAAACGATATAGGTGATTGAATCTGCTCAGAAGGGGTACCCTCTGCTGCCTGAGCGAGTCCACAGGTAGCAAAAACAAGTGCCGCTACCGACACACGAGTCCGTTGAGCAACTGTCATTTTCCGAGAAATATTCATAGCAACTACCTCCAACGTCATTAAGACAAATTAGGGAGTTACGGGCTAAATGTCTGCCGCAATACACAGCTTTTAATCCGTAAACCCAATCTCTGACTTGCTAGTCGCAATTGCTATGCCAAAATTAAATTTAACGCACCCGTGTGAAATAGCTCACATTCACACCCACTCGGCTGGCACTCACCTAAATAGTGGCTAGAACCATTATTAATTTAACACCGCTTATTGGAAATAATTACAACGATTGACGAATAATTTTTCTAATATGCAAAGGGAGTCTGTAAAGGCTGGCAATACTTGAATCACTCAAAAGTAAAAAGTAGAAACCACAAAAAACGCCGGTATTACCCGGCGTTTTAGATTTTACTTTTTCGAAAATGACTAACTAAAGTGATATGGATTATCCGCCGATACCGTCATTTCCTGAGTTCTGGAGGCTTGTAGGCTGTAGTCACTGTCTTGTACCGAGGTGACAAACTCCCAGCGCGCGATAATACGCTCGTGGGTAATGTCCAGGGTTAGCAGGCCACGGTCAGCACTATTCAAATACTTCAGCCCCTCCACCAAATTGACTATTCCCGCTTCGGTTTGCGCGTAAGCGTCAGCCGGTATGGCTAGGTACTCCTCCAACCCCGGTGAGCTTACCGATGAGGTGGCCAATTCTACCGCTGCAAAATTGCCATCGGCATCGGCAATTTCACTGGCCCATGCGTTATGCGTATCGCCAGCCAGCACCACCAACCGTGCGTTAGCCTGGCGGGCCATGGCCAACACCTGTTCGCGCGCATAGCCATAACCGTCCCAGGCATCCAGGTTATAAGGGATACTGGGCGCTTGCAGTAAGGCCACAACCTCTGGCGTAAGGCGCTCTTGGTTAGCCTGTAAATACGCCAGCTCATCAGTACTGAGGCTCGGATCGCCCTGCTCTGCACGCGCCGCTAATAAAGCCAGCGCGCCCAACTCGGCGTAATCCGGAATACTCATTTGCTGGGTGGCAATGGCAAAAGGTAAATTCATTCGCCCCATTAAAACCTGTTGACCCAACATCTGCCAGGTTGCACTTGAGGTAGTCAAAGCCGCAGCCAGCCAGTCGCGCTGCGGCGCGCCTAATAGCTCGCGAGCCGGATCGTTTATATCGGCAAACAGCCCGGTAAAGTCGAATGTGCCCGTCTGAGCATTAAAGTAACTGCCTGTTTCCAGAGGTTTAGCCCGCGCTTCGTTACGGGTATCGAGCATCAATAAATTTACCAGATTGCCCCACTCAAATTGACGATAAATACTCGATGGCATAGCCAGGCCGTCGCTGTCGAGTGCCCCTTCCGAGCGAATAGGCAACCACTCAAAATAGGCCCGCAGTGCCGCCAATTTGCGCTCGACAAAGTCGCCCTCGCTTGCGTCGTGATTTTCTGCGCCGTCGATGTAGGTATCGTTGGCGATTTCGTGGTCATCCCACACCACTAAAAACGGTGCCGAGGCGTGAGCCTTTTGCAAATTTTTATCTGTTCGGTACTGTGCATAGCGGGCACGGTAATCATCCAGCGACAGGATCTCGCTGGCCGGTAAAACTTCCCGGTTCATTTGCGCTGCCATGTCCGATGCATAACCGTCGCGTCCATACTCGTAGATGTAATCGCCCAAATGCAGCACTAAATCTACACTCTTATTGGCAATTTCGTTATACACATGGAAGAAACCCGCCGGATAGTTTGAGCAAGACACCACAGCCAGTGACAGCTGCTCCGCACTGTTATCAGGCATAGTACGTGTACGCCCAACAGTAGAGGTGGTACTGGCCGTTTTAAACCGGTAATAATAATGTGAATCTGGCGACAAGCCCTGTACATCCACCTTAATGGTAAAGTCGCGAGCAATATGAGCCTCACCCGACCCCTCGGCAATGATATTATTAAACGCTTGGTTATCGGCAATCTCCCAACTGACCCGCACCGCCTCTGCACTGCTATCGGCAGGCGTCACTCGCGTCCATAAAATAACGCTATTGGCTAATGGGTCACCCGAGGCCACCCCGTGGGCAAAGGTGCCCATTCCTAAGTTTTCACTATCGTCACTGCCGCCACAACCACTCAGCGCCGATGTCACATACACACCACCAAGGCCCACTAAACCGTTGCGGATAAAACCCCGCCTAGATACATCTGGCATATATCACCCCAAAGCTTCAGTAAATAATCGATTATTACCGGTATTGGTGACATAGGTGTGACAGACATCACTGTGCAATGTGACAAACTCGGGAGATTCCAGCAAAAATTATTAGAAATGCACTACCAATTTAAGTCATACTTGTTATATAAAGATAAGATTACAAATAACAGCAGCCCGGATATTGAATAAACCTGATACCGACACCATCGTTGGTAAATATGGCCGAAAAGGAAATCACAAGTGGGAGAAAATATATGCGAAGTATCAACAAATTTTCAGCATTGAAAACCGCTATCGCCAATGGCGATGAAACCTCCGTTAAAGATTTATTAACCGATGAGCCCATGGTTGAGCTCGAAAAGTCTTACCTTATAGACCTCGCTGAACTGAATGGCAACTCAGTGATTGTAGAACTGCTAAAAAACGTCCCCGTTAAGAAGTAAAGCAAAATTATTATCGTGGGTAGGCAGACTCGTTATCTATATTATGCCTACTATAGAAATACAGATTCATTCCCTCATCCCAAATTTGTTACTGCGGATAAAACGTTTGACTCACTCACTTAGAAAAAATTATCGGAATTCACAAATCAAAGTCTGGCGCCGCACGCTCGACACCAGATCAGAACAGCGTTACTAATATTTTATTAAGTATTTCTGAATTTTTTATATATTAGTATTTATTAGAAATATTTCCAATACGGTTTTCTTGCTTGAATCGATCTTCGAAAGATTGGTTTATAGTGTCCGCCTGTTTAAGCAATTTCGAGCCATTAATATTTAGAGTTAACCCTATATTAAAAAAACCTAATGCCCTGTAAATATTTCCAAGCTCTTGTTCCGTATTATTACAAAAATCCTCGTACGAAACTTCTACCGGATCTATTGAGTGTTTAAGAAAAAACCCCTCAAACTCTGCATTAGAGCGGACAATTTCTTTAACAAACCTATTAATTTCTACCGGATTATAAGATATATCATCACTATTAATTTTACTTTTCTGTGTAGACATCCACTGTTTGGTTTGCCTTGCTATGGACAACGAAATCGCTTGAGCAACCACATTCTCCCGTTTCATATGAATAATGCGCGCCTGCGGAAAACAATTTTCAAAGACACCAGTTGCAGCCAGCCAACTTAGTTGACCAAAGGACGCTTTAGCACCAAAAGCATGCCCGTGCTCAGTAGTGCTTTCAACCAGCCAAAACAAATAATCAGAGAATCTTTTAAAACCATGTTTTTTGGATTTTTCTATGACCATATCGGCACATAATGATTCTCTTGCCGGAGAATATCTGGCATCACCTGCAATCACTTCGGCCAAATAATTTGATCCCGAACGGTTAGTAAAACCTAAAATATAGTGCTTATAACGGGAGAACCGGTCATCAGGCTCCCTAACTATCACATTCTCTAAACCAAAATACTCAACAATTTTCATTCCATGTGGTGAAATATTATAGGGGATACCGTACATCCCAATATCAGAGTTCATGCATACAAACCTTATTTAAATAATAAAAACAATAACAGCAGAATTTTTAAGCATTAACTATTTATTAAAAATAGTTATTATAATGTAATTCTATCACCTTGCACTTATTATGATATAAACAACAAAAGACCTGCCCTGTTATGCCTACCAAGACTACCTCATCACGTCACCTAACCTAGTCTCAAGCGATTAATCAGGCAGGTTATTGCGGTTAAATTAATCCCGCCATTGATGTGATTATTTATTCGACTTAAGTAACTCTTAACATCTAATCAATGGCATCAAATCGACTCCGTTGTATAACTGAGGCTAGCATAAGAAATAAAAGGCGCAGCAACTCAGCTCCTAAATATCAGTGCTTATGAAGCTTGAACTGGGACTCCAGCGCCACCCTGCCCCACCAAAACACGTAGTGCCTAAACCAGCAACCTCACAACACCATACCGCACCGCCCCAATACATGAATATATATAATGAATACATTAATATACATCATTTTTATTCATGCATTCATTTCGGTATAAATAGCCCCAGCCCTTCGCCATCCATACTTCGCCGCCAATATGGGCATAGCCCGCCGACGCTTAGACAAGCTGCCAACGAGCGAGACCAAAGGGCCTTAACGGAACCGCAAATAATTTCGATTTACACACTAAATGGATGATAAGCGACGATGAATCACAACCTTACCTTTGCGATTAAACGCATTTGTTTCGATGAAAACTATCAACCTGCAGACAGCACACGCGTTACAACCAACTTTGCCAACCTCGCCCGAGGCGAGCATCGTCGGCAGAACCTGCGTAACGCCCTAAAAATGATCGACAATAGCTTTAACGCCCTAGCACACTGGGACAACCCAAACGGGGACCGTTACAGCATCGACCTAGAAATTATTTCAGTCGACATGAAAGTTGAGAGCGAAAATCGCAGCTTTCCGTCAATAGAAATACTAAAAACCATTATTAATGACCATAATGAAAACATCCGCACAGAAGGCATCGTAGGAAATAATTTTTCGTCCTATGTCCGTGATTATGATTTCAGTATCGTGTTACAAAATCACAACAAAGGTCAGGATAAATTTACTATTCCCGAGAACTTTGGCGACTTACACGGCAGTATTTTTAAGCAATTCATAAATTCAGAAGCTTATAACAGTAACTTTTCTAAACCTCCGGTTGTCTGCTTAAGCGTTTCCGATAAAAAAACGTACCACCGAACAGAAAATCACCATCCAGTTTTAGGCTTTGAATACCAGCCCACCGAATCTTCATTGACGGAGAGATACTTTAGAAAAATGGGCCTGCAAGTTCGCTACTTTATGCCGCCCAATAGCGTTGCTCCTTTGGCATTCTATTTTGTAAATGATTTACTGAATCAATACACCAATCTTGAGTTAATCGGAACCATCAGCACTATGGAAACATTTCAGAAGATATATCGGCCTGAAATTTACAACGCTAATGCGGTAGCCGGAAAACTCTATCAGCCCAACTTGAATAATGTTGATCACTCATTAACAAAAATACAATACGATCGTGAGGAACGAAGCCGTTTGGCGATTAAACAAGCCAAGTTTGCTGAAGAATATTTTATTAATCCTTTTAATTCGGCTTTAAAAAACCTCACTGACAATCACACACTTTAAAGAAACCCATAAACTGACAAAAAACGCCATGAAACAGTTATTACCAACATCAACAGCAGGAAGTTTACCTAAACCTAGCTGGCTTTCCCAGCCAGAGACACTATGGTCTCCCTGGAAACTCGAAGGAAATGCCCTAACCGAAGGTAAGAAAGATGCTTTACTAGTCTCATTACAAGAACAACAGAACGCCGGCATTAACATTGTCAGTGATGGTGAACAATCTCGGCAACACTTTGTAACCACTTTTATTGAACACTTAAGCGGTGTTGATTTTGAACGACGAAAAACCGTAAAAATCCGCGACCGCTACGACGCCAACGTACCCACTGTGGTGGGGGATGTTCATCGCTCCAAGCCAGTTTTTGTTGAAGATGCTAAATTTCTTCGCCAACAAACCAAACAGCCAATAAAATGGGCACTACCTGGCCCAATGACAATGATCGACACGCTTTACGACGACCACTATAAGAGTCGTGAAAAGCTCGCCTGGGAATTCGCCAAAATATTAAACCAAGAAGCCAAGGAGCTAGAAGCAGCGGGGGTAGATATAATTCAGTTCGACGAACCCGCGTTTAATGTATTTTTTGATGAAGTCAATGATTGGGGAATCGCGGCACTAGAAAAAGCTACTGAAGGCCTAAACTGCGAAACAGCTGTACACATTTGTTATGGGTATGGCATTAAAGCCAATACCAACTGGAAGAAAACACTTGGTAGTGAGTGGCGCCAATACGAAGCAACATTTCCTAAATTGCAGGCCTCTACTATCGATATGATTTCTTTGGAGTGTCATAACTCTCGAGTGCCTATAGAGTTAATTGAACTGATTCGCGGTAAAAAAATCATGGTTGGCGCCATTGACGTTGCCACGAACATCATTGAGACACCCGACGAAGTCGCCAACACCTTGCGCAAGGCGCTGGATTTTGTCGACCCTGATAAGCTTTATCCTTGCACCAACTGCGGCATGGCTCCCTTATCTCGCGAGATCGCCAGAGGTAAACTTAACGCCTTAAGCGCCGGCGCAGATATTGTTCGGGGCGAACTCACCCGATAAAACTCATCGATTTGTTATCGAAGACCCCGGTTGTATTTTCACGGGGTTCCAACCTATTACGCTAGATTGCTAACACTGACATATATGAGGCACACATGTCCTTCTTTTTACTTTATTTAATGGTGGGGGCTTTCGCTGGGCTCATGGCCGGTCTGTTTGGTATTGGTGGTGGTATGGTCATTGTGCCTGTACTTATTTTTAGCTTTATCGCAATTGGAATTTCACCCGATGTTCTCACCCATATAGCAGTCGCCACCTCTCTAGCCAGCATTGTATTCACCTCTATCAGCTCAGTGTGGGAACATCATCGCAATAAAGCCATTATTGGCCGTATTGCAAAACACATGACTCTAGGGTTAGTGCTTGGCACCAGTGTAGGGGTATTCTTTATTAGCTCTATACCCGGCCCTGTATTACAAAAGCTGATCGGATTTTTCGCGCTAATACTGTCACTAAAAATGCTCTTAAACTGGCAATTACCCGGGCAAGGTAAAGAGCCGGGGGCGATTGGGTTGGGCATAGCCGGTGGTGTAATTGGTTTTGGCTCATCGTGGTTTGGTATTGGCGGCGGTACGTTCACCGTACCCTACCTCACTTGGCTACGCATCGATATGCGTAAAGCGGTTGCCACCTCTGCCACCTGCGGCTTACCAATCGCACTCGCCGCCACTTTCGCTAACATAGCAGCAGGATGGAACCACGATGACTTACCACATTGGAGTACAGGTTTTGTATATTGGCCTGCGGTATTAGGCATTGCCATCACCAGTGTACCTTTCGCACGCGTAGGGGCAAAACTCGCACATTCGCTAGACTCAGCCCTTTTGAAAAAACTCTTTGCCGTGCTGCTTTTTATCGTCGGCGTTCGATTTATTGTTTTTTAATGCGAATAAAGAATACTAGGTTTGCTATAGACGGGTGAGCACATCACTGATTTATAGCAAACCTGACAGCCAGAGCTGTTACCTTAAACCCTCTCTTAGTTGATTATGTAAACAATAAAACCATTGCTATTTATTGGGATAGCCTCTATTCGGTGTTTTCCACTCTTGTAATCAATTTAGTTAACCGGACGATAAACTCTTCCGCACTTTTATCACCCAATCGTTCTGCAATACGCGCACTATCGATCGCTTTATAGTATTTCTCTAAGTGATAGTAAGTACCAGCGCGCGCTCCATAGGCCTCTGCGGACTCTGGATTCCTCGCTATAAAGTCATCCCAAAACTGTACAATCTCTTCAAGTTTTGCCTGCCTAAATAATGCAAAGTCGAGCCATCGGGCATAATCGATATTGTCAAAATTAATGACGATCAAATGACGAAACACCTCTTCGGCTGCCGCGTTCTCGCCCAGTGCTAAGTGTGAGTATCCCTTTAAGTACTGAGCCTTCTCATCGTATTTTGGGGTCTGCTCATTAACCAAGTTACGAGCCTTATTTTTATCAACACCCTTAAGCTGAGGGTGTTCATATTTACGCAGCAGCAGTGTCCTAAATTTTTGTATGCCCTCATCTAGGGGGTTCAAGGCATAGGCTCGCTCAATATCAGCCAACCCATCAGTGTAACGACCAAAATAATATAGTGCCTTCGAGCGCCAGTAATAGTAGTCAGCTACATCTGGCTGTAAATAGATGGCTTTAGTGAAATCGTCAATCGCCTGGCTGTACTTATCCAGCCAATAATTGGATCGACCGCGATAATACAATGTCACCGGATTAGGCCCAAACTGCAAGGATTGATCAAAAATTTCCAGCGCCGACTGATATTCCTTCTTTATATATAATAAATTACCGCGCTCAAACAGTTCATACCCAGCCAGTTCTCCAAGCTTAGGATTAATCGTTGAATCTAGCGGCTGATTATTAACAAAATCGCTAATCTTCTGCCACGAACCACCCCAACGAGGCGACAGGTTGAGGATATAGCCGCGCCTAACAATATAATTATGAGGGTAAATTCGATTGGCGTTTTGTAGTGCCTGATATGCCATCTGTTCACCACCGCGAATGTCTATCCATAATCGTGGCCAAGTAGCACCATCGTCCTTTTAACTTAAGGTACGTGACATCAGCCACCCATATTTGATTGCATGCCGTCGTGTCACCAAAAGTTAGAGTCTTATTTTCCCCTTTAGACAAAAACCGTCTTAACCCAGGCATGCGCCGAGTAACACAAGCAACACGGGCTTTTAGACCGGCTTCTCTCATTAGCCGAGCAACGCGCTTACGAGAGACCCAAACACCTTTTCTTCGTAGCGCCTTCTGGACTCGTGGGCTGCCATAGCGACCAGCACTAGCCTCAAATACTTTGACGATTTGCTCAAGTAACCGCTGGTCAGACATCTCTCGATTTGAAGGCTCACGGTCTCTCCAGGCATAATAGCCGCTTCTAGAAACACCCAGCCAGCGACACAATGCTGCTACTCCGAATTCTTGTCCGTATCTGTGGATAAATCCAAATCGTTCTGATGTGACTCCGCCAGATACTGTTGCCACTTTTTTAGAAGATCGTTCTCCCTTTTAAGGCGCTCGACCTCCTTCTTTAAAATCGCTGTCTCAGTGACATTCTTTTCTGATTTAGATCTCTTTTTATTAGTCAAACCAACTCGCTTCTTCCCGTCGCCCTGGAGCAAACCTTCTCTATATTCTTTTCTCCAGCGAGACAGCATAAATGGGTGAATCCCTAAGCCGTCTGCGACCTGTTTACTTTGGATGTCGGTACGGTAGCTCATCTTTACCGCCCGCACCTTGAACTCTCTTGAATATTCCCACGTTTTACGAGGGTTTGTATACTTTGGCATTTTCACCTCCAGATGCGTTATCTAGAGGTGTCCACTAAAGTGGGGCAAGTTCAATTTTCCGTAGCAGCGCCTTGTTATGCATCCTCAAAGCTCACTCCGAACTTCTTGACCCTTCTTTTGTTAATTTCGCTTTCTGAGGCAATTCTTCGTAGTGCCTCTGTAGCTCTATTGGCAATCTCTTTTTGTTGATCACTAGCACTCCCAAACTGGCCAAATTTCAAACATGTAGTCACAAAGGATGAAAGGTGCCGACCAACCTCGGTTTTAAATAAATGGTAGTAATCATCAATAGGTGTGTTTGCTAGCACAACTTCGTCGCGTTGATTCCATCCACTTTGGCCAGCAATCCTATCTAAGACTTGTTTCGCTGTCTCGGTAGTAACAGACTGATTATAAGTATCGTTAAATTTGTCTATAATCTCTTGATCTCTAATATCACCAAAGAAATTATTCTCCTCCATGTTAAAGAGCTCAGTTTCGTCTTTTCTACTTTCTATGTAGATATCAATAATTTCTGTTGCTTTATCCTCTTCACCTAATTCCCGAAACAATGAAACAGTGCCATTTAGATTCATGGGTGTAATATATTTACAGTTTTCCTTAAAGCTTTCATACAATCCATTAATAACCTCATCGCCGTTATCATTGAAAGTATCATGATAGAGTCGCCAAGCTTCCGAGAAAGAGCCCTCAGATTTAGATGCGACTATTTCCTGATTTTTATTAGATGCTTTTTCTTTGAAATCTTCTTCGACGAAATATCCTGTTTTGACAGTTTCTGCCAACAATAAATCTAACTCGTCATTAAGCTGATAACCATATGCTTGTAGAGTAGTTTGCCACTTCTTATCTTGTTCACTGACTTCTTCATCCCCTATACCAAGAAGTGTATAGCCCTTACTAGTTATAAACTCTAAGGTTGGTATATCCTCATTCGAATTTGAACAGAAATAACTCCATGCATAAAGCACTAGGGAGTGTATGACTTGATCTGATATTTCCGGTTCAAAATCTTCTGTTAGAGGTAAAGACAAAGTAACCAATCTCTCGATTTTCTTAAGTATACGAATATTTCGAATACCTAGGCTTGTAGTCAACTCTCTTAGCCTAGAATGAGCGGGCGTTTCGTCAGAGTATGCTATTGACGCGCACTCTTCTGGATCTGGTGCAAAACCAAGCTCGATATCAATTACCTTTTCACGGTATTTCTCATAATCTTCGAGACCATCTTCTCCGTCATTGAGAAGCAACACTACCTTACATTTCTTTTGCTCTTTTAGTAGTGATACCAACCCTAATACATCCTTTATTTCTAGTCCTTTCCCTTTTCTTTCTAAGTCGTCTATACAAATAAGAGTGCTATTTAGTGACAAAAATGAGATTGTCTCTATTGCAGGACTGAATGATTTAACTATTGGCGCACCCTTTAATAAGTTAAACGATTGCCTTCCAAATGATTCGATTAGGCTCGAAGTATTATTTTTGAAAGTATCAATACTAGCCTCAGTACCGATAATTTCTTTCTTAATAACATTTTCGAAAATTGAATACTTAAAAGCTTCTAGGGAGTTGATACCAAAAAGGGATACGTAGGAGTATCGTTCAAGGTTTATTTTATCTTCAGAGTTGGCATCTTTAAGAAACTTCTTCCAGCTAAAGGTCTTTCCAACTCCCCACTCGCCTTTGATAGCCATAACCTCAGGTTCACTTGAGGATAAGAACTGAAAGATTTTTTCTTTGATCACTTCTACCGACATTCATATTCCTTCAAAAATGCATAACAGCTTATTAATGTGCGAGTTAAAAAATGCGCCTGGCAATGTATCACGCCTAGATTGCTTTTAGAAACTCGCCACAACTCATTGTATTTTATATTATTTCCTTTAAATTGGCGCATTTTTACAGAAAGGTAAAGAAGCCAATTTGAACAGCAGTCGGCAATGTATCATGTTTATTAAGTCTCGTGAACTTAGGCTCTTAAACCCATGAAAAAGCAGAGAAATATCAAAAATATGGCTAGAAATCGAGGATCAGAAAGTAAGCCGTCTCATGTTCAGCATTGAATTTGACATAGTATCAATGTCTGATGTCTGACACCTGACGCAAAAACGAAACCCGCTACAAAGTCCCCTCCCCCTTCTCATCCAGCCGAATTCGAGCTAATTTTGTGGGTTAATTGCACACGGAAGTGCAATTAAGGAAAAGCGCTGGGAACAAGGTGAATGCTGAAAGCAGAGAGGGCAGCCTGGGCTGGGCGATCTTTTCCGACCCTCAAAATTGGCTCGAATTCGGGACCCCGTATAGCTACATGGATGTAGTGTATTAGAGCAACGCAGGAGCAGTTGCCGAGGGCTGAGATGAGCGGGCGCGCCTTTTGGTTACTTTTCGTCGCGTCACGAAAAGTGACTCGCCCGCCCGGCGAAAAAGGGCAAAAGCATAATAGAAAGTCTGAGGTCGAACGCTTGACGACAGGTAAAAGAACGCAGAACGCAGAACGCAGAAAAATCATAAAAAAAGGCGAGCTAAAAAGCTCGCCTTTTAAAAACACTGAAAGGTTAAAAACCTACCCCTTCGCGCGTTCTTCCAAAATCGCCACCGCTGGCAACTGCTTACCTTCAACAAACTCAAGGAAAGCACCGCCGCCGGTAGACACATAGCTTACCTGATCGGCCAGGTTCCACTTATCAATAGCCGCCAAGGTGTCGCCACCACCGGCTACCGAGAAAGCGTCGCTGTCGGCAATAGCGCGGGAAATGGTTTCGGTGCCTTGAGCAAAGGCGTCGAATTCAAACACGCCGCAGGGACCATTCCACAAAACGGTTTTAGCGTTTTTAATAATGTCGGCTACGCGCGCGGCCGTTTCGGGACCGTAGTCGATAATTTCTTCGTCAGCTTGAATCTCACTTGCCGCTTTAACTTCAGTTTTGCTGTTGTGACTCCAGTCGCTAAAGCCTTCTTTGGTGGTACGCACGTCGGTGGCAAAAACCACTTCGGTCGTATCGCGCAAGCGCTGAGCTTCGGGGATCAGGTCTTTTTCGTACAGGGAGTTGCCCACTTCGTTACCAGCTGAGGCCACGAAAGTGTTGGAGATGCCACCACCGACGACAAGAATGTCGGCAATTTTGGACAGGGCATCGAGCACGCTCAGTTTGGTGGACACTTTAGAGCCACCGACAATGGCTACCAGCGGGCGGGCTGGGTTATCCAGCGCTTTGCCCAAGGCGTCTAATTCACCCGCCAGCAGAGGGCCAGCACAGGCGATGGGGGCAAATTTCGCCACACCGTGAGTGGAGGCTTGTGCGCGATGCGCGGTGCCGAAGGCGTCCATCACAAACACGTCACACAGCGCGGCCATTTTTTTCGCCAGCGCGTCGTCGTTGGCTTTTTCACCGGCGTTAAAACGCACGTTTTCCAGCAGTACAACGTCGGCGTTACCCATGTCGACGCCATCTACCCAGTCTTTAATCAGCGGGACGTCGCGGCCCAATTTTTTGCCCAACTCCGCAGCCACAGGCGCAAGTGATGCAGCGGCATCAAACGTGCCCTCTTCCGGACGCCCAAGGTGAGACATCAACATCACTTTGGCACCGGCTTCCAACGCTTTTTGGATGGTAGGCAAGGAGGCATCGATACGCACGGTGCTGGTAATTTTGCCTTCATCCAGGGGGACGTTCAGGTCTTGACGAATCAATACGCGCTTGCCCGAAAGGTCCTGATCACTCATCAGTTTTACGTTCATGTGTCGCTCCGTAAATTGCGCTCTGCGCTGCTAAATAGGAAAAATTCAAAAGAGAGTATAAGAAACGCCGCCGGGGGACGGCGGCGTTTGTCAGCACTAAAGCTTAATCTAACAGCTCTTGTGCGGTGGCGGCGATGTTATCGGCGGTAAAGCCGAAGTATTGCATCAAGTCCGGGCCTTTGGCAGATTCACCGAAGGTGGTCATGCCCACCACGCGGCCATCGATACCCACGTACTTGTACCAGAAGTCGGCGTGAGCCGCTTCAACGGCAACGCGGTTGCTTACGGCCAGCGGCAATACAGACTCTTTGTACTCTGCATCTTGCAGGTCGAACACACTGGTGCTCGGCATAGACACAACGCGTACTTTTTTGCCTTCTGCGGTCAGTTTGTCGGCGGCTTCAACGGTAACCGGTACTTCGGAGCCGGTGGCAATCAGAATTACGTCTGGCGTGCCTTCGCAATCTTTTAGTACGTAGCCACCTTTGGCAATATTGGCCACTTGACTGTCGGCGCGCTCAACCGGGTCGATACCCTGGCGGCTAAATACCAGCGCGGCGGGACCGTCTTTGCGCTCAATGGCTGACTTCCAGGCAACCGCGGTTTCGGTGCTGTCGAAAGGACGCCAGGTGTGCATATTGGGCGTCAACCGCAGCGTGCCCAGCACCTCAATCGGTTGGTGGGTAGGACCATCTTCACCCTGGCCGATGGAATCGTGGGTGTAAACGAAGATGTTGCGCAACTTCATCAGCGCTGCCATACGCACCGCATTGGCCGCGTACTGCTGGAACATTAAGAAGGTGGCACCGTAGTTAATAAAGCCGCCGTGAGCACTCATACCATTCATGATGGCGCTCATGCCAAACTCACGCACACCGTGGTAAATGTAATTGCCGTCGGCGTTAACCGCGGTGATGGGGCGCGAGCCTTCCCACATAGTCAGGTTAGAGCCGGCCAAATCGGCCGAGCCGCCCACCATTTCTGGCAGCAGTTTGTTAAAGGTAGCAATGGTTTTTTGCGAGGCTTTGCGCGAGGCCACTTTTTCCGGGTTGGCCTGACACTCGGCGATAAAGGCATCGGCCTTAGCGGCAAATTCAGCGGGCAGATCGCCATTGATCACGCGGCGCTCGTACTCGGCCGCTTCTGCGGGGTAGGCGGCTTTATAAGCGTCGAAGGCTTCTTGCCAGCTCTGCTCGGCGGCAGCGCCCGCTTCTTTGGCATCCCAACCGGCGTAAACATCGGCGGGTACTTCAAAGGGCGCGTGCTCCCATTTTAGGAATTCGCGAGTGGCCGCGACTTCATCGTCACCCAGCGGGGCGCCGTGACAGTCGTGCGAGCCAGATTTATTGGGCGAGCCAAAACCGATGGTAGTTTTGCAGCAAATCAGGGTCGGTTTTTGATCTTCCGCCTTGGCCGCGTCAATCGCGCGCTTAATCGCTTCTGGGTCGTGCCCGTCAACGTTGGCAATCACATGCCAGCCGTAAGCTTCGAAGCGCTTGGGGGTATCGTCGGTAAACCAGCCTTCAACATGGCCATCAATGGAAATACCGTTGTCGTCCCAGAAAGCGACCAATTTACCCAGCCCCAAAGTGCCGGCCATGGAGCAAGTCTCGTGCGAGATGCCTTCCATCATGCAGCCATCACCCATAAAGCAGTAGGTGTAGTGATCGACAATTTTATGGCCGTCGCGGTTAAATTGTGCGGCCAGCATTTTTTCGGCAATGGCCATACCCACGGCGGTACTGATGCCCTGGCCTAGCGGGCCAGTGGTAATTTCAACGCCTTCGGTGTAGCCGTATTCGGGGTGACCGGGGGTTTTTGAGTGCAACTGACGGAAGTTTTTGATTTCTTCCATGGGCAGGTTGTAGCCCGACAGGTGCAGCAGTGAGTAAATCAGCATGGAGCCATGACCGTTGGACAGGACAAAACGGTCGCGGTCGCTCCACTGAGGGTTCTGGGGATTGTGCTGGAGGAAGTCGTTCCACAGCACTTCGGCAATATCTGCCATGCCCATGGGGGCGCCAGGGTGGCCACTTTGGGCTTTTTGCACGGCATCCATAGAAAGGACACGGATGGCGTTAGCAAGTTCTAAACGAGACGGCATAGGGGTCAAGGCTCCTTATAAAGTAGCTTGGGTTAGATTCAAGTTGACCTCTGGCGGGCCTAAATTCTGTCGTTACTCAACCTTTGTTAACTCGTGGTTGCGGGTCTAGGCCATACCAATACAGGGCACAGAGACGCTTGGCTCCACTTTGGGCGCGCTATTGTCCCGCACCTAAGGCTCACAGTAAAGGTAAAAGCCCAGAGTCGCCCCGCAACGAGCTTAATAATGGCAACTTGCACACAGTCGCCGGCAATGCCAGCCACCTGCCGCCCAAACCTATATCAAAATATTTTGATATAGGTTTGGTTTTAGTCTAGTATAGCGGCCATGACTCAATCAGCCACTGCTCCGGCAGCCAACGACACTCCCGCCGCCGAGACCGACACCTCGGCCAGCGACACTCTCGCCAGCTTACTAAAAGCGGCGGGCGACCCGCTGCGCTTGCAAATTCTAGCCATTTTGGCGCAGAACTCTTACGGCGTCTCCGAACTGGCCCGTATTTTTGATGTGCGCCAATCCGGCATGAGCCACCATTTAAAGCTGCTAACCGCCGCCGGGCTCACCACCTCGCGCCGCGAGGGCAACTCAATTTACTATCGGCGCACGATGGTTTTACCGGACCACCCACTGGCCGATTTGCAGCAGGCCCTGTTCCACAGTGTGGACCAACTGGCGACCGAGCCGGCCATCGATGCCCAGTGCCGCGCTATCGGCGACGAGCGCGCCCAGGCCTCCAAACAGTTTTTCGCCGATAACGCGCACAAATTTCGCGCCCAACAAGACCTTATTGCCAGTTACCCAGTGTACGGTGAGCAGGTTGCGCAATTGTTAAGCAACACCCCTTTTAAAAGCCGGCACCTGGCGCTGGAAGTCGGCCCCGGCCAGGGCGAGTTTTTGCCAGCGCTGGCCAAACGCTTCGCCCATGTTGTGGCGCTCGACAGCGCCGATGCCATGTTGGAGCACTCGCGCGAGGCGGCCACCCAAGCCCGGCTGAGCAACGTGGAGTTTATTCACGGCGATACCAGCAGCCTGGCACAACACCGGGTACTGGCCGACGGCATTGTGATGAATATGGTGCTACACCACACACCATCGCCGGCGGATATTTTTAAAGACCTGAGCGCCGCGCTGACACCGGGCGGCGCCCTGATCGTCACCGAGCTGTGCCGCCACGAACAGGACTGGGCGCGGGAAAATTGCGGCGACCTGTGGCAGGGCTTTGAGCCCGCCGACCTTACCCAGTGGGCGGAGGACGCCGGCCTGGAAGACGGCCAAAGCATGTACATTGCCCTGCGCAATGGTTTTCAGGTGCAGCTGCGACAATTTTTTAAACGAGTTTAATTTTTCGATTTTAATGAACAGGAGCCAATCGACTATGGCCGAATACGCCCTTTTTACTTCCGAGTCGGTCTCGGAAGGTCACCCAGACAAACTGGCCGATCAGATTTCCGACGCCGTACTGGACGCCATTCTGACCGATGACCCGGAAGCCCGCGTCGCGGTAGAAACTCTGGTAAAAACCGGCATGGCCGTGGTTGCCGGCGAGGTTCGCACCTCGACCTATGTCGATCTGGAAGATTTAATTCGTCAGGTCATTCTCGACATTGGCTATAACAGCTCCGATGTTGGTTTTGATGGCGCCTCCTGCGCCGTGCTCAACGCCATTGGTAAACAATCGGCCGACATTGCCGTGGGCGTGGATGAAGCCGAGCAAAAAGATCAAGGTGCCGGCGATCAGGGCCTGATGTTTGGTTACGCCTCCAACGAAACCGACGTACTTATGCCAGCCCCCATTTACTACTCGCACCGCTTGGTAGAAAAACAGGCCGAGTTGCGCAAAAACGGCAAGCTCGACTGGCTGCGCCCCGACGCCAAAAGCCAGGTAACCTTGCGCTACGAAAACGGCCAGCCGGTTGCCATTGATGCGGTGGTACTCTCGACTCAGCACGATCCGGGCATTGCTCTAAAAGATTTGCAAGAGGCGGTACGCGAAGAAATTATTAAACCGGTACTGCCCGCCGAATGGTTGCACGACGACACTTTGTATCACATTAACCCCACCGGCCAATTTATTATCGGCGGCCCGGTAGGCGACTGCGGCCTGACCGGCCGCAAGATTATTGTCGACACCTACGGCGGCATGGCCCGCCACGGCGGCGGCGCCTTCTCGGGTAAAGACCCCTCCAAGGTTGACCGCTCGGCGGCCTACGCCGGCCGCTATGTCGCCAAGAATATCGTCGCCGCCGGCCTGGCCGACCGCTGCGAAATTCAGGTGTCTTACGCCATTGGTGTGGCCGAGCCCACCTCGATTTCGATCAACACCTTCGGCACCGGCAAGCTGGCCGACCACGAGATTGAAAACCTGGTGCGCGAACACTTCGACCTGCGCCCCAAAGGCCTGATCGCCATGCTCGACCTCAAGCGCCCCATTTACCGCGCCACCGCCGCCTACGGCCACTTCGGCCGCGAACTGCCGGAATTCACCTGGGAAAAAACCGATAAGGTAGAGGCGTTGAAGAAGGCACTTTAAATAAAATGGCGGACGTCTGACGCGGAATGCGGAATGCGGAATGCGGAATGCGGAATGCGGAAAACATTCGACCAGCATAACGATCCACATAGCAAGGAGGCTAACAATGGAGAGAAAACACAAACAGCTGCATGTTTGGCACGATGCGATGGCGTTGGTTGAAATTATTTATCAAGTAACGTCACAGCTACCCGACAGCGAAAAGTTTGGGCTCGTCAGCCAAATGCGAAGAGCTGCAGTAAGCGTTGCGAGCAATATTGCAGAAGGTTCTGCGAGAAGCAGCGAAAAAGATTTTTTGCGTTTTTTATATATTAGCCGTGGCTCATTGGCCGAGCTGGAAACTCAGCTGGAAATAGCCGCAAGACTTAACTTTTTAAACAAAGACATTTGTTGCGAACCTATTGAGCGTCTTTTCGCCAAGCTTGCCAGCCTAATCAATAAGATTAAGGTGGCGCACTAGCGTTCAGCGTTCAGCGTTCAGCGTTCAGCGTTCAGCGTTCAGCGTTCAGCGTTCAGCGTTCAGCGACATTAAAACCGGAGACTTTTATGAGCAACACCACATTTACCGACTACAAAGTCGCCGCCAAAACAGCGGAAGAGTTCCAACAATTGGCCCAGTGGGGTCGTCGTGAGATTGATATCGCCGAGGGCGAGATGCCGGCATTGATGGCGCTGCGTACCGAGTATGCTGACGCGCAGCCTCTGGCCGGTGCCAAGATCATGGGTTGTATTCATATGACCATTCAAACTGCCGTGCTGATTGAAACTTTGATTGCCCTGGGTGCGGAAGTACGCTGGTCATCGTGCAATATTTTTTCAACTCAGGATCACGCCGCCGCGGCCATTGCCGACGCAGGTATTCCGGTTTTTGCCTGGAAAGGCGAAACCGAAGAAGAGTTTTGGTGGTGCATTGAGCAAACCATCGTTAAAGACGGCGAAGTGTGGGATGCGAATATTATTCTCGATGACGGCGGCGACTTAACTCAATTAGCCCACGAAAAATACCCGGCACTGCTGGATAATATTCACGGCATCAGTGAAGAAACCACCACCGGTGTTCACCGCTTGCACGACATGATGAAAAAAGGCGAGCTGAAGGTACCGGCCATCAATGTCAACGATGCTGTGACCAAAAGTAAAAACGACAACAAATACGGCTGTCGTCACAGCCTGAACGATGCCATTAAGCGCGGCACCGACCACTTGCTGTCGGGCAAAAAAGCTCTGGTTATTGGCTATGGCGATGTAGGTAAAGGGTCTGCTTTATCACTGCGCCAGGAAGGCATGATTGTGAAGGTCACCGAAATTGACCCCATCTGTGCCATGCAGGCGTGTATGGACGGCTTTGAAGTGGTATCGCCCTACCAGAATGGCATCAACACCGGCAATGTCGCCGACGTCAACACCGCTGTGCTGGGCACGACCGACTTGCTCGTCACCACCACCGGCAACATCAATGTGTGCGACTCGGCCATGCTGCAATCGCTTAAAAATGGCGCCGTCGTGTGCAACATCGGCCACTTCGATAACGAAATCGATACCGCTTATATGCGCGAGAACTGGGAGTGGGAAGAAATTAAACCCCAGGTGCACAAAGTTTACCGCGATCGCGCCAGCAACGATCACCTGTTGCTACTGTCCGAAGGCCGCTTGGTTAACCTCGGTAACGCCACCGGTCACCCATCGCGCATTATGGACGGCTCTTTCGCCAACCAGGTACTGGCGCAAATTTATCTGTACGAGCGCAAATTCGCCGACCTACCCGCCGCCGAGAAGCCCAACAACCTCTACGTTAAAGTGCTGCCCAAGCAACTGGACGAAGAAGTGGCCCTGCACATGGTGGAAGGTTTTGGCGGCGTAATCACCAAACTGCGCGACGACCAAGCCGAGTACATCGGTGTGGACGTAAACGGCCCGTTTAAGCCTGAGAGTTATAAATATTAATAGGACGCTAAATGCCGAGCGCTGAACGCTGAACGCCGGTTAATCACTGGCGTATCGCGTTTTACGTTTTGCGTTTTGCGTTCCGAAAGGAACATACAATGAGTGAAGACACACTACGCTTGAGCTTTGAGTTCTTTCCGCCCAAAACCGATGAAGGCCGGGCTAAGTTGGCTGCGGTGCGCGATACTTTAGCGACTTTTGAGCCGGACTTTTTCTCGGTCACTTACGGCGCTGGCGGCTCTACCCGCGACAACACCAAGAGCCTGGTCAAGCAATTTAATGATCTGGGCACCGCCGTTGCGCCGCACTTATCCTTTGGCGGCGACGACGAAGCGACCATGAAAAGTCTAATTGAAGAGTATCGCGACGCCGGAGTGGAGCGCATTGTCGCTCTGCGCGGCGATATGCCCTCGGGTGTGGGTGGCTCTTACCAATTGGTATACGCCAACGAGCTGGTGGCATTTATTCGCCAGCATTTCGGCGATAGCTTTGAGCTGGAGGTGGCCGCCTACCCGGAAGTTCACCCGCAGGCTAAAAGCTACGACGACGATGTGCGTTACTTAAAAGGAAAGTTTGACGCCGGCGCCAACAATGCCATTACCCAGTACTTCTTTAACCCGGATGCGTACTTCTACTTTATGGACGCCTGCGCCAAAATCGGTATCGAAAACCCCATTTACCCGGGTATTATGCCGATTATTAACTATCGCAACCTGACCCGTTTCTCGGATAACTGTGGTGCCGATATTCCGCGCTGGTTGCGACGCCGACTAGAGAGCTTCGAGCACGACCCAGAGGCACTGCGCGACTTTGGCGAGGAAGTGGTCACCGAGTTGTGCGAAACACTGCTCGAAGGCGGCGCCCCTGGTTTGCACTTTTACACCATGAATCAGGCCGAGCCCGTGGCCAATATTGTCCGCAATTTGGGGCTGGAAGAGGCTTAATTGCCGGTTTACACCAGAGCCACCCTCAGAAAACCCCGGGGGGTTGGCTTTGGTACTCACCCGCTGATACGCCCGAAATATCCCTCACGCCTGTTCAGCTCAGCGGCCAGGCACCATCGAGGGGAAAACCGGTTTTCAGTGTGCTAATTTGTCAGCAGTGGCACTCAGAACCGCCTTCGTCACAAATATGTCATATACTCGGTATAGCTTGCAGGGAGAATTATGAAGCATCTAGACAGAGGTAGTAACGTGTCCGAGCAGTTTTTTAACCGGGAGCTAAGCTTGCTGGAATTCAACCGGCGAGTGCTGTACCAAGCTTACGATAAAGATCTCCCGCTGCTCGAACGGCTGCGCTTTCTGTGCATATTCTCCACCAACCAAGACGAATTTTTTGAAGTTCGGGTGGGCGGCCTGGTGCAAATGCTGGAAGTGGGCACCAGCGCCATCCCCCCCGACGGCCTCACACACGGTGAAAACTTATCCGCTATCGGCGATATTTGTCACCAACTGGTCGACGAACAGTACGCTCTGTTCAACGAAGAAATACTGCCGTTGCTCAATCAGCACGGTATGCGATTGTTGCGCCGCGACGAGTGGACCGACGAGCAAAAAACCTATTTGCGCGAATACTTTGAAACCGAAATACTGCCGCTGCTAAGCCCTATCGGGCTGGATCCGGCGCACCCTTTCCCGCGCATTATGAATAAGTCTCTTAACTTTATCGTCAAGCTGGACGGTAAAGATGCCTTTGGCCGCAACTCCGGCCGGGCGATTGTGCAGGTGCCGCGCTCGCTGCCCAATATGATTGAGCTGCCTGCCGAGGTGGCGAATAATGGCCGCGAGTTCGTCTTTATGTCGTCCATTATTCACTACTTTATGGGCGATATTTTTGTCGGCATGACCGTACAGGATTGCTACCAGTTCCGCCTGACCCGCAACTCGGACATTTTCCTCGACGAAGAGGAAACCGACGATTTGCTGCGTGCGATGCAGGGCGAGTTAGTCTATCGCCAGTACGGCGATGAGGTGCGTCTGGAACTCACCGGCACCTGTCCGCCGGATATCGAAAACTTTTTGCTGGAGCGTTGCGAGATTCACCGGCGCGACTTGTATAAAGTGAACGGCCCGGTCAACCTTAACCGCTTGTCGGACTTGTTCGATTTGGTAAAAGACAGCAACTTGGTCTTTCCGCCCTTTGTGCAATCAATGCCCAAACTGCCCAAAAAAGCCGACAACTATTTCGATGCCTTGAAAAAAAGCGATATTTTATTGCACCACCCGTTCGACTCGTTCCAGGCGGTGGTGGATTTTATTCGCGAAGCGGCTACCGATCCCGACGTACTGGCCATTAAGCAAACGCTGTATCGCACCGGCTCAAACTCGCCGGTGGTCGATGCATTGGTGGCAGCGGCTAAAGCGGGCAAAGAAGTCACCGCCATTGTCGAGCTGCGAGCGCGCTTTGACGAAGAGCAAAACGTCGCCCTGGCCGAGCGGTTACAACGCTACGGCATTCACGTTATTTACGGCGTGGTGGGTTATAAAACCCACGCCAAAATGTTGCTGGTGGCACGACGCGAACAGAAAAAGCTCGCCTACTATGTTCATTTAGGTACGGGTAACTACCACCCTAAAACTGCCAAGCTGTACACCGATTACGGCGTCATGACCTCTGACAGTAATATCTGTGCGGATGTCTACCGAATTTTTCTGCAGCTCTCCAGCATGGGCAAAGCCTCAAAAATGCATGAGCTGCTCTACGCCCCCTTTACCCTGCACAAGGCCATGCTCAGGCATATCAATCAAGAGATTGAGAATGCCAACAACGGCTTACCTGCCCGCATCGTGGTGAAAATGAACTCGCTCTACGAAGAGCAATTGGTGCTGGCGCTCTACGAGGCATCCAACGCCGGGGTCAAGGTGGATTTGATTGTGCGCGGGGTTTGCCAGTTGCGCCCGGACATTGCAGGGCAATCGGAAAACATTCATGTACGCTCTATAGTCGGTCGCTTTTTAGAGCACACTCGCGTGTTTTATTTTGAAAACGCTGGCGACCCGGCGGTTTACTGCTCCAGCGCCGACTGGATGATACGCAATATGTTCCACCGGGTAGAAACTTGCTTTCCGGTTAAAGCGAAAAAATTGCGCGAGCAAATTATCAGTGATTTAGAACTGTACCTGGCCGACAACACACACGCTTGGGTATTGCACAGCGACGGTCACTACGAAAAACTGCAACCCGCCGAAGGAGAAGCGGCGGTTGATGCGCAGGGCACGCTTCTCAATCAGTGGGCCAGCAACAGCTAAACAAGTAGCTCTTGGGGCGCGTTATTAAAGCTGGCGCTCACTCAACCGAGCTACTAATGGTCATGCGGTAACCGGCGTTTTCCAGATGCACCATTTCCGACTCTAGGTCAGCCAAGGTCAGTGGGTTTTGCTCAAGCCAGTCGGCATCAATCGCAAGCTGGATATTTTTTCCTTCGGCGTTAATGCGCAAGCCTTCGGGCAAGCTGTGCCTTTTGGTGCGATTAAACAAATGCCCAAGGCGGAGCAATATGGCCAGAGGCATTAACTCGGTGCCCACATCCGCAAAATGTTTTTCCCGTAAACTTTTTCGGTGGCAGCGCACCAGTGCGGCAAATTGCGCTTGCTCGGCGCGCGAGCAGCCAGCAATATCGACATTCTCCACAATGTAGGCGGAGTGTTTATGATAGTCGCTGTGAGCAATATCCAGTCCGACAGGATAAAGATAAGCCGCCCAGCGCAATAACTTATCGGCATCGCCCACCTCGATTGCCCAAGAGTCAGCCACCTGCTGCAACAGCGTTTGTGCCATCAGCGCCACGCGCTCGGCTTTGCCCATATTGACATGGAATCGCTGCGCCAACGCCTGCACACTTTGCTCGCGAATATCGTGGTCTTCCAAACGGCCTTTCAAATCGAACAACAGGCCCTCTCGCAATGCCCAATCGGCAGCGACCATAGTGTCGATGTGCAACTGTTCAAACAGGGCCGTTAAGACCACCGCGCCGCCTAAAAAAACGGGCTGGCGATCTTCCGAGACACCGCTTAGCTCCATATCGGTGGAGCCGTGTTTAGCGTAGCGCTTGAGGATTTTTTCCAGCGATTTTAAGGTAATTTCACCGTCACTCCAGCCCGCCTGCAGGCAGACATTAGCCACCGCCTTAATGGTACCCGAAGCGCCCAATGCTTCTTGCCATGGGTGGTCACTGTACTCATCCGCCACCGGCGTAATTTCCTGGCCCGCGGCGATGCGCGCTTTTTTAATGGCCTTTTCGGTCACCTTGCCATCGGCAAAAAAGCGTTTGGTTATAGCAACGCAACCCATGCTCAAACTTTCCTTGATGCGCGGCTCCATACCCTGGCCCACAATAACCTCGGTACTGCCTCCACCGATATCCACCAAGAGCCGGGTTTTATCACCCGGTGCAATACAGTGAGCCACCCCCAAATAAATCAGGCGCGCCTCTTCATCACCGGAAATAATTTCCACCGGATGGCCCAACTTTACTTTAGCCTCGGCTAAAAACTCGCGCGAATTATTGATTGAGCGCAGGGTTTTGGTCCCCACCGCCCGCACACTGCCCGAGGGAAAGTTGCGCAGACGCTCGCCAAAACGCTCCAAACAGGCCAGTGCCCGCTCTTGCACCTCGGGGTTCAGGCTGCCGTCTGCCTCTAGCCCCCAACCCATCCGCACAGGTTCGCGCAATCGGTCCAAAAGGGTTAGCTGCTGATTCTCCCAGCGGGCAATGATTAGATGAAAACTGTTAGAGCCAAGGTCGATGGCCGCTATATGGCTGCTTTCCTTAGAAAGCATTCGCGAGAGGTTAAACATAGTATTGGGTATCCGTCGTTATACCACTTACTTTAGTTGCTAAGGCTTCGACGGTAAAGTAATAAAAATAGAGGTAACAAGTCGATCTCGTTTTTTGACAAGCATAAAAAAAGCCCGCTAAGCGGGCTTTAGAGCTCAGTCGCGAAGCCAATTTAGGCGTCGGCAGGTGACTCAGCTTGTTGTTTTTGCTGTGCCGAAGAAATCGCCTGGGCAAAAACCGCATCAAAATTAATGGGGGGCATATTCAGTGGCGCAAAACCACCGCGATTCAACGTGTTGTCAATCGCCTCACGAGCGTAAGGAAACAGAATCGTCGGGCACTCAGCGTTGATCAGTCGGCCAAAGTTATCCTTGGGCATATTTGAAATTTCAAACAAACCCGCCTGCTTCACTTCAATCAAAAACACCGCTTTGTCATCCAGCTTAGCAGTGATGGTCAACAACAGAGCCACTTCATAGAGTGTTTCTGAAATGGTGTTGGTTTGAACATTCAGCTCTTGCTCAATGTTCGGCGCTTTGCTGGCATTCGACAGACCTTCAATCCCCATAGGGGTTTCAAACGACAGATCTTTCAAATAAATACGACGGATTGCGAAGGTCGGTGTTGCTTTCTCATCGCCTTGACCGTTTAGGGAGCTTGCTGGGGTTGGGTTGTTTTCTTCTGACATAACTGTGTCTCGTATAACTGTGTTTATTTATTTGGCAAATAGTAAAGGATCGAGTTCGCCGCGCTTATCCAGCGCCCACAACTCGGTAAAACCGCCCACGTGACGATCGCCAATCCATATTTGCGGCACGGTTCGCTCGCCACTCTCAGCCATCATTTTCTGACGTAAGTGAGGCTCCCGATCCACCCGAATTTCCTTGACCTTAACGCCTTTGCTATCGAGCAAACGCTTGGCGTTAACGCAAAAAGGACACACCGCTGTGGTGTACATAACAACTTGGCTCACAAGTAACCTACTTTTTAACCAGTGGCAAATTCTGGTTTTGCCACTCACTGATACCACCGGAAAGACGGCACACAGTGTAGCCCTTGTTGCCTAACTGGCGCCCGGCGCTACCGGCGTGCTGTCCCATTTTGTCGACCAAAATCAAGGTTTTGTCACGATGCTCTTCTAGGGTATCGGACTGGTCGGCCAACTTACTATAAGGAAGGTTGACCGCGCCTGTGATGTGACCGGCTTTGAACTCTGCCCCATCACGCACATCGACAAACAGTGCTGAGCCGGCATTGATCAAAGCTGTAGCCTCAGATGTGGTGATAGGTTGGCCATTTTTCAACCTCTCGCGCCACGCATACAAATAAACCAGTGCTGCCAAAGTACCGACCAGCAGCCACTGCTCTGTGACAAATATGAGTATATTGTTCACCCGAAGACCCTTACTTAACGGTTAGCGACCGAAGCCGGCCGCAAAAGGGCGAAAGTATACACCAGCACAGCGCTGGCCGACAGGCACTGCGGTTTAATAGCCCAATTGAGAAAAACTCGCCCAGCGCGCGGGCTGTAACGTAGAGTTGTGTGGCCATAATCGGTAGAATAAGGACATCTTCCTATTCTTGAAACAACAAACAAGCGACTGAATCTATGACAACCAAGAAAAAACCCATGGTTTTGCTGATTCTCGACGGCTTCGGGCACTCAGAATCCACCGAACACAACGCTATTTACAGCGCCAAGACTCCCAACTGGGATAACTATTGGAACAATTGCCCGAAAAGCCTGATTGGCACTTCTGGTTTGGCCGTAGGCCTGCCCGAGGGACAAATGGGCAACAGCGAAGTGGGCCACATGACCCTCGGCGCCGGCCGGGTAGTGTATCAGAGCTTTACCCGTATCAATAAAGCCATCGAAGATGGTGACTTTGCCAGTAACCCCGCCTATGTCAGCGCTATTAACAAAGCCAAAGACAACGGCAAAGCTGTGCATATTCTCGGCCTGTTGTCCGCCGGTGGTGTACACAGCCACACCGATCATATTCTGGCGATGATTAAAGCCGCCGCCGAGCAAGGTGCCACCGAGGTTTATCTACACGCCTTTCTCGACGGCCGCGACACTGCACCGCGCAGCGCCGAGGGGCCACTCAAGCAAGCCGAGGCACTGTTTGCCGAACTGGGAGTGGGCCGCGTTGCCAGCATTTGTGGGCGCTATTTTGCTATGGACCGCGACAACCGCTGGGACCGCGTGGAACAGTGTTACAACGTGATGGTCACCGGCGACGCCGAACACGATGCAGAAACCGGTGTAGCCGGCCTGCAAGCCGCGTACGAGCGCGATGAAAATGACGAGTTTGTAAAAGCCACCGTAATTTGCGGTGAAGGCCAGGAAGTGGCCACCATCAACGATGGCGATGCGGTTATCTTTATGAACTTCCGCCCCGACCGAGCGCGTGAAATCACCCGCGCCCTGGTCGATAGCGATTTCGATGGTTTCGAGCGCAAGCTCGTCCCCGAGCTGGCCGATTTTGTCATGACGACCGAGTACGCCTCCGACATCAAAGCCAGCTGCGCCTTCCCACCGCAACCTCTGACCAACTCGTTTGGTGAGTACTTGCAAAACCAGGGCAAGACTCAGCTGCGCATCGCCGAGACGGAAAAGTACGCCCACGTTACTTTCTTCTTTAATGGCGGCCAAGAGGCTGTGTTTGAAGGTGAGGACCGCATCTTAATTCCCTCGCCCGATGTTGCCACTTACGACCTCAAGCCGGAAATGAGTGCGCCGGAAGTTACCGATAAACTGGTGGAAGCCATCGAGTCCGGTAAATACGATGCGATTATCTGCAACTACGCCAACGGCGATATGGTCGGCCATTCGGGCGTCTTCGATGCCGCAGTGGCGGCCGTTGAAGCCGTCGATGCTTGCATTGGCCGTGTGGTAGACGCCACCCGCGCCGCTGGCGGCCAAGCCCTAATCACCGCCGACCACGGTAACTGCGAGCAAATGTTTGACCCCGAATCAGGCCAGGTAAGCACCCAACACTCTACCTTGCCGGTGCCACTGGTGTATATCGGAGAGCGCGACGGTCAGATCAGCGACGGCGGTTCACTGGCGGACATTGGCCCGACTATGCTTCACCTAATGAATATCGAACAGCCCGCTGAAATGACCGGCCGCAACCTTGTCGAGCTCAAGGGGTAAACGGGCGGTTTACGCCCTTAGCATTATGCGATTCGGTCACTTTGCACGCTCACCGCGGCCTCTGGTCGCGGCGCTACTCTGTCTTTTTCTGGGCAGTGCCAGCCTGTGTGCACTCGGCGCAGATGATGCCGCCGAGTACCAGCGCAAGCTCGAAGCGCTACAGAAAAATATTGAGCAGCTTAAAAAAGATCTCAACCAGGTCAAATCCGAACGCGGCAAGTTACAGCACGAGCTGGAGGAGTCAGAGACAGAAATTGACTCACTGGAAAATAAAGTCGATCAGCTCAACGATAAAATACAAACCCAAGACACTGAACTGCAAACCCTGCAACAGCGCCAGCGCAATTTAAATCGACAGCGCCAGGGGCAAAAGCAGCAAATTGCGGCACAAGTACGCAGCGCCTATCAAGGCGGGCCGCAAAGCCCACTGAAAATTTTGCTCAACCAGCAATCACCCGAGCGGCTAAGCCGGCTCAATACCTACCACGATTATCTACTTAAAGCGCGCAACGATAAGCTCGACCAGTACCTGAGCACCATCAATGAACTAAAAACTCTCACCCCCAAGGTACAAGCCAGTCGCGATGCACTCGCCACACAAAAGCAGCAATTGAGTCTGCGCCAGCGCCAATTGCAAAGCCAGCAAAAAAAGCGCGCCTCTACCTTGCAACAACTGGCCAGTATTATTGCCAATAAAGACGCCAAACTCGCCGCAGATCAGGAAAACCAAGCGCACCTTGCGGTGCTGCTAGAGGAGATGACCACCACCCTAGGCACCTCGCACTCGCCGTTTAGCGGTCAGGCGTTTAGCGGCCTGCAAGGTCAACTGCCTTGGCCCACACAAGGTTCCGTGCGCCACAATTATGGCAGCGACCGGGTCGGCAACCAGCTGTCTTGGAACGGGCTGGTGATTGAAGCCAAAACCGGCGCCCCTGTAGTCGCCATCCACGGCGGAATGGTAATCTTTGCCGATTACCTGCGCGGCCACGGCCTGCTGATGATTGTCGATCATGGCGAGGGTTATATGAGCCTTTATGCACACAACCAAACTTTACTCAAACGCCCCGGTGAGCGAGTACAGGGCGGAGAAACCATTGCCCGCGTGGGCAACAGTGGTGGCCAGAATTACTCTGGCCTTTATTTTGAGATTCGCCATCAAGGCCGGCCCACTAATCCCAAGCCCTGGCTTGCTCGCGCCTAACCGCGCGCGCCGAATCTTTAGGAGAACGGAATGCGTTTAGCCCCATCCAGCCTTATCTTAGCGGTCTTATTTTTGGCCTCTGCCCCCAGCTGGGCACAAGACCCAGAGCCCTTACCGGCAGAAACCGATGTGGAGGCAATGACCGACAGTCTCGACAGCGAGTCAGAGGCACAAGGGCTGCTGCCGCTGGAAGATTTACGCACCTTCACCCGCGTCTACGACCATATTCGTACCAGCTATGTCGAAGAGCTTACCGATACCGAGCTACTGGAATACGCTATTAAAGGCATGATGGCCGAGTTAGACCCGCACTCCTCTTATTTAGATGCCGACCGCTTTGAAGATTTGCAGGTCAACACCTCCGGCGAGTTCGGTGGTTTGGGCATTGAGGTGGGCATGGAAAATGGCTTTGTGAAAGTCGTCTCGCCCATTGATGATACCCCCGCCAAAGAAGCGGGTATTGAAGCCGGCGATTTAATTATTCGTCTCGACGATCAACCGGTGAAAGGCATGAGCCTGAACGAGGCCGTCAGTGTTATGCGCGGCCCTAAGGGCAGTGAAATGACTCTAACCATCGTGCGCGAAGGCGTTGATCAACCGTTTGAGCTGAGCATTGTGCGCGACATTATTAAAGTGCGCAGTGTTCGCACCAAACTACTGGATGACGATTACCTGTACGTGCGCATCGCAACCTTCCAAGTCAATACCGGGCGCGACCTTGCCGGTAAGATCAACCGAACGTTGGAAGATCACGACGGCTTGCGCGGCGTAATACTCGATTTGCGTAACAATCCCGGCGGCGTTTTACAAGCCTCGGTCGATGTCACGGATATCTTCCTCGATGGCGGCTTGGTGGTCTATACCGAAGGGCGTATTGCCCAAAGTGAAAGCCGCTACCACGCTAACGCTGGCGACGTAACCGACGGCTTACCACTGGTGGTTCTGATTAACGACGGCTCTGCTTCGGCCTCAGAGATTGTCGCCGGCGCCCTGCAAGACCAGGGCCGCGCCGTCATAATGGGCACACGCAGCTTCGGCAAGGGCTCGGTGCAAACCGTGGTGCCCATCACCGAAAGCCGCGCAATCAAATTAACTACCGCGCGCTACTACACCCCCAATGGCCGCTCGATTCAAGCCCAGGGAATTGAGCCCGATGTTATCGTTGAGCGCGCCAAAGTGACGGCGGTTAAACCCTCACTGCTCACCACCGAAGCCGATCTGGCCGGACACTTAAATAATGGCAATGGCGAAGAAGAAGTGGGCACCAAAGCCCGCGAAGAGTCCCGCGCCGGCGACAGTTCTATTTTGGCTAAAGACAATCAATTACACGAAGCGCTCAACCTGTTAAAGGGCTTACATATTTTCCGCCAGCAGGCGCAGATACCCCCTGTCAGTGAGCCGGTAGAAGCCGCTCCCGAAACCGACACCTTGTAAGCGAACCCTTTGCGCTCACTGATCGCCTGTCTATTTCTGGCTAGCCTAACCGCCTGGGGCGCCAATGGCCCCGGGCATGAGCCCGACCCTACCCGTGCCAAGCTCGCCATTATTATTGACGACGTCGGTTACAACCGCGCCCTTGGTGAACGCACTGCGCGCTTAGCGGGTGCTTATACTCTGGCACTGCTGCCGCACACCCCGCACAGCCACTATTTAGCCGAACTCACCCACAGGCAGGGTAAAGAGCAAATACTCCACGCCCCCATGGAGAATATGGCGGGGCTAGCACTCGGACCCGGCGCCCTGACACTACAGATGAGTCGAGCAGAGTTTACCGCCTCCTTACGCAAATCTATTGCGCATTTCCCACACATCGTGGGCCTCAATAATCATATGGGCAGTGCTTTGACCCGCGAGCCCCAACCCATGGGCTGGACTATGAGTGAGGCACGCCGCGCCAAGCTCTATTTTGTCGACAGCCGTACTACCGCACAAAGTGTTGCCCACCAAACGGCTCAAGCTTACGGTTTGGCCAGCGCCAAGCGCGATGTTTTTCTCGATCATGAAATTGACCGCGAGCATATCCACCGACAACTGCTGCTCGCCGTAAAACGGGCCAAAACTCAGGGCCATGCCATCGCGATTGGTCATCCTTATAAAGAAACTCTTCAGGTACTCGAACAGGTCTCTGAGCAGTGGTATGCAGAGCAGGGAGTTGAACTGGTATCTGCATCGGCATTGGTCGCGCCCAGCCCTCCGGGGGCGGGTTTCTGCCAAGCCCCGCCGCCCCTTTTGCGCCAGTGGACCATGCCCCCAGCACAGCTCCAAAGCCAGGCAAAAAGCCAGATGCCCTCTAAATTAATAGAGTTTGGTTATCAGCAACTTTTATAAGTAGATAAAGACGATATAAACAAACTCACAGGAAGTGCGTATAATTAGCTTACGGTAGGCTGTATTGGGCTCAGATAGAGTGACATACTCGCAGTAATCGAGGGCTCAGCAACTCCAACGCCATCTATTGGCGTATTCGCAAAGGAACAGTGCAATTGCACCCCGGGCCATTCGTCATAATGAACCGGATATAACAGGATAAGATCGCGAGGTGAACCCTATGAGCAACGATAACCGCACCGGTGAAAATGGCGGCGTACCTGACCGCTCTGGCCGTTTTGTAGAAAAGTCTGGCTACTGGTACTACATGACCCGTGAGGGCGTGGACATTGGCCCATTCGATACCCGTGCCGATGCTGAAATTGGCGTAGGTGAATTTATCGACTTTATCTGTGAAGCTGCGCCTGGCGCCGCCAAAGTCATAGAAAAGTACCGCGCGGCTTAACACTAAACATTTAGCCAGCTAAGTACCTATTCACCGCGGCGAGCCGTCGCTGCGGGATTGCTTATTTGTGTCAATTACCGCGAGCGAGATAAATCGTCTGCGCAAACTTCCCTTGCTTTGCTACAGACGCACCTCAATGCCGCGCTCTTGCATATACAGCTTGGCTTCATTGACGGTGTATTCCCCAAAGTGGAAAATACTAGCCGCCAACACAGCGTCGGCCTGCCCTTCTAGTACGCCATCAGCCAAATGCTGCAAGTTACCCACACCACCCGAGGCGATTACAGGCACGGGCACCGCTTCACTGATAGCGCGAGTCAGGGCTAAATCGAAGCCATTTTTAGTACCGTCGCGATCCATACTGGTCAGCAGTATCTCGCCGGCGCCATAGTCGCTCATGCGGGTCGCCCACTCTACGGCATCAATACCGGTGGGCTTGCGACCGCCGTGGGTAAAGATCTCCCAGCGCAAAGGCTCGCCCTCGGCACTGACTTGCTTAGCGTCGATGGCCACCACAATACACTGAGCGCCAAAGCGGTCGCTGGCGGCTTTTACAAAGTCGGGGTTATGCACTGCGGCAGAGTTAATGCCGACCTTATCGGCACCGGCGTTTAGCATCCGGCGGATATCATCGTTCGTGCGAATGCCGCCGCCCACGGTCAGGGGAATAAACACTTCACTGGCAATACGCTCCACCGTGTGGGCTGTGGTGTCACGCCCCTGATGGCTGGCGGTAATGTCGAGAAAGGTAATCTCATCCGCGCCCGCTTCGTTGTAGCGTTTTGCCACTTCCACCGGGTCACCGGCATCGCGAATATCGACAAACTGCACGCCTTTAACCACGCGGCCGTCATCCACATCCAGACAGGGAATAATACGTTTTGCCAGTGCCATAGAATTTACTCCGCGCCGTCGCAGTAATCTTGCGCTTCGGCCACATCCAATGTGCCTTCGTAGATGGCGCGGCCGGTAATGGCCCCGCAAATGCCTTTGTCGCTCACAGCGCTCAAGGCGCGAATATCGTCCATATTGGTAATGCCGCCCGAGGCAATCACCGGAATGCTGGAGGCCTGGGCCATGGCAACGGTGGCTTCAACGTTAACGCCCTGCATCATACCGTCGCGTGCAATATCGGTGTAGACAATCGAGCTAACGCCGTCGGCCTCAAAACGTTTAGCTAAATCGCTCGCTTTGACATCGGACACCTCGGCCCAACCATCGGTGGCCACCCAGCCGTCTTTGGCGTCTAGCCCAACGATAATATGGCCAGGGAATTCGCGGCACATATCGGTGACAAAATCTGGCTCTTTTACCGCTTTGGTGCCGATAATGACGTATTCAACGCCCGCTTTAATATAGTGCTCGATGGTTTCTGCCGAGCGAATGCCGCCGCCAATTTGAATCGGCAGCTTCGGGTAAGCCTTGGCAATCGCGGTCACGACATCGCCGTTAACCGGAGTGCCGGCAAAGGCGCCGTTAAGGTCAACGAGATGCAAACGGCGGCAACCGGCATCCACCCATTTGGTCGCCATGGCAACCGGATCATCGGAGAATACGGTGGAATCGTCCATCAGTCCCTGACGCAAACGCACACATTGGCCGTCTTTTAAATCGATGGCGGGGATAATAAGCATGTTAAATCTCTCTTGATGCGTTAACTCTGGCCGTTCCAGCCAACGAAATTTTGCAGTAACTGTAAGCCTGCGGTGTGGCTTTTCTCGGGGTGAAATTGCACGGCAAATAAGTTGTCGCGCCCCAGGGCGGCGGCAAACTCGACGCCGTACTGGCAGCGACCTTTAACCTCAGTCCCCGTGTCTTCCACAAAGTAGCTGTGAACAAAGTAAAAGCGGGATTGGTCGGCAATGTTGTGCCACAGCGGGTGCTCAACCTGGGCAACCTGGTTCCAGCCCATGTGGGGTACTTTTAACGGCTCACCCGCTGCGCTTTTTAAGTCGTGGCCAAAAAATTTTACCTGGCCGGGGAAAAGATCGATGCAATCGGTACCGCCACTTTCTTCGCTGTGGCTCAGCAGTGCCTGCATACCGACGCAAATACCCAGCACCGGCTTGCCCGAGCTGACCTGCTCGCGCAGCAACTGATCGAAGCCCAACCGGCGGATTTCACTCATGCAATCGCCAATGGCGCCCACACCGGGGAAAATCACCCGGTCGGCGGCGCTGACCTCGGCCGCATCACTGGTCACCACAACGTTTTGCGTCGATACCTTGCCCAAAGCGCTGGCCACCGAGTGCAGGTTGCCCATGCCGTAATCAATAACCGCTACCGTTTCTGTCATGACTTACAGGCTGCCCTTAGTGGAGGGCGTGATACCCGCCATACGCGGATCTTCTTCCAGCGCCATACGCACGGCGCGGCCGAAGGCCTTAAAAACGGTCTCGATCTGGTGGTGAGCGTTCTCGCCGCGCAGACAATCGATGTGCAGCGTCACCTGAGCGTGGTTGACAAAACCGTGGAAAAATTCGGAAAACAGCTCGGTATCAAAGGCTCCCACACGCTTTTGGGTAAAAGGTACCTTCATAATCAGGCCGGGGCGACCGGAAAAATCGATCACCACTCGCGACAAGGCCTCATCCAGCGGCACATAGGCGTGGCCGTAGCGGCGAATACCTTTTTTATCGCCTATCGCCTGGGCAATCGCCTGACCGATGGTAATGCCGATATCCTCAACACTGTGGTGATCGTCGATATAGGTATCGCCCTTACAGGTCACCTTCATATCGATCATGCCGTGGCGAGCAATCTGATCCATCATGTGCTCAAGAAACGGCACGCCGGTATCAAACTCCCCGCGACCGCTGCCGTCGAGATCTAACTCAACACTGATTTGCGTTTCCAGAGTATCGCGCGATACCTGTGCTTTACGCTCTGTCATGATGGACTCCAACTAAAATACGCCCCTAGGGCCAAACCGCGAATTATAAAGCTTTGCCCTGAACAAGCCCAGTATTGTGCGGGGTAAATCGCAAGAAACTAATCTCTGAGCAGAGCCGGACACTAGTGAACCCGGTGCGGATCCAGCTCAACCTGCTCGATACGCCGGCCCAACATGATGACCCGGCCGGTGTAGCGGTCTTCGCCGGTGGAGGTAAATTCAAAGTAAAAGGCGCGCCAGAGGCTGAGCGCGCCTTTGTGATTGCGCTTAAACCAGAGGCGGCGCAGGTAGACGCTCTGATCGAGCAGCTGTATATCCATCTCTTTACAGTGGCGCGCGGCCGCACGAAGGGCAACTTCTTTTGCCATTAGTGCCCGCCACCAGTAGTACACCGTGGCCACTACCACAAAAAACCAAATCACAACGGTTAAATCAGACAAGCCGCTACCCTATTGTTAATGTAAAACTCACACGCAAAAAAGCCCCGGGCCGCAAGCGGCCAGGGGCGAAAACTAAAATTCTGTCGGCACCCGGCGCAGCACTTTAGCTCAGCGCGCGCCGGGCGTCGAGCCTAATACTTAAACGGCGGTAACATTCTCGGCTTGTGGACCTTTTTGACCCTGCACCACTTCAAAGGACACGTTCTGTCCCTCTAGCAGAGTGCGCCGGCCGGTGCCGTTAATCGCACGAAAGTGTACAAACACATCCGGACCGCCTTCGCGCTCGATAAACCCGTAACCCTTTGCATCGTTAAACCACTTAACCACACCTGAGACCAATTGCTCTGACATAACGCCCTCTTACTGACTTTGCATACCGGCTGCGCCGGCTTCCCTACTTACTCCACACAACCATGTGCGGAACCTAAAAATGATCTATTGACTGTGAAATGGATGAACTGGGTTCAGTTCTACTCATTTTTACTAACACCGCTACTGGGCAATTATTCAGCACCGGTCAAAATCATTTTGGCCTGGGGAAGGCAAAGCTCGCGGTTACATCGGTTGGTCGCGCCCTCTGGTTGGGCGGCGACAAAACACTTCATGCAAGATAAGCGCAATCACCACAACGGCAAAACCACCCAGCATGGCAGGGCGTTTAATCACCTCCAGGGCAAGCTCCTCTTTTGCCAACTGGTAACAGGCCAAACCCCAAGCGGCTGCGGCAAAATAACCCCAGCGCTGGTGCTTAAAGACAAAATAGGCGACCACTAAGGTCACAACGGCCGCAAACACAGTCTCAACCTGCAGTTCCGAGGCCAAAAATCCCGCCGCGGCAATAAGCCACAGCAATAAAAGAGCATTAAAAAAATGTGCCAGTACGTGTATTTTCATAGAATAAATCGACATTATTATGACAAAGACAAACCCATCGCCTGTTCGGCGAGAGTATTTTTCAATAGAGTCAGGCGGTTAACGGCGTCCATACCACGATTTCGAAGATGCAGCACCGATAGGTCGCGACTACCATACAGCCGCTTAAAGCTTTCCATCGCCGCCATCATACTGAGATTATGCCCCATTCGAGACCGCTCATAGCGCCGCAATGAGGCATATTCGCACAAGCCCAAATCGCGCTCGGCAGCTCGAACCAGCTCTTGAGTCAGGGCCGCCACATCGAGCAGACCCAAATTGACCCCTTGCCCCGCCAGCGGATGAATACTGTGCGCGGCATCGCCCACTAAGGCTAAACCCGGGCAAACATACTGGCGCGCGTGACGCTGCACCAGTGGCAGGGCAAAGCGCTTGGCCACCGACTCAACCTGGCCCAGACGATGCTCAAAGGCCTCTCCCAATCGTGCGGCAAAGGCTTTGTCATCCAGCGCCATTAACTCATCGGCCAGAGCCTGCTCGGCAGACCAGACAATAGAGCAGTGCTTAGGCGCTGTGTCTTGTGCGCTTTCGCGCAGAGGTAAAAAGGCCAGCGGCCCCAGGGCGGTAAAGCGTTGGCGCGCGGTAAACTGATGGCTGCGCTGCATTTTAACGGTCGTGACAATCGCGCTCTGCCCGTAGGACCACTCGCGCACGGCCAAACCCGCCATATCGCGCAGACTGGAGCGCGCCCCATCGGCAGCAATGGTCAGGGGGGCTTTAAGAGTGTCGCCGTTATCCAGCACCACACCGGCTACGGCCTGGGGCGCAAATACCAGCGACTTAACACTGGCGGCTACCGGCTCGATTTCGCTGTGCGCGATCCGCTGCAACAGCTCTTGTACGATTAACCGATTCTCGACAATATGGCCCAGAGTATCGCGGCCGAGTTCAGCACTGTCAAATTGAATACTGCCGGCCCCCTCGCCATCCCACACGTCCATTCGCCGATAGGGGCAAACCCGCGTATCGGCCAGTGTCTGCCACACCCCGAGGTCAGCCAGCAGCGAGCGGGAGCGCTCGGTCAGCGCCACCACACGCGGGTCAAATGGCTCAGGCGCAGACACCTGCACAGGCTCGGGCGCCACCAGAGCAATTTGCTTACCGGCAAAACGCTGTTGCAGCTGCAATGCGCAGGCGGCACCCACCATACCGGCGCCAACCACAATAATATCCACCTGCCGCTCAGCCATGTTGACCGCCCTCAATGGCCGAACCGCAAGCGCACTCGCCCGAGCTCGAAGTCTGACTGCCAGCTAGGCCCATCATGTGTCGACCGAAGCCAATTTTTAGAGGGGGCAGCGCCTCTAGCCCCAGTAAGCCGAGGTGGCGCAGGGTGACCGCGCCCGGATCGCGGCGGCTGAACAGGCGGACCATGGCGTCGCCCACGATGGTGGTAACTGCTTGATCCTTACGGCGCGCCTGTTGATATGCCGATAACTCGGGCAAGGCGCCCGGGTCCGTCTCAGATAAATACCGCGCCAGCTGCACACAGTCTCGCAGCGCTAGGTTAAAACCCTGCCCGGCCACCGGGTGCAATGAGTGGGCGGCATTACCTAATAATACAAGACGCGAGCGCACCTGCTCGGTCGCTTCGCGGCGCACGAGCGGGTAACTCACCCGCTCGCTGACCGACTGGAACCGCCCCAAGCGGTGGCCAAACCGGTTTTGCAGCTCGGCAAGAAACTGTTCATCGCGCCAATGGCGGGCGCTATCGGCTGTGGCAGGCGGTAGAGTCCACACCAAAGCCAGCTCGCGATCCGGCGCTAGTGGCAAAAGCGCTATCGGCCCCTGATCGGTAAACCGCTCGTAAGCAACGCCTTTATGTGGCTGGCTGACACGCACATTGGCAATTACCGCCTGCTGCTGATAGTGATGGTCGCGGGTGCCTATGCCGAGGCTCTCACGGGTGGCCGATTGCGCGCCATCGGCCACTAGTACCAAACGCGCGCTTAGGGCAGAACCGGACTGCAAGTTCAGACTGGCCTGCTCGCGGTTAAATTCGATATTTTGGACGGTATCGGTGAGTGTTTTTAGGTGGCCCACCTGTGACAGGGCAGCAAACAGAGCTTGCCCCAAAGCCACATTAGGCACCACATACCCTAGCGCATCGCGCTGAAACTCGGCCGCACTCAGCCTTTGGCCGGGTAAATAACCGCGATCGGACACATGCACCTGCCGAATAGCACCGGCACTATCGGCCAGTGTTGCCCAGCAACCCAACTGCTGTAAGCACTCGACACTGCCGGCGGACAGGGCACTGGAGCGTGCGTCGAAGCTGGGCCGCCCCACCGGTGCGTCGGTGGGGGCAGGCTGCGGGTCAATGATGGCAATGCGCCACCGTGGGTTGGCCCGGGCGCACAAGAGGGCGGCGCTGGCCCCTACCAGGCCACCACCGATAATGGCAATATCCACCTCGGCCAAGGTTTAGGTGCTCCGCCGGGTTTGAGCACTGGCCATAAGCGCTTCGATTTCACTCACGGTTTTAGGCACATCTTTGGATAAGATATCGTAGCCGTTTTTGGTAACCAGCACGTCATCTTCAATTCGAATACCAATACCGCGCCACTTTTTGGCAACTGTGTCATCATCGGGGGCGACATAAATGCCGGGCTCAACGGTCATTACCATGCCGGGTTCTAGCACTCGCCACTCGCCGCCGACCTTGTAATCACCCACATCGTGCACGTCCATTCCCAGCCAGTGGCCGATGCGATGCATATAAAAACGCCGGTAAGCGCCCTCTTCGATCAGGGTATCCAGCTCGCCATTAAGCAGCCCCAAATCCAGCAGACCCTGAGTGATGGTACGCACCGATATTTCGTGCGGTTCGTTCCAGTGAGCACCGGGCTTTATCGTGGTCAATGCGGCCTCTTGCGCCGCCAGCACCAGCTCGTAAAGCGCTTTTTGCTCGGCATTAAAGGTGCCGCTCACCGGGAAGGTGCGGGTGATATCGGCGGCGTAATTCTCTAGCTCACAGCCGGCGTCGATCAAGACCAAATCACCTGCTTTTAACGCAGCTGAATTTTCCACATAGTGCAATATGCAGCCGTTTTTGCCACCGCCCACAATCGAGTTGTAGGCCGGAGAGCGGGCCCCAGCCATAGCAAACTCGTGCAGAATTTCGGCCTCTAACTGGTACTCCATCACATCGGGCTGGCAGTATTGCATGGCGCGCACATGAGCACGGGCGGATATTTCACTGGCCTCGCGCATCACACGAATCTCCGCCGCACTTTTATACAATCGGTTATCGTGCAGAAAGTGGGCGAGGTCGAGAAACTCGCCGGGCGGGGTCGCCCCAGAGCGCACTTTGGCACGGATGGTATTAACCCACTCCATTACCTGCCGATCGAAGCCGGCATCTTTGCCCATGGCATAATAGACGCGCTCGCGCCCTTCGAGTAGGCCCGGCAGAATATCGTCGATATCATCCACAGGGAAAGCGTCATCGGCGCCGTATTGATCACAGGCACCAGCGGGGCCGGCGCGATAGCCGTCCCAGATTTCTCGCTCGGGATCGCGATCGCGACAAAAAAGCACAAACTCGCCGTGCTCGCGCCCCGGAATCAACACCAGCACCGCCTCGGGTTCAGCAAAGCCGGTCAGATAAAAAAAGTCGCTGTCTTGGCGATACACATATTCGGTATCGCGCGAGCGGGTGCGCTCCGGCGCCGCCGGTACAATAGCAATGCTATCCGGCTCCATAACGTCCATCAGCGCTTTGCGGCGGCGGGCGAATTCAGATTTAGCAATTCTCATAGCAATCAGTGTACTGTTTTGGGGGTGTTGCCCTGAGCGGCGTCATTGGGCTCGGCCGCCTCTGGGTGATAGTGCTGAAACAAGGTGAGAGCGGACATACGCACATACTCGGCCACTTCAATAAAATCCGCCTCGGTGCTGGCTGCATCGTTGTCGTCGGCGGCCACCTGCACAATCGCAGAAAAGTCTTCCAGGGTGTCGGCGATCTCTTGCTCCAACTGACCCTGTTCGGCCGCGCCAGAGGCGCCAAAGCCGCTGAGAAAACCGTGACACCACTGCGACAGAGCCTCCACTCGCTCGGCCATGCCTTGCTCGTCGTCGGGCAGCAGCAAAACAAAGCTAAACCCTTCGCCCGATAATTGCTGGCGGGTTTGCGTTAAAAATTCCAACAATGCGTTGGTGGTGGGTTGGTCGGGCTCTTCGGTGAGAGCCATAAAATCACTGACCAATCGCAGCCAGTCGGCTTCGTTCATGGCCTGACCACAGAGACGGCCACACAACATACCCTGCAATTCAGCCGGGCTATTGAGCGCGTTTAACGGCGCAAATCGCTCATCCCAATCGTCAAATGGGTTGGCAACTTTTTCCAATTCAGACATATAAAACCACTCCTAATAAGGCGCCTATGCTAGCACAGCGTGCCACGCGCTCGGGGGCGACGTGTGACAGCGCACAAAAATGCCTTTGATATTCGCACTCTGCGCGTATAAGCTAGAAATTACATCAAGAGTAATTGACCCCTGCAAGCTAGGGCAATTATAGTATCTACCGTTTACCAACGGGTCTTATTCATGTCTGACGAACGGATCAATACGCTGGATGCCAAGCTGGATGAATTGCTCAGGCAATCCGCACGCTTGCACAAGGAAAATATCGAGCTCAAGCAGCGCGAGAGTGACTGGCAACGCGAGCGCGTGCGCCTAATTGAAAAGAATGACTTAGCCCGCACCCGGGTTGAGGCAATGATCACTCGTTTAAAAAGTCTGGAATCCGAATAAAATGAGGCTCCCATGAGCAATCAAACGATCAATGTACGTATTCTCGACAAAGACTACCAAGTCGCCTGCCCCGATGAAGAGCGCCACGCCCTGATTGAATCGGCCCAGGTATTGGATGAGCGGATGCGCATGATTAAAAACTCTGGCAGCGTTATTGGCCTGGAGCGCATCGCCGTCATGGCAGCGCTGAACCTGAGCCACGAGCTGCTAGTCGCTCAATCCTCGGGCAGCAATCAGTCTCTCGACCCTGAATCACTGCTGCGGATGCAGCAAAAGATTGAAGCGCAGCTGGATCAACTCAGCGCCAGCTAACCTAGCCTCACCCTCCTCATCGCCCGATACCGACGACTACTCGCCCCGGCATCCACTGGGTTTTAATAAGGTGCAAAAGCGGCAGGCTTAGCGCCAAATGCCGGCCTCAAGCCTCAAATCCATTCAGCTAAAACACCTTGTGGAAGGCGCTTATAGACTGACCTTGCGCTCGATTTCCCACTAAATTTTGGGTTAACGACCCAAAATACGTTATAATTATAACTACCCTGGGATGTACGCCAGTCGACTATGTCCTTGAGCCGATAATGCTGTACCCGGTAGCTCCTCGCTGGTGTTTGTGAGCATGTCCGCACGACGGAAAGCCTAATGACATCGCTGGGGCCACCCCTTGAACTTTAGGGTTCAAGGCCCAATTGACAGCGGCATTCTGGGGTTTTACTTTCATCATGGATTCTGAATCAGGCAAACGCCAACTGCGCCGCCAGTTGCGCAACAAACGCCGAACCCTTTCCAGTCAGCAACAATCCTTTGCCGCCCAAGCGCTGGTTGATATTCTCACACGCCAACCTTGGCTCAAGCGCGCCCGTCACATTGCTCTGTACTGGCCCGCCGATGGCGAGCTCGACCCGCGCCCCATTGCCCACTGGGCCTGGCAGCATGGTATAGCCTGTTACCTGCCGGTATTGCACCCCTGGCACACACGCCAATTGTGGTTTACGCCCTTTGCCGCTCAAACCCTTTTTCGGCGCAATCGTTTCGGTATTCCCGAGCCGATAAAACACAGGGCCGCACCGCTGTCACCGCAACACCTGGATGTTGTATTACTACCTTTAGTGGGTTTTGACCGCAGCGGTGGCCGACTGGGAATGGGCGGTGGCTTCTACGATACCACCTTTGCCTTTAAACGCCGTCTGCCAGGCTTTAGCAAACCGCGATTGATCGGTATCGCCCACAGCTGCCAGGAGGTAGAGCAACTGCCTTTGGAGCCGTGGGATATTGGCTTGGATGCGGTAGCGACGGAAGAGGGAGTGATTGGTTGAGATGGGGGCGGAACGCAGAACGCAGAACGCAGAACGCAGAACGCAGAACGCAGAACGCAGAACGCAGAACGCAGAACGCAGAACGCA